>URAJ01000031.1 GCA_900545715.1 uncultured Opitutales bacterium
AAAAATTATACATTCAACCATCAACTAAATAACCAAAATATTCTCCAAGTTTTACATTGATTTAATGGGGTACACTACATCACTTTTCAGCAGCCGCTGTGCGCTCCGGATTGTCGCCGAGGGAATCGAAAAATATCCACTCCAAATTTTCGGGCTCGTCAGCCACGTCCGCCTCAGTCCAGCCGCCGCCGAGAGACTTATACAGCATTATTATATACCCTATGAAATCCTTGCGGCTCAGCACCTGGTTCTGCGCCGACGACAGCATCGACCTCTGCGCTTCAAGCAAGTCAATAAACTCTATCTCCCCCTGCGTGTACAGCTCGCGCGAGAGTTCAAACGCCTTGCGGTAATTCTCTACCATTCGGTTTAAGTGCTCTATTCGCGCGCGCTCCTTTTCGGCAGACACCAATGCGTCTTCCACTTCCTTTATCGCCGTCAGCACTGCGTCCTCCCAGTTTACGCCGGCCTCGCGGGTCAGCGCCTCTTGCAGCTTTACGTTGTAAACCGTCTTGCCCGCTTGAAATATGTTCCACGTCACATTCGGCCCGACCGACCAGCTTCCGTACTGGTTTTGCACTATGTTGCCAATCTTTGGCGCCTCGTACGATATGTTGCCGGTTATGGAAAACTTCGGATAGTAGTCAGCGCGGGCATTGCCTATCTTGGCGGTTGCCGCATGCAGTTTGTACTCCGCAGCTATTATGTCCGGCCTCCTTTCAAGCAACTCGGCCGGCACAGATATCGGAATATACTTTTCCAGCGCCGGCAGCGGCCCGACATCTGAAAGCTCCTTTTCAAGAGCGCCCGTCTTCAACCCCAGCAGATATTCAAGCGCATGCCTCGTAAGCTTTAATTCCCTCTCCAATACGGGTAGCTGCGCCGAAGTGCTGTCCACCTGCGCCGCCGCGCGGACTGTGTCGAGCTTCGACACAAACCCGGATTTTTGGCGCGCAAGCGTTGCGCGGTAAGTCCCCTTCTGGGTTTCGAGATTGCTTCTTGTTATCAGAATCTCATGCTGCACGCACCTATATGTAAAGTAGTTTTGCGCAACCTCCGCCGCGACGGATATGCGCGCCGCCGCCTTGTTGGCAATCGCCGCATTGTAGTCAGCAGCGGCGGACTCTATCCCGCGCCTGACTCCGCCAAATACGTCTATCTCCCAAGCCGCCGTCGCGCCCATTCCGTAAGACGTTGACGTCACGTCTATCGGGTGCCCGTTCTCAGACATTCCGGCGTTTACGTCCACGCTCGGGAAAAATCCGCTCTGCGTCACTCCAAGAGTCGCCCTCGCCTGCGCTATGCGCTCCGCCGCAATGCGTATCGACAAATTCCCCTCAAAAGAGCGCTTTATAAGCGACGTCAGCACAGGGTCGTCAAATATCTCCCACCAAGTGGCAAGTTCCTCGGGTGTCATTTTGCGCGGAACGCCTATGTCCGTTATGCTTTTGGCATCGGCCTCGTTGCTCCACTTCTCGGGCATATCGGCCTCCGGCGTCTCAAAATCAGGGCCCACCATGCAGCCGCTCAAACCCGCCGCCATCGCCGCAATCAATGCAAAAATTGCGTTTGCTTTCATATTTTTCTTTTTACTCATACCTCAACGCCTCTATCGGATCCAGCCGCGCCGCCTTCCATGCGGGATAGTACCCGAAAATCACCCCAACTATCGCGGAAACCCCAACCGACAGGCATATAGCATAGTACGACATCGCCGTATGCCAGCCCATTTTTGCCGCCATCAAAACCGAAAGCCCATGCCCGAGCGCTATGCCTATTATTCCGCCCAGTATGCAGATTACTATCGACTCCACCAAAAATTGCCGGAGTATGTCGCGCGCGCGCGCCCCGACCGCCATTCTAAGCCCGATTTCCCTCGTACGCTCCGTCACCGAGACAAGCATTATGTTCATAATCCCGACCCCGCCGACAAGCAGCGACACAAACGCAACGCACATCAGCAGGTTCGTCACGCTCTCTGTCTGCCTTTTGAGCATATCCGCAAACTCCGCCATCGACCTTATTCGGAAATCGTCGTCGTCGCCCTCGTTGAGCTTGTGCATTTCCCGCAACACCCCGCGGACTTTTTCTATGGTCTCGTTTACGTCGTCGGGGTGGGCTACCGACATTATCATGCTGTCTATGTTCGCAAACCTAACGGGCGGAATCGTATTGTACGCCTGCGGATACAGGCTTACGCCGCTCGTATAGACGTCGGACGCTGAAGTTGTCGTGCTTGTGGACGTGTCGGTCGTAGTACCGACCGCGCTAAGAGAAGTCTGCCCCGCGCCTTTTAGCCTCGCTTTCATTGTAGTCCACGGCAATATCACGCAGTCGTCCATATCCATACCCATCATGTTCGCTCCGCGGGATTTCAGCACACCTATTACTTTGAATACCACATTTTGTATGCGCAGATCTTTGCCAACGGGGTTCGCCCCGTCGTAGAGCTCGCGCACTATCGTTTGCCCCACAAGGCAGACTTTCGCCGCGCGCTTTACGTGGAATGCCGATATGGGCTCGCCGTCTTCTACCTTCCAGCTCGAGATTTCCAGAAAATCCTCGTTGCCGCCGCTTATGCTGAACGGGCGCCAGTTCTTGTTGCCGTATATTATTTGTCCGCGGACTGAAATTTGCGGAGATATCGCGGTGACAGTCGGGCAATCCTTCTTTATCGCCTGGGTATCCGCGACAGTCAGCGTCGCCCAAGAGCCCGAGCCGCTGTTTATGCCGCTTCTCGTCACTGGCCCCGGCCACACTCGAATCGTATTTACACCCATCTCCGAGAAATTGTTTTCGAGCGCAACTTGCGCGCCGTTGCCTATCTCTATAACCGCGATGACCGCCGCTATGCCTATGACTATGCCGAGCGTCGTCAAGAACGTCCTGGTCGGATTTCGGGCTATTGATTTAAGCGCCCACTTTAATACGCGAAACCTTTTCATTTCCTTATCACCGTATCGTCGGATATTTCCCCGTCCACGAGCCGAACTATGCGTTTGGCGCTGTTTGCGACGTCCATTTCATGCGTGACAAGCACTATCGTCACACCTTCCGAAGCGTTTATCTCATTAAATATCCTTAGAATCTCATCGCTCATTTTTGTGTCGAGATTTCCCGTGGGCTCGTCAGCAAACAATATGCGCGGATTGTTAACAAGCGCGCGCGCTATCGCAACTCTCTGCTGCTGCCCGCCGGACAGCCGCGACGGCTCGTGGTCCATTCTGTCGGCAAGCCCAACCCTTTCGAGCATCAACTTGCCGCGTTCCACCATCTGCTTTTCCGAAAGGTGGCTCGCCGTGTACCCAAGGGGCATTATTACGTTTTCAAGCGCCGAAGTACGCGGCAGCAAATTAAAATTCTGAAATACAAAGCCTATTTTTCTGTTGCGCACGTCCGCGCGGCCGTCGTTGGAGAGCTTAGATATTTCCTCGCCGTCAAGCCAGTACTCTCCGGAAGTCGGCCTGTCCAGGCAGCCAAGTATGTTCATCAAAGTGCTCTTGCCCGAGCCTGACGCGCCGGTCAAGGCAACCATGTCGCCCTTTTCTACGGACAATGTTATGCCTTTTAGCACGGGCAATTTTATGTCGCCCATGACATAGGTCTTGTGAATGTCTTTTAGCTCAATAAGCCCCATCGCCCGGCCCTATCGTTTTTTGCGTTGCGGCATCTTAGGCATAAAAGGATTTTGCGAAGTAGTCTTGCCCTTTGCAATCTCCCCGCCCGTTATGACTTTCATGCCTTCTTTTATTTCGGGCGACGAAACCTCGGAATACGCGCCATCGTTTATGCCTATCGAGACAGCTATTGGCTTTACCTTGTTTTCAGGAGCTTGCACCCAAACCAATCTCTTGCCTTCGGGAATTTCTGTGTTTACGCCTTCTGCAAGCATCGAAACGTCCGGCACCCACCGCAATGCGGAATTCGGGACAGTCAATACCCCCTTGCTCTGTTTTACTATGAAGCTTAAGTTGGCGGTAAGATACGGCAAGAGTTTCCCGCTGGAATTGTCGGTCGAAACCTCGACTATGTAAGTCACGACATTTTGCGACATTGTTGCATTCAGCCTAACCTTGTTGACTTTCCCAAAGAACTTCTCGCCGGGGAAAGCGTCCACGGTAAATTCAACGTCCTGCCCCTTGAAAATGCTGCCAATGTCGGCCTCATTTACGGAAGCCCAGACTTCCATTCGCTTTAAATCCTTTGCTATCAAAAATAGAGAGCTTGCGTTCATGCTCGATACGACCGTCTGCCCAACGCTAACTATTCTGTCGATTACAACACCGTCAACCGGCGCAGTTATAACGCAGTACGAAAGGTTGCGCCGCGCGAGCTTTACGTCGGCCTCGCAAGAAACTACTTCCGCGTCGGCCTGCAATATTTGCGCGCGCGCGACGTCTATCTGCGCCGAAGTCTGCTCCCACGCCGACAGGTACGAGTCGTACGAAGCCTGCGAAAGCGCCTCCGAAACACCAAGCGCCTTTGCGCGCTTCCAGTTTCTCTCCGCCTGCCTCAAATTGGCCTCCGCAACTTTAAGGTTCGCCTGCGCCTGCTTCTGCGACGCCTTCGCCTTTTCAAGATTCGCCTCCGCCTGAAGAAGGTTGGACTTCTGGATTTCGTCGTCAATCAGCGCAATAACCGTTCCCTCAGATATCTCGGAACCATAGTCAACCTCTTTGCCGGCGTTGTCCTTCCCAAAAGAAACTATTTCGCCAGACACGCGCGCGCCGACATTGACAAGTTCCTCGGGCTCAACCGTGCCCGTGGCATCTATCGTCAGCACCATATCGCGCTTTTCGACGTCGGCAGTCCGGTACACAACGGGGGCGGACGCCTCGCCGGCAAAATAATAATACGCCCCGATTCCAACCGCGGCCAATACGCATACCCATATCAGTACGCGCCTGTATTTCCCCATTATTTTCAAAATTCTATCCTCCTTAATTTATAGTCTTATAAAAAACGCTCAGTTTCTTTTCAAAGTTTCTTCATTTTATAGTTTATCGCACATCAAATGGCTTACGTTATCGGTATTTGCGAATACTCGCTCCTATAATCGCTCGGAGTGGAATCGAATGCCTCCTTGAACTTGCGGCAGAAGTACGGCAAGTCGGAAAATCCGCATATTTCAGATATTTCGCCCGTCGAAAACGACGAAGTCGCAAGCAGCCACTTGGCGTATCTCAGGCGCGCGCCGTTTATGTATTCGGTAGGGGTGCAATTCAAATACTTGCGCATTGCGCGGTTTATGTACGACATATCCTTGCCGCATATTTCGCGGAACTTTTCCAGCCCAAGCGCGAGATTTTCGGGATTGCGTATGCGCTGGCATGCGTCGGAGAGCCATTCAGGCATATTGCCGGGCAACGCGGACGCAAATACGTTTTTTATCTGCCAATACAAATTTATCAAAAACCTGTAAATCGCCATGAGTGAGTCGTTCTGCCATACCAGCTCCGACGCGGCGCGGTCGAGATACGCAGTCTCAAACGACGACAATTTTAGAGACATTCCGCCGAACTTTTCCCTAAAAAATTCGTCCTCCTCAGACAATACGTCGCGAGTAAAGCGCGCGAGCACGTCCTTGGTTATCGCAACGTACGAGAAATCTATCGTAGAATTGCGCGAAGGCTCTATAACATGGACTTCGTTCGGGCGGGATATAAACAGCAAATGCTTGTTAAAATACCTTTCCTTCCCGCCTGAAATCAACATTCCCTCGCCCGACCTAATCCATAAAATCTCGACAAAATCGTGCCTATGCAGGCCGACGCAATGAGACTTGTCGGTCTTGCCGTGCACCACCCTAAAATACCTGTTCCCCTTTAAATGCGACTCCTCGCTAAATTCAGTCACCCCGTTTTTCATATGTATCAATAAAATAGCCAAAGTCAAAATAGAACAAAATCCCGCCGATGCGCAAACAAAATTTATAATATAAACAAATTTTTACGAGTCGCCGCCCAACCTCGCCCGTTTTTCCATTTATATTTTGAAGTGCTTGCAAAATTATTCAACAGCCTCTGGCGCAAACCGCAATAGAACAGAAAATCGCGCAAAACTAAAACCGTACACTTTCATCAAAAGTTCCCTAACCCGCGGCAAGCACGCCAACTATAATTTAGTATAAAAGTCCCCCCCCCGCATGCCGCCATGAGTTCATTTTTCCTATGCAGGCAACATTGCAATTATTTCATTTCATAATGTAAAAGCCGCTAAAAGTATTACCTGTTGACCAAGCCAATTCGCAAAACGTTTGACAAATAAAACATGCGTATGCTACAAAAAAAGAGAATCAGACAACCCAATAGGAATAACAAATATTATAATAAAAATATTGGCAAACGCAGATATAAAAAGAGACTCTGGCTTTGACTCGCCGGACTTTGCCGAATTGACAGCAAGGATTGAGGCTGAGTTCGATGTCGATATTTTTGAAGACGGCATTGTATTTAAAATATCCGATATTTTGGAGAAAATATCCAAATGAATATAGAAAAGCTTTTTTATATCGACGATTTGGATAATAAAAAAATATCGTATAAACGCTTCTTTTCAGACCTATCGGGCATAAGCGAAATCTCCGTCTTGTGCAAAAAAAATTCAATATACGAATACTTCCTATACATCTCAGCCTCCCTCATATCCCAAACCCCCATTGTACTGCTCGACTCCGACCTCTCCGAATCCGAAATAAAAGAACTTTGCGGCAACGGCGGCTTCCTTCAAAAAAATAATGTAACCATTCCAGAAATAAAATCTTTTGAAGAATTTTTAAGCCTTGTAAAGGCAGGCGCAAGCTCATGGACTTGCACGCTCTTTACCTCCGGAACTACCGGAATCCCCAAACGCATATCGCACTCTTTGAAATCTTTGGCAAGGCAAGCAAAGATTTCCCCAAAACACTCTGACGACGTATGGGGATTTGCCTACAATCCAACACACATCGCAGGGTTGCAGGTATTCTTCCAAGCCCTATTTAACGCAAACACGATAGTCCGCCTATTCGGGCTTCCCGCAAAAACGCTAATAGAAACTATACAGAAAGAGGCAATCACCCATATCTCGGCAACGCCGACATTTTTTAGAATGTTGCCCGCCCCCGACAGACCGATTCAATCTGTGCGCGCAATTACATCGGGCGGGGAAAAGTTCGACGCGCGCGCAATGGAAAAACTTTCGAAAGCCTTTCCTGCGGCACGCATCCACAACATTTATGCCTCCACTGAAATGGGGAGCGTTTTGGCTTCCAAAGGAGATATATTCACTCCGGACGAAAATACAAAAAAACTCCTGCAAATTAAGGACGGCGAATTATGGATACATAAATCTCTCGCGGGGAAGTCGGAAAACATCGCATTGTCGGGAGAATGGTACAATACCGGAGACTGCGTTGAAATTATTTCAGAAAATCCCCTCTCTTTTAAATTTTTATCCAGAAAAAACGAAATAATAAATGTCGGGGGATACAACGTAAACCCAAACGAAGTCGAGCAGGCTCTAATGGAAATTGACGGCATTCGGGCAGCGCGCGTATTTGCAAAGAAAAACAGCATACTCGGAAATATAATCTGCGCGGAAATCGTATCCGAATCGGGGGAACTCGACGAAACCTCCATTAGAAAGCGCCTTTCAAACCGCTTGCAAGCGTTCAAAATACCCCGCATAATAAAATTCGTAGAAACTTTAAAATCCACCAATACGGGAAAACTATCGAGAAAACCATGAAGAATATTTTGATAACGGGAATTTCCCGGGGGCTCGGCTGCGAGATTGCAAAAAAAATCCTCTCAGGAGGAAATACGGTATATGGCATAAGCCGCACGCTCTCCGGAGAGCTCAAAAAACTCGACGGCGACTTCCCCGGAAAATTAAAATTATTGCAATTCGATTTGTCCGACACCGACGGCATATTAAAAAATATTTTCAAAGACTTTGTCGGCATGGGCACCCCCCTGCACGGATATGTAAACAACGCGGCAATCGCATACGACGACATCGCAACAAATATAAAAATGCCGCCGCTCTTGGAAATGTACAAGGTAAACGTATTCTCGCCCATGATTATGGCAAAATACGCCATCAGGAACTTCATTCTCCACAATACGAAAGGCGCTATTGTCCATATTTCATCAATAAGCGTCCATACAGGATACAAGGGGCTGTCGATGTACGCCTCGACAAAAGGCGCAATCGAGGCATTTTCAAAAAATATATCGCGCGAATGGGGAATAAGGGGCATTCGCTCAAACGCGGTTGTCGCGGGATTTATGGAAACCTCTATGAGCGCATCGCTAACTCCGGAGCAAAAGCGCAAAATTTTTAACCGCACTTCTCTAAAATCCCAGACGAGCGTTGAATCAGTTGCGGCGACTGTGGACTTCCTTCTATCCGATTCGGCGCAATCCATAACCGGCCAGAATATATTTGTCGATTCCGGAACGATTTAGGCAATGGATAATATAGCTGTATGCCAAAGCAATGATATGCCAGATTCCGAATGGATAAAATACGCGGAATCGTTTAACTGCGTTTTTGAAAAAAAAATTTTACCGCTGAATTTTTCAAAGAAAAGCATCTCGCGCAAATAGGAAACAACACGTATCACTCATAGGCAAAAAACCAATGCCCCATTCCGCCTGAGTGTGTCGCAACAGTTTTTAGAATAAACTGGAAATGCCTTTTTAATCGCATATAACAGTCCATAGGGTGACGGTATGGTGAGAATAAGACTCTCTGAATCTATCACATTTAGGAAATGCGGCAAGATTCATAACATACCCATTAATTTTACTCTTACAAACATGCCAATAAACCATCGCCGGACTATAATAAAAAGTTCGCATTGATATTTTAACAAATGAAAAAATAACGCACCCCATACCCCCAAATACCGTTGACAACCGGCCGCCGCGACATACTGTGTCAATTTAATACAGCCCCATTAATAAAAAAATGAACCTGCTTAAATTCAAGCCCATATACGAGGAACGAATCTGGGGCGGACGTTCCTTTAAGACGCTTTTCGAGAGGATTATCCCCAAAGGGGTCAGAATAGGAGAATCTCTCGAGATTTGCGATTCCCCCAAAAAATCGTCTGTAGTCTCGGGAGGAGAGTTTGACGGCTACACGCTAAGGCAACTCATTGAAAAATATCCCTCCGATGTAATAGGCCTCGGATGGAATCCCCAAAAATTTTTCCCGATAATTGTCAAGCTCCTCGACGCAAGGCAAAGGCTCTCCCTGCAAGTCCACCCAAACGAAGCTTCGGAAAAGAAATACGGGCTTCCCCGCAAAAACGAGGCTTGGTATCTTTTGGACTGCGGCGTAAGATCCCGCTTCATTGCGGGGTTAAAGCCTGGTGTCGAGCCGAATGACATAAAAGAGGCCATATCCGCAAAAAATGTCGAAAAACTTCTCGAATTCCGCGACTCTCACGTGGGCGACTTTATGTTCGTGCGCGAAGGCACTGTCCACTCGCTCGGCGCCGACAACATCGCATTGGAAATTCAGGAAAATTCCGACAGCACATACCGCCTTTACGATTGGGATAGGACGGACTCCGACGGGAAGTCTCGCGCGCTGCACATAGCCGAAGCGATAGACTCAGTCAACTTCGACAATCCTATAGTCGAGCCGCTCTCCGAAAATGAAACTCCGACACGCATTCTATGCGATTACAAAAATTTTAAAATTATTCGCCTTCGACTGAAAGCCGGTGAAAGCGCAACATTGCCCGCCCGCGAAGAACCCAAGATTATCTCGCTCGTATCGGGTAAAATAGACTGTAGTGGAATTTGTATGGAGGCTGTCGAAAGCGCGCTCGCCCCCTTCGGCGCGGAAATAAAGATACGGGCGGTACTCGATTCCGCCATGCTTATTACAGAAAATTTTGCCCGGCTCGGATAAGAGCCGCATGGGAAATTTCCCGTTTGAAGCAGCCAATGGTATATTTCGGAACCTTGCCGCACAGAATAAAAATACTGTTCCGAAGTCCGCATTAGGCACATCATTAGCATTCGATGGCAAGCGGATAAGGAGTGATAGTATACTCATGTCTTGCTTCGCACTATTGGAAAATATATTGGCATTCCCGCAATTGCGATACATCTTAGCGCAATAAATTATTCTACGTCCATACCGAATCTTTGACTGCTTCCTAAATAGTAAAAATTCTCCTTAACCAACAAAACAAAAATTCCGAAAATTAGGCATATGCCTTCTTGCAAAACTATAAGTGATAAGCATACTTTAACCCAACATGAAAAAAAATCTTATGGCATAAAAAGAATATTTCTCCCCTGCTCTTTTAGAATTGAAGAGTGGACGTTTAGGCCGTAAATTACCAATTTGCGAATGAAAATATCGATAATCACCGCGGCATTCAACAGCGCAGAAACCATTGCCGATACAATGGAAAGCGTCCTCGCGCAAACTTACGGAGATATTGAATACATTGTTGTGGACGGCGCCTCAAAAGACCGGACTATGGATATAGTAAAGGCCTTCGAACCGCGCTTTGAAGGGCGAATGAAGTGGATATCAGAACCCGACTGCGGCATTTACGACGCAATGAACAAAGGCATAAAGGCCGCCTCAGGCGATATTGTAGGCACTCTCAATTCTGACGACATGCTCGCGTCGAACGATGTAATAGAAAAGGTTTCCGAAACCATCATAACATTAGGCGCGGATTGCGTCTATGGACGATTGAACCTCGTGGATAGCAAAAACACCTCAAAAATTTTGAGAGAATCAAATTCGGGGAAATACAAAGACGGCGCTTTCTTAAAAGGGTGGCACCCCGCCCACCCAACATTCTACACCTATAAAAAATTTTTCGAAAAATTCGGATACTATCGCACAGACTTAAAAATAGCGGCCGATTTCGAATTGATGATGAGGTTTATTGAAAAGAATAAAATTACCGGTGCTTTCATAGACAAACTTATGGTCAACCAACGCGCAGGCGGAGTAAGCACAAAGTTATCTGGATATATAAGAAGCAACTTGGAAATAATTAACGCTTTCAAACTAAACGGCATTCGCCCTCCACTACTGTGCATACCGAGAAAAATTTTGCCGAAACTTGCAAATACTTTAAAAAATAAATTTCTTAGAAAATAATCTTTTACTCCACTTTTAGTAATAGAAATATCGGCAGTAAAAATCTCAAATGCATAAAAAAGTATCCGTAAACTTTTATTTTCGAAATTCCCCCCGCCTGGTTCCCCCAAACATCATTCGCATCAATCAATAGAAAGCTTGACAAATATGGGAAAATTTCCGCTTTTAATACTCAACATAACGATTTTATCGAAAGGAGATATAAAATGAACGTCCCCGTAAAAAGAAAACGCGCCGTAATGATGGAATACGTTATTATAGCAGTGCTGATTGCGGCAGCAGTAGTGGTTGCCGTAATAATGCTCGGCAAAAACGTATCCTCCGAAATGAACGTTGCAACCCGCTCTATGAGCGACGCAAAGGCCGCAGTAAGTGCGCAAAAAGATATCAAAACCCAGGCGGAAAAAGACGTCAAGAGCGCCGAAGAACACCGCAAGGGCATGCACAACTACGACCAATAGCCCAGTTGTTCGCAATATATTCGCCCGTTTGGGTATAGATTTTAATCCGTAATATCGAAACGGGATTTGCGCGTCTTTCGCCAGTCCCGTTTTTTTGTGGAAATGGAATCGTTGATTATCGCAAAATTCGTCTTGGCGACTCCGTGGTTGATTTACCTTGGCGTCAAGGACTACCGCACCCGCAAGCTCCCCAACGCCGCAACGCTCGGGGGCGCTGCAGTTATGTCTGCGATTGCGCTCGGTGTCGGCGCGGATTATTTTCTTGCATCAATAATCACAGGCTGTCTGTGCGCGCTGTTTTTGCTGCTGCCGTTTTTTCTGAGGGCGGCAGGCGCGGGCGACGTAAAAATGTTATTTGCATCGGGCATAATCGCAGGCCCCGGAAATACTCTCAACTTGATCCTGCTAATATCGTTCGCGGGGCTGATTCTCGCGCTGGGAATGCTCGCTTTCAAGGCGGTAAACCCCGCGCGCCTAAAACACTACGCAAGGTGTCTGTTAGACTTCCGGTATGATAGGGAAAAAGGCAAAAAGTCGCTACCGCCCCCGGATTCCGAGGCATGCAGAGTTCCGTTCGGCGTTGCAATCGCTGCGGGATTATTCATAAACCTTTCACTGCAACTGTTGGCCGCGCTCGCATCGGCCGACGCCATGTAAAATGATAAAATCTGCAAAATCAGAAAGCGGAGCAGTCCTCTTGGAATTCGTACTGTGCTTTCCAATACTGATGGTTTTGTTTCTTTTTGCGGTGCAGTTTTCATACATAATGATTGCGTGGCAAGTAGTGCACTATTCGGCGTATATGGGCGCGCGTTCGGCTATGACGGAAAATGTGTTTCAACGAAAGAGCAAGGCTGAAAAAGTCGTAAAGCGCATTCTTGCAGTCGTATCGGCATCGCCCACAGACTCCAAGGACGCAAAAGACAGGGCAAAAGACGAATATTCAAAGCTCGACGGCTGGGGCTGGCTGCCAAACACAAAATTTCTCGACCAACAGGTTGACGTCGATATTTCCATGACAAACCTCGACCCGCGCGGCGTAATCTGCACGGTAAAATTCAAGGCGCTTTTGACAGTCCCCGTTGCCGGCAGGCTCATTAGTTTTTTTGCAAAAGAGGATAAATCAAAAGACGAGCAAAAATGGGCGGAGTCGCTCGACAAGCAGGAATACGCCCTCAATCCCGCGCTTTTGGATTACTCCAACGAAATCGAGCTCGACGGCGGGGACAAAAAGGAAAAGCTTAAACTTCCATACATAACTTTAACTTCCACAAGCGCGGTTGCGATTCCATACTCCACGCTAAAATACCCCATAGCTTTGGAATGAAAAAATCACCAGGCATTCTGAATGTTTTTATGTCCAAGTGCGGCAGCCTTTGCCGCGACTCGGATGGGGCGGCGCTCGCCATCACCCTCGCGTTCATGCTTCCTGTATGCATTCTCTTTGTCGGCATTTATGGAATCGGCGAAGTTGTAAGGAATAAGATAGAGCTGCAAAATGCCGCAGACGCCGCAGCGTACTCTGCGGCCGTCGTCCAGGCCGACTACCTAAGCCGCATGGCAACCGTCAATAAGGCTATGGCTTGGACATACGTCGATCTCCAAAAGCGCTCGCTCGACGCCGCAATGGATATGTTCTGCGAATATGTAATCAAGCAGTTCATCGAAGACTTAAACAATTGCAAAAAATGCAACGCCCCGTGCCATATGCACGATCCGGGCGTAAACTATAATTGCGGCACGGACGTGCTTGTAAGCGGCATCATATTGAACCTGACCGGATGCGGCGTAGGCATTCCATTTGTTGCCAAAGATTTCAACGGTCAAAATTTTCTAAGCCGCATGCTCCCATCGCAAATGGTGCATGTAATTGGCGCAAACGCCCAGGGCAAAGGCGTATTGGCAAACCTCCCCAAAATCTATAAGTACAGCTACGCGATAGCAAAAATGACGAAAAAGCTAAAAGACCTGTACGACGAATACCCAAAAAAAATAAAGGAAACTGCGCGGCAGGTCGCAGTCGCCAACATGATGGAATGCAAAGACGATTTCATCGTGAACGTCACAACCGGAAACGAAAAGCTAAGCTTCTTCTTTATGCCCGGAACCGACGACAACGAAAAAGCCTTCATCTCATTTGCCGATCCAACCTTGGAAGACTTTTCGCCCAAGAAAGTTTTCGGCCCCGGAACCGACGACTGGATTGTCCGCAAGGGCCCCCTCGGATTTTGGCGCGTATATAAGCAGACCAAGACACACTTGCACGCGAAATGGGACTGGTTTTGGACAAGATGGGTCCACGTTCAGATCGAAGAAATTTCACTGCACCTTCCGCCAATTACGCCCGGTGGCGCATACAAAAGAGGCCACCCCGAATACCACGGGTACGACAGCTTCTTTAAAATTATAAAGGAAGGCTTGCCGATAGGGCTGCTCGTAATGCCCGCCGAACCGGTAATACTCCTGCCCGAATTTTTTGGGAAATCGGGCTCGATTACCGTTGCGATAGCGCGCAAAGTGCCGAATCCGCTCTCGGCCTTCACCCCCGACGGGCGTTCAATGACGGCTCCCGGGATACTGTCGGCCTTCAATCCGAGCGCAGCAGGCGGAAATAGGCCGGAATACATGTGCGCAATAGCCTCTGCGCGCGCCGCATACAAGCAATACGATTCCGACCCCGAAAAAAAATTAAATAGTTCCGACTACACTGTGGGATATGTAATGGCGGATAAGGAAAAAACTTGGAATCTTATCGAGACCGACTGGGACGCCGTATTCCTCCCAGTAAGGCACGCATGGGATCTGTGCGCAGGGCTCTCCGCCGCCCAGACTTTCGCCCCGGATCCGCTCGCCGGCGGAAACATACTCAAAACAGTCATGCTCGACAAGGACAACTGGACAGACAAAGACGGCAAAAAAGTTGACAAGAAAAATCTGCCGGACTGGGAAAATTTAAAAGCCCCCGGAGGCCTTGTTAAGGACGACAAATCAAAAGACGGGAAACTCGACTGGGCTAAGTTAAGCTCGTACTTAGGGCACTAATATGAAAAGGCTTTTCAATTCGACAAGAGGCTCGGTGCTGATGGAGTTCGTAATGGTTCTGCCCGTTTATATGGCGGCTTTGGGCGGAATCGTTTGGGTAGGGGAAAAATCGCTCGACACAATAAACCTCCGCTCCGCCAACCATTGGAGTGTCATGATGGCAGGAAACAGATTCTCGGTGCGCACACCCGCAATGATCTCACTCACAAAACTTTTTCCGCGCGCTACCGCCGTGTACGACTCCACGCAAAGAAGCCTTGTCGACGAACATTCCTACCTTCAATTTATCGGCTCGAAAGTTGGCATACTTCAATCCACCCCCGAATACTTGGAAAACTTAATAAACGCCCCATACACCACAAGGGGCGAAAACGCCCCGTCGCCGCTTATCCCCGAATTTTCCGTGACATCTTCGCGCTACGGCAACGACTACACCCTCGCCATCGTAATGCGGACAAAAGGCTCTTCGGCGGCAAAGAGGCATTGGCATTCAAGCCTCATTGCCGACAAAGATATCTGGAAATTTGAGGGGAAGGAGGACGAATACCCCAAAAAATGGGAATTGTCTCTGTTAAAAGATCCAAAGCATACAGACGATACGAAAACTCCGGAAAAACAGCCAAAAAAAATCGAGTTTTACAAACGCTACAAAAAGTACGAAGAGTGGAGCAAATCCAATAAATGAAATTGTGCCTCACAGCTTTTTTGGCGACTTTCGCAATCGGAATCGCGGCGCTGCTTACGGCGGAGGCCCTGTCTTCCGCCCCACCCGCAGGCGGCGGAAAAGCCGCGAACTCCACGCCGAAGAAGAATGTTGGGGTTTACGATAGCCCAAACCCGCTAAGGCTTCCAAACGCCGCCTTCGCAACTCCGGGCGCAAAAGAAGGGTGGGAGTATTCGGGGATGGTAAACGCAAATTTTGTTTCCTCGCGCGCGCAACTGGAGTCTTGGTCGCTCAACCAGGGCTGGACTCCGCAAAATAAAATTACCCTCGACGAAAGTCTGGATCCCAAAGTAATTCTTACTTTCAAGCGCGGAAAAGAAGAAATGACAATGCTCGTCTGGAAAATTTCAACAAACTCTACCGGATTCGCATACAAACGCGAATCCACAACCGAAAAGAAACAAAAATGAATTCAAACAACGACTTTCTCGTGCTGTTTCTCGCCCCGGTAAGAGACTTTCTCGCGGACGACGGCGTGTCGGAAATCCTCATAAACGGCGCTGGACAAATATATGTTGAGCGTTCAGGCAAACTCGAGCTCACCAACGCAAAGTTTGCGAGCGAAGCGCAACTTATGGCGGCGGCTGTCAATATCGCAAAATCAGTCGACAGAATCCTCGACGAGCGCCACCCGGACCTCGACGCAAGGCTCCCCGACGGCTCCCGCGTGCATGTCACAATCCCTCCAATCAGCCGCTGCGGCACAATTATCTCCATTAGAAAATTTAAGAAGGATATGCTCACTCTCGAAAAGCTTGAAAAGCTTTCGAGCATACCGCACGACGGCGTCCTATTGCTAAACGCCATTGTAAAGCTGCGCAAGAACGTGCTCGTATCGGGCGGAACTTCGTCGGGCAAAACTTCCGTCCTAAATGCAATAAGCGGGCTCATTCCTGACGGCGACCGCATTCTCGTGTTGGAGGACGCAAGCGAACTCCAACTTCAACAGCGCCACTGCGTCTATTTTGAAACCCGCAAACCCGATAAAAACGGCGAAGGCGAATTTTCCATAAGAGACCTCGTAATTGCATCTCTTAGAATGCGCCCCGACAGGCTGGTAATCGGGGAAATCCGCGGCGGTGAGGCGCTCGACTTGTTGCAGGCGATGAATACGGGCCATTCTGGCTCGATGTCAACTATCCATGCAAACTCGCCCGTGGACGCTCTTAGAAGAATGGAAACTTGCGCAATTCTAAGCGGCGTGGAGCTCCCGCTAAACGCGGTTAGAATGCAGGTTGCTTCGGCGATAAACTGCATTGTACATACAATGCGCCTGCCCGACGGCTCAAGAAAAATCGTCGATATATCGGAAGTCCTTCCGTTAAAAGACGGCGAGTACCAGACAAGCCCGCTCTTAAAATGGAATACGCGCTCCATTGCCCAAGACGGCTCCGTATCGGGCGATTTCAGCCTATGCAACAAACCGTCGTTCGCCGAAGACGCAAACATAATGGGCTTAGAGCTCCCAAAGTACGAATAGCCTTATGCCACGCCTTTTCCGCGGCGAGATTATCGGCTCTCTCGAACTCCTAAAACCCGTAAAACTTTCCGGAGATTGCGAGGTTTGGCTTGCCGCGGATTCAAACGGGGATTTTGCAATATTAAAATCGGCGCCGCGCAATTCAAGCGAAGCCGAAAAATTATTGCTCTCCGCAGAAATCATAAAAAATATAAAATCTCCGGGATTAGCCGAAATATTGTCCTTTGGCATATCTGAGGCGGCAGACGCGTATGTCGCAACAAAATACGCGGCGCGAGGAACGCTTGCAAAATTTATAAAAAACAAGCGGCGGCTAACACAGGCGCAAACAGTAAAAATGCTTAGGGGAACGCTTGCAGGCCTCGCGGCTCTCCACGGCTTAGGCATTGTCCACCGCGACGTAAAGCCCGACAATATTTTCATTTTGCAAGACGGCTCGGCGGTATTGGGGGACTTTGGCGCAGCGAAGTTCCCAAATATTGGCGAACCTTCGGGCGCGGTATTCGGAAGCGCGCCGTATATGTCGCCCGAGCAGGCAAAAGACTCCACTGATGTTTCGCCGGCATGCGATTTATTCTCGCTTGGTTGCGTGGCATACGAATGCCTTACGGGGAATCGCAGATATGCTCAAAAAAATTTTACCCAAACTTTAAAAGCAATACTGTCAGACAGCTCTTCCGCCGAACGCGAGCTCCGAAAGCTCTCAGAGCCTCCGCTTCCAGCCCTCGTCTCCCAGATGATGCAACATTCACCGTCAGCCCGCCCCGCTTCCGCGCGCGAAGTTTTTGATAAAATTGCGATGCTCCGGGAAGAGCCTATTGAATAAGAAGTGCCGATATAAAACGGGCGCGCCCGTGATTTTTCGCAATACCCGCCATATTTTTGCGCCTCTATAGATTTTAAAATATTATTTTTTAGCGCATTTTTCCCAAATTTTTCGCAATTAAAAACGGCTGAGACTAAAACCGTTTGTTAGCCAGAACCGCTTGATAACTAAGCCGAAAATCTCGCCAAAAAAATTTTCCAGCGCAGCGACTTTTCCGCCGCGCGACTCACCCATTCCTTCGGGCTTTCAGACTTTGCAATCGAGAATATTTCCTCATCGTCCATTCTAAATAAAATCGGAAGGGGCGCGAGCCCCGCCTCTGCAAGCTTTTTGCGGGCCTCCGCCAACACCGCCCTATTGCGCGCTTCTATCGCGATAGTTGCCGCCATTGGCACAGCTGCCACCATCCCCCAGAGAGGCAATCCTACCGCGAATAAGCACACCGCCGCCATTGCCGACGCAAAGAATATTGACGGGATTTTCCAGTCCCTAAAAAAATTTCCAAATATTCTCCGAAACAGCGACGGCTCAACATTCCGCGGAAACCATTCGTCGTAAACAGATTCGCCAAAACCCATTCTTGCGGCATGGCAAATCTCGTGCGCAAGAACAGCCGCCGCATTCCGCCCATTCGGATTTTTTATGAATACCAAAGGAAGGACTCCGTCAATTTCGTACAAAATTCCCTCGGACAAAAGTCCGGCACGCCGCCCAGATTTTAACGCCGGCACCCAATCCGCTCGGAATCCGTAGGCTTTTTCCGCGATTCCGACAGCCGCTTCGCAAATTGAATTGTCTATGCTCTCCGCACCTTTGCAAAATTCCATATACTTGGATGTCCCTGCCCCAAGAGAATCTATCTCGCAAATCATGCGCTCCGCGCGCGCCGCAAAGGCGGCGGAGGTTTCCCCGGGAAGAATAAACATTCCAATAGAATCGAAAAATACGGCGGCGTCAAATACGTCGGCCGCATTCCCGGACAGCAACTTGTCGAGATTTTTACGCTGCGTACCCGTCATGGTATCGGCAGGGAAATAATAGTTATTATTCGCTGGTAGAGGTGAACTATTCCTTCGCCTATCTCGCCAAACTCTCCTCCAAGCCAAGACGAACGGTATATCATAGCGGACGCGCCGAATACGAGCGGCAATATGGAGCACAATAGCAGTGTGTATTCCAGTAAAACCGCCCCGCGCCTTCTTGCCGAAAGCCTCTTTTTTATATCGCGCGCGCCTTTTCTTTTGCAGAGCATTTATAGCCTCCTCGCACTCTCAACCGCCTCAGTGCCTCCAAACGCGGTTTACAATCGGGTCCCCCGGTATGCCATTCGAGAGTATCCGCTCTTTTACGTCTTTTATTTTTTCGGCATCTATCGGATTGTATTTCTCCCACGCCGAATATTGCAGACGCCTAAATTCCCTCCATTTTTTTGCAAACTCGTCTATATCGTCTTTTGATACGCTTCCGGGAGGCGCAAAATAAAAATACGCCGCCTTAGAAACGAAATATTTGCGCCCATTCGGATTTTCGCGCACAATTTCATTCAACATTTTTAACAGGCTTTCGCGAGTCTTTAACACGTCCGCAATCTTCCCCCGAAGCTCCGATATTTTGCCTTTGAGCATCCATTTGTTTTCGGGCATGGAAAACCATGCTAACGCCTCCTCGGCGGCTTTGTAGGTGTCGGAAAGCTCTATGCAGTCCGGACGGTGCTGTTCTGGCAAAAGCAGATCCGTGGAAAATATATTTGTGGACAGTGTCGGTATTTGGGAAATTATGTCGTAAAAATACTTAAACCCTAAGAGCTTGTCGTATTCGTCTGCGTATCCGCCCTCTGCAATCTCCGCAGGCTGGCTTTTCAAGCTTTTGAAGGACAATAATTCGCCCCACGTCTGCCTTGAATTAAAGACTTTTGCTACTTCTGGGACGCCCGCGTCGATTCCATATTCGCTTATGTTGGAAATTATGTACTTTATCGCGTCGGTGCCTTTTAATATCTGCGAATTTCTATTTATTATCTCCGCTCGCAACTTTGATATAGAATCGTAATTCATGCACTCGTCGGGCGATATAAAGTCTATCTGCCTTTCGAGTTCGCCGAAGCGTAGATTATAGAACTTTTCCTGATTGCTCCTTACGGACTCTATATTGCCCCTCATCTTTTTTATCAGCTCCTCGGCGTGCTGGGCTTTCATTCTTACGCCGCCCATCGAGTCGCGCTTGATGCCGTCTATCTGGGATAGCAATTTTTGGATATCTGCGTCCTCCCAATTTATTTCCTTCAAGAGCTTGTCGAGCTTCTCGAGGTTTGCAACATTCGCCCTAAGCTCGTCAACTTTCTGCGATATTGCCGCGCAAAGCGGCCGCAAATACTCCGGCGCGCCCTTCCCAAAATCCGCCTTTGCGTAGGGCGTCTTCTCTATCTTGGAAAGTTCGGACTTCATATTTTCCGCCGGCAAATCCGTATCCGAGAGCAAATTTGAAAGCGCGTACATCTGGATTAAATGCGATTTAGCTTCACCCGCCTCCTTCATGTATTCGGAGACCCCCGCGCCATTCCAGTTCCAGTCAGACTGGTTTTCCAAATGCAGCTGCCCTATGCACGACGTCGCCTTTGCCCATTCGGAATTCTTTAAGTACTCCTTAAATTTCCCGAATACCCTGTAAACTGTCTCGTAGCGCACCAACGATTCCTTGTATTCCGGGTATTCGTCGGCAAACTTCTTAAATTCCCTCGAATACGGAAGCTTCGACAGCATTCCCCGCGCGCCGTCAAAGTCGTCGTTTTTCAGATATTCGTCGTACTCGCCTATTACGCTTTCCGAAGTCGGTGTCAGCGCATAGAATATGCCGAACACCATAAACGTCAAAACTACCGTCGCAAAAACCGCCAATATCTTTTTTGCGGCGTTTGTGCGCGTATGGATTACATTCATATCCAAAAAGCGCAAGTCGTAAAATGCTATGGAAATTATGTCGGAGTCCATCAGCATTCTCTCGGTGCGCCCCATCTTCGCCCCGTTCACGTACGTTCCGTTTTGGCTGCCCGTATCCCTCAGCCATGTCTGACCGTCGTCGGATATTTTCAACTCCGCATGGTGCGCGGACACTACGTCGTCGTCTATAACAATGTCGTTGTCCTTCGCGGAGCCGATTCTTATCAAAGAATGTTCAAGCCTTGCCATTGAGCCCGCGAGGGGGCCGTTTAAATATTCAAGCCTATGAACGTCGCACGGGCGGTCGGCCGAAGACTCCACGCGGCTTACGGTCAGCTCGCAGTCGCCTATCGACACGCGGTCCCCGGGAAGCAGCTTTTTGCCGGAAATCTCGCGCCCTTTATACCTGAACTTCCCGCCTTTGAGCGCCGTCAGCGACACGTCTTTCGGAGTTAGCGTAAGCTGCCCGCGAAAATCGCCCGACGACCTGTCCTCGGCAGGTATTATCCAGTCGTTTTCAGGAGAGCGGCCGATTGTTATGCGATCTCCCAAATTGTCCGTCTTTGCCGAATATGCGAGAGTCCCGCGGCATCTAAATTCGAGCAAATAAGAATATCCCCTCACCGCATGTTCCCCGGCGGCGGAATCCTTCCCCGCTTGCTTGCGACGCCCGAAAAGCGCATTGCGCAGCCTTTCGGCGATTCCACTCGCGCCGCGCGGCTCTGGTTTGTTTTCGTCGGCAGCCATTATTCAACACTCCAATCGTTTTTCATTATGCGCGTATAGCGGTAGTCGTTCAGAGGTTCAAACTTTTCCAGACAATCGTTCAAAATTCGGGTTGTTTCGTCTTTTTTGCCGTCCCTCAGCGAGTCCGAATATTCGAGGCATTTTCTCGAATACCATACCTTCTGGGCGGCGCGAAATTTTTCCAAAAGGGATTGCGTGGCGTCTATCAGCGGGCGCTCGTTGTTTTTGTACGCCTCCACAAAAAGGCTGCTAATCAGCAAATCGATATCCTCCCAAGAGGCTATCTCTATGTTTTTGCGGAGCTCGCGGTTCAGCATTTGAAGCATCTTAGTAGTGTTTTCGCGCAGGGGCTTTTCGGGAACCTCCCAATACCTCGCAACTGTAGAGTTCGCCACAGACATGCAATCGTAGTCCTTCAACAGCGACGATGCCCTCCAATACTGCGTTTCGGGAACCTCGCGCATAAGCACTATCTGCTTGTCCAGAAACCGCGCATAGCAGGCAACTCCGCGCCACACCATCGGCCCCGCCTTGCGCGTATAGTTGATTCTTATGTACGGATAGCCGTTGTCGCGCTTATTGAAAAAATCCTCCTGCGGCTCGGACGTAAATTTCATTCCACTATTTTTTTCGGCAGCGGCAAGCCACTCGTCAAAACTCTTGCGCGGCGTCTTTGCGTAGCCGTCCTTTACCGGAGACGCCTCAAAAGTTATGTGGAAAGGCACGTCCTGATTGCGCCCAACCGCCGTCAACACTTCAAAATTCGAGCCTTTCGCATTCTTTACCATCGCTGGGCTGTTCGGATAATATATCAAAAACTTCCCGTTGTCGCCAAGGTCGATACGCTGTTCGCCGTCGTCGTACACACCCGTCACTTCTCCCGGCCACGTCACGGGATTTTCAACGCCGCTTTCGGATATGTAATACGCCAGCCCGAGTATCGCAATCGATATGAAAATTCCAACGACCACCGCCAGCCTGCGCTGCCGCTCCATCGACTTGTTCGCCGCACGCAAATCCGCAAGCTCCTCCGCCGACGCGTAGCGCGTGTGCGATACGTCTTCCCCGCCGGAATCGGCATTCAGTCCACCGCTTGCGGGATTCACAGTGGCTTCGCCGTAAATGTCGATATCGGGCTCCTCCGAATGTGCGAGCGCGCCGTATTCCTCAACTACAAATGCGAGAGACTTTCCAAGCTTTACGTCGTCGCCGGGGCGAAGCGCAGCGTCGGTACCCGCCGAAGCCTGCCCATTGCGCACGAGCGCGTCGGCGGAACAATGCATCACTATTCCTCCGCCGGATTGCGGAAGCAGCGTCACGTGCTCCTCGGCGACTCCGGCGTCGGAGCTGCGTATGTCGGCGTTCATCGACGAGCCTATGACAACGCCGGATTCCTTCACAGCGAAAGACCTTCCCTCCAAATCTCCGTTTATGAATCTTATTTTGTATCGCGCCGTTTGCATTTTACCTTAAAACAGGGAAACCCCCGCCTCTTTCATTCTTATGTAGATGGGTGTTAAAATTATTATAAATACCGCAGGCATTATAAATATCGCCATAGGCAGCAGCATCAGCGAAGGCGCCCTCTGCGCCTTGCATTCCGCGAGGGCAAAACGCGCCTTCCGCATTTCCTCCCCCTGAATTTCCATCGTTTCCGTAAGCGGCGAACCAAGCTCTGTTCCAAGCTCTATCGCCGATACAAACGACGTAAACTCCTTTATCTGCACGCGAAGCGCCATATTGCGTAGCGCCGATATGCGCGTCACACCAAGCTCCATCTCATGCAGCATTCTAAGAAATTCGTCGCGCAAAGGCCCCGCGTCCGAAAGGTTGACGTAAAACCTAACCGCCGCCATGAAATCGAGCCCCCCGCGCATTGCAGAGCCTATGAGGTCTATTGAGTACGGCAGGCTCCTCAATATCGCCGTGCGCTTCTTGTCCACAATGTTGTCAATTCCTGTCCTCGGGGAAAACCAGCCGACGAAAAATCCGAGAGCCGCCCCAACTGCGGCGTACGCCTCCTCCTCGGCGGCGGCAAATGCCATTCCGGCAAACAATACCGATAGTACCGCCGCCAAAAACACCTGCGCGCAATACACCTTTTTTGCGTTCGTCTTTAATCCGGAAAATTCTATTTTTTTCTCCAATGCGGCAGCGCCCGAACGGAATATGCGGCAGAGGAAACCGCCAAGGCCAAGGCGCTCCAAGACATTGGCAAACGGCTCGGCTATCTGAAGCGCCGCAGGAAGCTCAACTTCCGCGCTGCGCTTCGGAGACTTGGCGACCTTCACGGATTTGTCCGACATACAATAAAGTATTGTCGGTATTATTACCGCCATAAAAGTGAAAATATATACAGCATACTCGCCCATTTTCTACACCTTCACGTCCACTATCTTGCGTATAACAAAATAACCGGTCACCTCAAGGGCCAACATAATCCCTATCGCGCACCACCCTATTCCCGTCGTCAAAAGGGGCATCATCAGCTCGCTGTTTACAAGCAGCAACAACAAAAACGCCGCAAGCGGCGCAAGCGACATCGCCAGCGCCTCAAACCTCCCTTGGGCTGTCAGAGCCATAAGCTTCTGGTGGAATTCGGTGCGCGCGCGTATGGTCTGGGTTATCCGCTGGATTACGTCGGCGAGGCTTCCGCCTGACTGGGTTGTCAATTTTATCGAGACTATCAGAAGCTGGAGATCCTCGCAGGGAACCCTCTCGTACATTCTCTGGAGAGACTCCGACAACTCGAGCCCGAGCCGATACTCACGAATCACTATCATCAGCTCCTCCTTCATAGGCCCTTCGCACCGCCTCGAAAACGCTTCGAGCGCCTGCGGAAGCGCCTGCCCGGAACGCAACGCGCTCGTAAGCCCCATCGCCAAATCGAGAATTCCGGCCTCAAACTCCTTCGCCCTCGCCTTCGCCTTTCCGGAAAAATAAATCCACGGAGCCCTAAACCCCGCCGCGAAAAACACAACCCCGCCTACTATTACCGCAAGCGGATTGTACACCCCGCAAAACAACAGTGTGCCTACAAAAAGCCCCGCCGCCAAAATGCCTATTGACGTCTGAAGCTGCCTTAGCCTGATCTTGTCTATGAAACGATAGACGCCGACTGCCGAAGGCGACACTAAACGGCTCCGCGCCCCCTTCTCCGCGCGCTCCACGCTAAACGACTGTATGAAGCGTATGCACATATATATCAACAGCGACGCCGCAAGCATCACCAGCAGATATATTCCAACACGCTGCATTTCTGAATAAACCATCTCAGCCCTCCGGTACAAATACTGACATATCCAGCTTCAAGTCGCCCGACTGCCTGAGCTCCTCAATAAATCTGGGTATGTTGCCAGTGGCTACATGCCTGCCCACCACCTTGAACTTTTCATCGTAGCCCTCCTGCTCGTAAGTGAAAATATCCTGCAACAAAATCGTGTTGTTTTCGCGGCCGCATACCTCCGTTATCTTAACGATTTTTCTCGAGCCGTCGGGCATGCGCGTCTGCTGGACTATCAGATTTATCGCGGACGCAATTTGCTCGCGTATTGCGGACGACGGAAGCTCGAACCCCGCCATCATCACCATATTTTCAAGCCTTGAAAGCGCGTCGCGCGGGTTGTTCGCGTGGCAGGTCGTCATCGAGCCGTCGTGGCCGGTATTCATCGCCTGCAACATATCGAGCGCCTCCGCTCCGCGACACTCGCCGACTATGATTCTGTCAGGGCGCATTCTCAGCGTGTTTATAACCAAGTCCCTTATCGTAATGCGCCCCTGCCCTTCAATATTTGCGGGCCGCGCCTCCAATCTGCACAGATTCTCGTGCGTAAGCTTGAGCTCGGCGGAGTCCTCGACCGTTATTATGCGCTCGCGCTCCGGAATGAACTGCGACAATATGTTCAAGAGAGTCGTCTTTCCCGACCCGGTACCGCCGGATACCAATATGTTGCGCCTGGACCTCACAGCCTCCTTTAAAAATTCGGCCATCGGGCGGCTGAGACTCCCAAAGCGTATCAAGTCCTCGTCAGTTAGCTTTTTCGCCGCAAACTTTCGTATTGTCACAAGCGACCCGTCGAGCGACAGCGGCGGTATGACGGCATTCACTCGCGAGCCGTCGTCAAGGCGCGCGTCAACCATCGGAGACGCCGCGTCTATGTGCCTTCCAAGCGGCTCCACTATGCGCTGGATTATCGACTGCAAATGCGCCTCTCCATTAAAGCGCACTCCCGTCCTATACTGAATCCCATTGCTTTCCACAAAAATATTGTCAGGGCCGTTTATCATTATTTCCGATATGTCTGTCGCCCTCAATAGCGGCGACAGCGGCCCCAACCCGATTAGATCGTCCATTAGAACGGCGCGGAACTTTTCTATCTGTATGCTGCCGGGTATGCGGTGCCGTATCTCACGCAATGCCTGGTCGAGCGCGTCCTCAACCTTCGGGCGCATTCCCTCCGCGGATATTTTGTTTGAAGGAGCCCCCGTTATATTGAGTATCTCGAGCACGCGCGATTGGACAACCCTCGCAAGCTCGAGCATTTCGTCGGAATACATTTCAGTTTCCGTCTGGGCGTTGTAAATCGGCATTCCGCCCCCCGACGGCGGCGGCGCCTTGCGGCCGGCTCCCCCGGCTGCTGCCTGCGCACCCGCCGAAACTGACAGCTCGAACCCGCCAATCTTTATATTGTCCGACGGCGACACCGTTCTGCGTCCGCTAATCCTCTCGCCGTTTATCCATGTTCCGGACGTGCTCGAATTGTCCTCTATGAAACAGCCGTTTTCCGCCGCGCCAACAACTGCGTGGCGCCTCGAAACCGTCATGTC
>URAJ01000032.1 GCA_900545715.1 uncultured Opitutales bacterium
TGCACAGGCCCGGACACGGGGGAGGCAGGCTGGGCGGCTCCGGGAATGCCAGATACCATCAAATTCGCCTGCGCCGGGATTCCCGCCGCAATGAGACATGTAGCGGCTGCGCCTTTAAAAAAGAAGCCGTGGCGCATAGTTGGAGATGTTTTTGACGCGCGTATTTTCATTTAATATTTCTCCATTGATTCCACTATGATTTTTCCGCCCTCGCCGACGCGCACGACCATTTCGTAGCGCTGCTTTGCGGAGATGTTGACCCCGAGCTCATTCGGAACTAAAACCGCAATGGGCGCCCCGGAAACCCCTTCGCTCACGGAGATTACCCTTCCCTCGCCGGTTGTCGCAAGCTGAACGTCCATCTGGGCGTTTAGCGTGTATTTATTGCCCCGCAAGCCGTCGGGAGAAGATATGTATATCGAGTATGGGAACTCGTCGAGACCCGAGACGTTTTTCTTCTTAAAATATATAAGCGAAAGCGCAACCGCGACCGATACAATCGGTATAAGCAACGCCACAATTATCGGAGCCGTTTTAGATTTCATATAAATTAAGAGTATTGCTTTGCCGCCGCCTTCGCCAATGCGCAAGCGATGGCATCTTTACAAAAATAATTTTGCGCGTATGCCCGCTGTCTGCAAGCTTTTTTGCCCGCGAGCGAAGAATACTATTGCCATTTTCTCGCCTTGCAGCCGTAAAATACGAATAATGCGGCTATGATTGTTTGGATTGCCATTACGGCGATTGAAATTCCGGCGTCTGGAAGATACTCCCAGACTGCGCGGGTCTGGACATAGGCATCGTAAATGCGGGTATCGCGCATACTCGACATGTATCCAGCCCAGCCCCAATAGGTCGATATAAAAGGCCTGCAAACCCATTTTAAAGCCTCCGGCAGAGCTAAGACGACCCCAGAAAGCGGAAGCTGAAAGCCGACAAGATAAATCGACACTATATTCGCCTTTTCCGGTGTATTGAAAAGCGAACTGAACGCCAAGCATACGGCGGTCATCGTCACGCACGACATCGCCAAATCTGCGGCCTGTATTGGGAATCCCCCCGGAAATTTGCACACGAACTTTACGAAAGCGCACATCCAGATTCCTTGAAATACCGCAAGCGACGACGTAAAAATAAGCTTGGAAAGCGCGTACGCAGAGGGCTTCAAGCCCAATAGGCGCTCCTTCTCGTAGAGGGCTCTCTCGCCCGCTATTTCGCGCGCGGAATTGTTTGCGCCCATTAGCGCGAGCAATACCACCTGAAAGAGGATCAACCCTGTGACTATCGCCGAAGTGTTTGCGGCGCTTATTTGCATTTTAAGGCTTTCGCGCAATTCGTCGAGGGCGCCGAGGCTGCGGTCGAGCGCGAGGCTCTCTATCTGCGGCAGCCCGCCTATCGCAAAAATGACAACCACTATCGGGAACCCAAAAGTAATCGCAAGGGTCAAGAGTAGATACGACGAATCTCTGAAAAAAAGCAAGTATCTGCGCCTAAGCAGCATCGCAAGCTGCCTCAAAAATCCCGTACCCGCGCGTTTCGGTAGCGAAGATGCGACACCGCTATCCACGCAGGCCTCATCCGCGCCAGATTCTTGTTCGTCGTCGCGGAGGGCGAGCCATTCAGACACGTCCAGTTCGTTTAGCCTGTCGTAAAGCGAAAGCGGGGAATCTATTCCGAAGTGCTTTTTGAGGTTTTCGGGCGTTCCGCTAAAAACCACCCTGCCCTTGTGTATGACAGTCACAGTATCGAAGTAGTCGAGCTTCGCAAGGTTGTGGATTATGCAGACGAAAGTTTTGCCGCGGCTGTCGCAGAGGTTGCGGAGGAGATCGAGTATGGAATTTTCCGATAGGGGGTCGAGGCCCGAAGTGACCTCGTCGCAACACATCACGGCAGGATCTCCAGCAAGCTCAACACCAAGCCCTATGCGCCTAAGCTGTCCGCCTGAAAGCGACCCCACAAGTTTTTTAGCATGCTCCGCAAGCCCTATCGTTTCGAGTATCTCGCCGAGCCTTTCCTCTCTTTTTTCGGTGGGAACTCCCGCGATTTCAAGGGCTGATCCCACAGCCTCCTCCACCGTAAGCATCGGATGCGCGCAGGTAAACTGCGGCGCAAACCCGACTTTCCCGACAAGCTCATCCGGGGATTTTATTTGTTCTCCGGCGAAAAACGATTTTCCTTCAGCCGGTATTATTTTTAACATGGCTTTTACGAGGGTCGTTTTTCCGCAGCCCGACGGCCCTATTACGGCGTTCATTGCGCCGCGCTTAAATGCGACGCTCGCAGAGTATAGAATGGGCTCGGGACTCTCTGATGGGGATACTGTCAGGTTCTGGCAACTTAACATGTACGGTAAAAAAATTAGTATTGATGTTCAGTATTTTTTTAAGCTAAATGGAGACATGAGAAATTTCAAGATTCTAATCGCGGCGGCGGCAACATTTTCGGCAGCGAGCGCGTTTGCGGTTGAAATAGACAACGACGCCATAAAAAACAAGTCCAAGTTCGGGATACTTTTCCCCGACAACACGTCGTATTACGCCAACGCAGACGCGGTGGTATCGGTGTCGCGCCAGAGCTATTATGCCGGCCCCCTTCAAATTACGGAAGTTGTAATAGACATATTGGGCTCGCCGTCGCAAGTCAGGATATACAACGCGCAGATGGCGCAACCCTTAAACGAGGCGGAAAAGCTCGCCCAGTCGAAGCTCCCAGAGAACCTTAAACCTTACGCGAAGATGCCCGATTCCGTCAAGCAGCGTCTGACCGACGCCCAAAGCAACGCCGCCCAGGCAACCTCCGCCCCGCAAATACAAAAAATGTTTCCCGCCACTACGAATTCAAAAACCATAGAGTTTATAGTGCCGTCGGTCGAGGAGCTCGAAGAGTTTTATACGATATTCTCAAATGACTTCATTGGCAACATAACCCCCGAAGACAATCTGTCGGAGGCTGCAAAGACTTCCCTAAAAAATTCCGCCCCGGGCATAAAAGGCAAACTCTACAAAATTTTGCCTCCGGAAAATATGAAAAATTTGTACGATATATTTAATAAAAAATCGAAAAAATGAGAATAAAGACACTATTTACAATTTTTGCGGCAATAGCCGCACTTTCAGCCTCCGCGCAAACCGGCAGCGAGCCGCAGGCAGGCGACATCGTTCGCCAAGGCAACTCCATATACTATCTGGTAAGGGTTTTCGCTACGCCGGAGCAAAACGCGGCCTTCCAGCGCGATATCGACATTATGCGCCGCCACGCGACTGCCATAGACAAATGCAAACTCCGCATCAAAGAGATAACCGACGCCGAAAAGACCTTTGAGAAAGACCCGAAGAAACTCGAAGCCCTCGCCGCCGACAAAGCCCGCATATCCTCCGCCCTCGACAAGCTCGTAAAGGACTTTTCCACTAACGAGGAGGCAATGAAAAAGCTCTACGGCTTCGTTTCCAACAGGGATTACCGCATCACCTATGATGAATCCAACATTTGCGTGCCCATTACGAAGGAGGAGCTTTCCGAACTAAAATCCAAAGACGGCAAGAAGCTCGACCCGCTAAAAATAATTACCCGCGGCAACACCTCCCTTTACATTTTAAAAAATATATCCGGGGCGCGCGCGAACGAAGAGCTGCAAAGAATGCTCGGTTTTTCAATATCGCGCAAGAACGAGATAGACAAACTGCGCACGGAACTCGCCGGAACAGTAGATCCGCAGGCTCAGCTTAAAATAAGCGCAAATATCTCCGCCGCCGAAAAGGCGATGCAGTCAAACGAAGAAAAACTCAGGCAAAAGTACGGCATCGACAAAAATCAAAACTACACGGTGGAGATATCAAAATCCAAAATGTATCTCGTAATCACCCCGGAAGAAGAGCGCGAACTGCGCGCAAAATTCGGCGGAAAATAGCGTTATTTTTTAACAACAAACTTTGCGCGGCGCTTTTATTCCAAGACTGATTTTTAGGAGTCTTGGGAATTCGCCGCGCAATGCGATACCCTTCCGCATGGGAAGCAAAAAATATTTTAATATTTTTTATAGCACGTCCGCTCTATATGCGCCCCCCCCCCGCTTGGACTGACTGCCGGCATGCAATGCGCTGAGCGTCTCTGGCGCATAATTGTGTGCATTCAGGGACAAAAGAAGCCGTACCCGCTATCGGGAATTTTCCGCAAAGTTAAAAGATCAGCTTAAAGAATTCCCCAATCGCAACTAAAAACGCCTCCGCACCAAAAGGCTCTTTTACTCGCTGCAAACAACAAAAGCCTACTCTCCGTCCGGCAAAACCTCGGCCTTTATCAATTCGTAAAATTGGCGCATGTCGAAAATTATGTTTTCGAGATTCCGCCTTCTGCCTTTCTTTCCCAATACATCGGAACCCCTGCCAAATATATCGAGCAATACCCTCTTTATAAATTCAGGCGGAAGCGGCTTTATCTCGCCGCTCGATAGGGCGAGATCTACACATTTTGAAAATTTTTCTGATTGCAAATAAACGTATTTTTTAAATCGGGGCTCCCTTTTTAATGCTTCAAGATATAGGCAGTTATAATCAAAAACGTCCATCTTTCTGCCGACCGCGCGCCCCAAAACGTCCATTAGCTCGGCGAGCCTGTTTGACACAAGCAAAAGCGTCTCGCGCAGGGTAGCCGGCAAAGGCACTCCGGGATCAGGGAAAAACCTGTCGCAAAAATAGAGCTTGAAAGTCTCGTAAACCAACTCCCGCTTAGTCTTAAAATAGCGGTATGGAAGGCTTCTGGAAAGATTAAGCGCCTTTGTTATGTCGCCCGTGGACACCGCGTCGACGCCGTTTTTTATCATAAGCACGAACGCGGCCTCCATTATTCTTTCCTTTGTATCTTTCATCTTCCCGATTTTGCCGCAAATATGGCAATCGCGCGGGAAATAGCAACAAAATTACTCAACATTCCCGTATAAATGCCCACTCGGGAAATTTTTTATTTTTGCATTTAATGCATTAGCCTGTTCCAATGAATATCCGCACACGCTTCGATTAGAAAAAAGATAAAAACATTCAGCAAATCTTAGTCTTCGGATTTTACGTCGCCCCCTGTGAGATAGGCGATTGTTGCGAGGGCGTCCTGCCAGTCGTATTTGGCGGAGACGGCGTCCGCCTGTGCCGATGTGTACGACACTTGGGCGTCCGTGCGTTCGAGAGCCGACGCCTTCCCGACGTTAAAGCGCTCCGTGACAAGATCCAAATTCTCCTTAGCGACCTTCTCCGCCGCGAGCGCAACCTCGTATTGCTTTTTCGATTTCTCGAGATTTAAATGCGCCGTAGTCAGCTCCGCATACGCCTTCTGCTCGTACTCCGATATTTGGCTTCTTGCGCTCCTAAGCTCCGAAACAGCCTGCTCTATTGCGTTCATATTTCTGTTTCCGTTAAAAATATTTTGAACCATTTCCGCGCCGCCGGCGATGTTCCAAATGGCGGGCGGAGTGAATGCCATGATATTTGCCTCGGGTATCGATTTTGCCCCCTCCTGAATGCGCCTTACGATGGAGCTTAGCGACAACTCTTCAGTTGTTCGTTTGTCCCAGTCGTCCAGTTCGACAATCGCCATGGCGACATTTTCTCCGCTTCCGCTAACCATGCCCCTGCCGTTGACAGTCATGTAGTTTTTAACGCCGCCGATTTTTTTAATCATATTTTCAAATTTTTTTGTCGCGGCCTCCGTGCGCGAGAGTGATGCGCCCGGCGGAAGCTCAATATCGCACATAATAGTGCCCTTGTCTTCCATAGGGATAAATGAGGATTTCAAGTATCCGAATAGGAAGTAAGACAAACCTACCACTGCACAGAAAATGGCAAATGTAAGAAAAAGCCTTGCGGCGAGGAAGCCGACAATTTTCGTATAAAGATTCCTGCCGCCGTTTATTGCGAAATTCACAGGCTTAAAGAAAAGCTTTTCCGACAGCTCCTCCTTTTTTAATAGGATTGCGCACAGCGCCGGGCTAAGCGTAAGCGCCACAAGCGTCGATATTGAAAGGGCTATGCACATTGTCACTGCAAATTGCGTGTAAATTTCGCCTACCATTCCCCCGTAAAAAGCCAACGGCACGTAGCAGGCGATTGTCACGAGGGTCGTTGCAATTACAGCGCCCGTTATCTGCTTCATAGATTTAATGCTCGCCGTCTTTGCATCTACTCTCTCGCGCAGCATGACCGACTGGCAGTTTTCGACAACGACAATAGCGTCGTCAACCAAAGAGCCGATAACCAATATAAGCCCGAACATCGTCAGCAAATTTATGCTGTACCCAAGCGCGTACATCGCGGTAAATGTGCCCACGAGGGAAATCGGGATTGCGACAGCGGGGATAAGAGTCGCGCGCCAGTCTTGAAGGAATAGATACGTTATCAGAACTACGAGAACGAGAGCAGAAACGAGGGTGACGACAATTTCCCGCATTGAAATTTCTATAAATTTTGTCGGATCGTACGCAATCTCCCACGATACGCCCTCAGGAAAATTTCTCGATAGCCTCTCGAGCTCCTTTTTGACTGCGTTTACCGTATTGAGCGCGTTGGCGTCAGTAGTTTTGAATACGCCGAGGCCGACGGAACTCTTGCCGTTAAAACTGCAGCTTGCGCCGTACGAGTCCGCCCCAAGCTCAATTCGCGCGATATCTTTTAGGCGCACGATATTTCCGTCGTCGTCGTTTTTGACGATGATATTTTCAAATTCTTCTGCGGTTTTTAACCTCCCTTTGATGTCGACTTTAAATTGCAGGAAGTCGTTTCCGCCCTCAGCGCCGACGAGCCCTGCGGCAGCCTGCAAATTCTGGCTTTCCACGGCGTTTTTTATGTCGTCGGTGGAAATGCCGAGCCCGCCCATTCGTATGGGGTCCGTCCAGATGCGCATAGAAAATGTTTTGCCGCCGAATGCGTCGGCCGCGGAAACGCCGTCTATGCGGCTGATTGCATCGGCGATGGTGGTCGAGGCATAATTGTTCAACTCAAGATCGGACATGTGCGACCCGTCCGTCATTAGCTGAAACATTGCAAGCAAGTCGCCTGTGCGCTTGCGCACTTCAATACCAGTCCGCTGGACTTCGCTCGGCAGTTTTGCCTCGGAGCGCTTGACGGCGTTTTGCACTTCGACCATTGCGATGTCGGAATCTGTCCCCGTCTTAAAAACAAGCGAGCACGAGTATGTGCCGGTATTTGAGCACTCGGAATCAAAGTAAAGCAGATTTTCGATTCCGTTTAAATTAGCCTCTATGACAAGAGCCACAGTATCCTTTAAAACTTCAGCGCTCGCGCCACTGTAAGTTGCCTGTACGCGGATTTGCGGCGGCGATATTTCCGGATAGTCCGCAACAGGCAGCTTGAATATGGTAAGCGCGCCCGTAATGACGAGCAGCAAACTTATGACCGCCGCAAAACGCGGGTGCTCTATAAAAAATTTTGAAAACATGGCGCGCCTATTTTACAATGTCTACTTTTGCATTTTCGATGACCTTGTGCACGCCGTCACTCACGACGCGCTCGCCTGCTTTAAGGCCCGAATTTACGAACTGCCTCCCGCCGTCCATGCGACCGAGGGATACGTTCCTGCGTTTAGGGACGTTGTTGTCGTCGAGTACAAACACATGGGGGGAATCTTCGTCATACATGAGTGCGGTGCTTGGTATGACCACTTTTTCAACCCCCTTTTTGTTTCCAAGATAAACCGCAACTGTATTGTTTGGCAGCAGCCTCGACTTTGAATTTTTAAATTTTGCAAAAACCTGGATAGTGTCAGTGGCTTTAACCGCCTCGTTGTTGACAAACTCGATGGCGCCCTCCTCGTCGAAAAAAGAATTATCCGCCATTTTTATCCTTACGGTGCAGTTTTTTTTCAGGCCCTCGATGTCCGAGAAATTATTTAGAAAATCTCGCGTGCTCATTGAAAATTTAACCCTTATGGGGTCGAGCTGAATGATGGTCACCAAAATTCCGGAAGACGGCGTAATATAATTTCCCTCGGTGTAATTGGTAAGCCCTATTACACCTGATATGGGGGAATAAATGCGGCAGTGCTTGTAGTCGTCCTCCGAAAGTATGAACTCCGCCTTGACGCCGAGCAAAGAGGCTTGGTACGACTTATATTGGCTTAGTGCGCTTTCCATTTCGTCTTTTGTGGAAACACCTTTCTTATACAGTTGGTCAATGCGCTCGTAGTCGTTTTTTGCATATATGAGCTTAGCTTCATATTCTGCAATTTTTGCCTGGTCCATTTTCATGGTGGCGTCGTAGCGCGTGTCGTCAAAAACATACAATAGCTGGCTTGACAAAATCGCCGTCTTTGAAACCGATTTTTGTGAGGTCTGCGGAAATTCTCGAAGTGATGTCAACCGACGAAATAGGGACTACCCTGCCCGTGTATCTATACTCCGCAAGCTCATATTCTGTCGTCGCCTCGCAGACTGGAACGGAAATTCTTGGAGCGCCTGCTTCAGAGGGCGGCTGCTGCGGAGCGGCCGAAAGGGGCGAAACGAGAAATGCCGCAATTGAGATATGTAAAGCGATATTTTTGATGGATTGCTTCATACGAGTTCTTTTTCGAGATTTATTTGAAGAGAGCGCAATAGGTTTGCGAGGGCGATAGAGTCTTCTCGCGGGAGGTTGCCTATTGCTTTAAAAAAGTAGTCTATTTCAATCTGCCTTATTTTAGATTCAAGAAGCTCTAATTTTTTTGTTTTGGAAAGAATGATGTTTCTGGAATCGCAAGTTGAGCGGGATTTGCATATAAAGCCGTGGCGGACAAGCCGTGCGACGGATTGGGAAGCGAGACTTTTTGAAATTTTGAATGTTTTTATAAGATCTTTAAGCATAATATCGCCCTCCGCCTCCGCGAGAAAACGCAGTATTTCAATTTGCCCGACGCTTAACCCGTAAAGGCGGTGGTTATCTTTGTGCGCTACAAATCTTCTCATTTTTTCCGCGCACGCATTACTTGTCACATCATTAAAATTTTTTCCAACGTTTGTTGGTTCAGTTCCCCCATTAGGCAAAAATTTAGTATCTACGCAAATCACATCACTCTTTTTTAGCTTTGAGGGAATTTCGCCCTCGTATATCCTGAAACTTGATTCAACCGTAATTGAATCTACCTTGTCTTTATCTATCCCGGCATCATTAAATTCATCTTGAAGTATTTCTTTTACTTCTTGGCTATACATTTTCCCATTATGAATTTTTGCCTCTCTTATTACCACTACGCTTTTTGATATCTTACTGCCATAAATAGCAATATTGTTATTGTCAGACAATAACTAGAATATTTCCAAATATTTAAATGTCAACTTCAAGTAATAAGTTTTTAAATAATCTTATCCTTTCCATTAACATCGCTATTTACTCTATATGCTTTAAAGTAAAATTTTCTTTCCAAGTTCCGTCATATCCGAGTATTTCTTCTTTTATCTTTCTTCCATTATCAGAAATTATCCACCTCAATTTTTGCGCTTTCCCTACCATTTGCCTATTGTCGTATTCTTTATATTCAGTCTTCCAATATATTTTGCTCTCAGGGGTACCATTTTTAGGGAAGTCTATATGATAAACAGAAAGATACCATGTTGTAAGAAACCCCTTTTTTGTTTCTTCAATTACCTCATTTAACTTTATATAATATATTCTTGATTCGTTAATATTGGGGAAAATGAAAATTAAAGGCTTAACTGTCTTTTTACCGTCAATTTTAATTTCCGGAAGAAGCACAAATTTAGTACATGGGTTCTTTTTCCTGGCACTTTCATCGCACAACATATAATTCATCCGATAATAAGAAATATCTATTCCGCCAAATTCTAAAACGTAATCCCTAAATAAAAAATTTTCACGAATTGGAAAATTAAACATTGATGCTATCCCATGATTAGAAACTGCACTTATATTTGTTATATATCTTCGGTCATCTCTATAAGTCCATTTACCCCTAAAAGATTCTATGAATCTGCGCATATTAGTAATTTTTTTATATTCTTCAGATAAATAACTTTTGTCCCCGCTTAAAAATTTCTTATATTCTTCTATAAAATCATCATAAACTAATCTATCATTTGATTTATACAATGATGAATAATACAACCAGTAAAAATCAATAGATTCAGATACTATTTTATCTAAATTTTCCTCGTTCGATTTCTTAAATACTACATCTTCAACATAAGGATCTTTCCCCCATCCTCCCCATCCTCCATATATATCTCCTGCAATGACGTTAAGATTGCCATTTGTTAGAGTTATATTTATAAATCTATCGGATTTTCCCTCCTGCAAAGGGATATCTTGACCAATATAATATAAATTACCAAATAACCCTTCCGGGACTATATCCATTGGAGAAATTCTTCCAGTTAGTTTTGATAGATTAAAATCATGAAATGAGATGTTGTATTCTCTATATAAAAATCTTTTAAAAAATTCATCATACTCGATGAAAGACAACTCAGAAAACGAATAGTTATAAGATAATTGATACGCATTCAATATAGAATCATCAAATTTATTGATCATGTATGATCTAATATATATGCTATCATCTAATTTTTGTATGGATTTATAAAATTGAGATATGGACTCTGCGTAGAGATGCGTATCTTTATCTAATTCTGCATTTAACTTTATTTCAATTTTTGAGCTTATCCAATCTCCTCGCAGAGAATTAAAAAAATCATTATTTAATATTGTTGACGCATGTAAAGATATTGTGTTTGTCAAAACCAATCCCAGGGATATTATATATTTAATATTATTCATGATTAGAATGCATCTATTTTTGACGTAGTTGGACTTTTTGCAATATCTTTAGCTTTAGGAGCATTTCCATTTTTATCTTTTATTTGATCAAGTGTTTTAGCGCTTTTAGATATAAATTTCTTATCATGTGAATCATTTTTTGTTTGTGAATATGCTGACCATTTATCTTGCGTTTGATTTTTTATATCACCATAATATTCATGTTGTTTATCGTCCCAATCCGCAACAGTTACATCTGTCTCATAAAAGCCATAATCATTTGGTGATCCTGAATATAATGCAGGTCTTACAGAAATTTCTATTTCATCCTCATTACTAACAATATTCATATAATTACCTTCATCTTGTAAAAATCCTTTTATTTTTAAATTGTTTACATATCGTTCCCCATTTTTTTCAGTGGTATTTTCCTTTGATATTTTATTTGCTACTACTACCGAATCTCTTAATTTAATCTTACCATCAAAATCTTTTACAACTATATCTATTTGTACAGCTATAAAATCTTTGTCTATATTTACCGGAGTATCACACGATCCTAAAAAGGCAATCCATATATTTGGAACCCCAGGATTTACCTTTCTATGCCAAATTCCTCCATCTCTCATTTCTTTTTGTGGAGATCTAGGGTAATTCTGAACTGCCCAATCTAATCCATAGGGATCGAATCTGCCCCATGGGTTGTTGCCGCAATAGATGTAGCAATTTAAACCGTCTATGTATTCCAGCGGATCGGGAGATATAAAACGCATTAATTTTAGATACCTATATCTCCGCCCTTCGTTCACAAATCCGTCTTCAACACGCTTTGTGTTGTTCATAAACTTGTCCGCTGGCTGCGTGCCGCTTGATCCTTCTATATCACCATTACCTAGGTATCTAAGCTCCGATAATATGCTCCCTCCAGAATCCGTCGTCGCTACTATGTCTCCGCGCAAATTGTAATGCTTATAGTTTAGCCCGCTACTGTCCGCATCCTCTGCGTACAATACACCTCTAAGACGCTACAAATATAGTAATAGGATAGAAAAAATACTATTTTTTGTTTCTTATATTTTTGTAATGTTCATCAATTATTTCATTAACTCTATTTTCTATTTTTTCTGATAATTCTTTGTCACTTTCTATTGTTGATGTATCGAGAGTCATTACTAATGAACCATACCAATACGCATAAAAGAAATTTAAAGCCGCATTTTTCGCAATTCTATCGTTATCATTAGAAAATAAAAAGTCGCTGTCTGGATATATCGATAATTGTGGTCTTTCAAAATAAGATGTGAACTGTTTTTTCCCATCAAAGTAAGTTGCTATAATCAACTTATCGTAGTAGATTTTCTTCTTTATTATTCTTGATAAACTAACCATAACTTCATCTTTTGTCGCACGACCAATAAATAACGCCATATTATTAAAAATATAATCAGGCATAGGATATATATTATCTTTATCCTTAATATGATTTATGTTTGAAGAATCAGATATTATGAGATATTCTAGTGGGACTCCGATTGGCTCATGCAACTTCTTCGATATTAAAATATATTTTATACCTTTTTTTTCAAAATTTTTTGACAACCATTCATCTGAAAACTTTACATTAAATTCTGATTTCCGGAAACGATCTATTTCGGAAGCAAATTTTTTTTGAGCCGCATTTTCTTTATATTTTGGATTGTATACTTTCATATATCTCTGCGGATCGCTATACAACAAAGAGAAACCCGCTAAAAAAAATAATATGAATATTTTTATTTTCATTGCTGCCTCATTTTTTATTTCTAATTTTTATTAACTCGTTACGCTTTCTCATCCGTTTCTGAGATTGTTTTTTTTTCATAATCTTGCATTTTTTGGAAAATTTTTTCAAAAAGCTCGGGATTATCAACTTTCCCTAGTTTTTCAGTTATATACTGATCTACATCATACGCTATACGTTCCGGTTCACCAACTGATCTATTATACTTATTTTGCTCATCTAATGCTCTCGATTCTCTTTTAGTAATACGTTCTCCAGTATCTCGAGTTATTTCTATATCACCATCTTTTATTTTATCAACATCATCTATTTTGTGTTGTGATTCATGTACAAACTGAGACTCTACAGAAACTTTACCTATCTGTGCATTTCCCTTTCCATTGTCAATTAGATAACCTTCATTATTTTTTGCATCATCTACACTTATACGTATTACGTTTTTTTCGGATATATATTCATTTCTATTTTTCTCATCGCCCAAAAGCCATGTGAAACTTCTATCCTAACATTTATGTCATCACTATTATTTATTCTATAAAATGCCGAATTTTTACCCTTTCCATAATTATTTCTTGATATATTTTCGATTATATTTTCAACATATGCACGATCTTCTTCGTTCAAATAACTTAAATCATAATATAATCCATAAGTATCGAATCTGCCCCATGGGTTGTTGCCACAATAGGCGTAACAATTTAACCCGTCTATGTATTCCAGCGGATCGGGAGATATAAAACGCATTAATTTTAGATACCTATATCTCCGCCCTTCGTTCACAAATCCGTCTTCAACACGCTTTGTGTTGTTCATAAACTTGTCCGCTGGCTGCGTGCCGCTTGATCCTTCTATATCACCATTACCTAGGTATCTAAGCTCCGATAATATGCTCCCTCCAGAATCCGTCGTCGCTACTATGTCTCCGCGCAAATTGTAATGCTTATAGTTTAGCCCGCTACTGTCCGCATCCTCTGCGTACAATAACCCTCCTACGCCGCCGCCCATATCCAAACCGCGATAAAACCTTAGCGTATTGCCTTCATCCTTCTCCAATACTGATGTACCACCGAATAACTCATTCTCACCGTCTCTACATTTTCCCCGTCAGGCAATTCGCGCTCTATCCTCCCCATTAATCTTCCGCGATAGTCGTACTCATATTCTATTATCCGCTCTTCATTCTCTATTTTTATCATTCTTTAAAGTTCTTATTAGGTTTTCGAGTGTATTTATTATATTTATCATAGTTTACTTACCTCCAGGAATTTCATCTGTTTTTTCGGATACGCCTTCTTTCATGAATGCGCACTCCTGAGTTTTTCATCGGCTCACTTAAAAAATAACTATTAGTATAAAACATAATATGTGTATAAGTCGAAAAATCCAAAAACTTAATATATATTTATATATAAATATATAGCGAAGTAAAGATAAAAATATTCTTTTTATTGCAAAAAATATTGCAAGGAAGGTATTAGAAAATATTTATATGCCGACAGATTTTTCATCCTATTCCATTTTTTATTTGAGGATTGCCTTAGAAATGAATGGATTAGGCAATATAAATTGTAAGAAGAACTTTCGCTCTATAAAAAAGCTTTCTTTCAAAAAGACGTATTCTTCTCTATAAGTATATAAATTTCCACCACAGAGGGCTTAAATCCAACGCGCTTTGCGACGTGTCTTTTAAAGCATTTGACTCAATAGAAACCTTTATTTAAATATACCTTTAATTGTGCAACAATTCTATTAAAGCGCCGTTCCTCGCGCTCACTCCCATGACATAGAAAATTCTTCGTCTTTAAAAAGCGCCGCAAGCCCCGTAATTTGCTTTAACCTTAAAATCTCGTCGGCGCTCATTCCCAAGTGTTTTGAAATCCATGCGTCGGATTTCCCAAGCTCGGAGAGTTCGGCCACGATATTGCTCATTAAATCCACGTCGTGAGAGCCCCTCGCACGGTTGTGCCTTATTGTCGAGGCTATGCGCTCGCCAAGCGGCCTGTCGATTACCGAAACAGGCAGCATACCGTTCTCCCTATCATAGATATCCTTATAATTTTTCATTATGAGATACCGGTGAAATCCGTCCACTATTTCATAGACATCTTTGTCCGCTATATAGTAGCAAACAACCGGCTGCGTGTAGCCGTCCTCCTTTATGGAAAGATACAGCAGCTTCATTTCAGGCGGCGCAACCTTATTTGGGTTATACGAATTTGCCTGCACCTTCTCCAAAGGAACGGCTTTTACTTTGTAAACCGGACTCTCATAAGTTTTTTTCATAAATTCCTATATTTTTCTATCAATTGTTTCATTCGCTCCTGCTGGTGTTTCGTCTGAGAAAAGCTCAGACCCACGCATATGTAGTCGTTTTTCAAAATGCATGCGCACATTCTTCTCCAAGTCGGAGCAAGCTTTTTTTGCTCAAGCCCATTGTCGAGGCAATCGGGAATGCGCTTGTACCTGACTATCGTTTCAAGATAAGGGGATTTTTTGTCGGTCGCGACAGCCTCCGGAGGGAGTTCCTTCAAGCTCTCTTCGTCAACCGGAGATCCTTTTCGATACCACCATAGCATAAACTTTTTAAACTTTTTCCTATAATGGTTTGCCATTTCTTTTGGGAGGGTCGCAAGAAGCATTTTGCAATAGCTTTTCCACGTGTGCCCCTTTGGCAGCTTTACTTTTCTGTATCCGAGTATCCTATTGCCGCAATATATATTGCCAAAATTTGCACCGCTTACGCGGTTGACAACCTTCGCCCAAGTCGCAGGCTCAATTACCCTGTACAGGTTTAAGCCTATTCTCTGGTCGTCGCCGTACGGCTGGCATATCCGTTGGGAAGCCAACGGCACGCCTGCCTTATAAAACTGGTCGTAGAGCGGATTGTATTTCCATCCGAGCTTCGCATTACCAATCCATACGTCCCTGACATTCCAGTCGTATATAGGATATACGTTGTAAAATTCTCCGCTAATTTTAGTAGTCCAGTTTTTACCGCACATTTTACCTTTAATGCGGTTTTTTATAGTTCTATACCGGTTTAAACTTTCGTCCGAGCGTATTCCCACAAGGCACGCTGTTTTTTTGCCGTTTGAATACCATTTCCCAAATTCGGGGACAAATTCTTCAAACTCCATCTGTTTTCTGAAAAACGGGAAAGGATTATTTTTTTCTGTAATCACGCCTGGAAAATCCGGATATTCGCGAACCCATTTATCTCTATTGTCGATGTCCCAGCAAGTCCAGAACGGCTGGAAAACGCTTACTGAGTTTCTCAAATTTAGCGGCAGGCAAACCCAATATACATCGAGATATTCCGCGTTATCCAAGAGAATTTCTCTTATAAAATTTATGGTGGCGCTATACTGCCCTTCCAAATCGAGAAATAGTATGCCGAGTTTCCGCTTTTCGCGATGTTCGCGCATATAATCCAAAGCCAAATTTAGCACTACAGAACTATCTTTCCCACCTGAAAAAGACACATAAACTTTCTCAAAGTTTTCAAATACGAATTTTATACGCTCTTTTGCCGCTTCGTAAACGTTTTTGTCTTGGTATTTTTTCAAAGTTTTCGCGCCTCCTTTGCGCTTATTACGCGCTCGATATCCCTAAGTAAATTACCCTTTTTTGACAAGTTTTTCCTTATAATTTCTTCAAGTTTCGTATCCACCCACAAGTTGTATATATTTACGCTTCTTTGTTGCCCGATTCTATATATACGGTATTTTGCCTGTTCCTTCTCCTTAAAATCAAACGTTTGCGAATAGAATATCAGATTGTTGGCGCACTGCAAGTTCAAACCTACGCTCCCGACCCCGTAAGTGCATATTAGGACATTTTCATCGCCTTCAAAACGCGCAAGATCGTCTTTGCACTTTCCAGTGTAGAGAAGACCTCCGGTAGATTCCCTAAGAGAAAGCGCCTCGGAGATATATTTTACAAAAATTATCACTTTTTCCCCGCGTTCAAGTATCTCTTCTACGAGCTTTACGGCTGCGTGGTATTTTTGCGAGCAGGTCGTTGTGTATGCCATTTGAAACTTCTGGGCAACGGTAAAAAAGCATACGTATAATTTTCCCCTTAAAAAGGCGTCCTTGAACCTTGAATAATTTCGGCTTTCCTCGATATTCAGCTGAAAGGTTTTATTTATTATTTTTATTTTACAACTCGAATCAAACTTTGAATTAAAAATGTACGGCCGAATTATTTCTATTAGCGCCTCGACATTGGCAGGCTTGGACCATCTCCGCCATGGAAACTGGTCGACGCCGTCGAAGAAGTATACCAAAAAATTATCCGCAAACTGACGCTCTGTCATTTTCAGTATATTTGGCGACAAAAACGTTATCTGTGAGTACAAATCAAGAAGGCTCTTTGTCACAGGGGTGCCGTTTAAAATGAGCCGGAAATCGAAAAGGCTGTAATCGCATACAAGTCTTCTCGTGCGCAGAGCATGGATATTTTTTATAAAAATGCTCTCGTCAACGACGCAAAAATTTTTCATGCTCGCGGCGAGATTGCGCATTTGCATATATTTTGAGTCGCTCATAGAGATCCCCTCTATTGAGAAAAACGATATCTTTTTAAAAAAGCCGCGGCTCCATCTTTTAACTTCGCCTAAATATTTTTGCGAGTTTACAAGGGCTGCGGGGGCTATCCATATTACGGCGTCTATGCAGTCGAGTTTGTGCCTTATGAGATCGCAGGCAACTTTTGTCTTGCCGCTTCCCATTCCCATAAAAAGGGCGCCCGCCTTGAGCCTTGATAATTTTTCAACTGCCTTGCGTTGTTCTAAATTTAAGCTCATCTATGCAGGTCTGGTTATAGACGGGTTGTATGTACGGAGGGAAATGAAATAACAGTTTCCAGCGCATTCGATTCTTTTCCGCCAGCGATTTTTCGATAATAATAGTATTTTTTTTACCAAACTTAAAGTCTTCGTTTCTCAGTGAAATCCTGCGGCCAAATACGTAAAATTCTGTAGTCTCCCTGCCTCTGTATATTATCGAACTGACTTGTACTCTCACTTTCATTGTTTCAAACAATATGCAGATAATCTACTTTTGTTTAATTTTAGATTCAGCCTACAATTATTAAAGTGAAAAATTTATTTTGCCAACATAAGAAATATAAATTCATTGAACAGTAAAAAAACATCTCCTTTCTTTTTAATGCGCAAAAAAAGGCGCGCAACTTTCCGTTGCACACCTTCAATATTTATACGCCAAGCCAAGATCTAATGTTTTACCGCATCCGTCAGCCTGTTTTGTCGGAATATACAGCCGTGATGCGGCACAAACACAAAATATTGACCGCACGTGGGCACTCTACAAATCTCTAAGACTCGGAGAGTATAAACGCCGATCCGCAACCGGGCAAACACTAACCGTTAAGCCTTGTGTTTTGCTCCGCGCTGGGTTGACGCCCCGCCCTTTTTCTGTGTGAATTCGAGCCCCCCGCCGTCTTTGCGGACATCGACTTTAATCTCGCCTCCGTCGTCAACAATTGTTCCTCTCAGGATTTCCTCGGCGACATTGTCTTCGAGTTCGCGCTCTATCGCCCGCTTGAGCGGACGCGCGCCGTATTTTTCGTCCCAGCCTTTGGAAATTAGGAAATCTTCCGCCGCCGGGCTTACCGCCATCGAAAGGCCGCGTTCAGCGAGCCTTGCGCGAACTTTATCCAGCTCAAGGCGGACGATATCCCTCATATTGTCCTTAGTCAGGCTTCTAAATAGAACTATGTCGTTAATCCTGTTGAGGAATTCGGGACGGAAAGATTTTTTCATTTCCTCCATCACTCGCGACTTCAGCAATTCGTAGTCACCCTCGGAATCGGCCGCCGCGGAGAATCCCATTGATGGATTTTTTTGGAGAATATGCGCCCCGACATTGCTCGTCAGAATTATAATCGTGTTGCAGAAATCAACGGTGCGCCCGAGGCTGTCAGTGAGCCTGCCGTCTTCGAGCACCTGCAAGAGCAACTGTGCGACATCCGGATGCGCCTTTTCGATTTCGTCGAATAGAATGACACTGTAAGGACGTCTGCGAACTTGCTCTGTGAGCTGGCCTCCGTCTTCGTGCCCGACGTATCCTGGCGGCGAGCCTATCAGCCTGGACACCGAGTATTTTTCCATATACTCCGACATGTCTATCTGAATCAGCGCCTCCTGCTTCCCGAACATCTGTTCGGCGAGCATTTTTGCAAGGTAAGTCTTGCCGACGCCCGTCGGCCCGAGGAAAAGGAATGAGCCTATTGGGCGCTTCGGGTCTTTCAGCGCGGCGCGCGAGCGGCGCAGCGCCCTCGCTATTACGGAAGTCGCCTCCTGCTGTCCGACAACGTGCTTGCGCAGGTATTGCTCCAGCTCGAGGAGCTTTTTGTTTTCGCCCTCTTCCATTCTCGCGAGCGGTATGCCCGTCCACGAAGAAACGACCGCCATGATGTCGTCCTCGCCGACTTCCACGACTTTGTCTTCGAGCGATTTTTTCCATGCCTTTACTATGTCCTCCTTTTGCGATACGAGGGATTTTTCCGTATCGCGCAAGGCGGCAGCCGACTCAAAGCGTTGGTCGCGGATAGCGTCCTCCTTTTGCTGGCGGACTGAGTTTATTTTTTCAGTGAGCTCGTTAACCTCCGCGGGGCGCTCCATGAGCCTGATTCGCGCCCTGCTGCCTGCTTCGTCGATGACATCTATTGCCTTGTCGGGCAGGAAGCGGCTTGTAATGTAGCGTTCGGAGAGCTTTACGGCAGACTCCAATGCTGCGTCCGAGTAGCGGCAGTGGTGGTGCTTTTCGTAATTTGGGCGCAGTCCGCGCAGAATTTTTATGGCGTCCTCGGTGCTAGGCTCGTCAACCTTCACGCTTTGGAAACGCCTGTCGAGAGCGCTGTCCTTTTCGATGAATTTGCGGTATTCGGCAACAGTTGTCGCGCCGATGCACTGCAATGAGCCCCTGGAGAGGGCGGGCTTAAATATGTTGGAAGCGTCCATGGCGCCTTCTGCGGCACCGGCACCGACAATCGTATGAAGCTCGTCTATGAACAAAATTACGTCTCCCGACTTTTCAATCTCGTCCATGACGGCCTTTATGCGCTCCTCAAATTGTCCGCGGTACTTCGTGCCTGCGACCATGAGTGCTATGTCGAGCGAAATCACGCGCTTGTTCGCGAGCAATTCGGGGACTTCGCCCGATGCGATCTCGCGCGCGAGCCCCTCCACAATGGCGGTCTTTCCAACGCCCGCCTCGCCGACAAGCACAGGATTGTTCTTGGTCCTGCGGCATAGAATTTGAACGACTCTCATTATCTCGTTCGATCTTCCGACGACGGGGTCGAGCTTATCGGCGCGCGCCAACTCAGTGAGGTCGCGACCGAAAGCTTTCAGGGCGCTCGTCTGGCGGCCGGCTTCCATCTTTTCCTGCGGGGACTGTTGTTCCTGTTCGGAATTTGAATCGGGGAAATCGCCCACAAAATTCGGGTCGAGCTCCGCCAAAATCTGGTTGCGACAGCTGTTTATGTCAATGCCGAGCTCCCTTAAAACTGTTGCGGCCACTCCTTCGCCTTCGCGGAGCAAGCCCAAAAGAATGTGCTCTGTGCCGATGTAGTTATGGTGCAGTTGGCTGGCTTCGTACGAGGCGAAAGCGAGAACTTTTTTTACGCGCTGAGTCTGCTGAATGTCTGAGGCCGACTCGGGCGATGCGCCCTTGCCGACAATGCGCTCTATTTCCGCGCTGACGTTTTCGAGGTTGACGCCCATTTTGCGCAATACGTTTACGGCAACCCCCTGCCCGAGCTTAATTATGCCCAGGAGTATATGTTCGGTGCCAATGTAGTTGTGCTTGAAGTTTTGCGCTTCTTTGCGAGCCAACGCAAGCACCTGTTGTGCCCTTGGTGTGAATTGTTGCATTTGTCTTCTCTTGAATTTGATACGGTAATCCGTATGGATACGTCATAACATATCGGATTTTTTTGCGTAATTTAAAGCGGATTCGAGAAATTTGAGGCTTGCAAATAAAAGCTCAAATATTTGGTATCTTTTTCGCGAATTCGTTTAGGATTGAGGCCCTGAGAGCATCGCGCTTTTGCGAGTCCGCGTCGCGGAGGCCAGAACTTGCGGTCAAATGGGCGGGCTTTACCGACATTGCAACGGCATCTATGTCTTCAATAAATTCACCGGCGCGCGGGTCGGTGCTCATATCCGCCATAAACCTTATGTACGAAAGTGTTGCGAGCGCCTCAGATGTGTCGATTAGCCTGCACGAAGCAAGCAGCGCCTTTGCCCTTGAAAATTTGTCTTCAAGCAACAGGGGATTTTCGTAAGACAGCTTTTCGCGCGCATTTATCTCGAACTCGGCAACCTTCTTGACGAATTTTGCCATCTTTTTTATTATGTCCGCCTCTGAGAGCCCCAATGTCTGCTGGTTGGATATTTGAAAGAACGACCCGAAAGAATCGCTACCCTCCCCGGACGCGCCGCGGACACATATCCCAAGCTGGCTAAGCCCCCTTACTACTTTATCCATCAAGTCCGAGAGCGCAAGAGCCGGCAAGTGCATCATAACCGACGCCCTCAAACCCGTTCCGGTGTTGGTAGGGCATGCCGTCAAATACCCGAATGTCGGGCTGAAAGCGTATTTTGCATTTTTTTCAAATCCGTCGTCAATTGCGTTTGCCGAGCGCAGAGCAACCGCGAGATTCAACCCCTTTGAGAAAGTCTGGATTCTCAGATGGTCCTCTTCGTTTACCATTACCGCGCAAGATTTGTCGGCGGAGACAAACACGCCCCTGCCGTATGCGCTCTCGGCGAGTTCGCGGCTCGCGAGCCTATCCTCCACAAGCATATCTTTATCGTGCTGTGGAAGGTCGTCCATTTTTAGGAAAGTACCGCCGCTAAGCTTGCGGACGCCCGAAAGCGTCTGTTCGCAAAAATTGAGCACTTCTGAGAGCCCGTTCGGATCGAGGGTGTTTACAAACTTGCGCCCTGCGAGATTTCTGGCAAGCCTTATGCGCGTGCTTTTAAAAATAGCGGAATTTGCGCGGCGTTTTTGCGGTTTGTCGGGCGCGTTCATTTTGAGAGTGAATTTATGCGGTCGCGGAGTTTTGCGGCGTCTTCGTATCTTTCTTCGCGGACGGCTTCGTCGAGCTTTGCGCGCAGAACGTCGATGCTTTCCGCGTCGTCCTCCTGCTTAGCTTGCCCGACTTCCTGCGCGGCCTGCGGCGCGCTTTCAGGCTGTGCGGATTCCGCTGGTTGCCCTTCCTCCGCCGCCTTATTTTCAATCCCGAATATTTTTCCTACCTGCTCAATGGCTTTGCCCAATAGCTCGAGCGGGTTCAGCGTATGCGAGTCCGCGTGCTTTTTGGGAGACTTCCCGACGTGGACGCTGCCAAACTGCATCTGCGCGAGAAATTCCGGCAATTTGTCCGAAAAAGTTTCGTAGCAATCTGGGCAACCGAAGCGCGAGCCCTTTTCGACATCGGCAAAAGACGTTCCGCAAGTCGGGCAAACGCCGGATTTCGAGGCTTTTGAGACGTCTTTTATAAGTTGCTCTTCAAGCTCCTTTATTTTCGGCATTATTTGCTCGGGAATCTCGAGCGCGTCCATAGACATTTTTTCAGCGCATTCAGAGCAAAGGTGAATCTTGACCTTTTTGGACTCGATTATCTTTGTGATATGCACTGTCGCGGGCTTCCCGCAAATATCGCATTTATATTCGTTTGCCATTTTACGCTCCGATTCGGAGCAATCTTTTTGTTAGATGAGTTTCAGAAGCTCCCGGGTTGAGGGTATGTCCTTTATAATTTGCGCCGGCAAAGGGCCGACTCCTATATATCGCAAATTTGGAAGAGTTTTTAAGGGAGTATCAGATGATGCAACGTCGATTATGCTTTTTAGGCAGAATGCGATGTAGCGCTTTGCGTTTGCAGGTAGCGCGTAGAAACTGCGAACGCCCGATATGTCTTCGCTCCAGCCGGGGAGTTGCGCATATACGGGCTTCAAAGTCTTGCGGACGGAGTCGTCTCTTGGGACTCCCATGTAGATTTTGCCGTCCGGGCCGCGATAGGAGGTGCATACGAGCAATTCTCCGCCTTCAGCCCAATCGCCCGAATATGATAGCGCGTCGAGCTTGTTTATGGCGATGTCGTCGTATCCTCCGTATCTTAGGGCGTCGCCCTTTTCGACGGCGTCAAACCAGCCGACCATGCGTTGGCGACCGGTGCTCACGCCGAATTCGAGCTTTTTGAGCTTTACCGCGAGCGGATGGGCGTCGTCCATTTGGGTAAGGAATACGTGGGTTCCGACTTTCGTGTCGTACGCCTTGCAGCAGCCTATCGTATGCACAGGCATAAGCGGTATTCCCGCGCTCTGGAAAAATTCCGGGACGCCCGTGTGGGAAGCCGTGACGTTTGGCGCAAATCCGTGGCGTTTATCGAGCCAATAGGACTGCCCGAATTCCCCTACAATATATTTGTCTTCGGCGAGCGCTTTCAGGCAGGCTTTGCGCACGTCGCCTACGCATTTTGCAAGCGCCGTTCCCGCCTTCCAGTAGCAGTCAACTATTTTTTCTATATTCAGCTCGAAGGGGGCGTCGGCCTTAAAGGGGTGGAAGTCGAATTCAGACTCTGGGAAGATTCCGTCTTTTATAGAGTCTGCATTAGCGCGGAGTTCGGCGCGGGTAAGGACGTCGAAGAACGAATTCCAGTCTTCCTCCGATACGCCGCAGACGTATTTTATTGTGTCGCACGCGCGGCGGAGCCTTGCCGAAAGTTTCTTTTCAAACTTGTCGCGCGGGCCGAGAAATTCGGCGTACTGTATTTGGAATTGTCCGACTTCGTCCGCATAAGACGGGGTAATGCCCCTGCCCGTCGAGCCTCTGGGCTCTTCGTTGAGCTTGTTTACGCGGTAGTTTTCCCATGCGAGGTCGAGGAGGCGGTGGCCGATATCGCTCACCATGGTGCGCTCGTCGATTAGCAGGCGGTCGAAAATCTCGTAGCCGCGGGCTTCGAGGGGTTTGCCCTCCCATAGGAATTTTCTCGGGTCGGCGACGACACCGCTGCCGATTGCCAGTATTTTTACGTCTTTTTCAATGACTCCCGCCGGAAGCAGGTTTAATTTAAGGCCGCCGGCAGTGTGTCCGGAGTTCGCCCCGCCGTTTACTTTGAGGACGATTGCGGCGATGTCCGGGCGCCCGGTTTCCGCTTTTAATTCGTCTATAATTTCATAGACGAGGCGGCCCTTGCCTTCGTCGCCCATGCTGATTCCAACGTCCGCGATTAAATGACTTTTAAATTCCGTAATCATAATTTTTAAGTTTTCCGCCCCTATTATTTGGCACGAAGGTTTTCAGTTTGCACTTTACAGAAGTTTTTACAACACAATTTTGCACATTGAATATTTTGTGCGTTTTTATATGTAAAAATTTATTTGACGATTTTTATGAACTATAAGATATTCATTTGGTATGCCTTTTGCGGTGGGCGCAAGACGGCGTATATACGATTATTAAAGAGCTTACGGTTAAAATAGCCGTAGCTTTTTGGAAAGCTATTTTTTAGTAAGATGGGGCAATTAAAATATTTTTTATGCTTATGCGCAGCTCTGCACATTGGAGCGCACGGTGTATTTGGTAAAAATATACTGGAGATAGGCAAGCCCGACGCCTCTGCTGCCGAATTTAACGATTTCGGCGTGGACTTTAACGGCGCCAGATACTATTTCGACGAGACAAAAACCGACCCGTACGAGGCGTCCAAAAAATTCTTTGCCTCTCCCGTCAAGTACGATGCCCAGAAAAACAGCGCCTCCAACTTCCCCTTTGTATTCCCCGCAAAGAACTGCGAATGGGCCGACCCTACCTTTAAGCGCCAGCCCGAATCAAAATTTTACTATCCGCAACAAAACAGGTACAAAGCATACAACAAAAAAAAGGAATGCGGCCCCGCCTCGATATTTTTTAACCTCGACTCCGCCCCGCGCGACCTATATCTAAAAATAGGTTTTATCGACAAGGCTCCCATATCCGCCGACATAAAAATACAAGTATCTTCCAACGGCAAAGAAGTATCGGGAGGCGTGTCGGTACCCTACAAGCGCACTTCTCAGAACAAATATCCGTGCTTTGAAAATATTTTGTTCAATTCCAAGACCTGGGGAATACCAGCCGGCATATCCGTAAAAATTCCCGCCGAAGCGCTTAAAGAGGGAAGAAACGAGATTTCCCTGCGCGTCGTAGCCGACAAAAAGATCGGCGCCACCCCCCAATGGGTTGCATTCGACTACATAATATTGTCGGACGAACCCGAGCTGCCGAAAGTCGAAAATCCGCTGGAGCGCGAAGGCAAAAAAGCCCTTTCGGCTCTTGGCTGCGACAAGATAGCCTTTACCGCAAGAGGCAGCTCCAGAGACATTCACTGGTACGGAAATTTTGGGAAATTTTCAGGGGCCGACAGCTCAAATAAGAAAATAGACGCAAGGCTAAACGCGTGCGCATATTCGATAAACGGCGGCAAGCTTGCGCTACTCGATGTAAAAACCGGGAAATTGGACGTTCTCGTCGACGATCCCGTGGGCGGCGTGCGCGATCCGGTAGTGAGCTACGACGCTAAAAAGATAATGTACTCCCACCGCAAAGACGGCGACCACTACAAAATATTCGAGATAAACCTCGACGATAAAAAAATCCGCCAGATGCCCTTTTGGGAGGAGGGATACGACGACATAGAGCCAGCCTATTTGCCCGACGGCGACATAATTTTTGTTTCGAGC
>URAJ01000033.1 GCA_900545715.1 uncultured Opitutales bacterium
TTTACAAAGTCGGGAGCCTTGTCGGAAACCGTCGCAGGGAATCCGCTTTCGGCTGTCACTTCGGAGGGAACTTCCACTTTATGGCAGTTTTCGACCGATGCGTCAACCGCCGCAAAGTTCTTTTCGACAACTTGTCTGCCCTTCTTGCTGTACGTCTTCTCAATCGCGGCCTTAATTTTTTCGATAGCCTCGTCTTTCGGGAGCACGCCGGAAACTGCGAAATAGCAGGTCTGCATGACGGTGTTGATTCTTCCGCCCATGCCGGTTTTCTTCGCGACTTCGTAGGCGTCGATTACATAGAATTTGAGTTTCTTTTCTATAATCGTGCGCTGGACGTCGCTATTGAGGTGGTTCCATACGTTATTGGCGTCGTATATGGAGTTGAGGAGGAATACCGCCCCTTCCGCCGCGCATGAAAGCACATCGTACTTCTGCATGAACGAGAACTGGTGGCATGCAACAAACTGCGCGTTGTTGATGAGGTACGGCGCGCGTATCGGGTTCGGTCCGAAGCGCAAGTGCGAAACAGTCAAGCCGCCGCTCTTCTTTGAGTCGTACACGAAGTACGCCTGCGCGTAGTTCGGGGTTCCGTTGCCGATGATTTTAATTGTGTTTTTATTCGCGCCCACAGTGCCGTCCGCACCGAGTCCGAAGAACACTGCGCTCATCACGCCGTTTTCGTCGAGCTTGAAGGATTCGTCGTAGGATATTGAATTGTGGGTGACGTCGTCGTTAATGCCGACGCTGAAATGGTTTTTGGGCGACTGCGCCGAAGCGTTGTCGAACACGCCCTTGACCATCGCGGGAGTAAATTCCTTGGAGCCGAGTCCGTACCTGCCGCCGAGGATAACGGGGTCGAAGCTGCGGGGGAGGAATCCGCTCGCGCGGGCTTCCGAAATGGATGCGCTGACTTCCTGATAGAGGGGTTCGCCCATGGCGCCGAGTTCCTTTGTTCTGTCGAGAACGGTGATGACTTTCGCAGTCTGCGGAATGGCTGCGGCGAATTTCTTTACGCTGAACGGGCGGAACATTCTCACTTTGAGAACGCCGAGTTTTTCGCCTTTGGCATTGAGAGCCTTTACGGTTTCCTCAACTGTCTCGGCGCCGCTGCCCATTATGACGATGATTTTCTCGGCATCGGGCGCGCCTTCGTATTGGTAGGGCTTGTAAGTTCTGCCAGTGAGCTTGCCGAGCTTTTCCATCTTTTCCTCGACGATGTCGGCGCACTTGTCGTAGAACGAATTGCGAGCCTCCCAGGACTGGAAGAAGACGTCGGGATTCTGGGCCGTGCCGCGGATAAACGGCCTGTCGGGATCGAGCGAGCGGGCGCGGATATCGAGCACTTTGTCGTAATCAATCATTTCGCGCACGACTTCGTCGGGAATCATATCGTAGGTATTTACCTCGTGCGAAGTTCTAAATCCGTCGAAGAAGTGCAGGAAAGGCACGCGGCTGTCGAGCGTAGCGGAGTGGGCAACGAGCGCGAGGTCGTGCGCTTCCTGGACGCTATTGGAGCAGAGCATTGCGAACCCTGTCTGGCGGCATGCCATAACGTCGGTCTGGTCGCCGAATATCGAGAGGCCGTGGCTTGCTACGGCGCGCGCGGACACGTGCATTACAAAGCTTGTCAGTTCGCCCGCTATCTTATACATATTGGGAATCATCAGCAACAGGCCCTGCGACGCCGTAAAAGTAGTCATCAGAGTGCCCGTCTGCAATGCGCCGTGGACCGCCCCCGCGACGCCGCCTTCGCTTTGCAGCTGGCTTATCGACGGAGTTGTCCCCCAAATATTCTTTTTGCCTTTTACCGCCCACTCCTCGCAGTTTTCCGCCATTGGCGAAGAGGGAGTGATGGGGTATATTGCGATTGTTTCGCTAACTCGGAAAGCTATTGAAGCTACCGCTTCGTTTCCGTCCGTAATCACGCTATTTTTGCTTTTCATATAGTCCTGTTATAAATTTTGTTTTAAGCCTTGAAAAACCCGGCAAAAGCCGAAAATTTCCAGAGATTAAATATTAACTGCTTAGTTTATTCCCGTTCATTGCGTTTCGTCAACTATTTTTAAGCGTATGAAATTTCTACGTAAGAAATTTTTTTTGCGCCGTTTTTAGGCGGAAAAATTGCGCGAAAAGTCTTTTGGGAAGGCATCAGGCTCAATCGAATGAGCCGCAAAAAAAATAATTCTTCTTATTTCCCGCCGATTTTGAATTTCTAAAAAAATCTAAAAAAGGGTTCAGATTATTTGAAAGTTTTCATTTGCCGCTAAAAGAATTTGGACGTTATCCGTTGTCCGTCAGAGCTAAAAAGTCTCTCAATTCCTCTCCCAAAAAACGACCTATTAACCGACAAAGGTTTTATCTATTATACTGATATATCATAACTTCATCTTAAAACTATTTTCGTAAATATTAAAAAAGCTTGAAAAACCTCAAACGTTTGCGTAGAAAAAATTAAATTCTCTTTATTATGAAAAATTACAAAATGAAAAAAGCATTTTTGGCCTCAACAGCCCTCGCAGTCGCTGCAATATCCGCCAATGCTGAAACATACACTTGGCAAAATACGGTTGTTACTTCGGGAACTTCACTTAAATGGAACGACCCATCAAATTGGAGCCCCACTCCCGGAAGTTCCGGCCCTGGAGCTGCCGACGACGTAATATTCAAAGACACTCCGTCTTTCGGAACTGCCTCTGGAATGGAAGGATTGACTGCCGTAAACAACATGACTTTTGAGAACGCCACAATAATCGACAGACAGCGTATTCAGTTCCACACCCAGCAATCTGCAAATATCAACGGAGATATTTTTCTCGGGAACCTCTATACACCCAATTCTTGGTCTATAGTGAATTTTAGGTCCTTCTACGAGAATTCGACTATCGACATTGCCGGCTCTATAACGCTTGCGCCCACAAAAAATGACGGCACAATCGCGGTAGATTCCGGGCTGGCATTCGGGGGGACTCAGATTAACCAGCACTACACCTCCATGAATGTGGGAGAGAACGCGGGCAAATATTCGCCAACCGGCTATAAAACTGCGATACTTCTCGACGCCTCAAAAGGCAACATAAGATTTGAATTTTGCGGCACGAGCGTCGGCGACGAAGACTGGGCGACAGTCCACGGCGTCATACAAATGAACAGAGGCAGCAACACCTACGCCACTCTATATTTGGGAAGGAATGAAACCCCAACCACGACAGCAGGCGCAATGAGAGATTCGCACATATCCATAGGCGGCCTAAACGGCGGCGGGAAACTCATAACTAAATTAAGCAGCACGGCCGACAATAGGCGCACTTCATATTTGACGTTCACAAACGCCGCTGGCGTAAATACGCAGTTTACGGGCGACCTCGCTGTGGAGACATTCAGCGGCTCAAACAACAACTCCTTTGTATTCATAATGGACGGCGCGGGCTCGCAAAGCATGAATATCGGAAGCGGCGGCGATCTACTGTCGGCAATAGAGGTAAAGAACGGCACAATGCTCGTAAACAAGGCAAACACTTCCGCTTCGCTCACAATATCCGGAGGGGCTTTCGGCGCGCTCGACCCGTCGAGCGGCATATCGCTCGGCTCCGCAAAATATTCCGGAGGCGAAATCATCATAGACGCAAGCGCAATAGGAGGCGCACTTGGCCAAATCGTATTGGGCGACAAATTCGTAAGCGACGCCGAATCAGTACTTATCGACTTCACAAATTTCGACCAATATCTCTTGGACGACGGAAACTTTTACGATATTATGACCGCGAACGGGGGTTTTGAAAACTCCGACGGAAGCGCTATGGACGAATCCGACTTCATCGCGAAAATAGACGGCGCATACGCGATTTTCCACTTGGAGGGCAATACGTTGCAGGCGACCTTCTCGTCTGTTCCCGAGCCTGCCGAATTGGCCGCGCTTATCGGGCTTGGCGCGCTTGCGTTGGCGGTTTTCCGCAGTCATAAACGCTCTTAAAAAAACGAGTTTTAGACGCGCGCAAATTTTGTTTTGCGCGCGTTTTTTATTTAATTTATTGTGTATAAAATTGACTTTATCGCAAAATTCACAAATTGTTGTACTGCTATTTAACTTCTATTAACAAATAAAATAATATACATATGAGAAAAACAATTCCCGCAATAATTGCGATATGCGCGTTCGCGTGCGCAGGGTTCTCGCAGTGGAAGCCCGCCGGAGATAAAATAAAGACAGAATGGGCAGACAAAGTGGATCCCCAAAATGTGCTGCCCGAATATCCGCGGCCGATAATGGAACGCCAGCAATGGCTAAATCTAAATGGCCTCTGGGACTACGCAATAACAAAGAAGGACGCCCCCCTTCCGAAAACTTTCGACGGCAAGATACTCGTGCCATTTGCGATAGAATCATCGCTGTCGGGCGTCGGCAAAACTATTAAAGCCGACCAAAGCCTTTGGTACGAACGCAAATTTCAAATTCCGGAAGACTGGAAAGGCAAAAATGTCCTCCTAAACTTTGGAGCGGTGGATTGGAAAGCCGAAGTCTTCGTAAACGGCAATAAAATCGGCGAACACACAGGCGGATACACACCGTTCTCCTTCAACATCACAAAAAATCTCAAAGACGGTGAAAACTCCCTCGCAGTGCGCGTGTGGGATTCGACCGGCAACGGGCTTCCGCGCGGCAAACAGATAGAAAATCCCCGCGGCATATTTTACACGTCAGTTTCAGGAATATGGCAGACTGTGTGGCTCGAACCGGTTTCCGCCTCGCACATATCGGGCCTAAAAATAACGCCCGACCTCGACTCATCGAGTTTCGACATCAGAGTTGACTCCGACGACAAATCCGCGACGGCGACCATAAAGGTTCTCGACAACGGCAAAGTCGTCGCCCAGACGACTGCCGCAGCGAATAAAACGGCAAACATTCCCGTAAAGAATCCGAAGCTTTGGTGGCCAAAGTCCCCATTCCTCTACGACCTTGAAATAACCCTGTCAAACAAGGGCGGCGAACAGGTTGACAGCGTAAAGAGCTACGCTGCTATGCGCAAATTTTCCATTGCAAAACACGGCAGATTCGGAGGCGTAGATTTCACACTCAACAACAAGAAATTTTTCACATTCGGCCCCCTCGACCAGGGCTGGTGGCCGGACGGTCTCTACACCGCCCCGACCGACGAAGCTTTGAAATTCGACATTCAAAGGACTAAGGACTTGGGATTCAATTCCATCAGAAAGCACGTAAAAGTCGAGCCCGCCCGCTGGTACACGCACTGCGACAGGCTCGGAATGGTCGTCTGGCAGGATATGCCCTCAATGTTCGGCGAAGGCGGCGGCTGGCAGCCCAGGGGATTTTTCCAGGGCGAAGAAATAACGGTAAGCAAAAAATTTGAAGAGACCTACCGCAAGGAATGGAAGGAAATTATGGAGAGCCTGCACTCCTATCCCTGCATAGCGATATGGGTTCCCTTCAACGAAGCCTGGGGGCAGTTTAAGACAAAGGAAATCACGGAATGGACAAAGTCAATGGACCCCTCCCGCCTTGTCAATTCCGCAAGCGGCGGCAACTACTTTGACTGCGGCGACATAGTCGATAGCCACGACTACGGCAACCCCATAATGTACATGTTCAACAATCAAAAAGTAAATGTTGTCGGCGAGTACGGCGGCATAGGCTGCGCCGTCGACGGGCACCTGTGGGTGAAAGACAAGAACTGGGGATACGGCAAAATGCGCTCGCAGGAAGAAGTGACAAAGAGGTTTGTCGAGCTAACCAACAGATTTATAGACATGACAAAATACGGCTGCTTCGGCGCGATATACACGCAGACCACAGACGTCGAAATAGAAGTAAACGGGCTTTTCACTTACGACAGAAAAGTTTTGAAAGTTGACGAAGAAAAAGTCCGCGAAGTCAACCAAAAGCTCTCCAACATATTCAATTAATAGGCGGGCGCAGTTAAAACAAACTTTACCGGCAAGGCTTCATGGAGCTTTGCCGTTTTTTTTTGAGAATAAAACGACCCATTTAATTAGGGATTTGCACTGCCAAGCAAACTTTGCCGCCCCGCCTATGCGCCAAAATCTCCGCGGGGGACTAGGGGAAAAGTTCCGCCACGCAAGAAAATTCATTTTATCTACGCTGTTGCATTTATGAGAGAATCGATAAGGTAAAGCTGCGATTCAGCCTTAATAAACAGCTATATCGACTTTCGCCAAGCCGTTATGTCACTACACAAAATTCCCGCAGGCGCCCAATACAAAAATATTTATACCAGTTTTCGCCTCTATGCACCAAATTCCACGCGCAGAAATTCCGCCGCACGAAAAGACAAGCTAATGCGAGCGCCAAAGCGAAACGCCACGCAAATTCTGTGTGCGGTTTCAAATGCGTTTTGAGACAAAAAAACGCGGAAGATTTTTATTCTTCGAAGTCGGACTCTCCGCGGTAATCGCGCGGGCGGCGGTTTTGTCTTTCAAAATCACCGTCGTAAGGGCGTTTTTTAAAGCCGCCTTTTTTTCTATTAAAAGGCTTTTCTCCGCCGCCGAATCCGCGTTTTTCATGCGGGCGCCAGCCGAATTTTTTGCGGGGCTTAAATCTGCCCTCTCCCTCCGGCTCTTGGGTATTACCGGCATCTCCGCCGTCTGCGGCGCCCCTATCAAAGTTTCGCCTTTTAAAACCGAAGCTTCTTTTCTCGCGGCTAAATCCGCCGCCAAAACCGGTTATGCGCTGCTCGCGCGGGCGGCTTACTTCCACGCGCATTGGCCTGCCCCCTAAATCAGCTCCGTTTAGAGAGTCTATCGCGGCCTGCGCCTCGGAAAAGTTTTGCATTGTCACAAACGCCATTCCACGGAACCGCCCTGACACTTTGTCAAACAGCATTTTCACGCCGGAAACTTCGCCGTATCGGGCGAAAGCTTCGTTAATTTCCTGCTCTGTAATTTCAAAAGGCAGGTTTTTTACGAATATATCCATTTTTTTTAATATTTTCAGCGCGCGATATTTTGCGGAACGGCGCATAATATTTGCGACCGCCCCAATCAATACAAAGTTCTATAAATATTTTATTTTAGCGAGAAAATGGAGAACTCCGCGCAAACTAATCGGCGATTTATGCGATATTACCCTATAATATCGCGGCATAGTCAAGTTTATTTCAGCCCGCAATCCCGATTCCACGATTACGCGGAAATTCGCCGGCGCCGGCTTTGCCGCGAACTTTAAACAGGCGGCAAAAAAACTCTTGCGCGAATATTCCCTTCGCCCAAACGGCGGCAAAAAGCTTCGGTAATTCGTAAAAATATTTGAAGTCTGCCAAAGGTTAACCAAAAAAATTTTGCCGCAAGTTGGGGCGGAAAATTTTTTCACTTTTCAAAATATTGCGTCGGCAATTTTTTAGATTTTTTACGGCTTTTATTTTGGCGCGCCGTGAGCCGAAATAAATTTTAACTGTTTTCGGCGAACATAAAAAGCCACAAAAAATAATTTACTGCAATGCAACTCAAAGCAATTTCAGTGTATTTGCAGAATAAATTGCGTATGCCAGCGAGACGCAAAATGTCCGCAAACCAAGGTCTATACAAACAAAAAGGCCCGCTTATAAAAGCGGGCTCTTTTCAGCCGCAAAGAATTGCGAAAAACTTTTTTGAAAGGCAATTAAAGTTGTTTTATCTTTATATTGCGGAACGCAGTAGATGCAGTGCCGTGCAACCCCTGCAAGCCAATCTTTCCCTTAGTTGGGATTTCAGCCTTCTTGTGCTTTGTGAGCCACGAAGGTATCACAACTCCGTTCGGTCCCTTTTTGTTGTCGGTCCACTGCGACAAGTCGATTTTCGACGCATGCTTTCCGTCCACGTACACGTCGATATTTTTGCCCTTGCAAACGACCCTCATCTTTTTCCAAACGCCAAGCGGGACAGTAGTGTCAAATTCCGGAGGAACATGCCCGAATATCGCGCCGTTATGGGTTATCGGCCTCTTTGCGTAGCGAGGATCTGAATTGTCGGCAATTTGAACCTCCATGGAATTCGGTATCCAGTCCTTTGTATCGGTGCAATATACCACTATCCCGCTGTTCGAGCCTTCTTCCAGCTTGTATTCGAGCTCTATTTCAAAATTTTCGTAATCGCCCTTTGTGAATATAATCTGGTCTTTATTTGACTGCAATACGCCGTCTTTAAAGCTCCATACGCCTTTTTCGTATATTGCGTCTGAGAGGTCTGGCTTGAACAAATCGACAAACCCGTCGTCGTTTTTAGGAGCGGTTGAAGCGCACCCGCATAGGGCGAGCGCGGCTGCTGCAATGAGTGTCAATGATAAAGTTTTCATAAGCGTATTTTCCGAAGTTTTACATATCTTGTAAATTAAAAAATCGAACTTTGCGACCTCCGCTTAAACAAAAAGCTCAATAGAAATTTAAAGATTTATTTTAGTGCTAACTATCAAGCAGATTGCGCCGCATATCCCTGCACTATCCTGTGCCAGAATTTTTTAGGCGCACTTTGTTTTAGCGTCTGAGAATGCCAAATCCGCAAAGAGTGCGAATCACAGGGCTGCTATGCTCTCGGAGATGGCTTCCGCCGCCCGCGATAAATCGTCGTCGGTGTGGGCGGCACTCATAAAGCATATTTCGTATGCGCTCGGCGCAAAATATACTCCCCTGTCGAGGCAGCCCCAGAAGAACTTCTTGTAAAGATCGGCGGAAGACGCCATCGCGTCGGAGCAATTTTCCACCGGATTTTCATTGAAGAAGAACGAGAATAGCGACGCCACTTTCGGAGTCTGCAAAGCTATTCCCTTTTTTGCGGCTGCGCTGCGCGCGGCTTCCACAATAAACGAAGATTTTTTCTCAAGCAATTCGTACGGAGGGTTGTCGCGTATCATTTTTAGAGCGGCAATTCCCGCCGCCATCGCGAGCGGATTTCCGCTGAGAGTCCCCGCCTGGTAAACGGGCCCGATAGGCGCGAGCATCTCCATAATTTCCCTCTTTCCGCAGAACGCCCCGACAGGAAGGCCGCCCCCTATGATTTTGCCGAGCGCGCAGAGGTCGGGCATTATGCTCTCCCTCGCTTGTGCTCCGCCGGCGGACGCGCGGAATCCGGTGATTACCTCGTCGAATATCAGCAGGCTTCCGTATTTTGTGCATATCTCGCGGAGGGATTTTAGGAATCCTTCTTTTGGCGCAATCAGCCCGACGTTGGCCGGGTACGGCTCGAGTATGACGCATGCGATTTTATCCGAATACTTTGAAAAGCACTCCTCGACTGCCGAGATGTCGTTAAACGGCAGGACAAGCGTGAGCTTTGCAAGATCCGCGGGAACCCCCGCCGAGTTGGGATTGCCGAAAGTCAGCGCCCCGCTGCCGGCTTTTACGAGCAGGCTGTCAACATGCCCGTGGTAGCAGCCGTCGAACTTCACAATCATATCCCTGCCAGTGTATCCTCTGGCGAGGCGGATTGCGGACATCGTCGCCTCCGTGCCTGAGTTTGTCATGCGCACCATTTCCGCGCAGGGTATCATCGAGCATATTAATTGCGCCATTTCAAGTTCGGCTTCGCACGGGATTCCGTATGAAGTTCCGTTTTTGAGGGCGGATTCAATCGCGGAACGTATAACCGGGTGGTTGTGTCCAAAAAGCGCGGGCCCCCATGAGCAAACAAAATCGACGAGTTCCCTTCCGTCGCAAGTCTCTATTCTTCCGCCGTTCGAGCTTTTGACAAAAAACGGCTCTCCGCCGACTCCGCCGAACGCCCTTACGGGAGAGTTCACCCCTCCGGGTATCAATTTTTTAGATTTAGCAAAAAGTTCTTTTGAGGTCATATTAAAACATTCCTTTTTTTGCGGAGACAGGTATTATTCTATCCGTCGAGAAGGCGGAAGTTGAAAGTTTTGGGCCGATTGGGTATTGGGAACGCTTGTACTCCGCGCGCGAAACCTTGCCAATAACATCTGCGACAGTCGCCGCGTCAAAGCCCTTTGCGGCTATCTCCTCCGCCGATTTTCCCTCCTCGACATACATGCGCAAAATTGCGTCGAGAATATCGTAGGGCGGCAAAGAGTCTTCGTCTTTTTGGTCGGGGCGCAATTCGGCAGACGGGGGTTTATCTATCGTATTTTGAGGGATAATTTCGCGGCCGGCTTCGCGGTTTACAAGGTTTGATATGCGGTAAACTTCCGTCTTGTATAGGTCGCAAATGGGGGCGAACCCGCCGTTTGTATCGCCGTAGAGCGTGCAATAGCCGACAGCACATTCGCTCTTATTACCCGTGGTGAGCACGAGCGCCCCGAATTTGTTGGAGACCGCCATTAGTATTAGCCCCCTCATTCGCGACTGTATGTTTTCCTCCGCCACGTCGCGCTGCAGCCCGGCAAAAATTTCGGACAGAGCCCCCTCCACCGCCGCGACCGGGCTTTCTATCGAAACGCTGCGGTATTCTATGCCGAGATTTTCCGCGAGAGCCGCGGCGTCCGTCTTGCTGTGTCCGCTCGAAAATTTAGACGGCATTGAAATTCCGCAAACGCGCGAGCTCCCGAGAGCCTCGACGGCAAGCGCCGCCACGAGCGCGGAATCGATTCCGCCGCTTAACCCCACAAGCACTTTTTTTATGCCGCACTTGTTTACAAAGTCGCGGAGAGCCATTACGATTGCGCGCTTTAAGTCGGCGTCGTCGGAAAAGTCGAAAGAGTCGCCGTCGTAGCCTTCTATTGAGGAGGTGTCGATAACCTCCGCGCACTCCTCAAATTTTTTTAGGCACTTGGACTTCGGCTCCGCGCCCGACGCGTCGAAAAATCCGCCACCGCCCGCAAACACTATTTCGTCGTTTCCCCCCACGAGGTTGCACCACACGAGCGGCACGCCTACGAAGCGGGAGACTTCGCACATCAATCCGCCCTTGCGGCGCACGGTGTCGTTGCCGGACGAAAATACGCTTGCGGATATGTTCACAAGAATGTCGAGCGCGGACGGATCGCTTTTTTTAAGATTTGCGAAGTGTTCGAGCGGCCTTGGAAAGTACTCGTACCGCCCTGCCGTGGGAATGGTAGGAATTGTCCAGATATCTTCGCAAATTGTCACCCCTATTGATTTCCCGCGTATTTTAACGAGGCCGAAGTCCGAGCCGGGGTCAAAGATTCTTGCATCGTTGAGCGCGCCGTAGTTTGGCAACAGGTGCTTATCGCAAATTTTTTTAATAGAGCCGCCGTCTATTAAGTAGGCGGAGTTTCGGACGCCGGCCGAGCCGTGCTCCAAGCGCGGGCAGCCGACAATCGCGGGAATCGGGAGCTTGCCTGAAAGGGATTGCAGGGCGGCCTGGGCGCTCTCTATAAATTTCTTGATGCTTGCCAAGTCCTTCAGCGGGTATCCGGAAACGCAGCATTCGGGGAAGACCGCGAATTCGGCGCCGTCTTTGGCGAGGCTGAGGCAGGCTTCCTCGATTTTTTTCGCATTGGCTGAAAAATCGCCTATTCTCGTATTGATTTGTCCGATTCCGATTTTCATTTTCGGAAGAATATTTTTTTCCAACCAACGGCTTTTGCAAGCGTAAATAAACTAAAATGGAGGGGCGGACGCCACCCGTAAAAATAATGGATTGTCCAAAAAATCGACTATTTTGCGCTCATACGGGCAGATAAAATATTCGAGAGGGCGGAAAGAAGAATAATTTAAGTTTACTGTAAACTAAAAAAATGATTTTTTTTGGTTTTCTAAAAATACGAATATTTATAGAAATTATACCACTTAATCTCACCATAAACCGCTAACCTGTTTTACCATGAAAAGAATACTTTCTTTAAATTGCGTTTCCCCCAGCAGAATTAAAAAAATTGTGACGATTTTCTCGTCTGCTTTTATATTATCCTCTACGGCCGTTTCCCAGACCGACATCTATTTCAATGACCGCACCGACAACGATTCGTCATATATAAATAATCCCGCAAACTGGTACACAGACTCTTCCCTCTCCCAAGCGTTTTCGGGCGAAATTGACGGCTCCCAAAACGCTTATATTTACAGGGATTCGATAAACCCGTTCAAAATTGCGGCCTATTCTATTACATCATTCGACACTTTCACATCTGAGTCAGCTCCAATTCTCAAAAATGAGTATATATCATCTTTTATAATGGGTAATGACTCGTCTTTAAAGGTCAACAACCTCGTCACAAACATAACTCTTGCAAAAGTTGATAAGGAGGAGTGGAAATATAGAATGTACCAATGGGAACTCTTCGACAGGGCAACCCTAACTGTCGAAAACGACTGGGAAATTAACGGAATAAGAAATGGTTCCAATGATTGGATTTTATTCGCGTTGAAAGACACAGGGGTTGGAAACTTGATAAACGTAAAAGGCAACCTTTACTCAGGGCCAAAAACGGACTCCAATTTTATATTGTCAACTATGAACAGCGCCATGACAGTTGAAGGCGTAGTTGATTTGGAAAATAATGTCTGGAATTTATCTGTCGGTTCAAGCTTCGACTATGTAGTGCGCAATGTCGGCGGCTTTGGAGACGCAAACTCAAACGGGTTTAGCAACATAAGGTTAAATATCGCAACAGCAGACGAAACATTGCAAAAAGTTGTTGATTTGAACCTTACCAACAAAAGCTCACACGACGCCACCGCAACCTTCACAATGAAACAGGGCTCTACGAGCAAGCTTAACATAATTATGAACGGCGACGCCATAAACGGAAAGCAAACATTGCGCTTCAATTCCTCACCTTTACACTCAGTTTGGGAGGTGGACTGCGTAAACGCCAACATAAACAATGTAGAAATTTGCTCCGGCAGGCTCGACATCGCAATGTATGACGGAATGAAGGGCAACAATTTGTCGCTCTACTCATACGACGAAAACAATTCGCACGCCGTATTCAGCGCAGCGGGAACCTCCATGGGCAGCGAGATAGGCACTGTAGAGTTTGACTCAATGACCTTTTATAGAGGAACCCTGCTCTTCGACCTCGCCGAAGTTGAAAACGATTTTATACGCATAAACGGCACCGTGACAAAAGAATCCCCCTCGGCGCAGCTCGTATTCGATTTAAATATCTCACGCGAGAACCTGGAAATATACCTTGATGCCTCGAAACTTGATATGCTCAGCTGGAACTTGATGAGTTTCAAAACTGAAGGCTCCGACATCTCGCTAAGCGATGTAATACTAAAAACACAAACAGGAATAGAAGGCACGCTCGACTTCATAGAGGATTTGGATTCCGGACTGACTACAATAAAAGTGGATTTGGGGCTTGTAGTTCCCGAGCCTTCGGATTTCGCCGCAATATTCGCCTTAGTTGCCATCGCCTACGCAGTGTACCGCAAAAGAAATTCATAGCTAAAATTGGCGCGCGCCGACATTGCGGCGCGCCGCTGTATAAGAAATGCCCGCCAAAAAATTAGATTAGGGCGCGGTATTTTATACGGCGAGCCAATTGGCACCCTCGGATTTTACACATTGAACCATCGGAGTTAGCCCGGATAAAAAACCTCCGGGCTTTTTTGCGTTTAGAGCAATAATAACCCTAAAAAAATTCTATTTTATGGCTGCAAAAAAACGCCGAGCCCCATGCGGAGTCCGGCATCTAATTGCCCGATATTTTTGCCGAATTGCCCGATATTTTGTCGATAGGCAACCCGCTTATTTTACGGGAAGTATTTCGTACGTTCTCGTTTTTGTTTCTGCGGCATCGTAGGCGTCGCCTTGCAGAGCAAAAACTTCGTCGAGCATCTGCTTTTCTTTTGCCTTATTTTCTATATAAAACTCCACGGCAAATTTTCCCCAACCGTATATCTTCCCGCGATCCAAAATAGCGCGCGCTGCCGACACGCATTTTTGCACATCCGAAAAATCCTTAATATCTTTAAGCAAAAAGTGCTCGACAAAATACAGATTGCGCTGCGCAGCGTACTTTCCGCGTATTTCCGAGCATATCTCCGCTATCTTGACAGCTTGCGCGTACTGGGGAGTCTTATCATTGCCTGCCAAGTTGACGCCAACCGACAGCTCGGACGCGGAATACTTGCCGACGCTCTTGCCGTCTATGCGCAGCTCGTAGTCTCCGTTTGCGAGTCCGCACACTTTCAATATTTCCCTATTTAAATTTTCCTGAAAATCAGTGCGCGATTCCCCGTCGAGCGTCCTTCCGGACACAACCATTGGAAGCGCAAATTCCAATATTTTAAACGAGACCCCTCCATCGACGCTTTTTAGGTCGGAAACATCGCAGTTTTCTAATAGCGCGACCTTTGGCTTTTCTCCCGCTATTATCGACACTTTTGATACAGTAGGATTTTCTTTGGCGTCGGTTAGGTATTTGTACGCCATTACAAATCCTCCGGCGGACGCGGGGTGGACCCTGTCCCTGCCGATTATTGTCGAATACGGATCGTCTTTTTGCATCATTGAGTTAACCCTCTGCATCTCCGACCAAATATCCGCGACAAGCACATTCGGATAAGACTGAGCTATTTCCGAGCCGTACTCACCGTAAAGTTTAAGTGTATCGTTAACGCCCAAACATGGGGGCGTTTTTACTTTAGCGGTCTGGTCGTATATTGACGGGGTAAAGAGCACTACGCTTCTCGTGTTTTTTGAGAGAATCTCAATTACTTTTGCGAGATTGCTACGGTAATCTTTATTTGCCTGTTTTATATTTTTTTCCTTCTCCTCGGCTGTTTGCTTTGAGTCCAAGGAATAAAGCCAGCGCGAACAGTCGTTCATGCCTATCATTAAAAACGCCACCTTCGGCTCGGCCTTCAATATTTCGGAATCCATTCTGCGCAGCAGCCCGCTTGCGCTGTCGCCGCCTACGCCGAGATTCAGAAACTTCACCCGCATGTCGGGATAGCGCGTTATGTAATACAGCATTATATATTCGGAGGAGTGCCCGCCGTGGGTTATGCTGTCGCCAACAAACGCGACGTTGTCGCCGGCTTTTACGATTGGCGATGATATTTTATCCGCGCCGTAAAGGCAAAGCGACAGCGCGGTCAATACTGCGATAACGATTATTCTCTTCATTTGTAGCTATATTATATGTGGCATTGTTGCGGTCAAGTTTTAGAAAACCTTTTGATAAAAAAACGTACCAATACATCGTCCTAAAAAATTAACATATTTCAATAAAATTCAAAATTTATTGACATATTATCTACATTTCTTTAAAACTTACAAAAAAAAAGGAACATATGATGAAAGGAAAAATAGCAGCACTATTGGCATTATTTGCGTCAGCCGTCGCCGTCAGCGCGGACAGCCTTGAAAAGGACTTCAAAAATCCCCCTCCCGACGCGCGCGCCGAAACTTGGTGGCACTTTACGACAAACCACATAACAAAAGAAGGCATTACCCGCGACCTCGAAGCCATAAAAAACATAGGCTATTCCGGCGCGCACATATTCATACCGAACTGCTACGGGAAAATCCCCAATGTGCCCGACGCCCAGATAATGACCCCCCTGTGGCGTGAGCTCATGCGGCATGCCGGGGCAGAAGCCAAGCGGCTTGGGCTTTCCATCGGCGTGCACAACTGCCCCGGCTGGTCGAGTTCTGGCGGGCCGTGGATTAAGCCTGAGGATTCTATGAAATTCATAGTGCATTCGCAAAAGCGCATAAGCGGCAAGCAGTCCGCGCCCATAACGCTCGCGCCTCCTCCCGCAAACAGTGGCTTTTACCGCGACATCGCAGTTCTCGCCGTTCCGGCTAATAAAATTCCGCCGACTCCAAAAATTTCGACCAATCCCGAAACCGCCAATCCAAATGCCCTTTCGGACGAAGAAAATAAAAATTCCTTCAAGCTTCCTATCGAAAACGAAGGCGGAAAAGCTTCCGTACTTCTTGAATTTCCAGAGAGCGTAGAGGCGCGCACCGCCGAACTTTGCTTCGAAGGCAAAAGAATACATTTTGAGGCCGACGCCTATGCCTCGGACGACGGCAAGAATTTCCGCAAGGTAGGAACGCTGTCGTACAACCACTCCAACGATATTGGAATCCCAAAATTTTTGTCCTTTGGGCCGACTGCGGTAAAGGCAAAGTTTTTCAGATTTGACTTTTCCCATAAAAAAGTCGCCCCGTGGAATAAGTCTAAGACGCCGATTAACTTAAAAAGCATAAAACTTTACAACGACTCCACAATACCGAATGTGCAAGCGGCAAACTCGTCTGAAACGACTTACGCCTACAAACCGCCCGTCGGCAAACCCGACGCCAAAGCTCCGGCTGTGTCAGAAATTCTCGATTTGACCGGCAAAATGTCCCCCGACGGAAAGCTAAACTGGACCGGCGACGGCAAAGACTGGATAATTCTTAGAATAGGCTACACAACCACCAATAGGCACAACGCCCCCACGACCTATTCAGGGCTTGAATGCGACAAGCTCTCAAAGCGCGGGCTCGACGCCCATTGGCCGCACTACATGGGTGTGCTCGAAAGCGACATAGGCTCCCAGGGCGTGCTCAAATACTCTACGATAGACTCGTTTGAAGTAGGCGGACAAAATTGGACGGAAGGCTTTGACGCCGAATTTAAAAAACGCCGCGGCTACGACATTTTAAAATGGCTTCCCGCCGCAATAGGCTACACAGTTGAAAGCCCCGCCAAATCATCGAGATTCCTGTTCGACCTGCAAACGACGGTTGCGGACTTGTTTGCCGAGAACTACTTCGACTACTTTACAAAACTCTGCCATGACAGGGGTATGCTTTCCATACTCGAAAGCTACGGCGGCGGTTTTGACGACATCCGCTGCTCGCGCACGGCGGATATTCCGACGAGCGAATTTTGGCTAAGCGGCGACACGACCGGTAGGCACGCGCACTCTGCCGCAAACTTCCACGGCAGGCGCTCGGCAGGGGCGGAATCGTTCACAACAGGCGACGGCGACGACGGATATTGGCGGCAGCATCCGCGCATGCTAAAAGACTCGGGCGACATAATGTGGACCGAAGGTACGAACGCGATAATCGTCCACAGCTACGTCCACCAGCCGCTTGTAAACGTCCGCCCCGGTTTGGCGCTCGGCCCGCACGGTTCCCACATAAACGTAAACACAACTTGGTGGAAGGACGGCAAAGCGTGGGTTGACTATCTAAACCGCGCCCAGACGCTCTTGCAGCGCGGCAGAGTGCCGAGCGACGTGCTGATTCTCGCCGGAGAATCCCTCCCGAACCGCAGGACGAGAGTCACGTCGTACGACTGGCCCGTCGTTTACGCAGGCTACTATTTCGACTTTTGCTCTCCGAAAGACTTGCTCGACTCCATAAAGATATCCGACGGCAAGATTGTCGCCCCATCCGGAGTAAAGTACTCGGTATTCTCGCTTGCGGAGGAAATAAGGCCGACCTTGAACACGCTTAAAGCCGTAAAGAAGATGCTCGACGCAGGCATTGCGGTATGCGGAATGCGCCCGATTGGCAGCCCTTCGCTGTCCGACGACGACGCCGAATACGCAAAGCTTGTAAACGAGATATGGGGGGCGGACAATTCCAAGAATCCGCGGAAAGTCGGCAAAGGCACGCTGTACCCGGAAGTGTCCGCGTTGCGCGCCCTAACCGACCTAAAAATCGAGCCCGTCATATCGGCGTCAAAGAACTTCAAGTGCATAGCGCGCGTTTGCGACGAAGCCTCAATATATTTTATTGTAAACACAAATATGTCCAACGCCAACGGGGAATTTTCCATACGAGCTAACGGCGACAAAACGCCTGAAATATGGAACCCCGCGACCGGTGAAATCAAGCCGCTCCCCCAATGGAAGCGCGATGGGCAAACAATAAAATTCTCGCTTGAATTCGACCCGAAGGAATCGGAATTCATAGTTCTCCGCGACAGAGCCGAACAAAAGCACTTTGAAAAATTCTCCGCCCAGAAAGCGGAGGGTTACGTAAAGCCTGAAAACATTGATATAATAGAGGCAAAATACAGGCTTCGCGGCACGAAGGAAGGCGGCAAAGACGTCAAAGAAATACTGGAAAAAGTCTATCCCGATGGATTCAGCGTTTCAAACAGACTGTTTGGCGACCCTTACCCGAATAAATTCAAGGAGCTTTATATTAAATATAAAGTTGGCAAGCGCGAGACGGAAGAAATAGTGTACGAAAGCGAAAACCATTTTTGGAAGGGTCTCGAATGGATGCCCCCGCAATCTATATACCCGACAGTGCTCGACGGGGCGCCGGCCATGGTATTTGAAATCAACGGCTCAGCGGAAGGCGAGCTGTCGGACAGCGCAAAATTCTCCACAAAAGTGGAAAATCTCCCGCGCCCGATAAAATTGTCGTCGGATTGGAGCGTGGAGTTTGCCAAAGACCTCGGCGCACCGGAAGGGAAAATCGCCTTCGACAAACTCGTATCGTGGACGGAACGCCCCGAATTTGGCATAAAATATTTCTCCGGGACCGCAAAATACAGCAAGTCTTTTGACATTCCCGAAGATTTTATTTCAAAAAACCGCAAAGTGCTCCTGTCGCTCGGCGAAGTGCGCGAGACCGCAAGGGTTAAAGTAAACGGCAAAGACGCGGGAATTCTATGGAAGATTCCGTACGAAGCCGACATCACAAACCTTGTAAAGCCGGGGAAAAACACTGTTGAAGTCGAAGTGACAAACCTTTGGTACAACAGGCTGGTCGGCGACGAAATAAAATCGCCACTAAAAGCCGGCGAAACACCGAAATGGGTATTGGAGGGGAAGTCGCGGGCGGACGACAATTCGCGCTATACGTTTACGCTAAGCAAAGGCTGGACTGCTGACTCCAAACCAATGCCTTCAGGCCTCATTGGCCCTGTGGAAATCAGGGCGGCGGAAGTCGTGAAGGCGGATTAGCATTCGGGCGCCGGCGCGTTTTACTTTGCGCCGCACCCTTAAAACGCCCATTTTAGCAAAGAAAATCCCGCATTTTTTTTAATGCGGGATTTTTTTTAAGGATTAACGCGCGCAAATTAGAGTTGCGAAGGTTGCGCCCGACTTGCAATTATTTAATATTGACCGCAAGTTTCTAAAAAAATATTTGTCTGCCATGAAAAATATATTGGCTTTGATAATCGCGCTTGCCCTGTCCCCGCACATTTTTGCGGAAACTATAAAAATAGACCCTTCGCAAGAAAAGGATATGTGGAATAGCGTATGGACGAGATTTTTTAGCCCCAAAACGGACGTATTTTACGACCTAATAGTATCCCTAAACCCTGAAAATTCCCTCGACTTTGTCCCGACCGCCGAGCAGATAAAAAAGTTGGCGCCCGCCAACCCCAACGGATACGGAACCGGCATGGAGGACGGAATGATTCTCGGCGGGATAATGATGTGCGCCGTGCTCGACAAGTACGAAGTGACAAAAGACACGTCGCTAAAAAAATACGCGGACGCCATAGTGCGCGGAATGGCAAGGTGTTCCCTGTCTCCGAAAGCACGGGGATTCGTCGCCCGCGCAGTAAGCACCTCCGACGGAAAATCGTTTTTCCCCTCAACATCGCGCGACCAATACACCCACTGCATACACGGCCTGTGGAAATATTACAACAGCCCTCTTTCAACTGCCGCCGATAAAAAAATCATAGCAGAAATATGCTCCGCCGTAGCCGACAGAATGATTGAAAAAATGACCCCCGCCACAAAATACGACGCCCAGAACGCAGACGGCAAGCCGTCCACTTTCGGGCTGTCGAGAATGTGGAACGTATCGGCCCACGAGGCGGCGCGACTCCCGATGATTTACGCCGTTGCGCACCTTGTGACTGGCGATAAAAAATATCTCGAAGAGTACAAAAAGTACGCAAAAGAGTCGATATCGCAGTCGGCAAATTTCGACAGAAATATGGCGCCGTGGGCGCAGCTTCAAATGCAGATATCTCTTGAAGCGATGCTCTCGTTTGCTGAATCCGAAAGCCAAAGGGACGCAATAAAAGGCATAATGGGCGACGTAAGCGCCCTTGCGGCAAAGCGCCTTGCGTCAGCCTCAAACGCCCTATCGGACCCAAAGCTCGATCTAACCTCACCGCTCCCCAACCCTCAAGAACGCCCGATTCAGCCCAACGGCAAACCGGATATGCGCGAGTTTAAAAATATTCTGCGCACACCGCGTTATTTTGGCGAGATGGCGCTTACAATGCTCGTACGCGGAGCGGAGGATTTCGACGAAAAATCCGCGCGGCTGCTCGCCAAGCCGATTGAAAAAATAGACTACGACAAAATGTCGAGCTGCGCCGTGATTTTTCACCTTGCCGCATATTGGAACGCTAAAAAGTCCGGCATCATAGAATAGGGACTTTGCGCGTCCATACCGCCCGCCGAAAAAATCCGGGCAGCCCGATGTCAACGCGGCTGCGCGGAATCGGCTGGCTTTAAGGCATTGCCGCACGCGACCACGCTTTTAGAGCCGCTAACAATTACGCCGCACGCGGCGGGAGAATCCGTGTAAAGCAAATTATTTATAAAATATGCGTTTTCGACATTCTCCGCAAATATGGACGCCGCATACGAGCATTTTTCCGAAGATGCGCCGATAATTTCATTGTCGCGGAATATTATATTTCTGCCGGCATTTGCATACATCAGCAATCCTCGTACGTTTTTAAAAATATTCTTTTCTATTAAAATTCCGTCGGCGCAACTTTTCGACGGAATTTTAAATCCACCTCTCGAGTCGATAGACGCGCCAAAAAATATTTCCGCGACCCAGCCGAGAGTTTTCCCCATTTTAAAATTATTGTCCTCAAAGGTGCAGCCTCTCACCACCACATTTGAAACACCCCGCCCCTCGACCCATTTGTCGAGAGTGAAGGCGGTCTGAAATTTAAGCGGAATAGACGGGCCGTTTTTGAAAACGCAATTTTCAACCGTGACGTTTCTGCCCTGGAAAATCGCGCGCCCGTAGTAGTTTTCAAAAACGCAATCTTTTACAAGCAGATTGTCCGTCGCGCCCGACCTGCGCGAAACGAGGAATCCGGCGCCCTTTGCCTCCGGCACGTCCGAATCCAGATACAGATTCTCGCCGTCAATTTTTATGATTTTCGCGGAAAAACCCGTGGGCGAACAGTCGGCTTCGTACAGGTCTATGATATCGCCCGCCTGCGCGCCGAAATAATAGTTGCCGCGGCTGTTGACTATTTGCATTTCGTTTTTTGAAATTTTTTTTGCGAAGGTCGTCCTGTCGTGAAAATTTACAACGTCGTCTTGGTTTAATGAAAAAGAGCAGCCTATCATCTTGCAGTAACCGAGCGAATTTGTGGAATGCACGACATCTGCGGTAGTCGAGCACGGGCGGATTTTCCCGCCGCCTCGCGCGCCCGCCCTAAGATTTATCATCTGCCAATATTTTTGCGAACCGCCTATATGCACCCCCATGCCGCGGCAAGATAAAATCTCTATGTTTTCAAGTGTGAGATGTTCGTTGGAATCGAGATTGAAGGCGTTCTTCCCGTAATAATAATGCATAAGGCGGTAAACCCCGCCGACTTTTGCCGCCCTGTGTTGAAAGTTTCTATTAGACTCGGTAAACAGGTGGTCGTACGCGCTTGACATCGGAAGCCCCTCCGCCTTTGTCGAGTGGTATATCCGCGCCGTATTGGGGGAGAGCCATTCGCATTTAGAACCAAAGTGCCCCTCCGACGGGCCAAACCAAAAAGCAGCCCCCATGCCAAACGAATCCATAGAATCCGCCATGGGCATCATTACCTGAACGGGGGTCGGCTTGCCGTAAAGCGGGTATCTGTCATATCCGATAAATTCCACATCAAAGTATGGGGGCGTTCCGCCTTCGGCGGGGTGCTTGGAGATTATGCGCACAAACGCGCCGAGCGGGTCGGTTTCCCAATCCCAGTCTGAGTTTATATTGGATATTTTCACGCGCTTGCAGTTTTTTATTAGGAAATTAGAGTCGTTTTCAACAACCGCGTATTGGGGCAAAATAGAGAAATCGCTCGGGCGGCGGAATACGAGGGTTGCGCCCATGCCGTCAATTTCAAAATCCTCCATGGAGTCTATTAGAATTCCCTTTTTGCCAAAACATTTGTATGTTCCGCGGGCGAGCACGAGCTTAGAGGCCCGCGTTTTTTTGCAATAGTCGAGCGCTCTGTTTATCGCCGCCGCGCAATCCGGATTGGACTCGTTAAACCCGAAGTCCGCCGCGTAAACTGTTTTGCCACCCGTATTGCGCGGAAGCTGCACTTCAAAGTCCGGCGCGCCCGTGGGAGAATCCGGAAGTTTACCGCAATAGCGCTCGTTTCTTTTCTCGAAGGCAAAAAAATCAGCGATCTCCGCGTTAAAGTTTTTCGGGGCGTTTTTTAATGCGCAAGTCGGAACTTTTTCGGGCTGCCGCGAAGAGCAATCCGCGCAATCGGAGTTCGCGCATGCAGAGAGAAACACCGCAAGCAACAAAAGAAATATTTTTATATAAATACACCTCACAGCAATAGGTTGCCATACAATAGATTATATCGCAAATAAAATAACGGTACGCGTTTAAAGTCTGGGATTTTTTAGGCTCATTCCCCGGAGAGAATATGCGCCGCAAAATCGACCGGCGACTTTCCGTTTTTTTCCGCCTCCGCGACAAACGATTCGTAGTTGTCAAAATTTACGGCGTCAACAGTCACGCGGGAAAATGGTTTTGGCAGGATAAACTTGTCCCAAGTCGCATTGATAGTCCAGAAAGAAGAAGGTGTAATCCGCAACAAGAGTATGCGCGCGCCGCTGCTTTTGGCGACCGACAAGAAACCTGGCTTGCAAACGTACCTCGGGCCGCGGGGGCCGTCGGGCGTTATGAAAATGTCAGAGGTATGCTGGAGGGTTTCGACCATTGAAATAATTGCGTGTGCGCCCCTTCTCTTGCTCGACCCCCTGACAGTGCCAATGCCAAGAAACTTGAAAAATGCGCAGAGCCAAGCGCCGTCGCGGCTCGCGCTGACGAGGCCCGACATCGGGAAATTCGGCCTGAAAATATACTTGCACATGGGCAGGAAGAAAATCCTGTTGTGCCATGCAAGGCCGATTAGGCGCTTTTTGTCTTCCAGATTTTCAAGTGATTTGGCGTCGGAAGCGCGCATGCGTATAGTTGCCTGCCACAGGCGCACAAGCAGATACAGCGGAAACAGCAAAATAAAGTGGCGCCAAGTCGGCTGCGATATGTGCGTGTGCGGTTCCATGATTAAAATACGATTATGTGTTTTTTGGCGCGGAAATGTCGAACATAAAATTTTTCCGAAATAATAGAAGTCTCCAAAGAGCAAAATTCGGAAAATTTTGTCGGTTGGCATGATATTTTAAAATATGCAGTTTAGATAAGAGACTTTGATTTATTGGAATAGAAAAAAAATAAGCTCCGCAAAAAAAAACAGGTTGACAGACAAAGCATAATCTGCCTGAATTGAGACTCAAAATTCAAGGGGTGGTAGTTCAGTTGGTTAGAACGCCTGCCTGTCACGCAGGAGGTCGCGAGTTCGAGTCTCGTCCATCCCGCCACTTTGAAGGCGCAATCCGCAAGGGTTGCGTTTTTTTTATGCCAAAGAAGGCGACTTTGTAGGTCGGGGTTTGGCAAGAATGCGGTTCAACTCAAAAGGTTGTGGAATGGCGCGATATTTTAGTTTTCGATTTCATAGGGTTACTCCGCATTCCGCATAATCTTCGGTACTTGGCGTTTTTTATTGCCGAGTTTTCCGATTGGCATTTTATTAAAAAATGTTCCGAGCCCAATCAAATGATATGGCTATGCATTAAAAACAGAAAATGAGGAATAAAGTGGCTAAAATGAAACCCGTAAAGCTCGAAAATGCCTTTCTGATGATTGAAAAAGGCCCAGTAGTTTTGATTTCAACCTCATGCCGCGGGAAAAACAACATAATGCCGCTTAGCTGGATTACTGTAATCGACTTTACCCCGCGCTTTGCGTTATGCACCGGCAGTTGGAACTATTCGTATGAAGCTCTCGTAAAGACAAAAGAATGCGTAATCGCAATCCCAGGCGTAGACTTGATAGACAAAGTAATCGAAGCCGGCAATGTCAGCGGCTCAGACACCGATAAATTCGCGCTTTGCGGATTTGAAACAGCTCCTTCAAAATTCATATCGCCTCCCCTTATAAAAGACTGCCTCGGAAATATCGAATGCAAGGTGGTCGACCATATAAAAAAGCACGACCTCTTTATTTTGGAAGGCGTCTATGCATGGACCTGCGCGCGGAAGGAAAGCAGGGCTTTCCATGCCGTAGGCGACGGCACTTTCATTGCGGACGGCAGAAAGCTAAACCGCAGAAAACTAATGCTTAAAATTCCTGAATGGCTCAAATAAAAAAAGTTTTACGATTACAATGCAAACTGCGCCGGCGAAAAAGATTGCGCTCACGGCAAAAAAACATCAAAGTTATTTTTATAAAAGAAGTTCTTTGATTTATTTTTACATATTTATCCTCGTCTCCCCACATTATTCCTTTCCATTTTTAACAAAATATAAAGGGTCAACACCAAAGTCAGTGGATTTTAATGAAAGACGCCGCATTGGACAAGGA
>URAJ01000034.1 GCA_900545715.1 uncultured Opitutales bacterium
CGAGCCCAACCCGGGGTTTATGCGCACCCCGACCTCGGCGCCAGGGTTTATTTTTCCGAATTCGTCGAGCTGCCGCAGGGAGCACGCATTGTACTTTATGCCGGCTTTTATTAGTTCCGCGAGATTGTCGGGCAGCTGTTGCGACGAAAGCGATATGTGGTCGGCGGGAATGCCCGCGAGCATAGCGCGCTCAACTTCGTATGCGCTCGACGCGTCGATATGCAGCCCTAGCGAATTGAAAAGCCGCAGTATTGCGCGGTTTGAAGCCGCCTTCATCGCGAACCTTACCGTCAACCCGAAGGCGTTGGGGAATCCGAGCGCTTTTTTAGCCTGCGCCACGAGAGATGCCTCGTCGTAAACGTAGCAGGGCGTTGAAAATTGTTCGGCGATTTTACGAGCCGTTTGGAGTGTTATGAAAGATTTTGGCATAGGTATTTTAAAGTTTGGAAGTATTACACCCCTCGGCCGCTTTGTCAACCGCTTCGATTACTATATCGGGCGTTAGTATTGCCGGCAGAACTTCCGGCGGCAGATTTTCGTCGGCGGGATAAACGAGGTTTAGCGGAACGCCGGCGCGCCCGAATTCGGCGAGCTTTTTTGAGATATCCGGATTTTTGTTTGTCCAGTCCCCAACGATAAATTTTACGCCGCGTTTTTTAAATGCCTCTTGGACGGCGCTTGATTCCAATATCTTTTTATTGTACTGGCAAGTTAGGCACCACGATGCGGTGAAGTCGACATACACTATTTTCCCGGACTTCCTCAATTCCGAGAGTTTTTGCTCCGACCAATCTTGGGCGTAATCCGATGTGGCCGCTGCCGGTGCGTCCCACGCTATCCAAGCCGCGGCGGCGATGGAGGCCAAGCAGACAACAGCTGCGGATGTTCTTGCAGCGCGCCCGAAGTGCGGCATGTAGTACAGCCCAAAAATTCTTAACCCGACAGCCAATACGAGAGCCGCCGACATTATGCGCGCTGCAGCGCCCGTTTGTTCGCAATAAACCCAAGCTAGCCATATTGCCGACGCGAACATTGGTATCGAGAGAATCTGCTTCAATGTTTCCATCCACGCGCCCGGGCGGGGCATTTTCTTTGAGAGCGATGGAATGAGCGAAAGCAATATGTACGGGAACGCCATTCCGACGCCAAGAGCTGCGAATACCGAAAACGTGAAACCTGCACCAGCGTCTGTGGCGAGTGCCGCCCCTATCGCGGTTCCCATAAAGGGGGCGGTGCAGGGGCTTGCGACCAATACCGCGAGCACCCCGGATAGCGCTGAGGCGAGATATTTGTTTTTGCCAGTGCCACCGAGCCTTCCGCCCGCAAAGCCCGCGCCTATTTCAAACATTCCCGCAAAGCTTAGCCCCATCGCAAAGAATAGCAGCGCCATCGATGACGAAAATGCCGGATTCTGAAGTTGGAAGCCCCAGCCGAGCCCGCTTCCAGCAGCCCTCAGCCCGACGAGCACCGCTGCAAGGGCGATAAACGAAGCCACAATTCCCAAAGAATACGCCGCCGCCCCCATTATCCTTGAACGGCTGTCGTCCGCCGAGGCGAACGAGAGTATTTTTATGCCGATAACAGGAAACACGCAGGGCATCAAATTTAATATAATCCCCCCCAAGAAAGCTCCGAATATTGCGGTAAACAAAGCGGCATAAGATATTGATGAAACTTGCGCGTTTTGAATTTTACCGTTTTGGGGCGTCGCAGACTCTCCGCCGCCCGGTTTTGCATCTACGAGGTTAGTGCCGGAATCTTTGACAGGCTGGCTTGAAACAAGAGCAGCAGGAAGCTCGAAAGAAAGCTCTTTTTTTATCGGAACGCACATGTCGGAGCATGCGAGCATATCGACGGTCGCGGACGCTTTTGCGGTTGCGCCGCTCTGAAATTTTGCGGGAGGGGAAATGCGCGCGCGCACTGTAATGTCCCCCGAGTACCCTTCGGATTTCATTCCAAAAAACTCGAATTCGGAAGGCTTTGGCCATTCGAGCGATTCAAGCTTGTACCCTTCGGGAAGTTTTAGGGAAATGGTTGTCGGGCTACCGTTTTCCGAGGGGCGGTTTGAGTAGATATGCTCCTTTGCCGGAATTTTGAAATTAAAATCTATGCTAAAAATTTTCCCCTCCGACAAAGACCCGCTTTTCATGGACACGTCCGCCGCCGACGCAAAGGCGGCCGAAACTGCAACCACTGCCGCCGCGAGGAAACTTGCGAAAGCTTTTTTCCGATAATAAAAATACATACTTCTTAGACTAATATATATTTGCTTGTGTTCAATAAATAAAAACCTTGCGCGCATCGCCAAAAAACATTTTTCACAATATCGGCAAAAGGCCGTATTTGTTATGAAATTTATAATATTTATGTCCGAAAATTGGCGCTAAAAAATAAGGGCGGCTGTATTGTTCGCAGATTTTCGGTTTTAAGATGATATAAAAAAACGGCGGGGGAAAGACCCCGCCGCACACAGGCAATGCATTAATCTTTGACTTCGTCGTAAACGCGAACAAAGTCCACTTCAAAGAAGTCCGGCAGAACTGCTTTGAATAGGGCTGGATCGGGCTTGCCCCACTTTTTTGAGCCCTCCGACAACCCGCCGTCGTTGCCTTGTATATTGCGGTATCCGCGCGGCTCGGTCGAAACGAGTATAAATTGCTCGACATGCGATACGGGGCTGTTTTGCTCGCCAATTTTTTTACCGTTTGCATAGAACGTATATCCTTCGGGAGTCCAATCCACACCGTAGTAGCACCAGCCGTCGGCGTCGGCTTCGTACTCCCACGCAAAGTGCCCGAACCACTTTGAGTCTTTGCCGTAGCCGTTCCAGCCGTTGCCTCCCACAATCTGCCCGTGCGTGAATTGCCTGTAATTTTCCATGACGTCGGTTTCCACGCCGCATACGGACGGATCGGGCGACGAGCCTACACCCGGGGCTTGGAGCCAAAATGCCGAGTGCCAGCCGGGATTTTTCGGCTGTCGGCAGCGGATTTCATAATATCCGTATTTGTGCATAAATAGCGGTTTGCGGTATTTTCCGAAGGGCCAGAAGCCCTTTGTGTCTTTGGGAATGTCGAATGTGAGCGAGCCCGTCTGCAAATGCGGGGAACAGAAGTCGTCGCCTTTGCGCAACAGGTGCAATCTTACGGTTTTCCCCGTCATCTCTACCCCCTCAAAGTTGTGCGCAAACGCGGGGAAGTCTTGCCCCCAAAAGGATTCGCGGCACATCCATTTTGTCTTGTCGATTTCCTTCCCGTTGAATTCGTCGTGCCATACGAGTTTCCATTTTTTCCCGGCGGGGAGAAAACTCGGGGCTTCGTCTTTTAATGTCTTTGTCTCAACCTGCACTACCGGGCGGTTTTTCACTGAGGTTTCGACAAATGCCGCGTAGGAGGTTATGGCGATAAACGCTCCTGCGGCGGCGCAAATGTAGAGTATATTTTTTCTTGGCATATTCTTGTTGCTGTGTGTATTCGATATAAATGAAGTTCTTATACAGGCGGGCGCAGATTTTGTAAACGATAAATTTTTATAAAAATATATACTATTTTATAAAAGAAAGACGCTTTTTTTCTATAAATTGTATTAGGTGTGGGCAGGGGATGAATCTTTTAGTTTGGCTTATGTGAAGACGCCGCATTTCCGTACAAGGTTATTTTTGTAAATTTTTTACTTTTGCGTTTTCTTTATCGAGAGTTTTGGCTTGTTGTAGAGTTTTTGATTCAACCCGCTAAACTGAGCCGAAAATTTTGTTTGCCCACAAGTTTTCCAGGCGCAGGCCTGTCCTATTTGACAATATTTGGAAGATAGGCGTTTTTCTTCGCGGCATAAATATTAATCTTCGTAAAAAATTGTCGACATCCGGTATATATTGGAATTTTTATATGCTTGGTAGGTGAATTTGCTGTTGACCCTTTATGGAAAATTTCAATAAATTGAAAATAGTTAAATTACAAAATTATGGCTGGAATTAAGGAAATTTTTTCAAACGACATCGGAATCGACCTCGGAACGGCAAATACGCTCGTGTATGCCAAAGACACAAACGAGATAACGAGCGAACCGAGCGTCGTGGCTGTGTACAACAATTCCAAAAAAGTCGTCGCCGTCGGTGAAAAGGCGAAAAAGATGCTTGGAAAGACCCCCGGAAACATTACGGCGATACGCCCTATGAAAGTCGGGGTCATAGCCGATTTCGAGATTACCGAAATAATGCTGCGCTACTTTATACAAAAAGCGGCAAAGCAGTGGAATTTCATAGCGCCGAGAGTTGTAGTGGCAGTGCCTTCGGGAATAACGGAGGTGGAGAGGCGCGCCGTACAGGAGTCCGCCATACACGCCGGCGCGCGTTCGGTGTGCCTTAAAGACGAGCCGCTAATGGCGGCGATAGGCGTGGGGCTGCCAATTGAGGAGCCTACCGCGAGCATGATTGTGGACATAGGCGGCGGCACCACGGAAGTCGCGATAATTTCCCTTTCGAACGTCGTCTATTCAAAGAGCGTTAGAATTGGCGGCGACGAGTTCGACAACTGCATTGCCCAGTACATGAAGCGCGCGTACAACCTGATTATAGGCGAGCGCACCGCAGAGGAAATTAAAATAAATATCGGCTCCGCATACCCGCTCGACAACGAGCTCACTTGGGAGGTCAAGGGGCGCGATTCCGTCGCAGGGCTTCCCAAGACGCTCTTTGTGACGTCGCAGGAAATCCGCGAGGCGCTCTCCGATTCCTTCAAGGCTATTACCGATGTGATACACGAAGCGCTCGAACTGTGCCCGCCTGAACTCAGCGCCGACCTTGTCGACCGCGGCATAGTTCTCGCGGGGGGAGGCGCGCTGATTCGCAATTTGAATCTGCTTGTCACCGAGGCTACCGGCATACCGTGCTTTGTCGCCGACGATCCTCTCAGGGCGGTTGTCAACGGCACGGCGGCTGTGCTTCAAAATTACGAGTTCTGGACGAAGGACAATTCTTAATAATGGCAGCCGACGGAGTCCGCCGCCGTTCGCGTAAGGCGTTTGCGCGCGTGTCCACGGCGGATCTCGCGCGGGCGCCTTTAATTTTTTAAGGTTTTTTGCGGCGTTTGCATGCTTGAAAGGAACTTATTTGCGAGCTGGGCGCGCGGGGTGATGGAGGCTAATTTTTTAAGATATGCAGTGGGGTAAACATACAGCGTTGCGCAATATTGCGGTATTTGCCGCGGTGATATTGGCGTGCCTTTTCGCCCCGTCCGCCGTGAGAAATTTTACGTCTTCGGCATTTGAGGAATTTAGGGCGCCGCTCGACTCAATCCCGTCGCATTTGTCCGACCTTCAAAAGTATTGGAGCCTGCACTCCAACTCCAAGCGCGAGCTGATTGAAGCTGGTAGGGATCTGGCGCGGCTAAATTCGGCGTACGAGCTAAAACTCATGGAAAACGAGTCCCTGCACAGGCGGCTCGAGAGGCTCGAACGCATAATGAACATGCCGTCGGACCCAAAGTTTAAATATGAAATAGCAAGGGTTGTGCGGCGCGATGTGAACGCATGGTGGCAGCGCCTTGTGATTAGAAAGGGGTCTTTGCACGGGATTAAAGACGGCTGTGCAGTGGTTTGCGCGTCCGGCGTAGTTGGCCGGATAGCGGAAGTGGGGCTTCACACGTCAGTAGTGGAGCTTGCGAGCTCGAGGCGCTTCAGAATGGCGGCGCGGTTTGCCGGCGACGACAGGCCCGTCATATACTACGGCAGGGGCGGGACTTCGCTCCATATTGCAGAGGGCGAGGTTGTGGACGCCCCGGCTGATGTAGAGCCCACGCGCGAAAAACCTGCGTTGCTTGTGACATCGTCGCTCGCGGGAACTTTTCCGGACGGGGTAGAGATAGGAAAAGTTTTTTCTCTATCAATCGGGGCTGACGGAATTTTTAAGTCTGGCAGGGTTGTGCTGTCAACGCGCCTCGACTCTATCGCCGAGGTTGCGGTTCTAATACCGGTTTCGGAGGGCGCAAAATAAAGATGCGCAGAGTTAAATACAGCCCGGCGGCAGTGTTTTTGCTGACAAATATCGCCTACCTTTATATTTTGGCAACTGTCAATTCCGAAATTTCCCCGTATGCGTCGCTGATTTTGCCGAGCGTATTTATAATAGGGCCCGCGCTGATGCTTAGGGGGTGGCAGGCAGCCCTCGTAATCGGCTTGACTGCTTTTTTGTGCGAGGCGACAACTCCCGTCCGGCCGGGGATAACATGCGCGCTTTGGCTCTTGGCGGCGGTATTTGTACGCATAGCGCGTTTTAGGTTTAGGTCGCTCGATCCGCTTTCCCTGTGCGCGCTCGCGCAATTTGTAAATTTGGCGCTCGGATTGGCGTACATGATGTTTTTCCCAAACGGCTGCGCAAATTTGGCGGATTATCTGTTTAGGGTATTTGCCGATTTACTTTTGTCGGCGGCAGTTCTGGTTTTGATTGCGCGCTTTTCAGTGTTGGTACCGCTTTCCATACTCAAATTTGCGGGGATAGAGCTAAAAATAGAGGAGGACGATTAGTCCCGATGGATAAAAACGGACAGTACTCGAATTGGAATCCGAGAATACCCGTGTTTTACGCGGTATTCGCGGCAGCGTTTTTATTTTTATTGGGAACTCTCGCATACCGCCAGATATACCTGTACGACTATTACAGCCAGCGCGGAGAGCGCCAAAGCATGAGGCGCATTATCGAGCCCGGGGCGCGCGGAGACATCTACGACCGCAATATGAAGTTGCTGGTAACAAACGAACCCCGCTTTTCTGCGGTCGTGTATTTTAACGAGATAAGGCGCGAATTCCGGCGCGAATATATGCGCCTAAAAAAAATCGAGCTCGCCCGCAGAGCCGCCGCAGGCGAGGACGGCCCGCCGAATTATTCCGAAATTTCAAGCCGCGCGCGCGCAAATGTTTTGAACGGATACGTGGCCCAGATAAACTCCATTTTGGGTTCCAACTACAAACTTACGACTGCCGATTACAATAGGCATTTTGAAAACCAGCGGCTCTTGCCTTTCCCCATAATAAAAGATTTGAAGGGGAGAGAGCACGCGATACTCGCCGAGCGACTTCCCGTTGATTCGCCGATTCAGATTTACACGGACACTGCCAGATATTATCCCTACGGGCCCTCTGCGGCGCACCTGCTTGGATATGTGGGGAGCAATTTTGACGAAATCGACACCGACGGCGTTCCGGGAGACGACTTGCGAACATTCTCGTTCGTCGGGAAAATCGGCAGATCCGGACTCGAAAAGGCTTTTGATTCCGTATTGCAAGGCAGCAGCGGCGCGAAAATATGGGTTGTCGATCTCGACGGGTACCAGTATGAAAATGTCGCCGACGTGACTCCTAAGAAGGGGCGCAGCGTAGTTTCGTCGATAGACATAGACTTGCAACAGACTATCGAAGACTCATTTGGAACGAGAAAGGGCGCGGCGGTTGCTCTCGACGTCAAAACGGGCGAAGTTCTCGCCATGGTCAGCCTCCCGTCTTACGACCCTAACGAGCTAAGCCCGTACATGACGTACAAAGTCAGCAACGAAATTACCAAGCGCGGCGCATGGCTCAACAGGGCAACCCAGGGATTGTATCCGCCGGGCTCGACTTTCAAAATTGTCACGGCCTGCGCGGGGCTAATGACGGGCGTCATAGACGAGAAAACCGTCAAGACATGCGACGGCGGCTTGAGAGTCGGCACGAGGATATTCCCGTGCAACAGCCGCTATGGGCATGGAAACATAGATCTCGTCGATGCCTTGGCCCACAGCTGCAATGTATATTTTTACGAGACTGCCCTCGAATGCGGGATAGAGGCTTTGAGCGCGACCGCAAAAGACTTTGGGCTAGACTCAAAAAGCGGCATAGAGCTGAAGGAGGATTATTCGAGACGGTCGGTAGTGGCAGATCCCGAATACAAGGAGAAATACCGCCCGTACGACGGCCCGTGGACTGCTGGCGACACTGCAAACGCCTCCATAGGGCAGGGGTACCAGTTGCAGACGCCGCTTCAGATGGCTTGCATGGTTGCGTCCTTCGCCCGCGGGCAGACGCGCACACGACCGTCGGTAATCCACGATACATCGCGCGTTTGCGACCTCGCATACCACGGCGGGGAGAAGCTAAATTTGAAGCCCGAGCACTACAAGGCGATAATAGACGGAATGAAAGCTGCCGTCGAAAGGGGCACAGCCAAGAGGGCGGCGGTTGAGGGCGTGAGTGTCGCGGCGAAAAGCGGCACTGCGCAAGTGCCGGTTAGGGGGAAAAAACTGACTCTCGCATGGATGGTCGCGTTCGCGCCCGTCGAAAATCCGCAAGTCGCAATAAGCGTGGTTGTTGAGGGGGAGGAGATAGGCGACGCTTCCGGAGGGCGCACAGCGGGTCCCATTGTGGGGACTGCTTTGAAGAAATATTTTGAGACTTCTCCGCTATTCCCAAAGGTGGGGAATGCGGAAAACGCGGCAGATTGACATAGGACTTTATTCGTGCGGCAATCCTGCCAACAGGCGCGCGTGCTGTTGAGAGCGCGCGGTATAATGTGATAAAAAATGTTGCCCAAGAGCGGGCTGTACACGGGGGTGGCATTTAGTGTATTTGCACGCATTGCGCAAAAGGCAGATTGTATTTAGGGGTATGCGCTTGTAGTGCGGAGGAGCGCATTGCGGCAAGGGCGGATTGTATGTGGAGTGGCATATAGTACATTGGGGCGCATTGTACAAAGGGCGGATTTTACCGCCTGTGCGCGCCCGTGTTTCGGCGCAGACTGGCATTGTTTTTATTTGATATCGGGCTTGAAAAATTTATTGTCGCTTTTGTTTTTTTTTAAGACTATAACTCTTGTTATTATAGCAACTTAAAATTAAGAAATTGAGGCGGGTACCCACTTGCCTTATAAATTTTCCGCTTTTTACGAAAATAAACAGGGTCGGAAAATTTTGCTTGTGGAATAGATAAAACTTTTTTTGCAGGAATTGCGGCGGCCCCAGATTGGGGCGCGCGGGGCGCGGAATTTTTTTGCGATTCTACGATAAGGCTTGCCAAAAAGAATAGTCTCGAAGATATTTTCTGAACGATAATTTAAGAACAACTTCGCGCGAGCGTAATTTTATATGAGCGATCCTATTAAACACGAGTGCGGCATAGCCGTAATCAGACTGTTAAAACCCCTAAAATACTATCAGGAAAAATACGGGACTCCGATATACGGTTTCAACAAGCTTTTCCTCCTAATGGAAAAGCAGCATAACCGCGGGCAGGACGGAGCCGGCATCGGATCCGTGAAAATAGGCGTTCCCCCCGGCGAAAACTACATATTCCGCGAGCGCAACGCCAACCCCAACGGGCTCGCCAAGATTTTTGCCGACCAGCTGAAAATTTACAACCACAAGGTCAAGGCCGGGATTATCCACCCCGAGTTTCCGGAGACCGTCAAGAGCAATTTCGACTACGCCGCAGAACTTCTGATAGGCCACTTGCGCTATGGCACGAGCGGCTCTTACGATAAAAACACCTGCCATCCCTTTGCGCGCAAGAGCACATGGCCCGCCCGCAATCTGATGCTTGTTGGCAACTTCAATATAACCAATACCGAAGAACTGCAAAAAGCGCTGATACAGCGCGGCATCCACCCGGTTTTCAGCACGGACACGCAGGCAATATTGGAGGAAATATCGTTTCATCTCGATATAGAGCACGGGGAAATCTACCGCCAGCTGCGCGACAAGGGCGTAGCGGGCGAGGATATTCTGAGAATGATGAACGAAAAGCTCAGCCCCCTTAGAATAGTAAGCAACGCCGCCAAAAACTGGGATGGCGGTTATGTGATAGCGGGCGCAATCGGCAACGGCGACGCATTTGTCCTGCGCGACGCAAACGGCATACGCCCGTGCTTCTATCTCAAAAACGACGAGATTATCGCCTTTGCGTCGGAGCGCGTTCCGCTAATGACGGTCTTTGAGGCGGACGAGTCCGACGTAAAAGAGGTAAAGCCGGGGCATGTGTTTGTCGTAAAGTGCGACGGAACATGCTATGAGGAACCCTATAAGTCGGCGGGTGAAAAGAAGGCATGCACGTTTGAGCGCATATATTTTTCGCGCGGGAACGACCCGCAGATATACGCCGAGCGCAAGGCGCTCGGGCGCTTGCTTTGCCAGAAACTGTACGAAAGCATAGGCAGGGATTTTAAAAATAGCGTTTTCAGCTATATCCCGAATACGGCTGAGGTTGCCTATTACGGAATGCTGCACGGCTTGCGAATGATACGCAGGGCGCAGGTTAAAAAAGAGCTTGTTAAGGCTGTCGAAGAGGGCAGGGAGTTCACTGACGAATTTTTGGATTCGCTAATACTTGATAACTGGCCGCGCGGGGAAAAGATTGTCCACAAAGACATAAAATTGCGCACTTTCATTTCCCAGGAAAAAGACAGAATGTCTTTGGCTTCGCACGTTTACGACATAACTTACGGGGTTGTCACCCATAAGGATACGCTCGTATGCCTCGACGACTCCATAGTGCGCGGAACCACCCTCCAGCAACAGATATTGTGCATATTAAGCCGCACGAATCCGAAGAAGATTGTCATAGCCTCTACCGCCCCGCAAATACGCTATCCCGACTGCTACGGCATAGATATGAGCGAGATTGGCAAGTTTATCGCATTCCAAGCCGCGATAAAACTCTTGAAGGAGCAGGGCAATGCCGAGCTTATAAAGGATGTGTACCGCCTGTGCTGCTCGCAAAAGGACAAACCTTCGCGCGAGATAAAAAATTATGTGAAGATGATCTATGAGCCGTTTACGGCGGACAAAATTTCCGAAAAAATAGCGGAACTTGTCAGGCCCCAGAATGTGGCGTGGAACGGCGAATTGGAGATAGTTTTCCAGTCGATAGAAAATCTGCACAAGGCGATTACCACTTGCACGGGCGACTGGTATTTTACGGGCGACTACCCGACTCCCGGCGGCTACGCAGTTTTGAATAAAGCCTTTATAAACTACTACGAGAACAGGGAAGGCCGCAGCTATTAAAAGATGAGAGATTTTTCATGGTCTGGCAGGCGGGCGGCCGGAGTCTTCCTGCACATTTCGTCTCTGCCCTCGGAGTACGGCATAGGCAATGTGGGTGAGGCCGCGGACTGCTTTTTCGACTTCCTTAAAAAGAGCGGATTTACCTATTGGCAGATTTGCCCACTCGGTCCGACTGGATACGGAGACTCGCCGTACCAATCGTTTTCGGCATTCGCGGGCAACGTATATTTTGTGGACTTTGCGAAACTCGCGGCTGCGGGGCTGCTCGACGAATCGGACTTGGCTCCCCTGCGCAAACTTCCCGCCGACAAGTGCGACTACGGCGGTATTTATGCCCTAATACCGCAGCTCGTCCGCAAGGCGGCTAAAAATTTCAAGGCTCAGGCGGATTCGCGCGCAAAGGCCGACTTCGACGATTTTGTAAATGAAAACGCCGGCTGGCTTGAATCGTACGCCCTATTTTCGGCGTTGAAAAAAAAGTTCGGGGGAAAGCCGTGGTACGAATGGCCCAAAGAGTGCCGGACTATGAAATCGGCGCGCGCCCAGAAATTGTCGGAAGAAGACCTCGGCGAGATTTTTTCCGTAAAATTCGGGCAGTGGGCGTTTTTTAGGCAATACGAGGATTTCCGCAGGCGGGCGGCGGACGCCGGCGTAAAAATATTTGGAGACTTGCCCATATTCGTATCGCTCGACTCGGTAGAAGTCTGGGAGCGCCCTGAGATATTCGATATGAAGCCCGACGGTACACCCGCAAATGTCGCGGGCGTGCCGCCCGACTATTTTTCGGCGACGGGGCAGCTTTGGGGCAATCCCCTTTACGCATGGCGGAAATCAAAGGAGAAAGTTTACAAATTTTGGTTTGAGCGGGTGTCGGCGGCTCTCAAGATGTTTGACGTAATACGCTTCGACCATTTTAGGGGATTTGCCGATTATTGGTCGATACCCGCGTCCGCAAAGGACGCCCGCGAGGGAGTCATGAAAAAGGGCCCCGGAAGGGAATTTTTCGACGCTCTAAAAAGGCGCTTCCCGAAAGGAAAATTTGTCGCCGAAGACTTGGGGTTGCTTTCAAAGGCTGCGTACGCCTTGCGCGACGAGCTGAACATACCCGCGATGGCAGTTTTGCAATTTGCCTTTGGCGACACTCCGGACAACCCGTACTTGCCGCACAATATAAAGAGGGAGTGCGTGTATTACACTGGCACCCACGACAACAATACGTCTATCGGCTGGTATGAAAACGCCCCAGAAAAACAAAAAGACATGTTCAGAAGGTATTTCCGCACTTCAGGCGACAGCCCAAATTGGGAAATGATACACGCGGTGATGATGAGTGTTGCGAAGATAGCGATATTCCCCATGCAGGATATCGCAGGGCTTGGGTCTGAATGCCGGACAAATACGCCAGGTGTCCCGTACGGAAACTGGCAATGGCGGCTTACACGCGGGCTTCTCGAGAGGGTCGAGCGCGTAAACGTGCCGTATCTTAGGGAAATTGTGGAGCTCAGCGGGCGCCTTAGAGAGTCCGACCCCAAAAAATGTGTTGAAATTTAGGTCTTTGCTTTTAAAACTGCGTCTTTAAAAAAATGAGAGAGGGCGAATCGCAGAAAAAACCCGAAACGGAAATAAAGGGATTTTCAGTTTCAAAGGGTATAGCGCACGGAGAGGCGTTTGTGCTTTTGCACAAAGAGCTCCAAACGCCCGTGTACGAAGTCCGCGACGCTGACAAGCCAGCCGAAATAAAGCGCTTTGAAAATGCGATACTGAAAACCCGCAAAGACATTTTAGACGTAAAGTCGGAATTGTCCGAGGAGATAGGCTCCGCAGAGGCGTCTATTTTCGACGCGCACATACTCGTGCTCGAAGACGTCGCGGTAATGCAGGAAACGCTCTCGATGTTCAAGGAAAATAACTACAATATCGAGTACTGCTATTCGAGCGTAATCAATAAATTTATAGCCGCATTCGAGCGCATTGACGACCCCTATATAAAAGAGAGAATAGCCGACTTTAAGGACGTTTCGCGCAGGGTTCTTGGCAATATGCTCGGCGTTCAAACTTCCAAAATAGGGGCTTTGAGCGATCCGCTAATACTCGTAAGCTCGGATTTTGCCCCGGCGGATTTTTCGCTTGTCGATAAGAGCAAGATACTTGCGATAGTGACTGAAAAAGGCTCCCAGACAAGCCACACGGCCATTTTGTCGAGATCCCTCGGCATACCGTGCGTAGTTGGGATTCCCGAAGTTGCCAAAAAAGTTTCGACGGGCGACATGCTGCTCATTGACGGTTACAACGGCAGCATTGTCATAAATCCCTCTGAAAGCACGGTGTCGCACTATACCGAGCTTGAATCGGCGCAGAAAGAGATTGAGGTTTTGTACGCGACATCTCTACCGTACCCATCGGTGACCCCCGACGGAAGGGCGTTTTCGGTTGAGATAAACATAAGCTCTCCCGCCGACATATCCGAAAGCGTTATGAGGTATTGCGACGGAGTCGGGCTTTTTAGAACCGAGAATTTCTTTATGGACTTCGGCGGATTCCCGGACGAGGAAAGCCAGTTCAAGACTTATCGTGACGCCGCGTTGGCGGCGCGCGGAAAACCCGTCGTAATACGTACCCTCGATTTGGGCGGGGACAAAAATCTGAGCCTGATGAAAATGGACAGCAAGGAGGAAAACCCCTTCATGGGCTATCGGGCCATAAGATTTTGCCTCGACCACCGCGACATATTTTTAACCCAGCTGAGGGCGATACTAAGGGCGAGCGCCTACGGAAAAGTCAAAATACTTTTGCCGATGATAAGCTCGATAAGGGAAGTCGAAAAGAGCAAGCTGCTAATAGAGCAGGCAAAGGAAGAGCTGACAAAAGCCTCTATGCCTTTCGATAAGAATATAGAGCTTGGGGTGATGATAGAAGTTCCGGGAGCCGCGCTTACGACAGACGTAATTGCGGCGGAATGCGACTTCATAAGTATCGGGACAAACGATTTGATTCAATACCTTTTGGCGGTTGACAGGGTAAACGACCTCGTGGCGAATTTGTACGAGCCGACCCACACTGCGGTTATACGCACGCTAAATATGGTCGTCTCTTACGCCTGCAAGGCGGGAATACCGGTAAGCGTTTGCGGCGAGCTTGCCGCCGACCCGATATTTGCGCCGCTATTGCTTGGCATGGGCGTCACCGAATTTAGCATGTCGGCAAAGTCTGTCAGCGAGATAAAATTTCTGTTGCGCAAGGTTCCGTTTGCAAAAGCGCGCGCCCTGAGAGACGAGATTCTAACTCTAAACCGCTCTCGGCATATAGCGAGCCGTTTGCGCTCTTTCCATTACGAGGCTCTCGAACGTTTTTTAAAGTAGTCGATGCCGAAAGAAAATACAAAACAGGCCGTCGCGGAGATAAGGGCTGCGGGCGTTGAAGTCTCTATCTCCCCCGAAGATTTATTCGGGGCTTCTCTCGACCACACGCGGTACAGCTTTATGCCCGATGCGCGCGTTTGGGTTAGAAACGGCAACCGAGCTTGGCGTATGCGTAAGCGTGCGTGGCTCAGGAACGGGCTGCGCGGGCGGGTGCGTGCCTGTCGACGGCGGAATCGTGCTGGATCTGTCAAAGATAAATTTTATAGAAATTTATCCCGCCGAGAGGGCGGCCCGCGTTGGGGCGGGCGCGGTGACGGCGGACATAGACGCGCGCGCGGCGGAGTTTGGGCTCATGTACGCGCCAGATCCGTCATCGCATAAATATTCCTCGATAGGGGGGAATATATCTTGCAATGCGGGGGGCTTGCGCGCTGCAAAGTACGGAAATACGCGCGAAAACGTGCTTGCGCTTACGGCGTATCTCGCGGACGGCAGAAAGCTCGAATGCGGGAGGCCAATAAAAAAATTTTCAGTCGGTCCGAATTTAAGGGATTTTTTTATAGGGTCCGAGGGCACATTTGGTGTGGTAGGTGAAGCTTGGGTTAAGCTGTTGCCGCGCCCGCGCGCAAAGCGGGCTGTGATAGCTTTCCCCAAAAGCGATTCCGACGCTTTTGATGCGGTGGAAAAGCTGATGCGCTCGCCGCTTACGCCTTCTATATGCGAATTTATGGACGCCGATACGCTGAAATGCGTAAGGGTTAAAAATCCGTCTATAAAAATAGACGCGCCTGAAAGCGCGGCCGCGCTGTTGCTCGAATTCGACGGAGAGCCGATCCAAACCGAAGAGGACGCCAAAGCGGCCGAGAAGCTGCTTTCCGAATACGGAGCGCGCGCGGCGCGCGACGGGACAGAGGCCGAGCGCTTTTGGGAGGTAAGGCGGCGCGCGTCGCAATCAATGTACCTGCTTGGCGACTCGAAGGTGAATCAGGACATAGTCCTTCCGTTTTCGTCGGTGAAAAAGTATTTTGAGTTTTTTAAGAAGCTTGCGCACTCTTCCGGATTGCCGGCGCCCGTATTCGGGCATTCCGCCGACGGGAACTACCACATACATTTTATGTATTGCGCAGCGAATGTCGGCGACAGGCAAAAGGCGTGGGACGCCATGGAGCAAGCCGTAAAAAAAGCCATAGAGATGGGAGGGGCTGTGTCGGGAGAGCACGGAATAGGCTTTTTGAAGTCAAAGTACATGCCTTTCCAGCACTCGGAGGCCGAGCTCGACACAATGAGGGCGCTCAAAAAGCTCTTTGATCCCAAAAACATTCTAAACCCGCACAAAGTTTATTTCCCGGGAGCCGTGAAGGACATTCCGCCGCCGCTTACGGGTGTAAAACTTCCGTGGGATTAGGCGCGGCGGCGCCAGGCCGCTTGATAAGTCTTGCAAAGGGCGGCGGGCTTTTGTAAAGTCCGGCGTTTAATTTTTTTTCGGCAAAGGCAGCTTTTTAGTTATGAAGAACGCAAAGAAAGAACAGGCAAGCTGGGGCGGTAGGTTCTCGAAGGGGCCGAGCCGCCTTATGCTGAGATTTAGCGAGTCGGTGTCGTTCGACAGGCTTCTCGCGGAATTTGACATACGCGGCTCCGTGGCGCAGGCAAAAATGCTCGCGCATGTCGGGATAATTTCCAAGAAAGAATCGTCTGAAATCATATCAGGGCTCTCGAAAATTCTTAAAAAGATAAACGATGGAGAGTTTGAGTGGGACGAGTCTCTCGAAGACGTCCACATGAATATCGAGCAGGCCCTCACCCGCGACGTTCCCGCCGCCGCCAAGCTCCACACTGCCCGTAGCCGCAACGACCAAGTTGCGACTGACATGCGGCTCTTCTTTAAATTCGCGTGCGAGCAGATGGGTAAAAAAATCGGGGCTGCAATAAAGAGCCTCTTGAAGCTCGCTTCCGACAACAAGTCTATTCTGATACCCGGATACACGCATCTTCAAAGGGCGCAGCCTGTGAGCGTGGCGCACCACATACTCGCGTGGGTCGAGATGCTCGCAAGAGACGTCGAACGTTTTAATTTTTGCGCAGAGGGCGCGAACGTCTCGCCTTTGGGAAGCGGCGCGATAGCGGGAACAACACTTCCAATCGACCGCCTGTATGCGGCTTCGCAACTCGGGTTTGTCGATCCCGGCACGGGGGATCCGATTGTCACGGGAAACAGCATGGACGCCGTCGCCGACCGCGACATATTCTTGGAATTTGCGTTTAATTGCGCCGTATTCGGCACGCACCTTTCGCGCATAAGCGAGGACGTGATAATATGGAACACAAGCGAATTTGCGTTTGTAAAGCTGCCCGACGAGTTTACGACAGGCTCTTCACTCATGCCGCAAAAGAAAAACCCCGACGCTTTCGAGCTTATGCGCGGCAAGGCTGCGCGGCTTGCCGGGAATTTGACTGCGCTCATGACGCTCGTCAAGGGGCTTCCGCTGACTTACAATAGGGATTTGCAGGAGGATAAGCCTCCGATATTCGATTCCTACGAGCAGGCTTCAATATGCGCCGAGGTTTTGTGCGAATGCGCAAAGGGCATAAAATTTAACGCCAAGAAGTGCGCCGAGGCCGTCTCCGACCCTATGCTGCTTGCTACAGACCTCGCCGACTATTTTGTTATGAAGGGCGTTCCGTTCAGGGAGGCGCACCACATAGTAGGGAGGCTTGTGGCGCTCTCTGAAAAGAGCGGCGTGCCCATAAATGAACTTTCCGACGCCGAAGTATTCGCGCACTGCGACAAGGCGGATCCGTCTTGGCGCGACGTCTTTGACTTAAAGCGCGCAATGTCTATGCGCGAGAAAATCGGAATGCCGGGGCTCAAACAAATCGATGCGCAGCTTGAGGCTTGGAATAAGATTTTCCAATAACATCATAGCCCAAAATTTATTCTCCATGCGGCCGCGTTTTTTTTGCGCGCGCCGTTTTTTATTGGAATTGGGAAAAGGGCTTTCGCATTCTATGCACGCAAAAAAAACGCCTAAAATTAGGCGTTTTTTTCTTAATTTTTCAGTTGGGAAAACACTATATTCCGTCGATTTGCTCGGACAAGTATTTTACGAGTTCGTCCTCGCTCAGGCGAATTTGCTTTGTGGTGTCACGGTCGCGCAGAGTGACGGTTCCGTCGCCTTCTATCGACTGGAAGTCTACCGTTATCCCAAAGGGTGTTCCGATCTCGTCCTGGCGGCGGTATCTTCTGCCTATCGCACCGGCGGCGTCGAAGAATATATTCCAGCGGCGGCGCAATTTTTTGTAGAGGTCTTGCGCTTTTTGCAGAAGTTCGGGCTTGTTTTTTACAAGCGGGAAGACGGCCGCTTTGTACGGCGCAACCCTCGGGCTGAATTTTAGAAGCACGCGCTTTTCAGCTTGTCCCTTGTCGTTCGGAACTTCGTCCTCCTCGTAGGCGGCGGTCATTACGGCGAGGAATGTCCTGTCAACGCCGAGCGACGGCTCGATTACATGCGGCAAATATTTCTCCTTGCGGGCTTCGTCAAAGTATTCGAGATTTTTCCCGGAGGCGTTTTGGTGCTGTGTAAGGTCGAAATTCCCGCGCACGGCTATGCCCTGCAATTCCTGTACCCCGTGCGGAAAATGGAAGGTGATGTCTGTGCAGGCCTTTGCGTAGTGCGCGAGCTTCTCTTTCGGGTGGACGTCTTCCGAAAGCCTGTCCGCGGGTATGCCGATTGATACAAACCATTTTTTGCAGGCGTCAATCCATTCCCTGTGCATTGTCTTCCAGTCGTCGTACGGAGATATAAAATATTCTATCTCCATCTGCTCGAATTCGCGGCTGCGGAATATGAAGTTGCGCGGGGTAATCTCGTTCCTGAACGCCTTGCCTATTTGCGCTATTCCGAAGGGAACTTTTACGCGGGTTGTGTCGCAGACATTTTTAAAGTCGGCGAAAATGCCCTGCGCGGTTTCGGGGCGGAGATATGCTATCGCGGTTTCGTCGCGCAGCGCGCCAACGTAGGTTTGAAACATCAAATTGAAGTCGCGCGGAGGAGTCAGGGTTCCGGCTTTGCCTGTGGCGGGGGAGGGTATCAAATCGTACTCGTCGGGCTTGGCGTCCATATAGTTCTTTAAAACGACTGGCTCCAATTCGCCCTGTTTTGCCATTTTTCTCTTTAATTCGGCGGCTTTCTTATCGGCCTGCTCCTGCATATTTTCGTCTTCAAGAACGCTTATGTAGCCGATTGTTTCACCACCTACTTTAACTTGTGCAAAAAATATCTGGTCGGCCCTAAAACGCAGTTTCGATTCCTTGCAGTCCACCATGGGGTCGGAGAATCCGGCGACGTGCCCCGAGGCGCGCCATACATCGGGGTGCATTATTATCGAGGCGTCGAGGCCCACAATGTCGTCTCTTCCGTGGACAAAGTCGTTCCACCACGCCCTTTTTATATTGTTTTTCAGTTCGACGCCCAGCGGCCCGAAATCGAAAAATCCGTTAAAGCCGCCGTAAATTTCCGACGAGCGATATATAAACCCCCTGCGCTTGCAGAGGCCCTCAATTGTTGCCATGTCGACCATAATAAAAAAACAATCCAATTAACGCTAAGAAGCCAAAAAAGTTTGTCAACACCGCTTTACGCCCTATTGAGGCGACGGCTTTTTTTTTGAATATTTGGGTGTGCGGATATTCGGCATTTTAACAGCAAAAAAACAGACGGAGAGCTTAAAAAAGTTTCCGAGTTTGCTACAAAAGTGAGCACCTCTCAAGCAGCGGGGCGTCGGAGAGAATCTCGTCTATGTTTCCGCGCGCAGCGAGCTTCCCGCAATCTAAGACTATCGCCGTATTGCAGACGCTGCGCGCAAACTGCATATCGTGGGTCGATATTATTTTTGTCTGCTTAAACGAATTTAAAAGATCGGCGAGCTCGCGTTTGCCGCGGGGGTCGAGCTGCGCGCTCGGTTCGTCGAGTAGCATTATCTCGGGCTGCATTGCGGCTACCCCGCATATCGCGGCTCTTTTCTTTTCGCCTTCGGAGAGCTCGTTAGGTGAGCAGTCTCTCAGGTTTTGTATCGAAAGTTTTTCGAGCCAAATCTCGGCATTTTCAAACGCGCGCTCGCGCGGGACGCCCGAGTTTTCTATGCCGAATGCCACATCGTCTATCACCGTCGGGCAGAATAGCTGGTCGTCTGAGTTCTGGAAGACGAGCCCGGCGAGCGCCCTTACTTTTCTAAAATTCTTTTTTTGTACTTCAATCCCGCCGACGCTCGCGCTTCCGGATAAAATCGGCGCAAGACCCACGAGCGCCAGCAAGAGGGTCGATTTTCCCGCGCCGTTTGCCCCGAGCAGCGCGCAGGATTCCCCTTCGCCGACTTGCAGGTCGAGCCCTGAAATGGCCGGCTTTTTTCCTTTTTCGCGCGCGGCAGTCAAATTGCGGGTTATTATCATACAAAAATTTCCCCCGATAAAATCCGGAATGCGGCGCATACGCAAACAAAAAGGGCCGAAAAAACAATGTCGGCGGGCGTTATTTTCCCGCGGGTTGTTTGGGAGCATTTTGCTTCGAAACCGCGCGCGCGCATTGCGGCGTATATGTTGGAGGCCCTGTCGAGGCTCCGCAGCAAAAGCGAGCCCGCAAGCTTCGGCCAATCGGTGATTTTTGCGGCTCCCGAAGTGTGCGCCGACCTCAGCGAGTACGCCCTCATAATTTGCCGGGCTTGCTCGGCTATGATGGGGATATATCGCATTGTAAGTGATATTTGAAGGGCAATGGGGCAGGGAACTTTAAAAGCCGCCAGCCCCCTTGCCATTTCCGATTCCGACGCGCACTGCGAGAACGCGACAGCCGCCGCCGCGCACGCCCACGCTTTCGCGCACAGCACAGCGAGCGAAACTTCCCCCGCGGATATTTTTACAATCCCCAAATCGAGCATTGTGGCTCTCTCAAACCAAAGGTTTGCGGCGCCTATGACAAGCGCAATCGGAACTGCTGCAAGCGAGTTTTTTAACGATTTTAAAATATCTTTTGAAGACGCTATAAGCGCAGCGAGCGGAAGGGAGGCGAACATCATAATTCCCGCCATATCGTATTTGGGGAATGAAACCGCAAAGCACACATAGATAAACGCCAGTGCGATTTTTAGCGTTGGCGTAAAAATTTTTCGGCGGTCGGCTCCGCTTGCGCTTACTGGAGTGCTATTGCGCTGCACGTTTGGATTTCCTGAGCGCGAATCCTGCCGCAGCGGCGGCCGCAAGGGTTGCAAGCGTGCCTATTGCCCCCGCCAAAGCCCCGCCCGCCGGCGATTCGGAATTGGGAAGGTTGTAGTCTGGGAGGAGGGCGGAGTTTTCCTGCACTTTTTCCGCCGCTGAATGTATTTTGGAATCGGCTGAAATTTCCTCGCCGGGCGCCGCGCGCTCTATGGACCATTCAAGTCCGTCCGGATTTTGCGACGCGAGCATCGAAAGCCCCGATGCCATTGCAAGAGCCGCTATAACAAGCGACAGACACACTGTCCCCGAAGAAGTTTTTGTGGCGTTTTCAAAGACTTCCGGCCTTGCGGATTTTAAAAACACGAGAACTGCGCCTGTAAGCGCGCCCTCGACAAGGCCTATTGCCAAATGTATCGGCTGCATCAATAGCACGAAAGTTTTGAAAGGCAGCTGTGTCACGCCCGAGCACAATGTCTCCAATACGACTCCGAAAGCCCCAAGCTGCAGCGCGACCGTGCAGCCGATTATTGACGCCGCCATTATTCGCGCCCCGCTTTTCATATTTTTTGCGATCGGCAAAAATATTAGCGGATATGCAATGAAGCATGGGAAAAATCCCATATTAAATATATTGCAACCCAGCGCAAGTATACCGCCGTCGGCAAACATAAACGCCTGAATCGCCAGCACACAAGCGAGCGCTATAAACGCCCCATGCGATCCGAGAACAGCCGCAAGCAGCATGCCCCCTCCTATGTGGCCGCTCGATCCCGTACCGGGGATTGTAAAGTTAATCATCTGGGCCGCGAAGACGAAGGCGCCCATAACCCCCATCAAAGGCACGCGGGAAGGGTCAAAATTTTTTCTTAGGTTGCGCGCGCTATACCAGAGCAAACCGGCGCTCGCGGCGGTCATTAACCCTCCGACAGCCGGGGATACAAGTGCGTCCGCCATGTGCATATTTTTGTCTCCTTTATTTTTTATAAGGCGGTATTGTGCCCCAAAAATTCGTTCCGCAAAGACTCTATTGCAGTTGTCGTATTTTCCGCCAAAAGCACGTCCGAGACTGCCACTATCCTGCGTCCGCCGGCATTCCATATCGCGCGCGCAGTCCGCATATTTACGCCTCCTATGCAAAACCACGGAAGCGAGGGTTCCGATTCCGCAACTTTTGCTACCAATTCAAGCCCAACTGCCGGCCTGCCTGGCTTTGTGTTAGTTGCGTACACCGGGCCGACCGCAAAATAGTCGAGCACGTCTTTGAGGGATTCCGCCCCGGCCGCCTGCGACTCCGAATGGGTTGAGAGCCCGAGCACTCTCCCTTCGCCTATTTCCGCACGCGCGTCTTTCGGAGAACCGTCGTCCTGGCCGATATGAAGCCCGGCGTTTGGTATTATGGAGCATATTTCGGCCGCGAGCTCTATGTCGTCGTTAATTATAAAAAAAACGTCTTCGCGCTTTTTAAAAATCGGCAGCAGCTCGAAGGCTATGTTTCTCCGCGTGGGGGCGTCTTCGAGCTTGGCCCTCAGCTGCACTATATTTACATGCGCGTCCACTATGCTTTGGCACTTGTCAAACAGAGATTCGGGTTTTACGTATCCCGTGTCCAAAATTCCGTAGAACACAAAGCCGGAAATTTTTTTTGAAAGCGTCCCCATTTACTTTCCCGAGTTTTTCTCTTTATTTGCCGCCCCGGAATCTACGCTGTCTATAATAGGATTTGAAGACGACAGCAAGACATCGGCGGAATCGTCGTCGACATTTGCTGGAGGCAGGAACTTTGAGGTTGGCTTGTATATAAGCCCTTTAAATCCTGTCACGCGGACATCTATTCTGCCGAGTTTTTCGACTCCCAGATGCTCGCGGAAGGCGCTCGTCAGGGCCGTCTGTATCTGCGCTGTTGCGTCCGTAAGGCTCTGCCCTGATTCGAGCTTCAATGCAACGTTCATGCAGAGGCGCCCGCGCCGCGTATATATTTTTACGTCGGGTCGGTTCAGCGCGCCGAGGCTGTAGCAGACGCTCTGCACGAGCTCGTCGAGGGCCTTTCTCGAAACCTCGACCACCCCCGCGCGGTTGTCGAAAAGCTTTATAGGCCTGTACGCCGCCTTCGCCTTGCGGATTATCACGAGCAGCACGAGCGCCGCCAACGCCGCTCCCAACATCTCCGGCGCGTTCGGCTGCGTCCATACGATTTTTATAAATTCGACGGTAGAATTTACAATATCCGCCGTTTTGGAAACTATTTCATTAAAGTTCATTTTTTTTTGATAATTAAATTGCCATTCGCAAAATCTTCAAGCCTATTTATCAAACGCCAAGTCTTCCGGCCACTCGCGCAAGTATCCGTCGGCCGCGCCTTTTTTGCAGGCGTCGATGAATACGAGGCCGGACTCGCGGATTTTTATGTCGCGGGCAGGGTCGGTGTTATTGAATATTTTCCAGAGCATTTTTTTATGGTCGTGCACCGAAACGTCGGCGTCGAAAAACGCCACGGCGCGGAAGAAACCGTCAAACAGGCCGCTTGCGGCGCATTTATCCGTTATTTCAGCCCCGCTTCTTGCGCCCTTTTCCAACGATACGGCGCAGTAGGCGTCGGCAAAGTTTACCGCGCATACCCCTAATTCCTCCGAGAAAAATTTTAATATTAAATTCTTTTGGGAGGTGTCGGGTTCTTTTAATGGCTTGGGGGCGCGCGGAGTTTCGGCGGGGTCGCGCGGAGTCAGGTCTATTAGAATTTTCGAGCCCTCGAAAGGTTTTGGCGCGGAGTGGTCGAGCGCGTCGAGTACCCCGCGCGTTATTTCAATGTCGGAGGACGGGTCGAAGGAATTTTTGAGAAGCTCCCATACGGCGGACAAATCGGATGGGTCAATGTCGGCTCCGACGGCGGCGACGCATTTGCAAAAGCTCATCTGCCCCTGTCCCCAAAGGCCGTTCGCAAGCCTGTGCGCGTGCGCCGGGAACTCCTTGTTTAACGACACTACGCATATATTGTGGAAAACTCCCTCCCACGGTAAAAAGTATTCGCGCACGTCCGGATTTACTGCCTGCAATAGAGGCAAAAAAATTCTTTCCGTGGCTTTTGCCATATAGCAGTCCTCCATGGGGGGCGGACCTACGAGGGTGGCGCAGTATATTGGCTTTTTCTTGCGGGTGAGGGCAGTCACATGGAAAACCGGATACGAGTCTGGCGGTGAGTAATAGCCCGTATGGTCCCCAAACGGGCCTTCGATTCTGCGCTCGGAGGGATCGACATAGCCTTCGAGCACAAATTCGGCGTCCGCGGGCACCTCCAAATCCACCGTAAGGCACTTTGCGGTTCTAACGCCGGATCCGCGCAAAAATCCGGATAGCAAAAGTTCGTCTATACCGCGCGGCAGAGGGGCTGTGGCGGAGTAGATTGTAGCGGGGTCGCAGCCTATTGCAACAGCGACTTCCATTCTTTTGCCGAGCCTCTCGTACTCTTTAAAAAAGTGGGAGCCGTCTTTGTGGACGTGCCAATGCATGCCCGTCGTGTTTTTGTCGTATATCTGCAGGCGGTACATGCCGACATTGCGCTCTTTGCCGTCGGCCGATTTTGTGAATACGAGAGGAAGCGTAAAAAAGCGCCCGCCGTCTTTCGGCCAGCACTTTAATACGGGTATTTCAGATAGATCGACGTCGCTTCCGAACTTTGCGACTTCTTGGCACGGC
>URAJ01000035.1 GCA_900545715.1 uncultured Opitutales bacterium
GCCCCTGTGGCTGCTCCCGCTCCCGCCCCCAAAAAGGCTGCTCCCGCTCCCGCAGGCGCAAACGACATCGTCTGCCCTCTCGCGGCGGTTGTTGTTGCGGTTAACGTAAAGGAAGGCCAGCAAGTTAAAGCGGGCGATCTGCTCGTGACGCTCGAAGCCATGAAAATGAACACTCCCGTAAATTCTCCCGCAGACGGCACTGTCTCGAAGATTTGCGTAAGCGCGGGGCAGAGTGTCAACGAAGGCGAAGTCCTTTTGAGCCTCAGCTAATCTTATTGTGTCCTTTGCGGCATTGACGGGATAAATTTATCCCGTCGGTGCCCGTATTTTTTTTGCCTACAATTTTATTGCAGATTTTTTGTCCTATGTTGCAAAGCCTAATAGACCTTGTTCTCGATACAGGTTTCTTTTACGTAGATTGGCGCATGATAGTCATGTGGGGCGTCGTGTGCGTACTCCTGTATCTGGCAGTTTTTAAACAATTCGAGCCCCTACTGCTCGTGCCGATAGCCTTTGGCGCATTGTTGGCGAACCTCCCGACAGAGGGTGTCGTCAACAAGCCTGCATCTTATCTGATTGCCCCTGCTGAGGGTACGGTCGTTGAGATGTTTGTGGGCAAGTCCGACAAAGTTTTCGTGCCGCGCGTAGTGCGCCAAATACCGGCGAAAGTTTCCGACATTGTCTCCTCTGAGGCTACGGCGCAAAGCGAAGTCGCAAAATATTTTGCTATGATTGAAAAAGTCACTTCCGCGCAGGCGCGCAAGGATACTTTTGAAAAAGCAAAAGGCATTCCTGACTTGGTATCGGTAGTGCGCCCGCAAAAGGCAAATGCCCAAAGCGAGCTTGAAGCGGCAGAGGCAGAAGCTGTCTTTAACGTCCAATTCAAGGGCAAAAAACTTTCGCTTAAAGGTAAAGACAGGCTCGTATGGGCAACTACAACGGGCGACGTTGACGCGGTTCTCGCTAAGGCCGGCGAAAAAGTATCTAACGGGCAGAAGCTCGTTGACGTTTACAGCGCGCGCACTGGCGGGCTCTATTACTACATTCAAATGGGCGTGCTGCTCGAAATATTCCCGCCTTTGATTTTCCTCGGCGTCGGCGCACTGACAGACTTTGGCCCCCTCATTGCAAATCCGAAAATGCTCCTCTTGGGCGGCGCGGCGCAGTTCGGCGTATTCGCGACTTTCGTAGGGGCAATATTCCTGAACTTCACTTCGCAGGAGGCCGCTTCAATCGGCATTATCGGCGGCGCGGACGGCCCGACCTCCATCTTTATATCAAATAAGCTCGCTCCGCACCTCTTGGCGCCGATAGCGGTTGCTGCATACAGCTACATGGCGCTCGTGCCGATTATACAGCCGCCGATTATGCGCCTGCTCACAACCCAAAAGGAACGCAAGATACGCATGAAGAGCCTGCGCAAAGTAGGAAGGCTTGAAAAGTTGATTTTCGCGTTGGTTGTCACCATTTTCTGCATACTTCTCGTACCCGACGTTTCGGCGCTAATCGGAATGCTGATGCTCGGCAACTTCATCCGCGAGTGCGGAGTTTGCGAAAGACTTAGCAAGGCCGCGCAAAACGAGACAATCAATATCGTCACCGTATTCCTCGGCACGTCCGTCGGCATAACAATGACAGGCGACAGATTCATCCGCGTCGATACTCTGTCGATTCTCGCCCTTGGCGTTGTCGCGTTCGGATTCTCCACGGCGGCAGGCGTATTGATGGCAAAGTGCATGAACCTTTTCTTGAAGGAAAAGATAAACCCGCTAATCGGTTCCGCCGGCGTTTCCGCCGTGCCTATGGCGGCGCGCGTTTCGCAAGTTGAGGGGGCTAAGGCAGATCCCGCAAACTTCCTGCTGATGCACGCAATGGGGCCGAATGTGGCTGGCGTTATCGGAACGGCTATGGTTGCCGGGTTCTTTATCGCAACCCTAACAAACCATTGATGCTTTTAGCGGGCGGGGCGGCTTGTTTCGGCGTCCGCCTCGCCCGGTAAATTTTTAAACAATTACACATCTAAAAATGAGCTATAAAAATCTCACTCCCGAGGAGGCAGCAAGCCTCATTCAAAATGGACAGCAAATCGCGTTCAGCGGATTTACCCCCGCGGGCGCAACAAAGGCTATACCGTCAGCCATCGCGGCAAAAGCCGAAAAAGAACACTCAGAAGGAAGAGAGTTCAAAATTGCCGTTGTGACGGGCGCTTCCTCCGGAGACTTGTGCGAAGGCGTGCTTGCAAGGGCAAAGGCCATAAGCTATCGCGCGCCGTACCAGACTAACGCCGACATTCGCGCGGGCGCAAACTCGGGCGAGATACGCTATACCGACCTGCACCTGTCGATGACCCCCCAGTATATGAACTACGGCTTCATGGGCAAGTTCGACTGGGCGATAGTCGAAGCGGCCGACGTCAGCGACAACGGCGAAATACTCTTGACCACTTCAGTCGGCATCTCCCCCACTGGATTGAAGCTTGCGGATAAAATATTGATAGAGCTCAATGCCCACCAGTCCAAGGAGTTGTACGGAATCCACGACATTTACGAAACGGCTAACCCGCCTTTCCGCCGCGAAATACCGATATATTCCGCCGGCGACAGAATCGGTTCTCCGGTCGTGAAGGTCGATCCAAAAAAGATAGTCGGCATTGTCTATACCGATATGCCCGACCAAGTTTCGCCCTTTAAGCCCACAGACCCTGTCACGCAGAAAATCGGCCAAAATGTTGCGGACTTCCTCGCGGCGGAAATGAAGGCCGGCAGAATTCCCCCGCAGTTCCTCCCAATCCAGAGCGGCGTTGGAAATATCGCAAATGCGGTTTTGGGAGCTTTGGGTGAAAACCCCGACATTCCGCAGTTCAGCATGTACTCGGAAGTCTTGCAGGACTCAGTGATTGAACTTATCGAGCACGGGCACATCAAGTGCGCTTCGGCGACATCGCTTACTTGCACGGCGGCTAAAATAGACGAAGTTTACCAGAACATAAAATTCTTCAAGGACAAGCTCGTCTTGCGCCCGCAGGAAATATCGAACAGCCCCGAGGTTGCGCGCAGAATAGGCGTAATTTCGATGAATACTGCCATTGAAGTTGACTTGTCCGGCAATGTAAACAGCTCGCACATTATGGGCAAAAACATAATGAACGGTATCGGCGGCAGCGGCGACTTTACGAGGGCGGCTTATTTGTCCATATACACTTGCCCGTCGGTTGCAAAAGGCGGCCTGATTAGCGCGATAGTCCCGAACGTTTCGCACTGCGACCACACCGAGCACAGCGTAAATGTCATTGCAACCGAAAACGGCGTCGCCGACTTGCGCGGCAAAACTCCGATAGAGCGCGCCCACATCATTATAGAAAAATGCGCCCATGAGGACTATAAGCCGATATTGCTCGATTTCTTAAAATCCGTTCCTTGCGGCCACACTCCGCTTACGCTCTCGAAGGCCTATGCCATGCACGAAGCCTTCCTCCGCGAAAAGGATATGCGCAAGGCGCAATTCTAACATTCGCTTTCGAGCGGCAGTTTTAAGTTCTTTTTTCCCAAGCGCGGCTTTTGCCGCGCTTTTTTTGTTGCGCTCGAATTTTTATAATTTTTGCAGGGTTTTTTTGCGGAAGCAAACTTGCGTTATGTTATTTTTTTTTACTCGGCGGAAAATTTTTTCGATTGCATATTGGCGGGCGGTTATGGCTTTGCCGCAAATTTGTGCCAAATATGCGATATTTTATTGTAAGCATAAACGCCCCGCGGGCTTTTTATCGCTTCAGGTTTCTTAATAAAATCGAAATAGGAGTTTCGGATTTCATAGTAGATTTTCGTCTCTCGCGTCTCTTGGGGTAATATTGCAAATTTTGATGCCATTATGGAAAATGTTCCCCGAAGGCCGTGATACGATGCTGAAGGCGCAAAATAGAAATGCGCGCTTGGTTTACTGTGGGAGGATTCCAAAGATAGTCTTTACAAAGGGGGCGCAAATGTTAATTATACGCGGTATGCAGAAAATTTTTATAGCAATCATAGCGTCTGCCGCCGCGTTCGCGTCGGCATGCTCGGCATCTTCCGAAAAATCGGCAAACCGCGAATACGTAAAGGCTTCCGCAAATGTCGTAAAAGCGGAGCAGGCGTTTGAAAAGGCGGACTATAAAACCGCGAAAGAACTTTGCGACGAGGCGGTCTCTATTGTACATCAAATAATAGAAAACTATCCGGAATCTGCCATCTCCTTAAAGGTAATGACGGATCCGACCACCCTTATCGGCCCGGTAACCTATCAGGATTTGACGTCAAAAGTAATGCCAAAGCTCCAACAACTCAACAACTCTGTTTCCTCGGATATCGGGGTTTTGTGGCCGGTTATCGTAAATATGGGCTTGGGAGAAAATGTCGTAGACGCGGCGGCACTCGCGCAGATCTCAAAAGACAAGGGCGAGATTTCTGCTGAAACTTTGAAGCTCATACATTCCAAACTCGCCGCAGCAACTGAAAATGTTGAAGACAAAGTTCGCATTGAAAATGGAGATTTATCGGAATATATTTCGAGGTATATCAATCTTTCCGGATTGCAGCCTTCCGGCAAGGCACTGGGCGCGCCTAAATTTAAAAATTCAAAAAAAATTCCAAAAGCTGAGAAAATTGCCGACAAAGCTGCTTTTCTATCGGAATCAAGAACTCAGGCGGCAATGGTCGCGTACGATATAAATGTGATTCCCGTTTTGCATAAAAAGGCGGTCTCCGCAAAAGCTTCCGACGAAAAAACCTTTGAGGAGTTTAAAAAAATTCTCGATACGGCTCTTGAAAACGTGTCGAAAATAAACGCGGTACAGATACGCGACAAAGCCTATGCCGGCATGTCTGTTTTATTTGCCGATGCTGGAATGGAAAATAAGGCTGTTGAGGTGGCGCGTAGGGTTTCGGATAATAAGCTTTTTGAGGATATTTTCTCCAAGATTGCCGATTCCGCCGTAAATTCCGAAAATTATATGGACGCCATTGCGCTTGCTTCGCGCATGCCGGAAGGCAGACAGAAAAACGACTTTCTCGCCGAACTTGCCGTGGGTGTCGCTAAACGCGGATATTTTGAGGCGGCTTTTTCAATAATAGATTCCATAAAAGACGCGTCCGCCCGCGACTATTCCTATGCGGCAATAGTTGTGTCTGCCGCTGGAAAAAATCCAAAGGCCCTCGCCAAGGCGGCGGCGAAAATCAACCTTGAAAATACCAGTGCATTGGAGAAAATATCTCCCCTTTGCGCGGCTATTAAAGAACGGAACAAACAGAGTGGCAATGATTGTAAAGCGGCCGCCTTGGCTGATTTTGCGCGAATGGTAGGCGTCAGCGATAAAGCCCTTTGCCAAAAAATCAATTCCGCAGCCATTGAAGCACTTAAAGATGAAAAGCAGATAGACCCAAAAATTGGGAATGCAATAGTGCGCAATCTCTATGACTTCTCCGGGCCGGCAGAGGCGGTCAATTTCATATACGAAAATGCTTATAAATATTCAATAATCCCAATATGGCAGCTTTGCGAAATATCTTCTGCAGCCGCCAAATCCGACCCCCAGACGGCAAGAAAAGGCTTTGAGCTTGCTGTTGGCAAGTGTTCGGGAAACGACGAAATACTTTCGGTGGCTTGGTTTGTATCGCTGTCAAAATTGCCGAATGAATCGAAAGTCCAGATAATAAAAAAATATCTCCCGGTGTTTGATAAATAATTGCAAATGGGATTTCCGATATGCCGTTTGCAGTGCGCCATACGGTTTTAGGCAAATTGTTGGCGTTTTTGCCGAATCCCATAAAATGTTTTGTGCCGCGCTTTTTTTAGGCTCTCAAACCGCGCGGGCTTATACAGTAGCGCCGCAAGTTTATGGGTATTCCCGCCAAGCTACAAGCCGCCCGATTGATTAAATCGCTATTTTGATGCCGGCACATTCGGGGAGAGCAGAAGCAACTTTGAGCGCGGGAGCGTAGGGACTACCCCTCTTGAACGCAGCTGTTCCTCGGTCTTTCTCTGCGACTCTTCCGCCTCTATTCTTAGGCGTTCAAGCTCAGACTGCCTCTTTTTCAGCCTTTCAATTTCGGCTTCGCGCTGGGCGAGCAGTTCCTGCATTCTTGCAATTTCTATATCTCCTGAAGATTGCTTTTTCTTTTTAAGCTCGTCGAGCGCAGACTTTGCGTCGGCGACTGCCAGCCTTAAAATATCCCTCTGCTTTTGGAGTTCTTTGGAGGCGTTTTCGGCGGCGATTCTCGCATCGGCTTCGCGCTCGAGCTGCGCGTTTAGTTTTTTTACAAGCTCCTTCTGGGTAAGCTCGCTCTGCCTCTTAGATTTCTCGAGCATCTCGCGCGCTTGCTTTACTTTTAGCATGTTCGCCTCTGCGCTTTGCTTCGCTATTTTGCTTAAACGCTCGGCTTCCTCGGCTCTCTGTTCGGCCCGTTTTTTCATATCGTACACGAGCGTCTGCGAGGCTATGTTCTCCGCCTCCAGCGCCTTTGACTGCGCCCGCTCCTTGCCGTATTTAAAAAAGAATACGACCGTTGTGAATGCCAGCAGGCATATCGCGAGTATAAAGGTGTTTTGAAGCTCCTTCATTTTTAGCAAGGCATACAAAACTAAGAAGGCAGAAGTCGTTTGCAATTTTAAAATCCCGTTTGCTGAGATTTTTCCTTTTATGCTTGAAAGCCCGCGAAAGCGCATCTAACGGTTTTTATATGCATAGATTCGACCACGAGGCAATGAACACAAAACTGGATCTGCTGATTTGCGGCGCAGACCATAAATACGCGCTTTCGGCCGCCGCCGAATGCTTTGACAAGGTCGATATGCTCGAAACGCTTCTTAGCATGTACAGGGAGGGAAGCGATATCGACATGATAAATTCGTCGCCCGTAGGGAGCGTAGTAAAACTCTCCTGCGATGCGTGCGACTGCCTTGTCGATGCCTTCGCCGTTTCATCTATTACCGGAGGCGCGATAGACGTGTCTCTTGGCGACTACTATTCCAAAATGAAAAAAGGCGCCCCTAACAGCGTGGAATTAAAGCGTGGAAAATTTGAAATTGATCCCGAAAATTTTTATATAAAAAAAGTGGCCGACGGCAAAATAGACTTGGGCTGTATCGGGAAGGGGTACGCGGTGGATAGAATGGTGGAAATCTTGCGCGAAACTTGGGAAATTGAAAATGCTTTTATTAGCTTTGGAGGAAGCTCGATATTCGCGTTTGGCAAGCCGGAGGATTCGGACTCGTGGCGCGTTAACCTTTCAAAAGATATTTCATTCGACATTCCGCCTTCCGGAATGGGAGTCGGCGCTTCAGGCGTTGCCGTGCAGGGCGAACATGTATTTGACGGCCGCACCGGAGAGGTTCCCGAGCACCAGCCTTTCAGAACCTGGGCTTTTGGAAATTCCGCGGCATTTGCCGACGCATTTTCAACTGCGTTTATGATTCTTGGGCGTTCAGAAGTTGAAAAAATCTGTGCGCAAACCGGCATGCGCGCCGCCTTTCAGGAGACTGAAAGCTCGGAACCGTTTTTTTTATGATTTATTTCCTTTGCCTAATCTGGGGCGCTAGTCGGGCGAATGTAAAAACCGCCCAGCAAAGGAATTTTCCACGGCGTATCGGGCGGGGCTTTTCCCAATAAATTTTTACATCGCGCAGGGTTGCTTTTAAACGCTGCGGCTGCGAAGCTTGCAGGTGTAAATATCGCCGCGCGATATTTTTCGCGGCGGGAATTCCAATAGTTTTTTTGCCGGCGCAAATTTGCGCGGGCTGCGGCAAGATTTTTTTGCGATAAGTATCTTTAATGTGGGAAATTCGATGAACTCTGTTTTGCGCGAGCCTGAAAGCGCGGCAGGCAACGCGAAACCGCTTCCGGAACGTTTTAAATATTGACCTTTTTTTAGTTTCGAAAAAAATAACCAACATATGAACGGAAAAACATATCTCATAGGAATGGCTGCCGCCGCACTCATGGCGTTTCAGGTTTCAGCCGAGACTTTTAAATTGTCATCTCCCGACGGTAAATTGCAAGCGGAAGTGTCCGACGGCGCAAAGCTGACACTCAACATCTCTGCCGACGGCAAAAAACTCCTCGACAATGTCGAGTTCGCAATGCTCACCGACAAGGGCGATATGGGCAAAAATTCCACTGCGCTTTCCTGCGACTATTCAAACCACAGGGGAACGATTGACACGGTCTGGGGAATAGAGAAGTCGGTAAAGGACGAATACAACCAGATGGTCATAAACTTTAAAAAATTTAAGGTGGTCGTGCGCGCGTTCGACGACGCCGTCGCGTATAGATTCGTCTCCAATCTCGGCGACGGAAAAATGATAGTCAACGACGAAACCTTAAACATTCCGCTCTCCGATTCCGACAAGCTCATTGCCCACATTGAAAAGGGCGTGCAGACTTCTTTTGAAAAACCGTACACGCGCCTAGCTTTCGGCGAGCTTAAAAAGCAAAATCCGCACAGCGTATCGCTGCCGCTTATCGTAGATAAAGGGTCGGCAAAAATAGCGCTTGTCGAATCGGACGTTTCGAACTATCCGGGCCTGCGCGTAGCGGCGGGCAAGAACGGCGCAGTATCCAAAATTTCAAAATATCCGAAAGCTTTTAAGGTAAAGGTTCACAACCGTTTCGCCAGCGAATTTGAAGATTATATCGCAAGCACTGTGGCTTCCCGCGAATTCCCGTGGAGGGCTTTTATAGTCGCGAGAAACGACTCGGATTTGGCTGACAACCAGACGGTTTTCAAGCTCGCAAAACCCTGCGCGATATCCGACACATCGTGGATAAAACCCGGCTCTTGCGTATGGGAATGGTGGAACAACTGGAATTTGCAGGGTGTCGATTTTGAGGCCGGTATAAACGAGCAAACATACCGCTATCTTATAGACTTCGCCGCCGAAAATTCAATCCCCTATGTATTGTTCGACGCCGGCTGGCTCACCGGAAAAGATGCGGGCGAAATGGTGGAAACCGACGAAAAGCTCGCGGAAGGCAAAACCTTTATCGATGTCAAAGGTTTAATCGACTACGCAAAATCCAAAGACGTAAAAGTCATATTGTGGGTTTTGGCTAAATCCATGGAAAAATATCCGCAAAAGGCTTTCGACGTGATGAAGGGCTGGGGCGCCGACGGACTTAAAATAGACTTTACCGACCGCGACGACCAAACCGCAATGGAATTTTATGAAAATATGGCGCGCATGGCTGCAGAACGCCAAATGGTCATCGATATGCACGGTTGCGCAAAGCCCGTCGGACAATTCCGCACATGGCCGAATCTCATAAACTTTGAGGGAGTCCTCGGCGGGGAGGTCAATAAATGGTCCAAGGCAATTACGCCTTCCCACAATATAGACTTGGTCTTTACCCGCATGCTTATGGGGCCAATGGACTACACCCCTGGCGGACTCAGAAACACTGCAAAAGGCGATTTCAGCCCCTGCTACAACTTCCCGGAAGTTCAGGGTACGCGCGCGCATCAAGCTGCCATGTATGTTGTGTATTTTGCGCCCCTGCAAATGCTGTGCGACTCGGCATCTGAATATTTGAAATCTCCCGAGATACTAAAATTTATGGCTGAGACTCCGACCACATGGGATGAAACCAAGGTATTGGAGGGCAAGATGGGCAAATATGTTGTAATTGCGCGCAGGTCGGGCGAAGACTGGTACATCGGCGGAATGTGCGACTGGGACGGCAAGGAGGTCGAAATCGACTTGTCAAAAATCCTCTCGCCGGACACGGAGTACAAGGTTGAAATAATAAGGGACGGAGCCAATGCAGGAAGGGTCGGCACAGACTTCAAGTATTGCGTGAAATCTCTCACTTCCGCCGACAAACTTAAACTCAAAATGGCTCCCGGCGGCGGCTTTGCTGTAAAACTCAGCCCAAAGAATTTTGAGATATTCGGAATCGAAATATTCTAATAGGCATAGCATATTTGAATTGGCGCGGACGGTTTTAAAGTCCGCGCTTTTTTTTCAAAAAAAGTTTGCGGAAATTAGTCGGCGCGGTTTCTCTTGTTAAAAATGGTTTCCAAGAGGCATATTATAATAGACGGGTGGAATGTTGTGCGTTCCACTCCGGATATGGAGCGCATATTTTTAAAGCGCGGCCTCGACGCTGCCCGCGAAGAGCTGTGGCGCATAGTTGGACCCATGCACGACTACGGCGGAACGCGCATTACGATAGTTTACGATGGCTCAGGCTCAGATATATCGGTTGTAAGGCGCAATTCTATTGATACGCTTGCCGAAGTTTTTACGCCGTCGCATATGACAGCCGACGAATTGATAGAACAGCTCTGCGCTACTTCCCGCAACCCGGGCTCCATAATCGTGGTGTCGCGCGACAACCTTCTGCGCCTTACGGCAACGACCTTCGGCGCAACTGCATTGTCGCCAGACAAACTCTTTGAAAGTGCGGCGGATTCGGCAAAGGCTCTGTCTAAATCCTTGCAGGATTCAAATTCACGCACCGAGCGCGAATGGAAATCTTGCGGGGCTTTCTCTGCGCTCGACCCTTTCGAATTGCAAATCCGCGATGCAGTGCGCCGCGCCGAAATAATATCGAAGCATATGAAAAAGCGGCGCAAGCGCCTCGCCTCGATTATAGAAAAGGCCGACTCCAAAAAGACAGGAGAATCTGTAAAGGAGGTTTCCTCAAGCTCTCTGCCAAAAAAGAATAAATTTAAAACGCAGCTGAAATCTTTCGATTCTCTTCAAATTCCGCAAAAGAAAAAAAACTTTAAGGAGCCTAAGCTCGCCGATGAAAACGATGTTGCAAACGTTCCGTTTTCGGAATTATTGCGGCGGGCGACGTCTGGTAAATCCTATACAGAGAATGGAAAACTTTTTGAAAATTCTAAAAAATCGCGCAAAAGAAACCGAGGATAGGCATTCCGCAGCTTAACGGTAAAGAGTACGCAATTTAACGGTAAAAAGCGGGCTATTGTATCGCGCGTATAATTTATTTGTTAAGTTGCATGTTGAAGGTGCGGCGGATTGCGGAAACAGGGATTTTTCAAAAATAAAGGTCGTACGTATTGTATATAATTGCAACAAAGTTTACTCCAAGAAGCATGCGGAGAATTTTGTGTAAAATAAATGAACGCCAAAGCTCTCATTTCTTTTCATTGTCCGTAAAAAGCCTCCATTCCATCGCGAGATTGGTAAATTATTTCTAAATTTTTCAATGCGGGAAAATTTTTTTCCCTATCTTCCACGCCTATATCGCAAAAAATTTTCCATCAACTTCTGAATTTCATCGCGCCTATCCTAATCAAAAAAAATCTCCCATTTCGGGAGATTTTTTGCGCATAGGCCGAGGCAAAATATATTGCCAAATTATTGCTTGGATTCTGAAGTTTCCTTCGAGCCTTCGTTTGAAACTCCGCTCTCAGGATTCTCACAGGGTTTGTCCCCGACTGTTTCCGGCGCGCTATTTTCCTGTGCGGAAGAATCGTCACAAGGTTCTTCTTTGGCAGATTCTGCGGCAACACCGCCATTTTCCTGCCCGGCGCCTTCAGACGAAGATTCGCATTGGCATTGCGGGGTCTCGCCGGATTCCGACTCTCCACATTCCGCTTCGGCTTCCGTATTTTTCTTTGCCGGCATTATGGGTTCGTCTCCGGCTTTTGCGGCCTCGGCTTCCAAATCGGCGGTATGGGACTTGTCCTTCGGCTTCGGGAGGTATGGATTGGCTTGAAGGGTTCCGTCGGAATACTCCACTACATAACCTTCGGAGACCAACCACAAGAGCTCGCTCCACACCGAGGATAGCTGCGCCTTCGTTTCTTCGGAAAGCTCCGCGGATTCGGAAGGCTTTTGCGAATCCAGAGTTTGGGCTCCTTCTGTGTTCTGCTGTGCAAGGCTCTTTGTTTCAGTCTCCGATTTCGGAACATCGAGGCCGAGGTATTTGTACGGAAGGTCCGCCGCGCTGATTGCGGGATTTGCCGATATAAAATCGAAAATCTTTTGCGGAACTTCCGAGAGGCTCTCTCCCTCAAAAATAAACTTACGCTTTATCACAGATACGTATGCAAAACCCTTGCTGCCGCGCTTGTAGATTGTAAATCCTGAGCGGCGCAGGCGCCCGCGCAAATTGTTCGCAGTGACAATCGGGAATTTTTTCTGTTTTTTGTAGGCTTCTTCTATATTCTTGCGTATTCTTCCAAACGGAAGTTTTGCGACGTACTCGCCGCGCAGCCTGACTTGCTCGTATGTCTTTACAAGCTCGCTCCCGTATTTCTGTGATATGTAGGCAAAGGCGGATTCGCGCGTGTCGAAGCTCTCGGGGGCGCCCTCTTGCGGCTCTTTAAGCTTGAATACCGTCTTTTTCTTCATCATTTCAAGCCATGCGGATATTTGCTCCTTGTCGCGCACGCTTTCTATCGAGGCGCAGAATTTTTCAAACGGCATTTTCGGGAATTTGCGGTTGTGGTATTCGCGCAGAAATTCTCCGTACCTATGCCAGTTGGGAGCCCCGAGGAGGTCTCCTGTAATTGAGCACCTGTTCACTACTTGAAATTCTCCCTTTGGCGGTTCGGCGTCTATCTCCTCGGTATTGAAGAGTTCTTCGAGCTTTGCTTCAAGGGCGGCCGATTTTGCCGACGCTTCGTCGTCGAAGGGCAGGTTGAGCGGCTGCGCACAGTAAAGGGGGGCGGATTTCCCGTCGGCGTCCGGCAGATTCTTTGCGAGAACCACAAACCTTTCCGGCTTTTCAAGAATTATCTCGGCGATGTCGAAGAGCTGGTATGTGCGCTTCGAGGCTTTCATTATGTCGGACAATTTATTAAACGGGGCGTCCTCCGGATAGAACAAGACCTCCATTGAAAAAACGAAAGGCTCCTTCTTCGCTTTTTTATCGAATGGTTTTTGGCGCTTTTTAAAAGGCTTGTCCGAAGAAAAGCGCTTCTCGGAGTTTTTGTCGTCTCGCGGCGGGAACTGGCGCTTTTTAAATTCTCCGCCTTCGCGCTGCCTTCCGGAAAAGCCGCCTTCGCGCGGTTTCCTGAAAGCTCCCCCGTCGCGTCTGGGCCCTTTGAAGTCTCCGCTTTTGCGCGGCGTGAAGTTTTTGGGGGATATATTGGAACTCGGTGTCCAAGCCGTGGCGAACTGAATGTTGGAAAGTTCGCTCAGATCGACTTGTTCCGTTTTATTCTCCGGTTTATTTTCTTGTTCGGACATCTCTTGTGATGTTTTGTTGTTATTGGAAGCGTTCCCATTTTTTGGGCTCGCGAATTTATATTTTTTTTGGTTGGGCAATTCAAACATTTTTAACGCGAAAGGCAAAACATTTCTTTCATATAAATAAGGCGGGTTGTAGAATTTTTCCGCGGTTAGCAATAGTCTGCCTAATTGCTAAAAAATTTAAAATACCAGCGCTTTTTACGATGGAAAAAAAGTAAAAAAAAATACTTGTATTGTTGCGGAGTTTATTTTACTTTCTTTGCACAATCAGAAAAAACCTTTCTTCTACTTAAAGGAAATATACCATGAAAGTTTTAAATTATATCGCAATCCTCGCAGTTCTCTCCGTAAGCGGAATGCTCGGCGCCCAGACGGCCGTCACCCCCGCTCAAACAGCTCCCGCTTCGGCGACTAGCGAAGCCAACGGCGTTCGCGTACAGACAACCGTAAACAATAGGGAAATAAATGTGAGAGTTGACGCGCAGAACAGCAGCGTGTTGGCATCCTCGCAGGATATGCTCAATAGGATTCTCGCGGAAACTACCAAGGCTACCGGTACAGACACCCATCATGGTAAAATCTTCAATTCTTTGATTTCCGCAGTAAAATCAACTTTGTCTGATCCCAATCTCCCGGCGAGAACACCCGTCACTGTCACGGCTTCTATAAGGCCCGACACTGAAAATTCGTACGTTTCCAACATGTCTGTTGAAATGAACGGCGAAAGGTATGCTTGCGATGCAAGGTCGACTGTTAATGCGGACGGAAGCATAACGACAACCGGCAATGTCACGGCGACCAACGAGAACGGCGAATCCAGAACGAACGCTGTTGTCCTTGCAGCCCGCCCGAATGGCGATATCACTGGTTCCGTCGGCAACACTTCAATCGCTGAAAGAACACTCGCTGCCCAGACAAGCGAATTCTTGGTAATGCCCCAGTCGAAAGCCAACCAGAGAGATTCCCATACTTCGACAACTTCTTCTATTGTTCCGGACAATTCAATGTTGATCTCCGGGCAGAGGTAATCTCCCTTCAATGCAATAGCCGCTTGCTTATATGCGGCTATTGAAATCAAAAAGTGTATATTTCCCACATAAGAATCGGAGCATTGGCTCCGATTTTTTTTGCCTAACAGAATATTATTGCAAGTTATGGCGCATTAAAATAGCGTTTAAGAATGAAACATTTTAGCGGGAAACGTCTGCTTACAAAACTTGTAGCGATATTGGCGCTCGGACTTTGCGCCTCCGCCTTGCCCGCGTATAAATATGTATATTCCGTCTTGAGGGAATCCGACAGGTACGGTGCCGAACTTGGCGGCGCGCGTATTTTGCAGGGGCTTGCAATACTCTCCCATTTTACATTGTCCGGCAGTGCCTCAGGCGATGCTTCTGCGGCTTCCGCAAAGCGCGCAATTTCCGAGGCAAAAGCCTCCATTTCAGCCGGCTGCTCTCAGATACTGCGAACTTCGTCTTACCTAAAACAGGCTTCTCCCGAAAAACATTCAAACATATCGACAATTTACACGCAGGAATCTTTGGACGCATTCGATTCGTCGCGAAATAAAGCGTCTATTTTGTTGGATATGTCAGACGGCGCATTGGTTGCCGGCGGGCTTTATTCAGATCCCGCAACCGACAGATACCTGCTTGTAAAAATTTGCGGAACGTATTTCCCCAAAATATATTCCGGATTATTCAGGCTGCAAGTTGAAACTTCCATAGACGGGGACAAGTCCCAACTGTCGATAATTCGCGATGAACTTCTTGACGATATCGAAAACTTGTCTGCCGCTCTCCGAACTCTCTCTTCCAATTTTGAGAGCGCCAAAAGCATACGCGCATCTTCCGAAAAAATCCTTCAAACCGGAACGGCGCTTACGGACTCGATATTTTCCGAGGAATTTAATCCGGACGAAATAGCAAAAAAGATGTCGGTCTTTGAAACTCTTTGCGCGCAGACTTGGATTTATTGCTCCGGGGTGCTTGTGGATTCGCTCTCTGGCGCATTGCATAACGCGCATTTGCAGCTGGCCTATTTCTTGGCGGAATACGCTTTGTTTATAATATTTCTATCTTCCGCCGCAATGATAATAGCGCTGGGAGTTCGCAAAGCTGCAGCGCGGACGGCTCTGCTTGCGCGCTCTTGCATATCTGGCTCGGCCGAGGACGCAAAAGTTGATTATTACGCATCTGCCGCACTTTTCGGGCGCGAGTTCAAAACAATAGATTCATACATTCTCGACGCGCTTGAAATGCGCGAGCGGCTGCTTGATATTTCCAAAAAACTTTCGATTATGTGCGTTTCAAGCCGCAACGAGATAAGCGCGGCAGTGTCTTTAAATTCAAAAATTCTCGAATATGCCGATTCCGCATTGGAGGAATTGGAAAAGAATGTTTCGGGTCCCGAACTCTACGGCGGAGCTTTAAAGGCTTCCCGCAGAATTTCAGAATTGGTCTCGGAACTCTCTGAGGGATTGCCGCAAAAGGAGGTCGTTGCGGGCGACTTTTCAAAAATAATATCGGCGCAGTCGCAGGCTGTGCAATCGGCGGACGAATCGGCGGACTCGGCAATAGAATCCGTCGGGTCGCTCGGGAGGCTTGCGGGCGAAATAGCGGCGATAGCGGACAGGGCAAATCTTATTAGCCTAAATATGTCAATAGAGGTAGGGAAGTCCGGAAATGCCGGAAGCGGACTTTCTATTTTGGCGGAGCAGATAAAGCTTCTGGCCAAGCGCACGGGGGTTGTTGTTATGGATATGGAAAAGGCGGCGGGCGACTGCGGAAATTGTTTGAACGCCGTGAAGGCAAAGATTTCCGCGCTTTCGGCGCCACTTTCGCATTTTAGGCGCGAGGCTGACAAAATGTTGGAGTCTATTTCCTCCATTGAAAATTCTGTGACATCCCTTTCATATTCTGCGGACAATATCGAAGGGCTTGCGGGATCGTCTGAGATGGGAACTTTATCGCTCCGTTTAAAAGACGCTCGCGGGGCGGTAGCAAAAGCGGAAAAGGCTCTCGCGGAGCTTTCGAGAATATCGCAAAATGCGGCTCCGCTTCTTGGCGAAATTTCAAAGGAAATATCAGCTTTTAAATAAAATCTTACGCTTGCAGCATTGGTGGATAAAAAATTTTTTGAGTTTCCAAAAATATTTTTCGCCGATTGGCTGTTTCTTGTATAATTCAAAAATTCTGTTATGCTTAAGCGCCAAAAACGGCTGGCATTTTTTGCGTTGAAGCGGAGGAAAATGATGGCTGTATTGCAGGTTTAACTCTTACTTTACCGATGGTTTTACGCCAATTTTAGAATAACTATTAAAATATGTCGAGAGGATTGTGGAAGGCGCGCGATGCAAATTGTTGAGCCCGTGCCCCGAAATTTTACTTGGCGAATTTCCATGTAAAATTTTTTGCGGAGTAAACCGTAAATAAGCGGACATCCCCTAACAAACTGCCCAAAAATACGCCAAATAATTGCCAAGTATAAAGTATGGAATTTTATGCCGTATCTTTCCGCGCAGTTTGCTTAGGGCCATTATTTGGATATCAATCCGTGGCTGATTCCAAGTATGCTCAAAACTATTCCAACCGCGAATATCAAAACCAGCGCGAATGCCAATGCAAGCGCAACCCCGCCAAGTGCGCCGGTTGAAAGCTTTATCCGCCTGTTCAGCGATTCAGAGTGCGATTTCCCTATTTCCGCGAATGCCGATACAAGGCTGCCGGTGCGCTCGCCTACGGAGACAATATCAATGTCCTCCTCGTCTATAATTCCAAATTTCTTCAAAGCGGCCGATATAGGGGCGCCGTCGTTTACGGCAACTCTAAAACTTTGTATTCTCGACCGCATTAAAGAGTTCTTTACGGACTTTTCGGCGAGCCTGAATGTCTCGGTGGTATTTACGCCGGAAGCGAAAAGAGTCGATGCGAGCGTCGAGAATCTGCATAGGTCGGAGTCTGAGGCGATTTTCCCTATCACCGGTATTTTCAAGAGGAATGCGTCAGTTTTTAAAAGCCCTTCTGGAGTCTTGCGCACGAGTTTGACAGCGATAAATGCAATAACGACAAGGGCGGCTGCAATCGGAACACCCGTCGTAAGCACCGAGCCTATCGTTTTCATAAGCACAATGGGCCCGTTTTCTCCCGCGCCGATATTCGACATCATAGACTCTATCCGCGGCAGCATGAAAAATAAAAACAGCAACACGACTCCGGAGGCCATAACGCATAGAAAAACCGGATATGCGAGGGCCGATATTATTGTGCGCCGTAGTTGCCTTCGCGCCCCTATGTAAGATATTATGTTTTCAAAGACAAACCCGAGGTTGGCGGTCGTTTCGCCGGCTTCGACAAGGTGCGTTATGCAGGGGTCGAAAAGGGCGGGGTACTTTTTTAGAGCATCGGAAAGCGTCCGGCCTTCGCTTAGCTCCTTGTAAAGTTCGCGGCAGAGGACTTTTGTACGCGCGTCAAGGGATCTTTGGGCGAGGGATTTTAGCGCGTCGCTGACAGGCATTCCCCCGCCGCCGCAGAGCTGGAGAAGCTTTTTAAAGAATGCAAGCGAAGTCTTTTCTCCGCCGAGATTTATTTTTGAAGCGTCGGATTCCGAGCTTTTCGAAGGTTCGGATGCGCCCGCCGAATCCGCCCTCTCGGCTGAGACGGGAACTAGCGACATTGCCCTGAGCTTGTTGCACGCGTCTTTATAGTCGGCGGCGTCAAGTTCTCCGGATACGATTTTGCCGTTTCCGGACATCGCCCTGTATTTATACTTTCGCATGGCTTACGGCTTCGTCGTTTAAGTTTGCGTAGCACATTATTTCGTCGAGCCCGCTTATTCCGCGCTTTACGAGCTCCCACCCGCATTCCTGCAATGTGCGCATTCCGTTGGCGCGGGCGGCCTCCCTTATTTCTCTCGCAGAAGCGCGCGAGACTATCATTGAATGTATGTATTCGGTGACCAAAAGTATCTCAAATATGCCGACTCGCCCGTAATAGCCTATCGAGCGGCATTTGTCGCAGCCGTGCGGCATTTTTATACCTCCCGCGAACTCGAGCTCCGATTGCGGAATGCCGAGGGTTGCGAGGCTTGATGAGAGCTGCTGTCTTGTGTAATTTGCGGGCACCGCGCATTTGCAAAGCCGCCTTACGAGCCTCTGGGCGAGTATCATCTCCACGGAGGAGGCTATGAGAAACGGCTCTATGCCCATATCGACAAGCCTTGTGAGCGCGCCGGCGGAGTCGTTCGTATGCAGAGTGCTAAGCACGAGGTGCCCTGTAAGCGACGCTCGTATTGCTATGTCCGCCGTCTCCCTGTCGCGTATTTCCCCGACCATAATTATGTCGGGGTCCTGGCGCAGAACCGAGCGCAGAACCGACGAAAACGTAAGCCCTATTTCAGGATTTACCTGCGTTTGATTCACCCCCTCAACTTCGTACTCGACAGGGTCCTCAACCGTTATTATTCGGACTTCCGGCGAGCGCAGACGCCGTATGAATGCGGTCAATGTCGTCGATTTGCCGGAGCCGGTCGGGCCCGTGACGAGTATTATTCCGTGCGGCAGCGAAAGCGGGCGCGCTATTTTTGCGGCGTCGTCCGGCAGAAACCCGAGATCTTCTATCGTGACAGGCCTCGATTTCTGATTGAGCAGTCGCAGCGAAACGCTCTCCCCGTAGAGGGTAGGCAGCGACGACACTCGTATGTCAATCTCCTCTCCGCTCTTGGACCTGAAAGCTATGCGCCCGTCTTGCGGGCGGCGCTTTTCAGAGATGTTCAGGCGCGCCATTATTTTTATTCTCGATATGATTGCGTCCTTAAACTTTACGAGATTGTCGGGGACTGACACGGAAGTCATATCGCCGTCGATTCTGTATCTTATTGCGAGGCTGTCGCGGCGGGGCTCTATGTGAATGTCGGTTGCCCTATCGGCGAGGGCTCGCGTTATTATTTCGTTTACGAATTTTATGATTGCGGCGTTTTCGTCCTCTTGCGTTTCGCTTTCGGATATGTCGGAAAAATCGTCGGCGTCCCTGCCTTCAAGGGATTCCGCGCCGACGCCGAAACTCTCGGCAATCTTTCCCTCAACGAGAGAGTATGGCGCGAGCTTTATCGGGGGGATTCTTCCGGATATTGCGCATATCCATTTTATAGCGTCGTCCGACGGCGGCCATGTGAAAACAGCCGTGCCGTCGGAGAGCGGAAGACAGCGGTACTCGTTTATTATTCTGAGCGGAAGCAGGCTTTCGGCGTTCTCCGGAATTTCAATGCTCTCGACAGCTTCAAGGCCGACAGTCTCGGAAAGCCCGCGCACTATTTCGGACTCCGTAAAATTGCCGTGCTCCAATAAAAACCGCGGCTTTCTCGGGTCGGCGCAGGCATCGAATTTCGAGGCGTCGTCCGGTGAGAGCTTTTTCTTAAACTCGGCTTTCGCCGCTTCTATTTTCTTTTCGTAGGAAAGTGACATGTTTTTACCGCCAGTTTATGCGTTTTGCCTTTGGAACCTCCACCCTCTGCGGCGGAATCCACATTCTATAACGGTTTTGCCGGTTTGACTGCTGGTTGGTTTTTTGCGCCGTGGCCGCGGCCTTCGGCGGCGGGGGCGGAGCGGGAGCAGGCTCGTCGGGGCTTTTCAGCGTTATGACAAATTCGGATATCGAATTTGAAATCACTACGCTCATTGTGTCTTCGTCAAAAAAGTCCACCCTGTACGGTATCTCGTCCGAAATTCGCCCCTTTAACACGAGTGCGTACGATATTTTGGATTCTATATCCGTGATGACAAAATTCCACTTCCCGTCGATAAAGCAGGCGCATGTAAGCTCGAGGCTCGCTTCAGTTTTCTCATCTTTGCCGGATTTCCCCGCGGGAGAATTTCCAAACGGATTCCTGCCCAGTAAAGATTCCGCGCCGACGAGAGCGGGTATTGTACTGTTTCCGCCGCCTGCATTTTCTCCTTGTGGATTTTTGCCGTTTAAAGCAGTGCCCTCAGCGGGTTTTTGCGCCTGTTCCGGTTCAAGCCCTGTACCGCCCGTTGCGCCTTCTTCGCCGCTATCAGAAGCGTTTTCTTCTTGTGCAGATTTTTCTGCAAAACCCGCTTCGGAAGGCGGTGGCTGCCGGACATCTTCCCCTGTGGGCGGCGGAGGTTGCCGAAAGTTTTCTTCCGGCGGGGGCGGGGGAACGCCGTCAGAATACTGGGGCGGCAGTTGCCCGCCGCGCGTAAAAGAATTTCCGCCCGCCGCGTCGTCTCCGTTTCCCTGGGCGGTTGCCGTCAAGAATGCGGAGCATACAATTATTGTAGCAATCAATGTCTTCATTTTCTCACGCCCGGCGTAAACCTGCGCACTTTTGCCTTGCTTGGCGCTGTGCTATTGCCGCTGTCGGCATTGTTGGCCTCGGCGGCTTTATCGGCAGATGCGCTTTCTTCCACGGCGGAAGTGTCTTTCTCCGATTCGGATTCTGTTTTCTTGCCTTCGTCCGGATTCTTAAACGCCTCTTCGTTTCTGCCCTTCGGAAGTATCGTGCGCAACGCCGAGCTTCTTGCCGACTCGGCCTGTCCGAATCCGTCAGTCTCGGGATCGTAAAACCTGCCGGTTCTCAAATACAAGTCGAGCTCTTTCGATATCGGGGACTTGTCCATGCCGGTATCTTTCATTATGGTGTCCACCGCGGCGCTGCTTATGATAGTCGGGCGGATAAATATGACGAGTTCAGTCCTTGTGCGCTGGTCGTTGGTGGGCTTGAAAAGTTCCCCGATTACAGGTATGTCGGATAGCAGCCAAACTGCCTGGTCGGTGTCGGTTGCCTCGGTCTGTTGGAGCCCCGCCAAAACTATCGTCTCGCCGTCGCGGGCGCTAACAAAGCTCTCGGCCTCTCTCGTGCCCTCTATCGCTTGGCGCGTGTCGTTGACCTCCATGTAGTCAAGCACGGAACTCGCCGTCTGTTTTATGTCGAGCTGCACAACGCCGTTGTTGCCTATAAGCGGCGTCACTTCGAGTATTATACCGATGTCGCGCCACTCGACCGTATCTTGCGTTGACGGAAAATTGCCCGTATTGTAGGTCGTTGTTCCGGTTATGAAGGGGTATTTTTTTGATACGTTAATGGTGGCCTCCTTATTGTGGGTTGTCACTATCGAAGGCGCTGATAGGATTTTTACTTTGCTGTTTTCCTCGGCAATGTTGAATATCGCGGAAAATCCCTGCTCGTTCATCGAAAGAACAAATGCGTTTTCCCCGGAGTCGTTTAGCGAGCCTACCGAAGTGTTGCCCCTCCATCCGCGCGGCGTCACGCTCCCGTCCGACGACGTGCTCGAGACTGTGGAGTAGTCAAGCCCGAAAGTCGAGAGCCCGGAAACTTGCTTGTCGGTCAAAGTGACCTCTGTTATTATGACGTCTATCTTTACCTGCGCGAGCACCACGTCGACCTTTTCAATTATATTTCTTATTTGCATCAGGTCGGTTGACGTGCCGTAGGCGACTATCGAATTGCTTCGCTCGTCGGCGACTATTGTGACGTATTCGCTGAACTGCAAGGCGGCGCCTGTGGGGTCTGCTGTCAGGTTGGTTGGCCTGGCGGCTTGCTGGCCCCTGTTTATCGCGTTGCGGTTTTGCGCGTTTGAAATCATGTTTCTGCGGTTTGTGGCGGCTACCCTTGCCGCTTCGGCAGCGTTGTTGCTCTTAACGGCGGCCTGTTGTCCCTTGACTATCTGGTTGAGGACTGTCGCAACATCTTTCGACTCACCGTGGCGTATATAGAATACTTCGCTGCGCGTCAATGGCTGGGCGTCGGTATCGAGCGCATCGATGATTTTTTTTATGTGTTTTAGGTTGCCCTTGGGGGTGACCACTATCAGCTGGTTTGTGCGTTCGTCCGACTCAATACTGGTTTTTGCGAGGTATTTTTTTAGGGCGTCGTTTTGTATTGTGGAAAGCTTGCGCTTTGCGTCGTCGGCGCCCACGTTTTTAAGCATGAAAAATCCTATCTCCTCGTTTATCGACGGCTCCACGTCTATTTTCTCGAGCAGCATTTCTATGCGCTGGTGGTTTGCCACTGTGTCAGTCAGAAAGAATGCGTTGCTTCGCGGAAACAAAGATAGAGACGCAACGTTGTTGGGCGATATGAAAGTCGAAAGCGTCTGGGCGAGGGTCTCGATGTCGACATATTTGAGCTCGTAAAACTTTGACGCGAACGCGTTGCTTGTCGGCAGGTCCGACGCCTTTCCGGATATGTAGGTTGGAGCCTGTGCGTTTACCCCCTGTGAAGGCGACACTTTAAAGAATTTTTCGCCCATCTGGACGACTGCCATTCCGTTTGCGGTAAGGAGCGATTTTATAGCCAATATAGCTTCGTCGCGCGGAAGCTTGCCTTTTGAAGCAAAGTTAATTTTCGCGTTTGGAAGGCCTGAGGAGGTTATTGCGACTTGCCCTGTGAGCTCCTCGAGGATTTTTATTACCTGCATTGGGTTTTCGTCCACGAAATAGAACGGCCCTTGCAAATGGTTGTCGGTTTTAGGTTCCTGCTCCCTCGCAAAGCGGTTCTTGCTGAAATTTTCGCCCCTGACTACAAATCTGCCGGCAGGCCTTGGCGGTTCGTCATTCTTTTGAGCGGAACTTTGCCCGCTTTTTGCGGATTGCGCGGCAGGCTGGCTCGCCGCCGCGGCGTTTGCGGCCGCGGGG
>URAJ01000036.1 GCA_900545715.1 uncultured Opitutales bacterium
GCCGCCGCCGCGCGTGCGCCGCATGCGCTCAGACGACTTGCGCGCCGCCGCCGCGCAAATGCACGAGAGGTTTATGGCGTCGCAGCTTGGCAAGGTCCGCCCAATCCTCTTTGAAAAACCGATTGAAGGCGGAAAGTACCTCGCGTACACAGACAACTATATCCGGCTTGAAGTTTGCGGCGCTTCAAGCGGGTTGAAAAATACTATGGCTTTGGCGCGGCTTGAAAGCATTATAGACTCGTCAAGAGTCTCGGCGTCGGCAGTGCGGTGCGGTAAATAAAATACAGTTCTGATGCGGGGGGCGTGCGCGGCTTTGCGTATTTAAAATATCTACAAAACATAAGTCGTAGGGTAAGCGGCGGTATTTTGTCTAAAAATCGCGGTGTGGATTTTTTATGGGGGCGCAAATTGTCGATAAAATTGCCGCTTGCGCGCGGGGAATCGGAATTTTTTTCTTTCGGCTAATACAATGAGCGAGTTACTGTTCTTGCTGCAAGTATAAGTCGCTAAAAAATTTTTATTGCCGAGTTTTTTATTCAAAAATACGCGCAAGCATTCCCGCCGTGATGATGTTGTTGGGGAAGTTTTAACGAATTCCATTGCGGCTAAACCATAAAATTTTTAAGTGCGCGCGGAATTTTTAACGAGGAGAAATTTTTTTAAATAGGGCGCGATTTTTAAGAAAAACTGTCAGGGGATAAAAAATTTTTTGTCGGGGGCATACGTTTTTTGGGGCGGCGGCGTAGGGGCAAAAAATGTTATGCGGGGAAAAATGGGATTTTTATGCGGCTATAAAAATGGGGATAGAATTTCTGTTGCCATTTGCCGGTTTTTAATGTTTTAATAGATGCGAAAATGAAAATCACTTCAATTATAAGAAGCGTTGGGGTCGCGGTATTGTGTGTTGCGTATTGCGCAGTCCGCGCCGATTTGGTCTGGACACCCGACAAAGGCTGGCAGGTGCAGGGCGGCGTTCTGGCCAATGTTCTCGGTGAAAATATCAATGTCCAAAACGCTCTCGAAGCGATGAACGAAGGCAAAAAAGCCCTCGACGAAGGCGATTATTGGGCCGCTCTGGGCTACTATCAAATAGTCGTGAACGACTACCCCAATTCCATTTTCGCGCCCGAAGCGTATTACCAGATGTCCCAGGCGCTTGTAAAGCGCGGGCAGTTTATGGACGCATTTGACGCCTTGCAGGAAATAGTTAAAAAATACCCAGACTATCCGCGCTTTAACCAAATAATAGGGGCGGAATACGATGTCGCCGCAACAATCCAAAGCGGCGCAACACCGTATCTTTGGGGCTGGTTCCCGTGGTTTACAAATTATAACGATGCAATAAAAATCTACGAATCCGTCGTGAAGGACGCCCCTTACAGCGACTATTCCCCCATAGCGCTGATGAACATATCAATTATCGCCGAGCAGGAAGATAAGCAGGACGTTGCGTTCGACGCGCTCGACAGGCTGATAAACAACTATCCCAAAAGCATGTTCGCCTCCGATGCCTACCTGCAAATGGCGAAGGTTTACAGGTCGCTTGTGCAAGGACCCGAATACGACCAGACCCCGACGCGCAACGCAATAAGCTTTTTCAACGACTATCTCATACTATTTCCGAACGAATCCCAAGTGGCGCGCGCCGAAGAAGGCCTTGAAGCCATGCAGGATACGTACGCGCGCAGCCGCCTTGTAATGGGGGATTTTTATTACTACTACCGCAACAACGGAGTAGCGGCGTCGATATTTTACAACGAGACCATAACGCTTGCTCCAAACAGCCCGGCCGCGAAAGAGGCCGAGGCTCAGCTTAAAAAAATCCGCGAAGGCATTCCAGCGCCGATGACCATATACGACTGGATATGGGGCAGGTACCAGCCGATGAGCCTTTCGGAGCTCGAGGACGACACACATATCGAAAAGCTGAACAGCGAAGCGTTTGAGGAGATGTCGGTTGACCAATTCCTCGAAACTCCCGGCGCGGCGGTTGTCGAGCAGGTAATGCCCGACGGCTCCGTGCAATCATACGAGGAGCTAGCGCCGATGTACGGCGACGGCCTCGGAGACTACCTTTTCGACGACGGCTTCTACCAATGGACGCAGTCGCAAATCGACAACGCAACCGACGACGTTCTATGAGAAATTTTTTTGCAATATTGGCAGTTTGCATGCTGGCGTTTATAGTCGGCTGCTCTAATTACCGCCTTGCGGGAACGGCGGTGAACCTGCCGTTTTCATCGGTGTATGTAAGCCCTGTGCGCAATGTATCGTACGCGCCGCAGGCCGCCCCGTTGCTTACAAACGCAATCTCGAAAGCTATAATGCAGGTGCCCGACTTGCGCGTGGCGTACCAGAGCGAGGCCCAAGCAACCCTTTCGACGACAATCGTAAACTACGAGAAGATCCCGATAGCGACAAAGGCGAGCGATACAGCCCTCGCCGCCTCGTACAGGATTACCGCCACGGCCCTGTGCACTTTGACGCGCTCGAACGGGCAGGTAATATTTAAGGACCGCCCCGTAAAGGCATTTATAACCGTCTATACGGGCCCAAACAACAACCTCATATCAAACGAATACGAGAGCATGCCTGTATTGATGAGGGAACTCGGCGACAAGGTAAAGGACGCCGTAATAGGAATATGGTAAACAGTCTTGAAATAGCGCCGTCGATTCTCGGCGGCGACCATGCGGCTCTCGGCGAATCCGTAGGCGCGATACGCGCGGCCGGGCTCAAATGGGTACATGTGGACGTGATGGACGGGCATTTTGTCCCGAACCTTTCTTTCGGGCCGGGCGTCGTTAAGGCATTGAAGGCAAAGTTCCCGGATATGTTTTACGACGTACACTTAATGCTCGACAATCCGAATCTGTATGTGGACGCCTTCGCAAAGGCGGGGGCGGACCTCATATCCGTGCATGTCGAGCCCGATTACCCGATTATGGGAACCCTCGACGAGATTCATTTTGCGGGTAAGAAAATCGGAATTACAATAAATCCCAAAACGCCTGTCGGGGAGGTCGCGCAATATTTGCCGCGCGTAGATCTCGTGCTTGTTATGAGCGTGCAGCCGGGTTTTGGAGGGCAGTCGTTTAATCCGGTTGCGCTCGATAAAATCTCGGCGCTTGCAGAAATGAGGAGAGAAATGAAGCTCTCTTTCCGGATAGAGGTTGACGGCGGAATTACGGCGGGGAATGTGGCGTCGTGCATAGGGCGCGGCGCGGACACGATAGTCGCGGGGACGGAGTTCTTCAAAAACGGAGAGGCTCTGCTGAAGGCGGCCGCCGCTTGTAGGTAGGCGCGGCTTGCGGTTGGGGAAGTTAAAAATGGCTCGCGGTTTTTTCATAACTTTTGAAGGTTCGGAGGGGTGCGGCAAAAGCACTCACATGAAGTCTCTGGCAAAATATTTTGTGGGTATTGGCCGCGAATGCGTGCTTACGAGGGAGCCGGGCGGCACGGAGCTCTCCGAAAAAATAAGGGCGCTTCTGTTGGACAAAAGTTTGGGGCAGATGTCGGCGCGGACGGAAATACTGTTGTTTGAGGCGGCGCGCGCAGAGCATGTGGACAAGCTCATAAAGCCGTCGCTCGAGCAGGGAAAAGTCGTGATAAGCGACAGGTTTTACGACTCCACAAGCGCGTACCAAGGCGCCGCCCGCTCGATAGGAGAGGATACTGTGAAATATTTGAACAGCTTTGCCACAGATTCGCTCGCGCCCGACATCACGATAGTGCTCGACATAGATGCGCGCGAGGGGCTTGAACGCGCCGGCAGGCGCGACAACGGCGACACCGACAGAATGGGTTCTGAAAAGCTCGAATTCTACCAGAAAGTCCGTGAGGGATTTCTCGAACTCGCCCGGCGCGCGCCCGAAAGGTTTGCGGTTGTGGATTCGTCAGGAACGAAGGAGGAGACCTTCTCTAAAATCCTCGCGGCGGTGGAGGAAAAACTGCGGTGAGCTCCATTTCAAAGGCCGAGAGCATACTCGAAAAAGCCTTCCGCAACGGAAGGCTGCACCATGCGATTTTACTGTACGGGAACTCCGCCACGGCACTCGAAGATGTGGCGAAGAAAACCGCAAGTTTGCTTTTCGGGCGCCCATGCGCGCGGCATCCTGACCTGTTCGAGCTGCGCCCCGAGGGGAAAATGCGCCTCATAAAAATAGGAAGCGCGTCGGACAGGACGGGCGGAGACTGGCCGCCAAACACAATGCGCAAGCTCTTGCGCGACATACGGCAGTCTCCGAGCGCAGGGGCGGTTAAAGTCGCAATCGTCCACGAGGCGGACAGAATGAACGCGGAGTCGGCTAACGCCTTTCTTAAAACGCTGGAAGAGCCGCCGCCGGACACAACGATTTTTATGCTCACAACCCGCCCAAACGATTTGCTCGACACCATCAGAAGCCGTTGCATAGCCTTGCGAGTTGACTCCGAGCCGGAGCCCCTCGACGACGAGCAGTGGCTCGAATGGCTCGAAGATTTTAAAAAGTGGCAAAAAACTCTAATGGGAGGGAAAATCCGCAAGGGCGATAGCGTCTCCGGGGCGGTCATTGGCTGCTACGGGCTGATAGCGCGTTTTGGGGCGATTCTCGGAAGGCTTGTTGACGAGATTGCCGATATGGACGAATCCGAGAGCGACGAACTCGACGACGAAATGATAGAGGCGGTGCGCGCAAGCCAAAGAAGAGCTTTGCGAAAGCGGCTTTTGGCCGATATAGAAGACGCGTGCGTGGATTGCGCGCTCGGCGGCAACGGAGTCCCTGCGGTAAAAATATCGAGGGCGGTTGCGGCGCTTGAAAAATCGGCCACATATATGGAGCTCAATATGCCGGATGCGCCGGCGATAGAGTACTTTATGCTGTCCTCCCTCAGGATATGGACGCGATGAAACCTGTAATATCCCTTTCAACAAGCTATCTGCAACGCTCATTTGGCGCCGACGGCTACGCAATGCTCGAAGCCGCAGTTGCGCTCGGGTACGAATACGTCGAGATTAGCCACTCGACGCCCATTTCGGCGGTAGGCGGCATATTAAAAGCGGTGGAAGACGGAGTTGTCAAAGTGTCGTCAACCCATAATTTTTGCCCGCTTCCTCCGTTCGTCACAGGAGCCGCGCCGGACCTCTATTCGCCGTCAACCGCTTCGGACAAAGAGTCTTCACAGTGGCTGAGGCACACTAAGAACTCGCTCGAATTTGGAGGAAAAGTAGGAGCAAAGGCGCTCGTCTGCCATGTGGGCAGGTTGTCGTACTTCTTTTTCAGGCCTTGGGCGAAAGTGGAAAATTTTTTGAGAGGCAAGGATTATGGAGGACTGCCGGAGAATGCTGCGTACAAGAGGGAGTTGGAAAAATTCTTGAAGCGCGCGCGCCGAAGAAGCGTCAAAGACTACGCGAATTTAACCGCAAATTTTTCAGTCGCCGTGGAAACCGCCCGCGAGAACGGGGTTTTGCTTTGCATTGAAAACCGCGAGCACATAGGCGCGCTTCCACTGGAGTGCAACTTTCGCGAGCTGATGGAAGGGTTTTCAGAAGTCCCGGAAGTGAGGGCGTGGCACGATGTCGGGCACTCTATGATAAAGCAGCTAAGCGGCGTATGCACGCAGGAGGCGTTCGCGGAGGAGATTCTTCCGTACCAGGCTGGCTGGCATTTGCACGACTGCACGGCAGCAGGGAAAGACCATGTTGCGATAGGAGATGGAATCGTGGACTTCAAAAGGCTGTCGAAATTTTTCAACCCGGAAAAACACATATTTACCCTTGAGCTAAACCATGCTGTCGAGCGCAAAGCGGCGGCGGATTCGCTCAAGCGCATACAGGACTTAATGCCGTGAATAAAAGAAGCGTTGATATATTGGATATGTCGGGAATGTTGGAGTTTGACCCGAGGCGCCTAAGAAAATTTGTCCGTGCGCTCGATTCCGATCTTCCTGTGCATTTGCGCGCGCCCGACGGGGATTTGTCGGTGGCGCTTTTTGACGACGCGCGCATAGCCAAGATACATGCCGACTTTATGAACATACCTACCGCCACGGATGTCATAACATTTGAGGGCGAAGGCGACGGCGAATTTGCGGGGGAAATTTGCGCGAGCGCCGAAACTGCATTTGCGCGCGCCGGAGATTTTGACAACACGCCTTCGCGCGAGCTGTGCCTGTATGTGGCGCACGGATACCTGCATCTTGCCGGAGTGGACGACGTAAGCGACGAGGACGCCCTAAAGATGCGCGCCGCAGAGGCCGAGGCAATGAAAATTCTCGACGAGCATTTTCGCAAGCCGATTTTTAAATTCATCTCGCAACCTAAAAAATAAAATATGTTTAAAAAATTTGGGAACTATTTGCTGACAGGCACTGTTATAGCCCTTCCGCTTACGGTGACGCTATTTGTTATAATATTTTTGGTGCGCAATATTGGAACTCCCGTATCGCAGCTGCTTTTTGCGCCGATATTCAACCACTTCGACAAGACTTTCCCGACGTCAGGGTTTGGCGTTTTGATGCTCGACCTAATATCGACTCTTGTTGTTTTGTGCTTTATTACGGCGCTTGGTGTGCTTTCCAAATTCTTTTTTGCGAGAATATTGATAGGCATATCAGAGGTTGCAATAAATAAGATTCCCGGAGTGGGGCTTGTTTACAGGACTGTAAAGCAGATTGTTGATACGTTCTCGAAGCAAAATAAGGCGGTTTTTCAGAATGTCGTAATGCTCGAATTCCCGCGCGCTGGGTTATATGCGGTGGGCTTTGTCACGAGCGAGGCGCAGGGGGAAATTCAGGCGCGCACCGGCGAGGTTGTAATAAACGTATTTGTCCCGACGACCCCCAACCCCACGAGCGGATTTCTGATAATGGTTCCGAAAGATTCGCTTACTTATCTGGATATGACTGTCGGAGACGCAATGAAGCTTATTATCTCTGGCGGTGCCGTTGTCCCAAAATGGGGGGACTTTACCCCGCAGATAACCGAAGAAAAGAAGGGGGAATAGAACTTGGGCGGCGAGGTATCCGCTGACGACATTACCGTGCTCCGCCGCGACTTGCGGGGCGAGAGCTCTCTTTATATCGAGGCTTTTTCCGGAAAGCTCGGGCTGCTTTGTGTTATAAAAAGAATATCGTCAAAAAAGACGTCGGTGCTTCCAGACATATTTGACGACATTGATGCGGTTTTAAATTCCGCTTCCGGCGGAGGAGGTTTAAAATTTCTCGGAGACTTTGAGATATTGCGGCGGCGCATGCGGATAGCAGCGAATTACGAGGCTTTTGAAGACGCGGCCTGCCTTGCGGATGTTGCGCTTAAAAACGGGCGGCATGTGGAGGATACCTCCAAATTTTCTATCCGCTTGCGAAAATCTTTCGATGCGATAGACGCCGGCAATCCATCGGCTATTGTCAGGCTAAAATTTCTTTATTTATTTGCCAGAGACGAAGGATATCCTGTGAAGGAGGATTTTTTTGCCGGATTGTCCGGAGTCGAAAAAAGGCTCTTTGCCGCCCTCGTAAGGACACCGTCGGCGGAGCTTATCGAGTTGAAGGCGCATTCGCGCGGAATGTTGGAAAAATTTCTCGAATGGCTTGAACGCTCGACGGATATTATCGCCTAGCAACAGCCGCCAATAATCGGCGCCGCCTTTTTGACTTGAAATTGTCGAGGGAAAATATGCGCAGGGGCAAAAAAAATTTTATAGCGGATTTTTGATAGAGTAAGATTTTACAAGTAAAATATCTCTTTTGTTTTATTTGCGGGTATGGATAATTTTCTTCCGGTCTGCGCTCTTTGCAAGCGCTGTGAAAAATTTTTGGCTTTGTGTTTTTTACTTTTCGGGAGGTGTAATGGTCTCGGGCTTGAGGTGCTTTGAATCGGCATTCCTGCATGCGCGGCAGGTGATGTATTGAATCACGCAGTGGGCGATAAATGCGCTTGCGTTGCCGCAAAATTCGCGTTCCGCAAACTTTGCGATTGATTCGTCCAGCTCTTGCGAGACAGATATTGTGCGGCGGATAAAAGTGCTGTTTGCGGAGGTTTTCATTTTCCGCAATGATGAATTATAATTTAATATTATCAATAAAAAATAATATTAATAATGTCGTAATTATTGCTTATTTGTTATGCTTTTTTTGCATTGACTGTCTGAATGCGGATTTTTTTATCGGGCGCCCAGACTTGAAAAAATAGAGGAAAGGGCCTGCATTGCCGCGTCTAAAAATGTTGACAAGCAAGCGCGAGTCTGCAAACATAAGGGATTCATATATTACATTAACAGAATCTGCGAGAGTTTTAGATGCTTAATTTTTCCGCGCAATGCATGGATATGGCCCAATCAATTTTGGGCAAAAACATAGAGGCGATAAATCCAGACGGCTCAATCGTCCCTGTCGAAAACGAAACTTCATTTGATTGCGAACCCGGCCACGCCGCAATGGCGCTCGGCGAATTCCATAGGGCGACCGGGCTTACAGAAATCGACGGCAGGAATATAGTCGATCTCACAGCGGCGTGCATAACGGCGCAAACTAACGATAAAGAATATACTGAAGACGGCCTCGCATACTCGTCGCTCGGTTTGCTCGCCTTCGGCCCGTCGAAAGACAGAAACCTCGTATGGGAAAAGCTCTCCGAAGAAACCCGCAAAAATCTCGACAAGCGCCTGCTCGCGCGCAGCGACTACGAAGACCACTTGCAGATATTCAACATTGCAAAGGCTGTCGCGAGATTCAGCATGGGGCTCAGCAAGAAGGACGAGACCGGCAAGCTAATAGACAGATTTCTCGAACGCATAGAGCAGACTTCCCGCGGAAAATATTTTGACGACAAACCATCGTTCGGCTTGGACGGCGTGTTCGACATATTCGGAGTCGTTTCTTTTGTGTTTATCCGCCAGTCGCTACAGCTGCACGCGAATATGCACCTGCGCGACAGAAAAATTCCGAGCCTCCGCACTTTCGCCGAAAAATATCTGAGAATAATGCCCGACATAGTCCGCTCCGACGGTCTCGGCTGGGCTTACGGCCGCAACATAGGCGCGTACGGGCAAATGCACTGCATATCCATGATATTGCAGGCCATGCGCGACAACTGGATTTCGGACGATAAAATGCCCGAATATATGGATATATTGCGCAGGCTCTTCCAGTTCTTCTTTATGACGTATCTGGACCAGGAACACGGATACCTTGTAATCCGCGACGCCGAACGCAGCGCGGAAGCGACCTGCACTACGAGAATGGCGAATTTTGACGCAGCGCGCTACTTGTGCCAATGGGCGAGGCTCGCAAAAACAGTCGGCAAGCCGCTGCAGCCCAAAAGCTCGACGCCGGCGACGTACGGCAAATACATAATGCTCGATAATTCCCCAAGAAAAGAGCAGGGGCTGTTTATTTATTTGAATGCAGATACGGGGCTTCACATACACCTCCCAGTATCCGCGCCCGGTGCGCGCAACATTTCGTCTTCGCTCGCGTTCCCGCATATGCCGGGGATATTCGATTGGCCGGCCGACAGGTACCTTCCGGTTCTAATTCCCGAGCTCACTTTTGGCGACAAAGTAACAACCCCGTCTTATTACGGCAAAAAGTGCACTTCGGGGCTCGGGCTTAGAAACTCGTACTTCTTTAGATACGAACAGCCCGATTTAATCACTGCCGACGGAGAAATCGTGAAGGGAATAGGTTCGTGCAAAGTGTCTTGGTCGTTTTCCGGAAACAAGATTGTGGGAGACTTTGTATATTCGGTATTTAACCAGATAACTCTCGACAAGCTACGCTTGGTAGTCGCAATAGGCTCGCCCCATTCCGAATACCATGTGCCGATGTCGTTTGCGATTGGCCAAAACGGACTTGGCGTGAGCATCGAGAAAGACGATTTTCAGGGTAATTGGCTCGACACCGAAGTTGTGTCCAACGATCCCCAATATCGTTCATACTGGGGGAAGATACACTACTTGCAGGTCTATTCGCGCGAGCATCCGCTTGTGATGCGCCCTGGGGTGCAATATAGAATAACTTTGTCGCTCGACCCGGACGTAGCATTTGCCGAATAGGGCGAGGTTTTAGTCTGTAAGACGCCTGTTTGACTGTATAAATCAAGCGGGCAGACGGATGGATTACTTCTATTGGCAGTTTTATTGCTGTTAAACGAAATTTAAGTTTAAAGCCGCACTGAATGTGCGGTTTTTTTATCTGAAAAATTCATTCGTATAGTTAATCCTAACCTTAATGCGCGCTGAAAAGGATAAATATACTTAACTGGGGTAGGTTAATTTGGCCGGTGCCGTGCCGAAAGAAATTTTAGTGCGGATTAGATTATAATATAGGTAGCGGAAAAATTATTTGCGGTGCGGCGCGGAAGGCGCGCATAGCTTAAATATGCCAACGGCTCGAAAGCTCTCCGCAGCGGAAGCGTTGCGGTTTTTTTAGAAATTTTGGGACATTTATATAGTTTTATTAAAACCGCGGTTTTAGAAAACATGTTAATGCTATTCAAAGTTGCAAGTTTCATTCCGCAAGTTTTGGAAGTTTATCTACCCGCATTTCGTTAAATTTTTTACATTGCGGCGAATGGGGGCTTATTGGTTAAAATGCCCGCCGCTTATTTTATGGAAGTGATAGCGAGCGATAGTAGGAGATGCGGGAGTCTCAAAGTTTTATGAGCTCGTAGAAGCGGCCGATGTCTTCAAGTATGCGTTTGCAGATGTACGCGTTTGAAGGGGTTGCGGTTATATAGCTCGTCCTGCCGTATATGGCTAAAATTGTTGCTCCGATAAAATTTTCCGGAAGTTTTTTTATCTCCCCGCGCTTTATGGCGTTGCGGATTACTTTGCGGGCCTTGTCGAATTCAATTTGGGCTTCAAGCTTAAATCTCGGCTCAGACTGTATTATGGCGGAGTATAGTGTATTGTATTTTAAAATATCCACCTCTTCCCCGTCGATGTTTGTCATTGCGCGAACTGCGTTCTGCGCGTGTTGGAAAAATTCCGCGAGGGTTATTTTGTCGTAATCAAGATCAGGGAAATATCTATCGTAAAAATATTTTCTGCACGCCTCAAAGAATAGTTCGGTCTTCCCGTTAAAATATCTGTACAAAAGGCCGCGCGATATGCCGAGACTTTCCTGAATGTCGCTTACCAAGACTCTGTCGTAGCCTTTTTTAATAAGCAAAAGGAATGTCGTTTGCAGAATTTTGTCGCGCGTGGATTGAGCCATGATTTTCCCAATATGATTCAAAAATGCGTCCATTACGCAAGGTGAATTTTAGAATGTATAAAAAATTCTGCGAAGCGCGCATTATTGCTTGATTTTGATTAGTGGAAACGCACGCAAAAATTGCGCGCATAAATAAAGCTATATCTACCAATGAATGAACGTTCATTCACTTTTTTGTTTGACAATGAACGTTCGTTCATTTTTCCTCTATATGTCTTTTTATGAAAAATATTAAAAATCTTTTAGCCGTCTCCTCCCTTGCCGCAGCAAATTTTGCTTTTGCCGCAGGATATCAAATTGTAGAGCAGGGCGCGGCAAATATGGGAAACGCAATGGCGGGCGCCACCGCCAATGCAAATAACGACGCCTCCGCCGCGTTTTGGAATCCGTCGGCGGCGTGCTTTATGCCTCTTGAGGTCGGTAAAACGCGCGTTGACTCGGTACTGTCGCTCGTACTACCAACGCTATGTGTCAATGATAGGGGGTCTTCTCCGTCGGCTCTTATGGGCCCGTCAAGCCAAGGTACGTGCGGCACAAACGAATTTGTCCCAAATTTCTATGTAGTCCACAGGTTCACGGAGGAACTTTTTGGGACATTTTCGCTCACAGCACCGTATGGTCTCGAATCCAAATACAATAGTGATTGGTTCGGACGAATGCAGGGCACGCGCAGCTACCTATACACAACCGATATAAACCCGAGTATAGCTTACAAAGTAAACGACTGGTTTTCAATTGGCGGCGGCGTAAGCGCACAGTTTGCGTATTGCACACTCGCCAGCTACACTCCATACGGCAACCTCGACTATACCGGGCAAAGCTGGAGCATAGGCGGCAATATAGGATTTTCGATTCAATATGCCGAGGACGGACGCTTCGGATTTTCGTGGAGAAGCCAGGTATCGCACAATCTCACCGGCGGCGAACATTTGAACGATGTGTTGCGCTCTAACATATCGGCCGACATGTATATGCCGGACACTTTTACAGTGGGCATATACCAGCGCCTGCGCGGGGCTTTTAGCGAGTTCGCAGTCATGGCAGAATATGCTTACACCCGCTGGTCCGTGTTTGAGGATGTGACTATCAACGGTTCAAGCGCCGGCACTGTCACCATACCGGAAAATTGGGAGGACTCTTCGCGCGTCGCGCTCGGCTTCCACTACTATCCCGAAGAAATAGAAAATCTCACAATCAGAATCGGCGCCGCCTATGACGAAAGCCCCGTAAACGGCGCTAAAAACCGCACTTCCCGCATACCGTGCTCGGACAGAATATGGGCGAGCTGCGGCGTCGGATACAAGATTGGAAACGTATATTTCGACTTGGCGTACTCTTATATATTTGTTCTGGACAGCTCCATGGACAGAACTGAATATCTGCCCATGCCAACGACCCTCCGCGGCGACTATTACGCCCACATACATGTTATATCGGCGCAGATAGGTATTGAATTTTAGTTATTTTCCCGGAAAAGATATCAGATTATTGTCTCCTCAATCCCGCGCAAAACTGCGCGGGATTTTTTCTATTTTATAATATGCAAGATTTCTAATTCTTCGGATTTTTATCGAAGGATTTTATTCTTTATAGCCTGGGTTTGAGCGATATTAGATAAAGAAAAATTGCGGCAAAGTATGGTTGCCATACTCTGCGTACTGTTAAGCGTAGTTGTCAGAAATGCGCATAAAGATTTTTACGAATTTGGATTTCAGGAGCGCCATCTTATTGTTTTAAAAGCCCAGCCGCGCTCGAATCATAAAGTGGCGGCGCAACCGAGCATACTCTTTCATAGCTTTAAAAGTCCGCTCATGCGAGACAAATAAGGAGGCGCTGCAGACATTTGCCAAGCCCGTGAGAAAATTTTAAGGTGCTTTTATATTTATAGGCGATTGGTATTCTGCGCTATGAAAATAAAAAACCGGCGAGTTTTCTCGCCGGTTTGCAGTAGAATATCTAAATCTTATTTTTTAGCCTCTTTTTTGCCGGGCTCCTTGCCGGGCGTTTTTTCGCCTTTGCCGGCGTTCTCGCGGACATTGTACATATCGTAGCCTATCTCTCTTATTTTGGCTATGGTTTCGGGATATGGATTGTCGCATACGTCGGTCATTCCAACTTGGAAGTTTTCGCCGTCAAATCTTCCCGTCACCGCTTGGTCGGAGAATTGATGCCAATGTATGCCAACTATGCACGGGTTTTCAAGCGCCGACTTTGCGTAGTCGTAGTAGGCTTGAGCCCGGGCGTTTTGGTTTGGCTTCATTATCAGCGAGGGGTGGAAGGGCCCGCGGTCTGTCGAGCCAAAGTGCCATTCGCCCACCATCACAGGCTTGTCTATGCCTTTGGGGAGCTTGAAACCTTTGAGGTTGTCGCGGTAGAGGTTGTAGCTGATTATATCGCAGTATTTTGCAGCAGCTTCTATCGCAAGCGGGTTGTACCCGGAAAATCTGCATCCCATGTACAGCTTGTTGGGCGCGAGCTTCTTTATTTCGTCGTGGATTACCTTAAAATATTCCTCGGTTATTCTCTTAGTGAAATCCCTCAGATCCTGCTTGTCGGCTCCTTTGGGGACTTCGGTTTTGGCGAGGAAATCGTCCCAGCTTGAATATGAAGTCTTCCATGCGTCGTTGAGCTTTTTGATGTCGCCGGCGTATTTCTTTTTCAAGTCTTTTGAGAATTCGATTTTTGCCTGCATATTTGCGGGAGAGGCGAGCGTGCACTTCGCAAGGTCTTCCGGTCCGCCCCAGTGAAGCTCGTTATCGACGAAAAATCCTATGCACCACGGGTCGTTGAGCTGCTCTTTTCTCTCTTTTAGATTCTTTACTATGTCTTCGCGGAATTCCTTTGCAAACGGGTCGCGGAAAGGCCACCACCAGCCGTCGGATCCGGAGAGGGCGGGGCCCTTTACCTCAAAGCGGTCAACATAGGGCGTTTTGCGCTGCATGAATATCGCGCTGTCGGAGCTGTTGGCGATAGTGTTTAGCCCCCAGCTGCGGAGGCGCTTATGGGCCATATCTGCGTATTTTTCGCGCCACTGTTTCCCGTATTTTCTGAAAATGTTGGCGGCGGAAAAGTCGTACGTTTCTTTTATCCCGCGCTTCTTATAGTGGGGAACGAGCAATTCGTCTTGCGTGGTGTAGAAAAGCGCGAACGGATCGTCTTTTTGCGGGAGGTCTTCAAAGTAGAATTTCCGGTTGTCGAGGGGCGTTATCGCCGAAGACGGGGTGACTCGGACTACCCCATGCGACCAGAACAAATTCCCGTCCGGGTCTATCAGCCACCATTTGCCGTCGATTTTCTCCGTGCGGAAGTGGCCGGTTGCCTCGTGCTTTCCGCCGCGGGTCCAACCTCCGAAACGGTCGCGATCTGCGGGGCCGGGCTTTTCGGCGAGTTCTTTTTGTTCTTTTTTTGCGGCTTCTTTCAATTCGGCGTCGGAGTGTACTTTGCCGGGCCATTCCCTGAATTTAAATTGCCCGTATTTGTCCACGAACGGGAAAAATTCCTTCTCGCTCATATTAAACCATGAGGGCTTGTCTGCGGGATCGTGTTCCGTAGCTGTTATATTGTAGAGCTTGAAACTCCATGAGCCGCTTCCCCAATGGCGTATGAGCTTTATTTTTGTTATCTTAGAGTAGTCTTTGGGGAGTACAGACCTGTCGCCTCCTTCAAACGGGCTTGCCCTCATTGATTTTATTTTTGCGGCTACTTCCGGATATTTTGGCGGGCGCGGGTGCTTGTATATGACTGTCTTTCTCTCCTTGGGCGCAAGCAAAAAACAGCCTTTTTGCAGTAAGTCTGTCATCTTGGCCTGGTCGTCAAATAGTTGCAGTTTTAGGGTCAACCAATCGGTTGCGGACGGATTTTCCACGTCTATTTTAAAGTCGAGATTTTTAGATAGATCCCAATTCCCTTTAAACTCTATGCCGCTTCCCCCTGCTATTACGGCATTGCCTTCCTTCCTTATTTTTGTGGAAGGGGTACCTATGTTTTTTTCAGCGTCGAAAATTACGATGTCTGAAGCATGCGCAATTTCTGCAAGCAACATTGCGCATAAGGTGATTGCTGTAAATCTTAATTTCATATGTATTTTTGGTTATTCAATGGAATAATGCGTACATTTAGACACTAAGTTTTTAACAAACTCGTATCAAGCAAAAACGTATTGCGCGTATTGGCGCGCTTATTTGCGGCCTTCCGACAATATTTCAATCCAATATCCGTCGGGGTCTTCTATAAAATACAAGTCCATATCAAAATTTTCAAAACATACGCAGCCCATTTGCTTGTGGAATTTCCTCCATTCGCCGTAGTCGCCGCAGACCGTTAGGCACAGGTGGCTTTCGTTGTCGCCGAGGTCGTATTTGCCAACCTTGTCTCTCAGCCATGTAAGTTCCAGCCTGAAAGACGTGTTTCCGTCGCCAAGATACAATATTTTATACGAACCGTCGGGGGCGTCTAAATTGCCCACGCGTTTTAGCCCCAGCGCGCGTTCGTAAAACTCCGCGCTTCTTTCGATATCGGATACATTTATGTTGAAGTGGTTAAACATTACTTTTTGCATACTATAAAATTTACCCAATTTGCCTGCGCACACAATAACAAATTATCCGATACAAACCGGGAATGTTTCAATTTTGCTTTACATATTGCCAAGTCAAAGATTTAATAATAATATATGAAGCGGTTATTTGTTATGTTTTGGGGGGTCGCGATGTCCGTATCTTCTGCGTTCGCAGCGGAATCTTTTGTGTTGGAAAACGAATTTGTCAGGTTTGAAGTAGATTCGGGCGGGAAGCTCGTTTCGCTGAAAAACAAATCCTCCGGGGCTGAGTACGCAGGCAACAGGGATTTGTGGCGCATTATTTATTCAAAGGCGGACTCGCTCGAAAACGAATGGCTCCCGTCCGATGCGGACGTCAAAGTATCAAAACCTTCCTCCGACAAAATATCGCTTTCTTACGGCGGAATTTTCCCGGTGAATATTGATTGCTCGCTCGACGGAAAGCAGGTCTTGCTCAAACCGTCCATAAAAAACTCGTCAAAGGATTTAGTTTTGAGGGAATTTCAGTTTCCGCTGATAAAGAACTTCCCGTCGCCGGAAAAATACAAGGCGATATGGTCTTATTCCGGCGGAGGGTACGCCTCAAACGCCGGTAAAACGCTGAAAAGATGGGTGGACGACGCCAAGACAGCCTACATGGCTGAGGATTACAATGCCGTAGAGCGTAGCAAGGTTTATCCGGGAGAGCTCGCACTCAACTGCATTTTTGCGGAAAATATCGGCAACAAGGAGGCGCTGTACATGGCAAGCTACGACGAATCCTTCCAAAAAACCCTACACCTATTCAGGGGAAGGGCGGTAGAAGGCAAAAAAAGCCGCGAAATTGACTTGGGTTTTGTAAAATATCCATATCTAAAACCGGGGGAAACCGCAGAGTATCCTGCATACGCCCTCGCGCCTGTGGACAGCTGGCGGGACGGCGCAAAACTATACCGCAAATGGGCGGACTCGTGGTATAAACCGGGCAAGCCCGCAGATTCGATACTCGAATCGAACGGCTGGCAGCGGTTAATCGCCCGCCACCAGTACGGCAAACAATTCTTTAAATATTCAGACTTCCCCAAAATACTAAAAGACGGCTTGGCTGCAGACATAGATACCCTATTCCTCTTCGGTTGGTTCCGCGAGGGGCACGACGCAGGCTATCCACACTACTCGCCCGAGACGGAGCAGGGCGGCGACGAGGCGCTTAAAAAAGCAATTGCCGAATTTCAAAAAGGAGGCGGAAAAGTCATAATATATTACAATGGGCAGCTGATTGACGCATCTACGGACTTTTATAAAAAAGCGGGGCATAAAATCAGCGTAAAAGTTCCCGGCGGCAGCGAACATATCGAGCGCTATATGTTTGGCGGCGCAGGCACGGCTCTGCGGACATTCGGAAACAAGACTTTTGTGACTGCATGCCCGTCGTCAGAACTCTGGCTTGAAACGCTAAAAAAACTCGCAGACCGCGCTCTCGATATGGGGGCGGACGGCGTGTTTTTCGACCAGCTCGGGTACATGAGCCAAGTTTGCTGGGACGAATCACACGGCCACAAAGTACCGTATATGGAGGTAATGGGTGCAAAGCGAAAAATGCTCGAAAAATTGCGCGACCACATAAAGGCGAGAAATCCGAAAGCGACTTTCGGCATAGAATGGTTGAGCGACTGCACGAGCGAATTTGCCGACTATGTGCACAATGTCGCGGTTTATACCACGATTACCCATAAGGATAAATACGGGGTTCCGCGCACCGATTACGTGCCGCTATACCAATACATATTCCCGGAGACAATAACCACAGACAGGCAAATACGCGACGATACCGACGTAAAGCGCCGCGTAAATCTTGCCGTTTTGCGCGGGTGGAGGAGCGACGTTGAAATATACCGCTGCCGCGCCACAATAGGTGAAACTCCCAATTACAGCGCGTATTTGAACGAAGTCGGCAAGTTTCGAGACAAGTACCGTTGGATTATCTTGAACGGAGTTTTCCGCGATAATGACATCGTTGAATGCTCCAATCCGCGCGTGGAATATTCCGTGTTTACCAAGGGAGATTCACTCGCGGTCGTGACGACTCAGTCTTTTGCAGACTCCATTGAGGTTGAGTTTAAAGCCGCCGGATACAAGTTTGCGGAAAGCGATGGTGTTGGCAAATACGAGTCGGACGGCGAAGGTGATTCCGCTGAGGCGACACTTGGCAAGGACGCGCTTGTTGTGTTAATCTTTAAAAAATAAAGCCTTCCCGCTTCGGGAGGGCGGGCAGAATTCAAACGCCTGCGGCGCGGCAGTATAAATGCGCATTTGCATGCCAGCGATATGAAAATGTAAACGCGCATTCGCATGACTCTGGCTCGGCAGTGCAAACGGTTCATATTTGCACTCTTTAAGATTCGCCTGGATTTGGGGCTCGCAAGGCTGCAAATTATGCATGCAATCAGCAGCAAGCGTTTTGCTCTAAATCGGCACAAAAAAAGCGGCGGTTTTCACCGCCGCTTTTTGCCGCAACGCAATTAGCGCTGCCCGCGCAGATATTCGAGAATGGACTTATTTAAATAGTCCAGATAGCGGTACGGAACAATCGGCTTGCCAGCCGCCGTTGAACCGCGGGTGTCGAATGACACGGAGTTGTCGGACACCGTGATTTTAGCCTTTGCCGACACCCCTCCGCGGTCTATTTCCGCGTTAAATCCGTTGGGGGAGGTGGAGGCTTGCCATTTTCTCGCGGAGAGCGCGTAGGCGACAGCCTTGGTCAAGTCGGTTTTGCTGGCAACGTATGTGTAGGATACGACGTAATCGCCTTTCTTTGCGCTGTCGTACCCTATTTCAGTCGTTCCAGTATTGCACGACGCGGCAAGTATTCCGAAAGCCGCCGCGAGTATGAGTGTTAACTTTTTCATATTCTCGATTGATTTGTTTATTTTCGGATTGTTCCGAGATTGTCTTTTACCACGCATTCGGTGTTGGGGGACAGCTCGTTAAAAAATTTGTCTGTAAAACCCATATACATGGTGTTTGATGTCACCGCGCAATATGTTAAGTTTTTTGTCACAAAGCCGTATTTGGGGGTAATTACACCCTTGCCGCGGTCGTCTTTGCCGGCCGCTCCTGAATTTGCCGTCACCGCTATGCCCTTGCACGATTCGAGGTACACTTGGCAAGAGTATATGTCCCCCAGTTTTGAGGCGTCTTTGCCGCAGCGCCTAAAAACATTGCCTGTGACTGTCGAGTCCGCGACATTGCAAAGCCTCAATCCGGCGCCCCAGTTTCTGTCGAAGCAGTTCCCGGTTATATTCCACGCGTCTCCCTGCGGAATGTCGAGCCCGAACGAGCCGTTCCACTCTACGCGGTTTGCTGTGAACATCACTGTCGCTACGGTTGTGTCGCCTACGAACCCGCCAGAGCTGTTTGCAGAAAGCTGGTTGTCGCTCACAAAGCCGTCCCAGCCCTGCACGCGGATGCCCGCGCCGCCGTTGCCCATAAAAATATTGCGGCGGACTATAAAGAGCCATACGCGTTTCAGATATACGCCGTCGCCGGAAAAATTTTCGACTCGGCAGTCTTCTATAACGCACGAATCTTCCTTTGGGCTATATTTGTCGTTGTTTAGGTAAATTCCGTGGGAAATTTTTGCCTTTTTGCCCAAGCCTCTTATATATAGCCCGCATACGCGCCCGCCGAACGAGCCCGTTATATCGACAACGCAGTCGGCATCTTCGGATTCCAGTTGCAAGACGGCTCCCGCCATGCCCCTGTATCCCCATTGGGGCTCGGCGAGCATAGTCGTGTTTGGAGGCAGTTTTAACTTTGCGCATACGTATCTCCCCGCAGGGAAATACACGGTGCCTTGGATTTTCCCGGCGGCGTCCAGCGCGCTTTGTATCGCGGCGGTGTCTGACGTCTTCCCGTCGCCTTTCGCGCCGAAGTCGCGCACATTGAAAACGCTGTTTTTCGACGGGCAGTCGGAGCCTTCGGCGGCTGCCGAAAGTTGCGACATTGCAACAATGCCTCCCGCAGCTCCCGCAACAGCAATATTTTTTAAGAAATTTCTCTTTTGCAAATCGTAACCATTCATAGACCACTATTTCTATTTTTGCCGCGGTGACAGTCAACGTTTTTTTCTTGAAAAGCAATTGCAGCATAGGCAGACTCATATTTAATAAAAGGCGCTCGATGCGCAAATTATTCCTATAAAAATATGAAACATACCATATCGGCACTAGTTGAAAATAAGTTTGGCGTACTCGCGAGGGTTGCCGGAATGTTTAGCGGAAGGGGGTTTAATATCGAAACCCTCAATGTGGGGCCCGTATGCGGAGGCAAGTATTCGCGGATAACGGCCACTGTCAATGACGATCGCAATAGCGTAGAGCAATGCGTGAAACAGCTCAACAAGCTTGTAAACGTAATAGAAGTGGAGGAATATTCCGTACCCGGATCTTTTGTTGAGCGCGAGCTCGTGCTCGTGAAGGTAAAAGCCGACAGCAAGACGCGCGCTGAAATCGTGCAGACGGCTGACTTATTCCATGCGCGCGTCGTGCATGTGGACAAGCAGGCTCTGATAATCCAGTGCACGGGTAACCCGAACAAAATGGCCGCCTTTATGAATATGATAGAGCCGTTCGGAATAATCGATATGGCGAGGACGGGAAACCTTGCGCTTTCGAGGTTTGGCGATTAACAGATTTAGCGCGAAATTTGCATTATTGTGCAAAGCGGGCAGGGCATATTCCGGCTCGCTTTTTTATACTTATTGTAAGCCATTGTGGGGTGGGATAGAAGTTGTGGTGTTTATATTAAAGATTTTTGCGCATGGCATAATGCTCATTTTTGTGCGCGTAGCAGGTGCGCTTTAATTTTCTGCATAGAGTTTTTCTAACATTGTTTAAAGCGAATGGGAGATTCCCTCCGCTCTACGTCAAAGATTGTGGAATGGTGGAAAAAAAAGAGGGCAAAGAGAACGAAAA
>URAJ01000037.1 GCA_900545715.1 uncultured Opitutales bacterium
ATTTTTATATTGTAAAAAATATGCATATAAATTAAATACTAAAAAAAATAGTTGCGCAAACATTGAGTTTCTTGCAGGATTTTTTTTGATATTTTTAATGTGCTGAAACGTAAAACTCCTGGAATATGCTCAGCACAGCAGAGGCAATTTTAAAGAAAGTATTTTGGTCAATAGGATTTTTTTAGAGGCGTCTTTTTAGTGCCTTATGAAAGTCAAATAAAGGGGGGGAAAAAGTGGGAGGAGAGTTTTTTAACTGTTAAAACTCTTTTTCAATAAATAAATTGTGTTTTTTAAGCACATCAGGTAGAAATTTTACAGAAAGGTTTCGTATTATGAAAGCACCACTATATCTTATATTAGCCGCCTCGGCTATCCCCGCATTCGCCCAAACCCCATCTTCACCAACCACCGAATGGCTCGGAATCGGAGATAATTGGGCGTTGGAATCTAATTGGAGCGATGGCTTGCCGTCAGAAACAACTTCCGCCGTTTTCAGAGTCCAGGCTGGTGAAACTTCAACAATAGCCAATATAAATGGCGACACCTACGTAAAAGACCTATATTTTTACGACGGATTTTCACTCGGCTCAAAGGGCAACTACATCATTTTTATAAAAGACGGGGGATCAATGAACATATCTGGCGATTTATACTATTCTAATTTAAGAATAGTAAATTGGGGCGGATTATGTCTTGACGCAGCAGGAGGTAAATTGCTTATAGACGGCGACGCTACTTTTGCCGCCTCCAAATTGACAGAAGAACAAGAGATAGTTTACGACAATGCCGGGGTCGAAGTGCAAATCGGCAGAGCCGCGAGCACAAACCCAATGCTTTCCGAAATCTCGATAGGAGGCGATTTAACCCTTATTGGAGGCGGGACGGGAGTGTACGCGCAAAACACGAAAGTATCAATATGCGCTGAGACTGTAAATATTGGCGGAGTAGTAAATCTCGTTAAATCCGACTCCACCTTTACGGTGGTGCGCGCCGCCCTCAACAATCCAGAATACAACTCAACACAAAAATGGGGCGGGTTAAAGGGTACCGGTATCGTATTTATTGAAGGAGCGAGTTGGAGTGGCAACGCAAAGTATAACTCCGCATTCAATGCCGACATTACCCTTACAAATAAAGCTGACCAAACTTTTACCGGGGAAGTCAAGTATGGCAATATAAATGACGGAGGTTTCACAAATACCACCGAGATACATCTGACATTGGATGCTGAAAACGCCTCCGCTACACAGACAATCAACCTTAGGGGTTCAAAGAGCTTTACGACCGTTTCAGTAAAGAACGGCACTTTAATATACTCCGCCCCAGCCGCCGCCGAATCGCTCACGGTTTCCGGCGGAACTCTGCTATTGTCGCACTCCGACACAACCCAAGGCGACCTCACAATTAGCGGCGGCTCTTTCGGCGCGACAATGGATAACGGCAGCGCAAAAGTAAAATCCCTGGCATACTCAGGCGGAAAACTCGTCTTTGCCACCGAGGGAATTTACGGCGGACTTCCCAACTCGATAGCTGTTGAAGGTAAATTCAGCAAAGACACTCTTGAAAAGATAGTAATCGACTTTTCAGGGCTCGATGCCGAAACTTTGATAGGCGAACCCGCGATGACGCTCATTACTGCGGGAAGTTTTGAAGGAATGTCAACATCCGTCGATGCCGACGAATACTTTGCGGCTGAAAACCTCATAAATGCCATTGCCGACTTCGCTTGGAACGGCAACTCCCTCACAGTAGCCTTCGCGCAGGTTCCCGAACCCGCGGCGCTTGCGGCGGTATTTGGCGCGCTCGCGCTAGCTCTTGCCGCGCGGCGGAGAGGAAAGTAAGGCGGCTTGCGAATCCGCTTCCGGAATTGAAATAAAAATTCCCAAAACCGCTCCGGCTTGCCCCGGAGCGGTTTTGTTTCTATGGACGGAGCGGAAAAATCGCGCTTGCGCAAAGAAAAGGAAATCAGGGCGCTAAAATAATGGAGATTTTGGAAAAATTTTAATTATTTGTCTGAAATGTAGCAAATTAAAAGAAAACTGTAAAATCTTGACATATTTGCCCCTCGCGTTATCTTCCGAATTATTATGAAAAAGATATTTTATTTCTCCGTTTTAATTTCCGCCGCTTTTCTTGCGCAAATTGCGCCCGCCGACGCCCAGCTGCCCTCTTCGCCCCTGAACGAAGAGTACGCCCTGACGGGGGCGGAATCAGTCGGAAACACATGGGGAGGAACGTACGAAATCGGCGCCGCCGGCGTGCTGAATATTTCGGGCGGCGGAATGCTCACCGTCACTTACGGGCAGAACAAGTGGGGAACTTTTAACAACAACGGCGTAGTAAATATCGGAACGGACGATTCCGCGGGAACGCTCATTATGAACTCTCCCGCTTCCTTTTCGCCGGAATGGTCGTCGTTTTTTTACAGTTCGGGAGAATTGAATATAGGGAAAGCGGGTTCGCTCACGTTTACCGGATACCTTCCGTCATACTGGGGGGTATCCGTAAACATAAAAAATTTGGATCTCGCCGGAACGGTTTCGGTCTTGCCAGATGGAGGGGTCGATTCGTATTTCAGGGTGGACAATCTGACATTGCGCGAAAGCGGCGCGCTCCAAACAAACGAAATGAATCTCTATGTCGAAAACGGCGTTTGGGATATTTACGGCGGGGGAATTGCGGCCACGAAACTGAGGGTGGGCGCAGGCTCCGCCACAATAAATTTGCGCGGCGAAAATCTGCTGGGAAATTTGAATGCCATTTCCGTTGACACCGACCAGGGCGTAAATCTCAAAATGAACGTCGAGGCGGACAATACCGTAAAAAATCTGGAGTTCCACTCCAATACGTCGATAGAGCTTTCCGTCGCCGAAGGGTCGCGGCTGCTGATAAACCATTTTACCACCAAAGACAACGGCGGCGTTTGGCAGGCGCAGAACGCGGAAATAATATTCCGCGGCTGGAGCGGCGGGTCGTTTTTCATCGGCAACTTCGACTATTGGATAGAGGACAACCGCCTGTACATTCAGGAGGCGGATACATATGTCGATCTGATCGCCTACGACGCAGACGGCGGGCTTTTGTCGGGGGTTTGGTCGTTTGAATGGAACGCGGATTTGAATCTCAACGAGTTGACGCTGACCGTTCCCGAACCCGCGGCGCTTGCGGCAATTATCGGGGCTATTGCGCTCGCAGTGTGCGCGATTAGAAGAAGGAGCTAAGGCTTTGTTAAAACTTCAAAAAAAATGCCCGTGGCTTCCCGCTTTCGGGCATTTTTTATTTTTTATCAAAATGCCAAGCGCAAGTTTTTGCTTTTAAACGATACGCGGCAGCCAATCGAAATATAAAAATTTCTATACTCCCTCGCAAAAAAGCACCCGCAAATTTAACAGTTTTGCCAAGTATTTTTTGAAAGAATATCGGTTTCCGACTATACCGACAGATACTTTGCAGCGGAATACCCCATAAATGCCATTTGCCTGCGGCTTATTGTAATCCGCTACCTTTTATAAATACAATAGAATTTTAATCTGCCCCCTTCTCCCGCTCTGCTTTCTCTCGATAAATTCGGATTCCCGACGGCGCGCCCGCAAATTTAAAAATTTTTTGCGCTAATTTGAAATCTTACGCAAATCTTGCCTGAAACATTTGAGGCAAAAATGATAAAAAAAACTCGGTTAAGATTGCGACAGCTTGCGCTTGACGCCGCTAAAAAATAATTCAATATGGAATTTTACATTTTTAGACTATGACAAATAGAAATCCGGAATACGATTTTACCGAAATAGAAAAACGCTGGCAAAAAAAATGGGACGAAGAAAAAACGTTCCACGCCGAAACTTCCGCCCCGTCAAAAAACGGGAAATATTACATTTTGGATATGTTCCCCTACCCCTCCGGCGCCGGTCTGCATATCGGACACCCGGAAGGATACACAGCCTCCGACATCATCGCCCGCTACAAATGGGCAAACGGATACAATGTTCTCCACCCGATGGGCTGGGACGCCTTCGGCCTGCCCGCAGAACAGTACGCCGTCAAAACAGGCACACACCCAAGCATTACGACTGCCGCAAACATCGATAATTTTAGAAAACAGATAAAATCCATAGGTTTTGCAATCGACTGGCAAAGAGAAATCAATACTACCGACCCGTCATACTTTAAATGGACCCAATGGATTTTCCTCCGCCTCTTTAAAATGGGGCTCGCATACGTCGACGAAAAGCCCGTATGGTGGTGCCCGGCTCTCGGGACAGTCCTCGCCAACGAAGAGGTAATCGACGGCAAGAGCGAAGTTGGCAAATTCCCCGTTGAGAGAAGAAAGCTGCGCCAATGGGTGCTGCGCATAACGGCATACGCCGACAAGCTGATAGAGGGGCTTGCGGGGCTCGACTGGCCAAACTCCACAAAAAGGCTTCAATACAACTGGATAGGCCGTTCGGAAGGCGCTGAAGTTGATTTTACAATAGCCGATTCCGCCGCGAAGGGCGAAAAATTGCGCATTTTCACAACGCGCCCCGACACTCTCTACGGCGCGACATACATGGTTATCGCCCCCGAACACCCGCTGCTCGACAAGCTCGTCTCTCCCGAACAGGAAAAAGAAGTTAAGGCGTATGTGAAATCCGTCGCATCAAAGAGCGACCTCGACAGGACGGATCTCGCCAAAAACAAGACCGGCGTTTTTACGGGAGCCCACGCAATAAATCCGGTAAACGGCAAAGAAATCCCGATATGGGTTGCAGACTACGTATTGATGAGCTACGGTACGGGCGCAATCATGGCCGTGCCCGCTCACGACGAACGCGACTACGACTTCGCTAAGAAATTCGGCCTCCCAATAATACGGGTCATCGACAAAAAAGACGCCGACGGCAAAGAGCCCGAACTGCCCTTCTGCGACGTCGGCAAACTGATGAATTCCGGAGAGTGGGACTCGACTCCGTCGGACGAAGCAAAAATAAAAATAACGCAAATGCTCGAAAAGTCCGGCACCGGCAAAAAATCCGTAAACTACAAGCTGCGCGACTGGCTTTTCTCGAGGCAGAGATACTGGGGCGAACCGTTCCCGATTATATGGGTAGAGAAAGAGGCGTACGAAGCCGCCGCTAAATCGGCTGTATGGAGCGCGAATATGCCCGAATCTCCCGTAAGATATACAGACAGCGAAGGCAAGACGCTCTACGCCCTTCCCCTGCCCGACTCCGATTTGCCACTCGAGCTTCCGAAAGTGGAAAACTACAAGCCTTCCGGCACGGGCGAAAGCCCGCTTGCGCATGCGGAGGATTGGCTGAATGTAAAAGTCAACGCCCGCACGGGAGAAGTTCTCCCCGCTTCGGACGGGCGCGCTTCTGGCCCCGACTGGTTTGCAGGTAGGCGCGAGACAAACACCATGCCGCAATGGGCAGGCTCATGCTGGTATTACCTGCGCTACTGCGATCCCCACAACGACTCCGCCCCCATAGGCCCCGAAGCGGAACAATACTGGGGATACCCCGACTTCTACATCGGGGGCGCCGAGCACGCCGTTTTGCACCTGCTATATGCGCGCTTCTGGCACAAGGTGCTTTACGACTGCGGCATAGTTAAAAATCCGGAGCCCTTTAAAAAACTCTTCCACCAGGGAATAATCCTCGGCCAGCTTGAATACACCGCATACAAGTCGCCCGACGGCAAATGGGTGAGCGCCGACAAGGCAAAGGAAGGCGACATCCCGGTAAAAGTCGCGGAGTCCGACGTGGAAAAATGCGGCAACGGATTCGTCTTAAAAGCGGACAAGTCGATATCTGTCGACGCGCGCTCGTACAAAATGAGCAAGAGCCGCGGAAACGTTGTAAACCCGGACGACATAATAAGGCAGTATGGCGCCGACGCCCTTCGCCTCTATGAAATGTTCCTCGGGCCGCTCGAAGACCAAAAGCCCTGGAACACAAACGGCATTGAGGGCGTCGTCAGATTCTTGCGCAAAGTATGGCGCGAATTCATCGGCAAGGACGGCGGAGCTTCGGAAAAAATCTCCGAAAACTATAAGGACGACGCCGAACTCCTGAAATCTCTAAACGAGACAATTAAAAAAGTCGGAGAATCGATAGAAACGCTGCGCTTTAATACGGCAATTTCGCAAATGATGATTTTCATGTCGGTTTTCCAGAAAAAAGAAAAAGTTTCGCTCGAAAGCGCCCGCAAGTTCGTACAATTGCTCGCGCCGTTTGCGCCGCATATCGGCGAGGAGCTCTGGGAAAGGCTCGGCGGAAAGGGTTCTGTTGCGAAAGCCCCGTGGCCGGTCGCCGACGAAAAAAACCTCCAATCCGACACTTTTAAAATGGCGGTACAAGTAAACGGGAAACTCCGCGGTGAGATTGTCGCGGGCAAAAACCTCGGGAAAGACGAAATTCTTTCCATGGCGAAGTCTCTCGACAACGTGGCTAACTTCCTATCTGGAAAGACGATCGTAAAAGAAATTTACGTTCCCGGGAAAATCGTAAACATAGTTGCAAAATGAAGCGCGCAGCATTAGCGATATTTTTATCCCTGTTTGCCGCCGCAAACTCGTTTGCAGAGAAAATAGACGGAGCCGCCTTTTTTAAGACAGTGCGCGAGTCTATGCAAATCACCCGCGCAGGTGCGCAGGTAAATGTTAAGCGCGCCTCCGTCCTCCCCGCAAACGGGCTTTGCGTGTCTGTCCCAGACGGCGAAATGCTTTCAATCGCCTTCTCTAATAAAACATCCATGCTTGCAATCGGCCCCGCCGAATTCAAAATAGAGGCTTTTGTTCAAGATTCCGCAGAGAATGGAACCGCCGATAATATAGATAGGGAATCCGCGCCGTCAAATATCTCGCTTTCACTAAAAAACGGCAGGTTTTTGTTTTCGCTTGCGCAGCGCCTCGGGAGCAGCAAATTCACTGTAAAGTTTCCGAATGCCGAGTCTGAGATACAGTCGGGAATTGCTATTGCCGAAACTGGCAAAAACGGTTCGCGCCTTATCCCGTTCGACGGATTTGCGCGTATAAAGCCGCAAAACTCGATATGGGAAATTGTAAAAGACGGCGTTTCCGCAGTTGTCCCGGCAAAAAAATCCGATAAGAAAATTATATTTAAGCACGTCTATTCAAGAGAGCGCGAACGCTTTGGGAATTTTATAAAAACGGCCGAGCAGCTGAGGCGGTCAGTCATTTTCAAATATTCCCCAAACGGCGGATTCGCCGCAGAGCTGATTTTGCCGAAAGCTTTTTTTGCAATGCCTATAAAACACTGATAAAATGCACAAATTATCAAAGTTTCTCCCCGGGGATTTCGACGAAAGCGCGAAGCTTGCGATATTGGCAGGCAAAGGGCAATATCCGGAAATTTTGCACAGGCGGCTAAAATCCGCGGGAATAGAGCATATTCTAATGGCATTTGAGGACGAAACTTCCCCGGAACTCTGGAATGACTTTGATGCCTCCAAGCGGTACATTATGAATGTAGGTCAGCTTGGTAAGCTCTTAAAAAGTTTAAAATTGGGCGGGGCAAAATACGCGATAATGGCTGGGCAAATAACGCCCAAAAAACTCTTTAAGGGCATGAAGCCCGATCTGAAAGCGATACTAACCCTCGCAAAACTAAAGCGCAAGAACGCCGAAACAATATTCGGGGCAGTTGCGGACGCGCTCGCCGGCATAGGCGTCGAAATGCTCGACGCGAGAAGCTTTCTCGATTCAGACACGGCCCCTCACGGCCTGTTTTGCGGCGGGAAGTGGACCCTTCCGCAAGACTACGTGGAGCATGCAATCCACATAGCCAGGGAATGCGCGCGCCTCGACATAGGGCAGTCGTGCGTGACGGCGCGCGGAACCGTGCTTGCTGTGGAGTCGTTCGACGGAACCGACAAGATGTTGGAGCGCGTTGCCCAGTTTGAGGCAAAAGACGCGCTTTTTGCAAAAACCGTAAAGCCTAACCAAGACTACCGCTTCGATGTGCCCGTAATCGGGGAGCGCACAGTCCGCAAGCTTGCGGAGGCCGGAATAAAGAACGCGGTTGTGGAGGCCGGAAACGTTATAATACTAAATTCCGAAAATGTGAAAAAAATAGCCGATTCAAACGGCATAAAGATTTTGGGTATATGAGCGAAAAAGTTGAACAAAAGAAGGCGGCCTTGCGCGATGAGTTTGGATTTTTCGAGGACCCGCGCGACACGTTTGAATACATTATAGCCAAGACAAAAGATAAGCCGCACCTCCCCGGCGACTTGAAGAAAGAGGAATATCTCGTCAAGGGGTGCGTATCGAGCCTATGGCTCGTGCCCGCTTACGATGCAGCAACGGGCGTATGCAATTTTAAGAGCGACGCCGACTCCATAATAACGAGGGGCATAGCGTCTCTCGTATGCGAACTTTACAGCGGGTTATCCCCAAAAGAAGTCCTTGAATTGGACCCTGCAATATTCGACGAATTGAAAATCGGCACCCAGCTTTCGCCCAACCGCCGCAATGGCCTGGGGCAGCTTTGCGCGAAGATTGCCGAATTTGCGAAATCGCACATCGAATAAAAATTGCCGAATCCTTAAAAAAAAGCGCAATAAATGCTTGAACAATCAATAAAGTTGGGGCAATATGTCCTACAAAGGCGCGATATTACTTTTGCGCCAAATACCCTATTTTACTTTATAATAAACAACAAAGAATAAATAGATGAAAAGAAAAGTACTCTCCGTCCTGTCAATAGCCGCGCTGACATTTGCAAGCGCCGGCGTATCCTTAGCGCAGAACGCCGCGCCCGCAGCCGACGCTCCCGCAGCCGATGCTCCCGCGAAGCCCGATGCCCCCAAAGTAGCCGAAAAATCAATCGCCGATATGTGGCGCGCCGGCGGCATAACGATGTATCCGCTCGGATTCTTCGCTATACTCACTACAACCCTTGTAATATACAACTTCATAGCAATCCGCAGAAAGAAGTTCTTAAATCCCGACGGAGTAAAAAAAGTTGAAGCGATGGTAAACCAGCTTCAAATAAAGGAAGCCATCGAATTCTGCGAAAAGAATCCCTCGCCGATAACCAACATAATCGGTTGCGGTCTCGCAAGAGCCGACGAGCGCGGCATAGATACCGACGCTGTTGCAGCCGCCATGGAGGAAGCTTCGGTTGAAGAATTCGCAAATCCGTACGTTTTGATAAACTACCTTTCGGTCTCAGCGTCCCTTTCGCCTATGTTGGGTCTGTACGGAACGGTTAGCGGCATGGTTAAGGCGTTTAACACTATTGCGGCTGAAGGTGCAGGCAGCGCCTCTAAGCTCGCCGACAACATCTCCGAAGCTCTAATCACAACAGCTGCGGGAATGATCGTCGGTATTCCGGCCATGTTCTTCTTCTTCTTCTTTAAAAACAGATACGGCGCGATTATTTCGTCGACCAGCCGAATCATCGGCGACCTCGTGTTCACGATGAAAATGTCCGCAAAATACGGTCCGCAAGACATCTCCGAGATAGAAGCCGATGTAGACGGCACTCCCGAAGAAGTTGTCGAACAAGCGGCAGAAGACCAAAAATAAATCTGAATACCAAGAGAAGTTTTAATAAATGAAAACCTGGAAACCTGCGGAAAACGACGGCGCGTTCGAGCTAACGCCGATGATCGACGTCGTATTTCTTCTGATTACCTTCTTTATGACGGTGACCAGTTTTGCTTCCGCTGAGCTGATTCAGGTCGCAATGCCGATTGCCCCAGAAGCGAAGGTGCCGGAAGAAGTCGGAGACAGGCAGTTTATATCTGTCTCCGAAAACGGCACATATTTTCTCGGGGCATTCAAGTCGGATCTGGAGCATATAAAAGAGGCACTCATAGCAAGAAATGCCAAAGAGGGCTTCAAGGGCGCATACATTCGCGCCGACGCCAGAACTCCGCACAAGCATGTAAGCGAACTGATGAAGACATGCGCCGACGCGGGAGTGTATAATATACTTTTCGGAACACTAAACGACGACTAATATGGCAAAAGACAATTCAGTTCTTGAATCGGAAGATAAGTTTGACCTTACCTCCATGATTGACGTCGTTTTTCTGCTTCTGATTTATTTTATGTACCTGCCGATTCAGCAGGAAGCCGATTTGATGTTCTCTCTGCCTACATTTGCGGAGCCGCAAGAAAATGTGGCGCTGCCAAGCGAGCAAATGGTTGAAATTGCGCCCGACGGAAGCATTTTCTTAAATGGCACCCCGATGGACCAACCGGGAGAAATCGAATTTAACGAGCTTGCCTCCACATTGCGCAGACTAAAACTTAGCGCGGACAGAAGCGGCATATCCACAATTGTCACGATATATCCGGACGCCGATTCTCCGCACCAAGCCTCGATATCCGTCTTGGACGCATGCGCAAAGGCGGGTATAAAACAAGTCTCATTCTCGGAGGCCGAATAACAGACGTTTTTTACAAAAACCGCCCTTTGGGGCGGTTTTTTTTATGCCCACGGCCGCCGTATATTTTGCAATATCTAAAAATTTCTGTCGATTTAAATGGGATAATTACTTTAAAGCGCCGAGCGCCGATTACGCAAATGAGGACTGCAGAAATAAAAATACCTTTGTAGCCAATCGCACGCCTAATTAGAGCACAACGGTATGCTTTAAAACAGCTAAAAGGTTTGGCAGATTTTAGACATTTAAAACTCTATACAATTAAACCTCCTTTTGCGAAATGTTAAGGCGCAAGGCTTTTTTATTTTTTACATTCGCTCCCAGCCGCTACAAGCGGATAATTTTATATTCTCGTATTCCTGAAAGTCGCAATCCGAGCCGCCAAAACTGTTTTAATACTTTTTCCATAAAAAAACTTTTAGAATTTTCAAATAGTAAATCTCCTATCCAAGTGCGAGCAGCCTGCTTAGGCTCAAATTGCCCAAAATTTGGAAAGTTCCCCGCCCTTCAAATCCCATTTTTTGCACAAATAAAAGTTCGCAAAACCAATAAGCTCTATACGCAATAAAAATCTCAAAAAAAAATCTTCGCCTATAAATCAGAAAACTTTTTAAAATGTCCATTTTTCATTAAAGTTTTCGATAAAAAAAGCGCGCGAAACTATCCGCGCGCCTTGCAAGAAAGGTCTGCCGCATTATTGCCCCATAAACACTTTTGCTATCGCATTTAGATAGGCATAGCCGTTTTCAGTATCGGGTTCAAGATACGTGCCTTCTGTCCATTCATTCCATGAGTTGATTGTGACAAGCTTCGGCATTCCCTGAGGCGTATTTTTATCGAGCCAGTCTTTAACCTGTCTGAGGGCGCGCTCAAAATCCGTCGGATTGGCGCCGGTGACCATCGGGGCAAATTTTTCTTTCGGGAATCTGGGATTCGTGTCCCAACCGACAGTGACGTTCGGGAAATATGGTATGCCAAGCGACTTCTTTTTGTCCCATAGGGCGGTTGCCATTCCCATCCATTCGCGATATGTGAGGTTTGGCTCCGCCTTTTGTATTTTATCGTACGTGCCGTCGTTCCAGCTGTACACTGTTGTCGAATCTATTCCTATTTTGTCCGCAAGTTCTTTTGATATTTCGCTTGTCGTCATGATATGCGCGCCTCCAAGGCCGGCTTCCGAAGCGCGCTTTTTTAGGTAATCGAGTGCTTCTTTTGCCTTATCCTCGCCGCCTACTCCGTCAACAAAGTTTTTTATACGATATATAGAAACTACGGGCTTCCCGCCTATCTTATAATAATTCGGCTTGGAGAAATATTTCGATATCCATCTGTCCGCAATCTTTTTAAATTCGTCAAAAGATATTTTTGCGTCAAAAAGCGGAGGATTTGCGGTCTTATCCGCCTTTTTATTGTCCCACAAATAATTAACATCGTGGTTTGCCCACATTATAAAAAATTTCATTCGCTGCGAATTTGGGGCTTTCAAGAAGCCTTCATTTAGCGCGTTTTCAAGGAACGGACGATTGCGGTACCAATACCAATCGTATATAAATACGTTTACACCGGCCGCGAGCGCCGCGTCTATTTTTCTGGCGACGACTATTGGGTCAGCCTCGTTTTCGTATCCCCAGAGAGGTACTTTCGGCTGCCTGTGCCCCGGTTTTTTGGGAGTCGCTTCGTAAACGTTTTGCCATTCCCCACAGCCGTGCTCAAATATTCCAAGCTCCTTCCAACGCGGTTCAGGCTGATATGCGGGCCACACATAAGCAGCGAGATCGTATTCCGACGCCCCGCAAAATCCGGCAAATACCGACGCAAACGCCGCAAAGAATAGTTTTTTTATTTTCATAATATTATTTGTCTCCGAGTATCTTTTTAAGCACCGGCAGAACCGCCTTGTACATCGCATGGAATCCCAAGTCAGTCGGGGTGGCAAAAGTCCACCGTACACTCGGCTATTCCGCCGTATGGCTCAAATATCTTAGTGCAGTCTATAAAATATACATTTTTATCCCCTGCTTTTACGGCGTTTTCGTAAGTCTTGCGAATCACCTCAACCCTGTCGCGCGACGGCCATGAGCAACGGGTCATCATAATAACGGGAGTATTCGGCTGTTTCTTCCTAAAAATTTTAAAGAATCTCTCGTGGGTCTTTGCAAGATGCTCCGTTGTTGGGGCGTTGTAGTCGTAGTCATAGACAAATACAGACATATCAATATCGCCTATTCTTTCCGCAAGCGCGTCTTCGCCCTTAGCATTGCCGGAGAACCCAAGATTAACCTCCTCCGCACCGACTTCCCTGCAAAGCTTTCCCGTATAGACTGTAGCCGGCCTTGACGCGCAGCCGCCCTGTGTTATTGAAGAACCGTAAAATACTATCGGCTTGCCCACTTTATGCGGCTTGGGCGGTTCTATTTTCGCTCCGGGAAGCACCCCTATTTCGACGTCTTTTACACCGCAATAGCGCGGGAAATATAGAGCATATTCCCTCATTTTAGAGTCTCCAAACTTCGCGCCGATTTCTGAGTAGGGAACTTTCCCCATCTCAGCAAGGTTGCGCTGGTGGAAATTTTTTAGGAAGGAGTATTTTCCATCTGTCCCCTTCACATACAAGTCGAATCCGCTTGAACCTGAGCGCGGCATATGACCCATGTCACCCGAACCCCTCGTCGTGTATTTTACCGCAACCATTTTAGAGTCGGTAGAAAACCTGACAGCTACTCCCGAAGTGTGGGAGCATAGCCCTATCACGCCGGCACTCGCATTCTCCTTCGTAATACCTTTCGGGAGCCTCGAAAATTCTCCACCTTCTTTGCGCCAAGGCAAACCTTCCACTTTGAAGGGCGCATTTTTTGCGTTATAGAAACAGAACTCTATGTTTCCTATTTTTTGTGGCTCAAAATTTTTATCTATTTTTGAGATATCTTGCGCGGCGCTTTCCACTACTAAAGCAACCGCAAACAATAAGGGCATAATTAACTTTCTCATTACAATAAAAGTAAAATTATCCCGCGCTTTTTCAATGTAAAAATATCAAATACTCGCCTTGCACATAAACAAAAAAAAGGCGCCCTGCATTGCGGACACCTTTTTTCTTCACTATAAGCTAAGCCTACTTGGATTTGCGCCTTGCAGCAAAGAACAGAGCTGCCATACCCAATAGAGCAGCAAAAGTTGCGGGCTCGGGCACCGTGTAAATGAGAGACCCGGAAGATCCGGAATATACGGTTTTAGTAAATTCGCCGCCAATCTTGTTGCCTTCTTCGTCGTACGCGACAAAAAGACTCTCGTCAAAATCTCCGATCAAATTATCAAAGTTAACTATTAGCAACTCGTAAGACGCCAAGTCTTCGTCCGAGAACACCACCTTTATTTCCCCAACGGCGTTCACTTCAAACGAATCAGCGTTTATTATGCCGCCATATATTAGCTCTCCACCGTTAATCGTAAGCGACCCAACATTCTCAAATGTCGACAATTTCAAAGAGCCACCGTCGAGCAAAACCGAGTTTATGGCAAGCTGGCTATTAAAGTCCAAACTGCCTTTATAGACTTTTACATTTCCGATAGCCATGTCCTTCTTGCCGCCAAATCCAGGAATATCGTAATCGGAAGTGTTTGATGCCTTATATAATGTAAGCGACTGATGCCCGTCGGCACTCATACTAAAGTTAATTGTCGTAGAGACGTTATTATTCGTAGCAAAGACACCTTTAAAATCTCCGCCTTTAAAGGTTCCGGTCTTTTCATCGTTTAAAAATAGGAAATTCGCACTTATACCGTGCGCGGAAGTTACATATACAGTCCTGCCGGTATTCGACAATCCGCCCGTTTCAAGAGTGAAGCTTCCGCCGGTTGAAGTATTAACTGTGTCGCTCATGTCAAAAGCGTGGAACCCGACATCGTCGGCTCCGCCTAAATAGTTGAATTGCAATGCGCCATTGACCCTGAGCGTGCCGGCTTTCAAGAGCGACATGCGCGTCGTAAAATATTTTGTTGTATTCAATATCATATCGCCGCCCACTGTCAGAAAATCCGAGGTTTGAATGGCAAACCTCAGCTGTTTTAGGTTAGGGTCTGTGCTATACGCATTATCAGACTTAGCAGTTACCGTGAAATCGGAGACAGTCGACAACGGAGTCACAAGATTCATCTCAGTATTTACCGTAGAATCTACCGCATAGTAAGTTGCTGTATTTAAATAGTCCAAACGGGCATAATGCACACCAGTATTTATAGTATCCAATATGACCACAGCATCGCTACCCGGCAATTTAGTGGGAGCTGTGTATGTATCTTTAGTGAGGCTCCAATATTTTAATGACTCTTGACCTGTCACAGGGCAGTAGCCACTATTTCCGCGAAAATAATAATTTACAGTAGATACTTCCTGAGCCATCAAAGTAGCAGCAAGAAAGCTAATTGATAATATTAGAGGCGTTTTCATAGAACTTTGCGGTTAAATTGTTGAGCATCTTTTATTTCTTAACGTACTACTACATATCTTGCTCTTTTCAACAAATATTTTTATATTTCCATTTGACAGTTAAAAAACCTCCGCTTGCTTTCTAATAAAGGCGATAACAATCCCGTTAGATATTACTAATTAAATATATTTACTATGGTAAATTTATACCTATCCGCACCAAACTCCATTAAGCACTAAAAAACATAGAATAGCGCCCGTGAGACAAAACCTCGGGAAAATTTTACTTACTGCCCTGCCTATTTTACGATACGCACTTCCGCTGCAAACCCGTGCGACGAATACCCTATATAAATTAAAACACGCAAAAAAATATCCAGCGTCTTTTTGCTTTCCCACACAAAGAACTACATTTGTATATGCGCTCAAATAACATATTTTACACAGTATTTACGGCAAATTTGCGTCTTAAGCAAAAAATTCTATATGGCAATACCATTATTTTTCCCAAAAAAAACTTAATATAGGCACATTATACTGTTCAAATCCCCACCCTCCTAGGAACTTTTATCTAAAACAAAAAATACCCACGCGAGCTAACTGTAAAGTCCTCCCCGCCCAGACTCCACAGCACTTGTTTTGCGCCAGCTAATCAACAAATACAATTTATTATTATAAGAGACAAAAAAAAGGGCGGTTAAAAAAAACCGCCCTTTAGAATCTAAACCTTAATTACTTTGTGGCTTCTTCAACGGCAACCGCAACAGCGACAGTAGCGCCAACCATCGGGTTGTTGCCCATTCCGATTAGCCCCATCATTTCGACGTGCGCCGGAACGGAAGAAGAACCAGCAAACTGCGCGTCGCCGTGCATTCTTCCCATAGTGTCGGTCATGCCGTACGATGCGGGACCCGCCGCCATATTGTCGGGGTGCAGAGTTCTGCCAGTGCCACCGCCCGAAGCGACCGAAAAATACTTCTTTCCGTGCTCCGTTGCCCACTTCTTATAGGTGCCGGCAACCGGGTGCTGGAAGCGCGTGGGGTTGGTTGAATTTCCGGTTATTGAAACGTCAACGCCCTCATGGCGCATAATTGCAACGCCTTCGCTCACATCGTCGGCTCCGTACACTCTAACCTTCGCCTTTTCGCCCTTCGAGAATGGAGTTTCCTTTACGATTTTGAGCTCTCCAGTATAATAGTCGTACTCAGTTTCGACAGAGGTAAATCCGTTTATACGAGAAATGATGTACGCAGCGTCTTTTCCGAGGCCGTTGAGGATTACGCGCAAGGGTTCTTTGCGAACCTTATTGGCGGTTTTGGCAATGCCTATCGCGCCCTCGGCAGCCGCAAAGGATTCGTGGCCTGCGAGGAAGCAGAAGCACTTTGTTTCTTCCCTCAAAAGCATCGCGCCAAGATTGCCGTGCCCGAGCCCAACATCGCGGGAGTCTGCGACAGAACCGGGTATGCAGAACGACTGCAAGCCAATCCCGATATTTTCGGCGGCTTCAGCGGCATTCTTAGAGCCTTTCTTTATCGCGATTGCAGCGCCGGCAGTGTATGCCCAAACGGCGTTGTCAAAGGCGATGGGCTGAATGCCCTTTACGATTTCCTCGACGTTTATACCCTTGTCCTTGCAGATCTTTTGGGCGTCCTCGAGCCCGTTTATACCGTATTCCGCGAGAACCTTGTTGATTTTGTCGATGCGTCTTTCGTAACCTTCAAATGTTATAGCCATAATAAGTTCCTCCTATTCTTTGCGCGGGTCTATGACTTTAACGGCGTCTTCAAAGCGTCCCTTGACAGACACGTTCTTTTCGAACGCTTCTTTGGGGTCTGCGCCCTTGCGGATTTGTTCGAGCATTTTGCCGAGATGAACGGTCTTATAGCCGATAACTTCGCCGTTTTCGTCGAGGCCTTCTTCGAGAACGTATCCCTCGGCCATTTCGAGGTATCTCGGGCCTTTGGCTTTAGTGGAGTACATGGTGCCCACTTGCGAGCGGAGCCCCTTGCCGAGGTCTTCAAGACCTGCGCCTATCGGCAGGCCGTTTTCGGAGAACGCTGTTTGCGTGCGGCCGTAAATGATTTGGAGGAACAGCTCGCGCATTGCAACGTTTATGGCGTCGCAGACGAGGTCGGAATTTACCGCTTCGAGTATGGTCTTTCCGGGAAGGATTTCGGAGGCCATAGCGGCGGAATGCGTCATTCCGGAGCACCCGATTGTTTCAACGAGGGCTTCTTCTATAACGCCGTCCTTGACATTGAGGGTAAGCTTGCAGGCACCCTGTTGCGGTGCGCACCAACCCACACCGTGAGTTAGACCGCTTATATCGCTTATTTGAGTGGCCTTTACCCATTTTCCCTCCTCGGGAATGGGTGCGGGACCGTGTTTAGCGCCCTTCGCTACGCAGCACATCTGTTGCACTTCGTGCGAGCAATTGTGATTTGGACAACTCATATCGCAGTATTCTATTTGTTGTTTATATAATGAAAAACTATTTTGACAATCTCACCGAAACCCGCCCTATGCAAGAATTTTTATAAAAAAAATCCTACCCTAAAAATCCCCGCGCATAGAATCGGAGAGCATGCAATGCTACCTACACAAATTCGCATAAAAAATTTTTTTCCGAATACCCGCTATAAGCCGGGGATAAAGCTCGAAAGCAAAATAATCCGGGAAATCTTATTTTTTATGCGCCAGCATTTCAAATAGCCCAGCACAGGCGCAAGAAAGCTGCAGAATTTTCTATCGCCGCCTTTCATATCGCCGCCGCACGAGCTCCGCAAAAAAATTAGTCTCAGTATGCTGCAAAACAAAAATAATGGACCTTTTGCGCGCAACTGGGCGGGGGCTCCTCACAGTGCAACCGGGCGGGGGCTTCCTCCACCGCTCAACCGGATAAAAAAATCCCGCGCGCAGCCAACTTAAAGAGATAATTGGGCAACCCCGCACAAAAGAAATTTTTGCGCCCTCCGCGCAGAAGAAATAATCAAGCACCCCCGAGCCCTAAAACTCGGGGTTGCGCACATTAATTGCCAGATATTTTCCCGAGATCCAAAGATCCGTCTTCGTTAAGGTTCTTCACCGCAAACTTAAAATCCCTAAAAATTTTCTTTGTGTGGAATATCCTAAGAGACAGGGAATATGTCTCATTTGGCTTTAACGACACGCGCATCGCATCGGAAAATTTGAATTTTCCGGGAAGCAATTTGCGCGGATCCTGTGACGACAGCATGTCAAAGACAACTTTCCCGGAAGAGTCGCGCAACTCGTATTTCATTCTATACGGCAAATGTATGCGCGCAACCCCTTTGTTTTCCCCTTCTATCGAGACTTCCAATTTCCCGTCGGCATACGAAACTTCCGCCTTTTCAGGGACAAGCCGGGCCCCTGCATACCGGCAGACATCGTCTAGCGCGGCGCGCTCCTTATCGTCGCTTATCAACTGTGGGTGGAGCGGAATTTCATTCACAAGCGATACGTGGTTTTTCAATATCCAGTCGCACGAAAAAACGATATCCCATTTATTTTTGTGCAACATATTAACGTCACCGTAAAACTCGAAAAATATGGGCTTGTCCTTCCAGACATCCGCCATTCTTTCGATTTTATCGTATGGCGGCTTGCCTATCCATCTTCCGAAATGCCATGGGGAGCCAATCCCGTCACGCCTCAAACCGACCCTCGCCTTTTTCTTGTTTCCGAGGGCGTACTTGAGAACTTCGTGGTCATCGGTCATAAAGAATATGTCGGACTTTTTAAAATTTTTTAGGTACATGTCGGCATACTTCTTTCGGGTCTCAAAGCCGTACATATTCGGATTTTCCAAACCTATCGAAGTACAGTGCCACTCGCCCCAATTCCCGAAGCTGCCGAGGTCGAGCCCGCCGAGTCGCGGATCGCCGTCGTAGCGGGCGGCGAGAGCCTTTATGAATTTTTCGTGTTCCTCCATAAATATGGGGTCGTCAAAATACGCCGATATGTGCACGTCAGACGTTCCCCCGTCGGGAGTCTTATATTTCACTCCCTTAAACTCGTGAGACTTTGCCCCTTTTAAAAACACCCACTGCGGCGTCGAGTATTTTCCGCCCCCGTGGTAGTTTGTGCACATTATTCTAAAATAGAACGGCAGCCCGTTTTTCGAGAAAAATTCGAGAGCCTTGTCTATCGGTTCCCAGTTGTACGAACCCTCCACGGGCTGCAATTTGGACCACTCGAATCTAAAATATCCTGCGCCGTAATTTACCTTCGTATCCGTTCTAAAACCGAGCGAATAGCTTGAAAACCCCTGTCCGGGATTTTCAAATATTTCGCTATTTTCATCGAACTTTATTTCTGCCGAGTGCGCCGCGCACATTGCGCATGCCGCAGCGGCTATAATTGTCAGCTTTTTTATCATTTTATGGATTTATTTTATTTTTACATTGCCCAGGTCGAGCGAGCCGTCCTTTGTAAGATTTTTGGACGCAAACCGAAAATCTTTAAAAACTTTTTGAATGTGGCGCACCCTAAGCGAAAGAAAATACGTTTCTCCATCCTTTAAATCCGCCTTGAACTCGTCCGACAAAACAAACTTGCCGGGCAGTATCGACCCCGGATTCTTCGCGGAAATTTTTTCGGCGACAACATTTCCCGCGCGGTCTCTTAATTCGTACACGAACTCGTACGGCAAATATATTTTAGAAACCCCCTTATTAGTTCCTTCCACGCGGACTTTAATCACCCCATCTCCGCACTCTACGCGCGCTTTCTCGGGCACGAGCCTAGCACCCGCGTAAAGGTCTATATCCCTGAGAAGCTTCTCTTCCGAGGAACCCTCGGCTATCTGGTCCGGCCCAAGCGGTCCCTCGTTTACGAGGCTCGCATGGTTTTTCAGCACCCATTTCAGCGAATACGGAATATCCCAGCCCCAGCCGCGCATCATCTTGACGCTTGCAAAGAACTCGAAAAACATCGGCATGTCTTTCCATACGTCGCCCATGCGCGTTATTTTTTCGTACGGGAAAGTTCCAATCCAACGCTTAAAATGGCCCGGAGAGCCGACACCGTCGCGCCGCATGCCAACTCGCGGCTTCTCGCCGTCTCCGAGTGCGTATTCGAGCGTCTCGTGGTCGTCCGTCATAAAAATTATGGGGGTCTTT
>URAJ01000038.1 GCA_900545715.1 uncultured Opitutales bacterium
TTAACACATCGGGCATTGTAGAACATTTTTCGTTCTCTTTGCCCTCTTTTTTTTCTCCCATTCCACAATCTTTGACGTAGAGCGATTTTGTAGGCGGTGGCACTCCAACTACCGGACACCCATCAGGAGCTTGGTCGCACTTCGTTGACGGAACTCTCGTTCCCGTGAATGCTCAGCCCCTGCAGGGGGAAGACAACCTCGTGTTTAACAGCGACTATATTAAATCAAATATTTTATATGTCACTACAACAAATAATTACGGCAAGGATTTGATTATTTCAAATCTTAAAAACGACTTTGAACTATCGGCCGGAAAAGAGGTAATGGCCCAGGACGTGTACTGGGATCTTTCCGGAAAAATATCCGTGACAGGGGTTGAGGGCGTTTGGGACGCCTCTAAAAACTCTTTTACAGACAATTCAAAAGTTTTAAGTTTTACTTATACGGACGATTCAATCGACGAAACGCTCGGAGGCCCCAGAATACATCTTTCAGTAGATTCAATAGAAATGATGGCCGACGGAACGACGGCGACTAACATTATGACGCATAAGGCAAAGCTCAATCTTGGGCGCACCTCAAAGGCTCTAAGCTCGATAACCGTTCAGAACGATGTTAAGCTATACTCCCGAACGGCTCTCGTAATGAATGCTACCAATATAAAGATAAATGGAATCGTGGGTCTTTACGCCGAAGCTTGGACTAATTCTGCAAATTTAAAATTTAACGCCACCTCAGGATCCGTTGTAACTGTGGAACTTGGCGGGCTCGTGGCGGCAAAACACTGCGCCGAAGTCTCAAATGCAATCGATGCCGCGGGAACTTCTACCACACTTATATTTAAAAATGCCGCCGGTACCGATTATACTTACAACGGTAAATTAATGGACGGCGGATATGGCGATGGAAATGGTGTCCACCTCTCCAAGATGAATATTGTAATGGATGGAGAAGGCATACAGCGCCTCTCGCCGCAAGATCCAAATAATTGTTTCTACACCGGCACGGTGACGGTAAAGAATGGGACATTGTACCTCTTCAACCAAAAAAGTGCGGGGGATACTTATTTGGAGGGCGGCAGGCTAGGCATTCTTAATACCGGGCATGGCTTTTTAACAACGGGTTTCCACTGGTCCGGCGGCGTTCTCGAGCTCGACGTAAAGAGTGCTTCGCGCGACAACTTGCAAATCGGCGGAATCCTCGAAAAAGTCGGCGACGGGAAACTCGTATTTGACTTGAACCTGACTTCCGCAGATTATGATGCCATCGAGCTCGGTTCGTCCGTAAAATATGACTTGCTCTCAGCGGAATCAATTTCCAACTTCGGGGAATCGCTTAACGACGACTTCGAGATTTTGGGAATGGATTACTCCCAGTTCGCAGCCGATTTCTTTTACGACGAAACTTCCAATATCTTATCGACAGTCATAACCCATGTCCCCGAGCCGGAGGCGGCAGCCGCCCTCTTAGGAGGCTTAGCGCTGGCGTTTATTGCATTAAAAAGGCGCGGCATTCGCAGAAGCCGATAAATTGCGTTTGCGGCAATGTTTCTTTAAAGAAAAAAAGCGGATTTTTTATCCGCTTTTTTATTCCCGCCTTAGGCAAGTTCCTATCCAGATTTAATCGCCGATTATGGTTTGCGTTCGGGCTAGCCTACGCTCCCAAAAATTGCGCATTCCCGCGTTTTTACCGCGGTATTTTTTATGCGCTATGTAGATTGTCGGCTTTTAGAAACTCGTTGCCAAAGACGGCGTTTTGCGTCGGACGCTATGCAACTTCCACCAATGCCGATAAAATCGTATCTTTTGTTTTTGCGTAGCCTTCCGCAAGGGTCTTTTCCGGGGGCTGCTTCCAGTAGTTCTTATTAAACAGCTCCAAAGACAGGCACCCTCTAAAACCTTGCGAGTACATCTTGGGCAATACGGCTTTAAACGGGCATATGCCGTCGCCCGGAAACACTCTGTCGGCGTCCACAAGCTTTTCGCGCGCGGGGGAGGACGGATAGTCGTTTATATGAAATACGTCCAACCCGCCGAGGTTCACAAGGTTTAGCGAGGCGAAAGAATTGCCCCCGCGATATAAATGGTAGAAGTCAAGCAGAAGCCCGGCATTAGCGTCGTTTGTGAGAGCCGCAATTTTTAGCGCGTCGCCCAGCCTGTGCAGGGCGCGGTGGCCCCATAGTTCGAGGAGCGGCTTTACTCCATAGGGCCTTGCAAGCTCTATAACTTTTGCGTACCTTTCGGCGTATTCGTCGAATTTGAGCGGATCGAGCTTCTCGATGCCGTACATCGTGCATGCTATGTTCTTGCTCCCGATTTCCGCCGCCCAGCCTATCTCGCGCTTCATTTGTTCGATATTTTTTGCGCGCTCGGCGGGGTCGTCCAGCATGCATTTTGCGAATCCTATCAGATTGTCAGGTTTTAAGTCTGCGTCTTCAAGGCGCTTTTTTACTTCGGTTATCTTATTGCCGCGCGAAATGAAATCCTCAATATGGCGCGTCCACGGTTCAATGCCGTCGTAGCCAGCTTTCGATATCAGGTTTATCTGCTCTTCAAGCTTTAAATTGTATCCGTTTAGCGTGCCGCAATTCATTCCTATTGGCAACGGTAGCCCGCTCTTATAACGCTTCTGCGCGGGCGGTTTCGCCGCCGCACTCCTTGCCGCGACAGTCGAAACGGCTGTCGCCGCTGCTAACTTTATTGCGTTTCTTCGTGATATTTTTTTCATCTTATAAAATCGGAAATTTCCATGGAGAACGGTACTTGGGCTTCAAGTAGGAGTTGATTTCAGAGTTTGAGAAACTTTTGGCAGTGTCGTCATACTTTATTGTCTCGCCGGAACGCGCCGCTATGTTGCCCAGATGCGCAAGCTTGGCGCAAAGGGAACCGTTTTCAATTGTGCATGCGGTCTTGTATCTTCTTGAACGCACTGCGTCGAGAAAATCTACCAAGTGGTCTATATGCTCCGAATTTTCGGGCTTCCCTGATTCCGCCTTTACGGGATTGCCCTTTATGCTGTCATTCGGAATTAATTTCCAGCCTTCGCGGTTAGCCGCAAGTATCCCGTTTTCTCCATTGAAGGCGATTCCGTACGACATGTCAAAATACCCAATCGGGGTTGCCGTATTGCCCCAAGTTATGCAGCAGTCGCCGTAGTCAAATGCTACGCTCAAAGTGTCGAATGTTTGGGAAGGCGTCTCCGGGTGGGCGTATTTGCCGCCTACTCCGCCAACTTTTTTAGGAGTAGTCGTTTTGCCGAGTCCCTGCAAAACCATATCGAGAAGATGGACTCCCCAGTCGGTCATAAGCCCGCCGCCGTAATTCCAGTACAGCCTCCACAATCCGTGCACTTTCGACGCATTGTACGGAACTTCCGGCGCAGGCCCAAGCCACATCTGGTAATCGAGCGACTTCGGCGGCGGAGTGTCGGCCTTCGCAGCGTATCCCGCACCGTACCTAAAATTTGCCCATACATCCGCCTTGGCAATTTTGCCGAGCTTGCCGCTTCTTGCTATTTCTATTACGCGCCTCCACATTTTGGAGCTGTTCAGCTGCTGGCCTACCGACACAACCGCCTTGTATTTCTTAGCATAGTTTACGATAGCGTCGCATTCTGCTATTGAGTTGGCTATGGGCTTCTCCAAATATACGTCTTTGCCGGCGGAGCATGCGTCGCATGCCTGCAAGCAATGCCAATGGTCGGGCGTGCCGATTATTACGGCGTCAACGTCTTTCCTTTCGAGGACTTTCCGGTAGTCGGAGTACAAGTCGGGTTTGGCTTTAAATTTCTTTTCGCAATCGCCGGCGCGCCTCTCGAGTATTTCTTTATCGACATCGGCTATTGCAACAACTCTTGCGCCTCCCGTGTGCATTGCCGACGCCAAGTCGTTCCAACCCATGTTTCGCGCCCCGATGAGGGCAATCCCCACTTTTTCGTTTGCTCCAACCGGACGAGCCATTCCGGTTGCCATTGCCGTTCCTAATAACCCCACTGATGTGACAAATTCTCGTCTTTGCATAAACCCCGTCTATATTTTTCCAAAAATAATATTACAGCTGAGATTTGCGGTCAACAATTTTCGTGTTTAGAGCTTTCCAAACGCTTACTAATATAAATTCGATTACGATAAATTTTATATCGGAATAAATTTTACAACGCAAGTGGATTCGCAGAAAGGTATAAATATGCTAAAAGTCTATTATTGGGACGTTTGTCCGCATTGCCATCGGGCGATGGAGTTTCTCAAAAAAAACAATGTGCCTTTTGAGGCTCTCGACATTGAAAAACAACCCGAGAAAATCGTAAAAAAAGTTGTCGAGGTCAACGGCGGCGACGATTGGGTAGTCCCAACCATGGAGTACAATGGACAATGGAGGCCGGGACAGGTATTCAATGCTAAAAAACTTGAAGCCGACCTTAAAGCTTGGGGGCTTATGTAAACTCTGCGATTTTGGATTGTAATAATTGAAACAAATGTCGCATATTTTGCGTTGTTAAAAATTAAAACCGCATCTATCTATGAGAACCATTAGAATTATAAACGATATTGTAATTTACTTCTGCTTTTGCTTCCTTGCGGGAACGGGGCTTATGATGGAATTTTCATTCGTCAAGGGCGCGGGTCCGCAATATGTCCTCTCTATGGGCAAAAAGGCGTGGGAAACCGGCCACTTCTGGGTTGGAGTTGTCGCAATTTTGGCATTCATTCTCCACTTCTGCCTGAACTCGCGCTTCTTTAAAAATGTCCTAAAAACGCGCATAGTTTACATTCTATTTGTGATAATCGGCTTTGGCGGCGCAATTCTCTTGGCAGTTTGGCCGACCGAAAAGGGCGAAGCCACAGCCCCCGCAGCGCAGACCTCCGCCCAGACTGCCGGACAAGGATACGGCAAGGGCATGGGCAAAGGTGCCGGGCTTGGCATGGGCAAAGGCGCCGGGCTTGGCATGGGCAAAGGCGCCGGAATTTGCCAAGGGCAGGGCTTCGCGCGCAATTTGGCTCTCAAATAATATTATTCCTCACCCCCCCAGATTATTATCGGGGGCGCAAAATTGGGGAAAACTGAATTTCCCCGCGCTTCGCAGGCTAAAAGCCTGCTTTATTCATTTTTTCATTTTAAGAGGGAAAATTATTTCTCCTCTTTTTATTTACCCACTGCATACGATAAAACAAAGTCGCATCTTACAAAAAAGCGGTATTTATGCTCTCTCAAAATAGTAATGTCTATCATAGCGCAAAAAATTAGGCTGTGAACTTCTTATTCCCCGCATTACTTCATTTCTTCTTTATATTGTCTGGGTTTGCATATAAAACTTGGCAATGCAGTCCGCCATTAGAATCTATATTGGGTCGGATATTTTAATACGCTTGCCCAGAGTTAAATTTTTTCCGAAAGCAGTTTCTATTTTTCGCGCTGTTTCGCCCGCGGCAGAATTTATATTACAGCCAATTTAACGTGCCGCGCGCTAAGGCGTATGTTTTGCCTGCAAAACTTCTGCAAAAGCCTCGTAGAATTTATGTTTACAGATGCGCGGATATTTGCCCCAAAGAGATTTCGCGCAATAGATTTCTTTCAGGCAATACTTACACGCGTGCGGTTAAATAAATTAAGCGCGCGTAAGTTGAGCAATTCCCCGTTTGGCGGCTCGATTAACTTCCGCGCGCTTTCCCGTTTTTACCGAAATGGGCTTCCTATTTATCCAGCGAATCGGCGTATAATTCCGCGACGTGCTTTACTTTTATCTCGTCGCCGTTTAGCGCGAGCATATTCGATATTTGCATCATGCACGCAGGGCACCCGCATGCGACAGTCTCCGCGCCGCTTGCCACAATATTATCGCGCTTGCGCCCGCCGATTTTCTTTGAAATGTCGTAATGTGTCAGGGTAAAGCTCCCGCCGCAGCCGCAGCATGTGTCGGGCTCGCGCATCTCGATAAGCTCGCATTCGGGGTTCGCCTTTACAAGCTCCCTCGGCTGTCTGCGCACTCCCAGCGATTTTGCGAGGTGGCACGAATCGTGGTATGTCACTTTCTCGCGCTTGCCGCCTGCGGAAGCTGCCGGTTTCTCCAACCCAATGACATCGACTAAAAACGCCGATATGTCCAGAGTCTTTGCGGCTATCTTTTCCGCCGTCGCCTTTTGTTTTCCCTCCGCGTACTTCGGCCAAAACTGCTCTATCGTTTCTGTGCACGACGCGCAAGCAGTCACAACATAGTCAAATTCAAGTTTGCCCAAAATATCGAGGTTGTACGACGCCATTTTTTTGAAGGAATCGGCGTCGCCGGAGGCGAGGGCGGGTATTCCGCAGCATGCCAACCCGGACGGCATCGCAACCCCTATCCCGTAATGCTTGAATATTTTTAGGCAAGCCTCGGTCACGTTGGGATAGACTTTGTCGCCCATGCAGCCCGTGAAAAACAGCACTTTTAGACCGCTCTTGCCCGCGGGAGTGTCGTAGTCGCCATACTTTTGGCGGATTGTCTTTTCCGGAAGCTCCGGCAGGCGCCTGTCGCCGATTATCGGCGCCAAAAGCGGCGACGAAAGCGTGCGCGGCGCGTTGTTTTGCCTGCGCATAAACAGTCCCCTGAACGACGCCGACACTTCCGCGCAGAAGGAAAAAAACCTCGGATTGCAAAGCATCGCCCGGAATATTATCTTCTTTATCGGTGACAGCCCCATGTATTGCGCCGATATTTCGCGCGCTTTGATGAATATATCAAGTATGCTCACTCCTGACGGGCACGCCGCTTGGCACGAGCCGCACAAGAGGCATCGGTCGAGCTTGCCGCGCACACCTTCCGCGTCTTTTGCCACTTTGCTTTCTATATCGGAAAGCAGCGAAAGTTTGCCGCGCGCTACGTCCGCTTCCATCAGCGTTTCTTTAAATATTGGGCATACCGATTGGCATGTCCCGCATTTCATGCACGCCGAGAGCTTGTCGTCAAGCTTGGCGGTCTCCTCGGCAAGTTTTGCGAGATTTGTCATATTAAAATGCTACCACTTTTGTAGGGTTTAACAGCCTTTTTGAGTCAACCGCCGCCCTCAGCGCCCTGCAGAATTTCAGGGTTGCCGCCGACGTTTCAAGCTCCAGCCATTTTGACTTTGCCGTCCCCGTGCCGTGCTCGCCCGACAGCGTGCCGCCCATCTCGACAGTCCTCCTGAACAGCTCGTCTATCGCCTGCTCTACGCGCGCAAATTCTTGCGGATCGCGCTTGTCGCACAATATCGAAGGGTGAAGATTGCCGTCGCCTGCATGCCCGAATGTTCCTATGAGCAAACCGTATTTCTTTGCGATGTCGCCTATGCAGTCAACCATCGCGGGAATCTTTGAGCGCGCGACTGTCGCGTCTTCAAGCACTATTGTCGGACGCCTGCGGGCGAGCGCCGGAAGCGCCTTGCGCCTCGCCTCCCATATTGCGTTTTTCTGAATTTCGTCGCGCGCTACGGTTATGTTTGCAGCTCCGTTCTCGCGCAATATTCTCTCAACTGTGTCGGCGTCGTCCGCTACCTGGGCGGGGTGCCCGTCAACTTCTATCAGAAGCAGCGCCTTAGCGTCGCGCGGAAGCCCGATCTTTACGTCGTCCTCGACCATATTTATCGTCACCGCGTCCATAAATTCAAGCGTGCAGGGCAGCACGTGGGAGGCTATTATTTCGGCGACGGTGTCGGCGGCGCGCCTTACGTCGGAAAACGCGGCTGTCATCGCCTTCGACGCCCTCGGCGGAGGAACGAGTTTGAGTATGGCTTTTGATATTATCCCGAACGCTCCCTCAGAACCTGTCATCAATCCCGCAAGATTAAACCCGGTGGCGCATTTGACCGTCCTCGAGCCTGTTTTGACAAGTTCGCCTTCCGCGTCGTAAAATTCAAGTCCCATTACGTAGTCTTTCGTCACTCCGTATTTTAGCCCGCGAAGCCCCCCCGCATTTTCGGCTATGTTCCCACCTATTGTGGACACTGCCTGCGACCCCGGGTCTGGCGGGTAAAACAGCCCCTTTGAGGCAACTTCCGCCGCAAATCTTGCAGTCACTACCCCCGGCTCCACCACTGCGTAAAGGTCTCCCGAATTGATTTCGAGAATTTTGTTTAGCTTTTGCGTGACTATCACAACCGATTTTTCCGAGTCGGGAATCGTCCCGCCTGACAGGTTTGTGCCGGAGCCCCTCACTGTCATCGGTATGGAGTTCTTATTGCAGAAGGCGCATATCTGGCCAATCTGTTCTGCCTTGTCGGGGGTCAATACCGCCGCGGGCTCCCTTTGCGGCAGCACGGCGGAGTCGTAGGCGTAGCTGAGCCTGTCGGCTTCCGAGTCCAATACGTTGTCGGCCCCGATTAGTTTCTTGAAATCTTTTATTATGCTCGATTCAGACATTTTAAAAAATTTTTTTCTTAATTTAGACTCGCAACGCTTGCGGTCAAGTAAAACGAAATTTCATATTCTTAAACAGTTAATTCTGCAAGCGTCAGAAAAAATTCTCGCCGAATTTCAACAAAATCCCCTCCGCCTCGACTATCTGCCGCATCGCTTCGTACGCGGCTATGCCGGCAGACGTTGACAGGTTGAGCGAACGCAGGGTGTCCACCATATGCGGTATCTTTACGCGCTTCTCCAAAATGTCGGCGTGTACATATTCGGGGCAGCCGCTGTCCTCGGCGCCAAATAGAAGGCCGTCGCCGCGCCTGTACTTTCCGTCCCAAAAACATTTGCGAGACTTTGTCGTAAAAAGCCATATGCGCTCCAACTTTGGCGCGTATTCTGATTTTTTAAACTCCTCCCAGTTCTTGTGGTGCACAACGTCGAGGCTCTTCCAGTAGTCCATTCCGCTCCTTTTGAGCTTCGCGTCGGTTATTGTAAAGCCCATCGGGTGTATCAAGTGCAGCCTCGCCCCGATTACCGCGCACATCCTCCCTATATTTCCGGTGTTTTGCGGAATTTTTGGATTGTGTAAAATTATATGCAGTGCAGGTTCGCCCATAGTAAACTAAAAAAATTCAAGCATTGCTTTCAAAAGATTGAAAATCGCCTGTCGCAATCCGCGCCTAAAAATGGATTCATTTTGCCTTCCAGCGCGCCGCTAAATTTGTTTCCGAAGCGCCGCCGCATGAGTGCTCGACTATTAGGCTCGGCTCGCGCGTTAGCTTTTTATATTCCAATACGCTGCTTTATATCTTCATACGCTTCGGCGCCAACGTTTGGGATTTCATCTTTGCATCTGCTCCACGGCCGCTTTCGCGCATATATAAAATTTGCGCCGCCGCTTAATACTGCCGCCGGAATTTTGTGTCCAACGCCCTGCGGGCCTCGCGCATTGCCTCCCGCTTTTTTATATCTTCGCGCTTATCGTAAAGCTTTTTGCCCGTGCACAGGGCTATCAACACTTTCGCAAGCGCCTTCTTGAAATATATTTTTAGCGGAATTATCGCCGTGCCGCCGGAATCTGTCGCGGCTTTTAATTTTAGTATCTCCTTCTTATGCAGCAGGAGTTTTCGCGGACGAGCAGGATTATGGTTGTTTATGTTCCCAAAATCGTACTCCGATATGTGCGACTGGTACATTACGGCTTCGCCGTTGTCAACCCTTACGAAAGCGTCGTTTATCTGCGCCTTTCCGGCGCGCAAACTCTTTATCTCCGTCCCTGTGAGCACTATTCCGGCTTCGAAAGTTTCACCGACAAAATATTCGTGGTTCGCCTTGCGGTTGCGAATCTCGGTTATTCGGTTGTCTTTGCCTTTGCCCATTGGAATAAAAAACCGCGTGGTTTGTCGCCGCGCGGACTATCTATGCGCGCCCCGCGCCCGCATTCGGAAAATTCGTAAAGCAATATTTCCCAACGCAAAAAAGCGCAATGCGGGCAGGAGGCGTCAAGCGTTTTTACAAATCTTCGCTTTCTTTCGGCGCCTCGTAAAGTTCGTATTTTATGTGCCCCTTGACTATCTCCAAGAGAGCTATGTCTTCAAGCGATAGCTTTTCGAGCGATTCTACCGTCGGGCGCGCGCCGTATTTGAGTTGCTTCACGCGGCGGGAGACGACGTTTATGAGAATGTTCGGGTCGGGAATAACCTTTTGTGCCTGTCTTAGATAATCTTCTCTCAAGAGAGCCTCCTTATTATTAAATGGTGAACGCTTTACTGTATTTTTCGCCGCGTCGAATGCAATACAAAAATTATCCGAATTTTTTACTATGCCTCAAAAGCTCTAATATCTGGAAAATCAAAAGACAAAAAATCCCGTTCCACAATTTTTTGCGCCGCTTCCGTTTTGCCCTCGCTTTGTTCCCTTTTGCCGCGCTCCGCCGCTAATCTTCCAGAAAAATATCGGCCGACAATATTTTTTTTCAGGATTTTGCTTTTCCCGCGCGGCGGAAAAATTTTTCTCGCCCCCCCCATAGTTCAATTCCGATTTTTCGTTTTATTTGACAACCGCCCCAAATTGTATTGGATAAACCATAATTTTAACACAATCCAAACTTATAATAATGAGCGTATCAGGCGAAAAAATAACAATCCGCGACGGAAAGCTCGCGGTCCCATCAAACCCTGTCATTCCCTTCATCGAAGGCGACGGCATAGGCCCCGATATTTGGAGAGCCGCCGTGCGCGTTTTCGACGCGGCTGTCGAGAAGGCTTATAAAGGCTCGCGCAAGATCCAGTGGCTGGAAGTCCTCGCGGGCGAAAAAGCATTCAATAAAACGGGCAGCTGGCTGCCTTCGGAAACGCTCGACGCCTTCAAAGAATATCTCGTAGGAATCAAGGGGCCGCTCACTACTCCCATCGGCGGCGGCATACGCTCGCTGAATGTCGCCTTGCGCCAAGAGCTCGACCTCTATGTATGCCAGCGCCCCGTCCGCTATTTCAGCGGCGTCGATAGCCCCGTAAAGCGCCCGGACCTCGTCGATATGGTCATCTTCCGCGAAAATACGGAGGACATTTATGCGGGTATCGAATTTGAAAACGGCACGGAGGAAGTCGAAGAATTAAAAGCTTTCTTAAAAGACCGCTTCCCAAAAAAATTCGCTAAAATCCGCTTCCCGCAGTCGTGCGGAATCGGCATAAAGCCCGTCTCTCAGGAAGGAACGGCGAGGCTCGTAAAATCCGCCATCGAATACGCCATTTCACAGGGGCGCAAGAGCGTCACACTCGTCCACAAGGGCAATATAATGAAATTCACCGAAGGCGCCTTCCGCGACTGGGGATACAAGGTCGCGAAAGAGCAGTTTGGCGCGGTAGAAATCGACGGCGGCCCGTGGTGCAAGCTTCCCTGCGGAATCATAATTAAAGACGTTATCGCCGACGCTTTCTTGCAGCAAATCCTCACCCGCCCCGCGGAGTACGACATCGTTGCCACGCTAAACCTCAACGGCGACTACATCTCCGACGCCCTCGCCGCGCAAGTCGGCGGCATCGGCATCGCCCCCGGCGGCAATATAAACTACACTACCGGCCACGCAATTTTCGAGGCTACCCACGGAACCGCCCCCAAATACGCAAACCTCGACAAGGTAAACCCGGGCTCCGTAATCCTCTCCGGCGAAATGATGTTTAGATACCTCGGCTGGAACGAAGCCGCTGACCTCATCATAACAGGCCTCGAAAATTCGATAAAGGCCAAGACCGTCACTTACGACCTCGCACGCCTCATAGAAGGCGCGAAAGAAGTCAAGTGCTCGGAATTCGGCTCGGCAATCATCGCCAATATGTAGTTTATGAGCGGCGGAAAACTTCTCGTAGTGGGCTCCATCGCCTACGACAACATAAAGACGCCCTTGGACTCGGTCCAATGGGCGCTAGGCGGGTCGGCGTCGTACGCGGCGCTGGCGGCGTCGTTCTTTGCGCCGACAATGCTTTGCGGCATCGTCGGAAAGGATTTTAAAAAATCCGACTTGGCTCGCCTTTCGAGGCGCGGCATCGACACTTCAAATGTGGAAATCGACCCAAACGGCGAAACTTTCTTTTGGAGCGGTGAATACCTCGACAACTTCAACAGCCGCGAAACTCTCGAAACGCGTGTAAACGTCTATGAAAACTACGTCCCGAAGCTAAACGACGCCGCGAAAAACGCCGACTTTGTCCTTCTCGGAAACATCGGACCGGACGTCCAAAAATGCGCGCTCGACGCAATGCTTTCTTCGCCGTTTGTGATTCTCGATACGATGAACCTTTGGATTGACATCGCAAACCATGCCCTGAAAGAGCTAATCAAAAGGGCCGACATATTCATCGTAAACGACTCCGAGGCAAAACTCATATCCGGCGAGCGCAATATCATACTTGCGGGCGAAAGCCTCTTGAAGTTAGGCGCAAAGTCCGCAGTCGTCAAAACCGGCGAATACGGCGCTATGCTATTTCACAAAGACGGATTTTTTGTAATCCCCGCATACCCAGTAAGGGACTTGCGCGACCCGACTGGCGCGGGCGACACGTTCGCCGGCGCGCTCGCGGGAGTGCTCGCGGGAAGCGGAAAAACAGACTTCACCGCAATTAAAAATGCAATGCTTACAGGAGCCGCCGCGGCGTCAATGACTGTCGAATCATTTTCGTCCGACAAATTGGAGGAAGCCGGATTAGACGAAATAAAGCGCCGCCAAGATTTTATTAGGCGCATATCGGAGATATAAATTATGGCAAATGTTCTCGAAATAGCCAAGCGCGCGCGGGCTGCCGCGCTCGAATTGTCGGGAGTCTCGGAAGAGCGCAAAAACGCGGCTCTCGCGCGGATTGCCGAGCTGCTCGAACAAGAAGCCGAAAACATTATTGCGGCAAACTCGCGCGACCTCGAAAAGGCCGCCGCCGGGCTTTCCAAGCCAATGCTCGAACGCCTGTCGCTCGACCGGAAAAAAATCGCGGGCATTGCGGAGGGCGTGCGGCAAGTTGCGGCGTTGCCTGACCCTGTCGGCGAAATAATCGAAACAGTCGTCCGCCCAAACGGCCTCGAAATACAAAAGGTAAGAACGCCAATAGGAGTTATCGGAATTATTTACGAGAGCAGGCCGAATGTCACTGTCGATTGCGCGGTATTGTGCCTCAAAAGCGGAAACGCGGCAATACTCCGCGGCGGAAGCGAGGCGTTTGAATCGAACGCGGCGCTGGCGGCGATAATCTCCCGCGCGCTTTCCGATACGGGCATAAATCCAGATTGTGTCCAGATTATTCCCACGACCGACAGGGCGGCTTTCGGCGAACTCTTGAAGCTCGATAAATACGTAAACTGCATTATCCCAAGAGGCGGCGAGGGGCTTATCAGGTTTGTCGTCCAAAACTCGACTATCCCAGTAATCAAGCACTACAAGGGCGTCTGCACCGTCTATATAGACAAAGACGCCGACGCTGAACTTGCACGGGTTCTTGCAGTCGATTCAAAATGCCAGCGCCCGAGCGTATGCAACGCAGCAGAAAACTTGATTGTCCACTCGGCTGTTGCCGACAAATTGCTGCCGATTGTTGCAGGGCGCCTAAGCGAGCTTGGCGTGGAGATACGCGCCTCAGACAGAGCCGCTAAAATACTCGACAACGCCGGAATCCCCCACAAGGCCGCCACTGACGACGACTTCTATACCGAGTATATCGATATGATTATTTCAGTTGATATAGTCGATTCGGTGGAGGAGGCCGCCGCGTTCATAAACAAATACGGCTCCGGACATTCCGATTTAATCGTAACCCAAAACCAGCAGACTGCCGAAAAATTTATGAATTTGGTAGATTCCGCCGCCGTCTATTGGAACGCCTCGACCAGATTTACCGACGGGTACGAATTCGGGCTCGGCGCCGAGATAGGAATATCGACCGACAAGCTGCACGCCCGCGGTCCGATGGGCCTCAAAGAGCTTTGCTCGTACAAATATAAAATCCGCGGAGCGGGGCAGACCCGAGGAAAACCCGACTCTGCAAAATAATCCGCGCCTGCGCGCACAACAAAAAACTAAACCAAAATGGACAGACTCGAAGAAATATTTAAAATGCAGTATGAACTCAACAAGCGCATAGGCGTTGACACCGCAAATATGTCGGAAGACGACCGCGTAAAGTGGGTTCTAAATTATAGCCGCGCCCTCGCGCAGGAAAACGCGGAGCTCGTGGATTCCGTCCCGTGGAAATGGTGGGCTAAATACCAGAAATTCGACCCCCAAAACGCGCGCGTCGAGGTTGTGGATATGCTGCACTTCTTGGTTTCTATCGCCCAGACTCTCGGAATGACCGCCGACGATTTTTATCAAGCATACGCCAAGAAAAACCATATAAACCACGACCGCCAAGATTCGGGCTACACTACAAAAGACGAAAACGACTGCCGCTCGATTTAATCTGAGGAAATTTAGGCGACGGCTTTAGTTTTTGGTTTTTTCTTGCGTGGGAAAATTTCTGTGGCGCGCTTTTGCGGCGGATTGTGCCGCTTTTTGCGCGCCCGCGTTTTTTTCAGGCGGCTGTACGGTTTGCCTTTTTATCTTTTTTTCCTCGCATAGCGGGCTAAATCGGCTCGATTTTTTTATTTTTTCTTTTCGCCGAGCAGATGGGTTCTCGCGTCCTGCAGTTTTTATATTTCCGCAAAGGCTGCCTAAACGGCGCGTCTTATTTCCGCTTTGCCTTCAAAAGTTTTCCACTATCTTAGAAAAGTTTTTGATGGCGCGGAGTATTTTGTTTTTAGCATATAAAAAAATGCCTTTATCGGCAGTCGCGTGCCGAAAAGTTCTTTTGTTTTGCGTTGCCTTTATTATTCCGCAAATGCCCCGATGCTTGCAGCCGTCCAAAACTCTTTCTGGACTTTGGAACTCTTGCCCATATTGTGGAATTTTTTTTCAAAAATAAGAAAGCGGCGCAAAAAAAAGACCGCCATTTGGCTGGCGGTCTTTTTGGGAAAATCTAATGTTATTGTTGTTCTTTTACATCGTTCTTAAAGAACAGGTAGAAGAATATGAGCAGGGCGCCGGAAATTGCGGATTCAATCCAGAATACTGTCGCCCAATTTGTGACTGCTTCTGCGCCAGCTTGCGCGGGAAGGGCCGTGTAGCTGTCGATTAGCCATTTCGAGAAGAACGTCCCTATGACTTGCGCTACGCCGTAGAAGAAGAAGTACAAGCCCTGCGCCTGCGCCTTGATGTCGGCAGGAGCTTTTTTATCGATGTACATCTGGGCGGCGACAAAGAAGAAGCCGAATATCGCCCCGTGCACTGCTATCGCGCCAAAATATAAACCTCCGACTTCGGGTGCAAGCGCGCTCATCACATAGCGCAAGAACATGGCAAGTATGCCTATTGCCATCGTATTTTTAAATCCGAGGAATTTTATGGAGACGGGAATCGCGACCATAAACGCCAACTCGGAAATCTGCCCTATGTTCAATACGGGCGTTATTTCCTTCACTCCGAGAGACGCGAGGAACGAACCATACATCCAATAAATTGTGAATGCGATAGTCCATACCACAACGCATATCATAAATATTGAAATGTTCGCGTCTTTAAGCATTCCGAACGCGCGCAAACCGAGAGCGTCTGTAATCGACATCGGCTCTCCCTTCGCTTTCGGGGGAGTCGCGGGCAAAAAGAGCGAGAACACCGCGGCTACTAACGCAACTCCGGCAGCGCATGCGAGCGGAATGTTTGTGCCGTCTATCGAAATGTCGAATATCGCCTTGGCGCCGAGCGCGAACACTGCCGCGCAGACCCAGCCGAGAGATCCGAATACCCTAATGTAGGGGAAGGCTTCGGGCGTGCTGTTTGTCATCGCTATCGACGAAGTAAGCCCCCATGTGGGCATATAGGCGCACATCGCAAGCATCAAGAATATGAATATCAATATGGGGTTGCTCGTGAAGAAAGTCGCCAAGAGCAGTATCGCCACAAAAAAGTTGAGAATCGCCAAGACCTTTTCGCTGTTTGCAACCCTGTCGGCAAACATTCCGACCAGCGGCGAGAATATCGAGCCTATCGCCATTGTTGACATTATCAGCGAGAACATTAGCCCCGACACTTTCATATTGTCGAGGTAGCTCGAGAGCTGTACCCAGAAAGCCGCCACGAGCATAAACTGCAAGAACATCATGGCGCTTAGTTTGAATCTTGATGCGAACGACATATTTGTTAACTCCTAATTTGTTTTTAAAGTAGGTCAAACATAGGCTGTTTTAACGCTAAAATCAAGCATTTTGCGGCATAGACCGCGATGTTTGGAATTTTTTATTGCACATTTTTAGCGGCAAACTTGCCGCAAGACCCGCAAAGAGCGCGCCGCTACAACGCGGAAATATGGAAAACGCCGCTTAGAAAGGGCGATTTTTGCTTGAAGGCCATATCGCCGGCTGGCAATATGGGGCTTTAAGAAAATAAAAATGGGGCGCCAGAGGCGCTTCGGCGTTGTTTATGAGAATACAAAAATATATTTCCCAATGCGGCGTATGCTCGCGCCGCGCGGCGGAGGAAAAAATCCTCGAAGGCGCAGTCACCGTCAACGGAGAAATCGCCCAGATTGGTCAGGACGTGGATCCTGAAAAGGACAAGGTCGCGGTGGACGGCGTGACGCTCAAAGGCATCGTCGCCGAAAAAGTGGTTCTTGCAATGAACAAGCCAAAGGGCTATCTGTGCTCCAACGACGACCCGTTTGAGGCTAAAAAAGTATTCGACCTATTGCCGCCCCCATACGACAAGATGAAGCTATTCTGCTGCGGCAGGCTCGACAAAAATTCGCAAGGCCTCTTGATTCTCACCAACGACGGAGAGCTCGCAAACAAGATTACCCACCCGTCGTCGGGAATCATTAAGCGCTACCGCGTGACTCTAAACCGCCCGCTCGATCCAGCCGTAATACCAATCCTTACGCGCGGTGTCGTATCCGAGGGCGAAAAATTGCGCGCTCTAAAAATAATACAGCACCCCTCGGACACTTCCGAGCGCGACGCAAAAAAAGTGGAAGTCTGGCTATCGCAGGGCCGCAAGCGCGAAATCCGCAGAATGTTTGAAGTTATGGGATACTTCGTAAAAGAGCTCAAACGCTTTCAAATTGGGGCCTTTGTGCTAAGAAGAATCCCTGAGGGCTTATGCAAGCTGCTCTCGCGCCAAGATATTGAAAAAATTTTGAGAAACCCCGTATTTTAAATTATGCAAAAAAGCGAAATTTTCGACAAAGTGGAAGATTGCATCGCCGATTTCGCGGCGGGAAAAATCGTAATCGTCGCCGACGACGAATCGCGCGAAAACGAGGGCGATATGATTGTCGCCGCGGAAAAGATAACGCCGGAGTCGGTGAACACGATGATAAAGCTCGCGCGCGGACTCGTCTGCGTGCCCACGACGAGCGAGCGGCTGACGGCTCTTGGAATCGACGATATGGTCAGGCTGAACCGCGACGCTAAAGGCACCGCATTCACCGTCACAGTCGATGCGGCAAAAGGCGTCACTACGGGCATTAGCGCCGCCGACAGGGCGAGGACCATAAAGTTGATGGCAACCCCCTCCGCGGGGCCTTCCGATTTCGTCACCCCAGGGCATGTAAATCCGCTAAGGGCGCGCCCCGGCGGCGTACTCGAGCGCGCGGGACACACGGAGGCGGCTGTCGATCTCGCAAAGCTCGCAGGGCTATTCCCATGTGCAGCCATTTGCGAAATTACGAACGACGACGGCACCATGGCGCGCATTCCCGACCTCGTGAAATTTAAAAAAGAGCACAATATGAAGCTCATGAGCGTTGCGGATCTCATCGAATACAGAATGCGCCGCGACACTCTCGTTAAAATAATATTTGAAAGGCCGTTCCCGACGCGCTTTGGCGACTTCAAACTCGTCGGGCTGCGTTCCGCGACCGGCCCGGACACCCACTTCGCCCTCGTAAAGGGTAAAATCACCGAGGAGCCGACCCTCGCAAGAGTCCACTCCGAAAATGTCTTTGCCGACATGTTTGCCGACTCATCTTTCGCGTCGGGCTCAAACTCCTTCGCGCGGGCAATGGCGGAAGTCGAAAAGGCGGGCTCGGGTGCTGTCATATACATAAGCCGCGCGGATTCGGGAATTGTCACTCCCGACGGCGTCCCGGAACTGCCGAGCCGCCGCGACTACGGCCTCGGCGCGCAAATTTTACGGGCTCTCGGATTTAAAAAAATAAGGCTTCTTACGACCCACCCCGGCAGCCATGCGCTGTCCGACGGATACGGTCTCGAAATAACCGAACAAATACAATTCTAAAATGAGTCTCGACAAAGGTAAAATGCCAAAAATCGACGCGAGCGGATACAGGTACGCAATAGCCGCCTCGCGCTTCAACAAGGAACTCGTGGACGCGCTCGTGCGCGACGCGGTGGAGACTCTCCACGGCTGCGGCGTCAATGCCGAAAACGTCAGGCTTGTCAGGGTTCCGGGCGCGGCTGAACTGCCGCATGTTTGCAATATGCTCGCGCAAACGGAACAGTACGACGCAATTATCGCGCTTGGCGTTGTAATAAGGGGCGAAACCCCCCACCACGAAATTATCGCCCACAGCACCGCAGCCGCCCTCCAAAACGTGGCGCTCTCGACAACTGTTCCGATGATTAACGGAATAATAGTAGCAAACACCCGCGAACAGGCTGTCGCACGCACAAAAGGGGAAATAGCGCGCGGCAGGGAATTTGCGGAGGCCGCGATGGAAATGGCTTGGCAAACCGACCTGCTTCTCGACGAACTCGAGGAAGCCGAGGCCGAATTTGAAAAAAACTCCGAAGAAAACGGAAAGGGATTCGCATCATGAACCCGTCGGAAAACAAAATGCGCGGCCGCCGCGAAAACCGCGCCGCCGCAATGCAGTTCGCATACATGCGCGCCGCAAACAAAGACGTGCCGCTCAACCAGCTTCTCGACTCCTTCTTTGAAACGAAAGAGGAGCCGCGCGAATTTTACGGGTTCGCCTCAGAGCTAATCGCCGGAATGGAGGAGCACTCCGCCGAAATCGACGCCGCAATTTCAAAAAGCGCAAAAAATTGGAGCATGGACAGAATCGCGCGCGTCGATTTGGCTATACTGAGGCTCGCCGTCTTCGAGCTCCTCTTCCGCGACGACATTCCTCCGATAGTCTCTATCAACGAGGCTGTAGACCTCGCAAAAACATACTCCACTGCCGAGTCCAAAAGATTTATAAACGGCGTTCTCGACAACGTTAAGAACGGGCTCAACCGCCCTCTAAGAACCCCCCTCAAACACTGATGTTTTCCCTCTTTAAACGCTTCAAGGAAGGCCTTAAACGCACGGCTAACGGCGCTCTCGGAAAGCTCGCCGGCCTGTTCTCCAAAAAAATCGACCCGTCCGACATCGCCCTCATTGAAGAAACTCTCATCGAGGCCGACTTTGGCTACGAAACCGTCTGCGAAATAATCGACGCCATCAAATCCGAATACAAGCGCGATAGCCAGCTCCAGGGGCGCCGCGCCGCGGAAATCGGAGCGGAAGTGCTTGCGCGCATACTTGAAGGTTCGGACGGCTCGCTCGCAAAGAGTGCCGATTCAAACCCGTCTGTCGTTTGCCTCGTAGGGGTCAACGGCGCGGGGAAAACCACGACCGCCGCAAAGCTCGCAAAAATTCTCGAAGCCGACGGAGGCGTAGTACTCGGCGCGTGCGACACTTTCAGGGCCGCCGCAAACGAGCAAATCCGAGTGTGGGCCGACAGGCTCGGCGTCAGGCTCGTCGAAAGCGCGCACGGCGCGGACGCCGCAGCCACCGCATGGGACTGCTGGCAGGCT
>URAJ01000039.1 GCA_900545715.1 uncultured Opitutales bacterium
TTTTTTTGCGTTTCCGAAGCCGTAGTCGCCACTGTCAACATCGCAGTATGCAACGAGCTTTTGTTTTAGAGATTTAAACGACTTCATATTTCCGCCGCCCATAAGCCCGGTTCCCACAAAGCCGAGTCTTACCGGAGTTTCGTCAAATTTCTGGCGCTCTTGCGCGTTTAAAGAATTTGAAATATACGGAAAGGCGACTGCTGCTCCCCCGACTATTCCCATCTTTTTTATAAAGCTTCTCCTATTTTCCATAATTATCCTATTTTTAAACATGCCATACGCCAAACAGGCACCACCCGACAATAACAGGCATCGTAAAATTCCTCCCGTAGCCCGAAAATCGAAATGGACTTTTCCATTCCCGTTTGAGAACAAAAAAAGTTTCTCCGCAAAAAGGCTGCTTGTCAAACCGCAAAAACAAGAAATTTATTAGACAGTTAAAATCCGCTTCCCAAAAGCATTCAGGGCTTTTCAAATGGGCGGCTGAAAGCCCCGGCAGGGCGCAAAAAAAACCGGCGCGGCCCCGAAAAGCGGAAGCGCGCCGGAAGCGAAAGGCGGCGTATGCTATTTGAAGTCGAGGGTTTTCAGCCTCTTGAAGTCGCAACGCAGCCTGTACGCGTGGTCGGAGCACACGCGGTTCGCGCCGATCTTTGCGGCGTAAGCGAGGTCGTCGAGGTTCTGAACCTGCCACACCCCGACTTTAAAACCCGCGTCCTGGATTTTGCGGACAAATTCCCTGTCTATCTTGCGGTAATTGCCGATCGCCACCTGCGAGACCCCCGCGCGCTTCGCAGTGGAAATAATACTTTCCGGAGAATGTTTTTCGGGATTATAACTAATTATCAGCATGGTTTCATAGTCCGGATATTTGGATTTGAAATCCTTTACGACATCTGCGGAAAAGCTTGTTATGAGAATATTTTCGCGTTTCAGCCCCGCCTTTTCGCGGGCGGCGTCCACCTTGTCGGCAAACCCCTTTCCATACCACTTTACTTCGAGCTCGAATTTTTTGTCCTTGGGAATTACGGCCAATATGTCGTCCAACATGGGCAACCGGCAGTCGGCGTATTTTTTATCGAACCTCTCGGGATGCGCGAGGCGCGCGGACTTTATCTCTTCCGCTGTAAGGTCGCGCGGATCCTTGTCTATTCCCCAGAGGTTTTTGAGCTCATGCCGCTCGTGCACGCAGACTATGGAGCCGTCCTTAGTCTGCCAAAAGTCGGTTTCAATCATAAGGCTTCCCATATCGTACGCAAGCTTTATGGCCTCGGCGGTATTTTGCGGGGCGAAATCAGTCTCGCCCCTGTGCGAATGGACGCGGATTTTTCCGCCGGCAACCGCCGAAAACGCGGCTGCGCAAACTGCCATAACGAATATTGTTTTTTTCATCTTTCTCCTATTTTAATCGCGTTAATCTAAAATTTTTCTATAAGGCAAACTGCATGCGCGCCAATGCCTTCCCTGCGGCCTTCCCAGCCCATTTTTTCGTTGGTGGTAGCCTTAATTCCAACGTCGTCGGGAGAAACTCCAAGAGATTCCGCCAAGACTTTTTTCATTGCCTTTACATGCGGCAGAATTTTTGGAGTCTCCGCTATTATTGATGCGTCCACATTGGAAACCCTGTACCCGAGCTTTCCGACCTCCGCAACGGCCCGCTTTACAATCTCCTGCGAGTTTATATCTTTGCAAGAGTCGTCTGAGGGCGGAAAGTAAAAACCAATGTCAGGCAGCGCGGCCGCGCCGAGAATGGCGTCGGCAATGGCATGGCTTAGCACGTCGGCGTCCGAATGCCCGAGCAGCCCCAGTTTGCTCTCTATCTCGACTCCCCCTATTACGCACCTGCGCCCCTCCACGAGTTTGTGCACGTCGTATCCGTGCCCTATTCTAAATTGTCCAGCCATATTTTACCCCACTGTTTTATTTGCCGCGCGCCCGAGCATAAACTCAACGCACGCTATGTCTTCCGGAACCGTTATTTTCGGATTCGGATATATGTTTTCAACTATTGTCACGCCTATTCCAAAAGCGTTTGCCGCGGCGGTGTCGTCCGTCACTTTCATACCGAGCCCCAAAACTTTTTCGTATGCGGCCCTGATTTGACCGATATGGAAAACCTGCGGAGTTTGCATCGCCCATAGAGAGGGTCTGTCGAGGTCTTCAAGCATTCGCGAACGCAGGCTAAAAGTGTCGTTAGGCACTTTTTTTATGGTGTCTGTCACCCTCGCCGCAAGCACTGCGGCGCCGTCGGCGCGCGCAGCGTCCGATAGGCGCACTATGTTTTCCGCGCCAACGAGCGGGCGGGCGCCGTCGTGTATAAAAACTATTTCGCCGTTGCCGCCCAGAGCGGTAAGACCGTTAAAAACGCTGTCACCGCGCTCCGCCCCGCCGCGGCAGAAAATCGTCTCGACACCGCAGCCGGGAAAGTATTTTTCTATGGAGGATTCTATCGCCGTCTGCTGGGACGAATCCCTACATGCAAACACCACCTTTCCGACGCGCCCGCTCTCGACAAACGCCCCGAAAGAATGCATAATGACGGGCTTGCCGAGCAACGGCACAAGAACCTTGTCGGATACGCTTCCCCTCATTCGAGAGCCGCTTCCGCCGGCCAAAATCACCGCAAACTCACGCATTTGCAATCTCTTCAAGAATTTTGGAAACGGCGAAAGCCGGATTTTCAGCCTTTAAAATCGGGCGGCCGACAACGATGAAGTCGGAGCCCGCCCTTGCCGCGTCGGCAGGAGTCATAATGCGCTTTTGCTCGTCTGCCGACGAGCCCGATGGGCGTATTCCGGGCGTCACAAGCACAGTGTCTTCCGGCAGAATCGAGCGCAAGCCCTCTATTTCGAGCGGAGAGCATACGAGCCCTTTCAGCCCGCTGTCCACCGCAAGCTTTGCGAGCTTCTCGACCTGCCATTCAGGCTCGAGCTCTACGCCGGTTTCAGCGAGGCTGTCCGCGTCGAACGAAGTTATGACCGTCACCCCAAGTATCAAAAGTTCCGGATTGCGCTCTGCGGCGGACTCCACTGCCCTGCGCATCATTTCCCTTCCTCCGCTCGCGTGGATTGTAAGCATAGAAACCGGAAGAGCCGACACGCTTTCAACGGCGGATGCCACCGTATTCGGTATATCGAAGAGTTTTAAATCCAGAAAAATTTTAAACCCCATGCCCGAGACTTCGCGGACAAAATTGGCGCCGTACTTCAAGTACATCTGCAAGCCAATTTTTACCCATTCGAGTTTTCCCCTAAGTCCGTCGAGGATTTTTAGCGCCGATTCCCTGTCGGGCAAATCCAGCGCAAGTATTAATTTGCAATCGCGTTTTGACATATTTCTTTTTTTTGCCATAATGGTTTAAAATTTTCAATCCAAAATCAAATAATGCCCACAGTAGAAAAATTTTCCCCTTGCAAAGTAAACTTGATGCTCGCCATACTCGGCCCGCGCCCGGACGGCTTCCACGAACTGCTGAGCCTTGTAGCCCCCACAAAATTCGGTGACACTTTGATAGCCGAAACCGCCGCCGGAAAGACTTGCGACTCGCTCGAATGCAATATGGAAGGCGTCCCGACAGACTCGTCAAACCTCGTGATAAAAGCCGCCGAGCTTTTTAGGCAAAAAACCGGATTGAAAACTTTTTTTAATTTCAGGCTCGAAAAGCGCGTGCCTGCCGGCGCAGGGCTCGGAGGCGGAAGCTCCAACGGGGCGAGCGCATTGCTCGCTGTAAACGAACTCTGCGGAACCCCTCTTAAAATAAACGACCTTGAATCAATCGCGGCGCAAATGGGTTCCGACTGCCCTCTTTTCCTGACGCAGACGCCTGTTGTCATGCGCGGTAGGGGCGAGAAAGTCTATCCCCTTAGGGGAGCCGCCCGCGAATGCATTTCGCGCCTAAAACTCTTAATCTTCAAACCCGACTTCTCCATAAACACTGGCTGGGCGTACGCACAAATGCGTGCAAACCCGGAAGACTACATCGACGAAACTTTCGCGGAATCCGCGCTTTCAGAGTGGCTTGAAAACCCGAGCATATCGGGGCTTCCGCTTATAAACAATATGCAGATAGAAGCCTTCAAAAAGTTCCCCGCCCTTCAAATAACTCTTGAAGAAATATGCGGAGAATTCAGAGTGCCTGCCATGATGAGCGGCTCGGGCAGCGCATGCTTCGCGGTCGTAAACAACCTCGAAGACTCGGAAATCAAAAAGCTCGCAGATTTCATAAAATCAAGGCTAGGTCAATCCTGCACAATCGCGCTTTCCTGATATTTTTTTTGTTTTTTTGACGCGTTTAAAAAGTAGCGCGTCTGCCTAAAAATTGTTGCCCTCAAAATTTTTTGGGGACGCTTTTTTTATAAAAAATCCGCCTTTTGGGCGGATTTAAAGTTTATTCGCGCATAAAAAACGGGCGCGCAATAAGTCTCCCAACTTTTGAGCGCCAACAAATCACAAAATATCTACGCGCGCTAAGAAAACGCGCACATTTAAAGGCGGCAAAAAATTGAAAACTGCAAACCGCCCAAATCCGCCGGCTACCACTTTTTGAATATGAAAAATGCGGCGAGAATCATCAGCGCAAAGCCCACGAGATAATTCCATTTAAATTCCTCGTGCAGGTACAATACGGAAAATATTGAAAACACCGTAAGCGTTATAATTTCCTGAATTGTTTTTAACTCCGCCGCCGTGAATGTCCCATACCCAATCCTGTTTGCCGGAACTTGCAGGCAGTATTCAAAAAAAGCTATGCCCCAACTTGCAATTATAACTATCCACAGCGGGGACGATTTAAACTTTAAGTGCCCATACCAAGCGAACGTCATAAAAACGTTCGACGCCGTCAATAAGAGCACGGGAAGAACGTATTTCATATCTACTTCCTTTTGATTGCCATCGCGCGGTATTTTATGCGCGTGACTGTCGTATCAGTCTGAATCGGCACGTACGAATAGTCGAGCACTATTGCGCCGGGGCGCTGCTCGAGCGACATCTGGCTGTTCATTATAATAATGCCGTCGGCGCCCATTTCCGCAGCCTTCTGCCGCAATATGTCGTAGGCTGCCGGTTCGTCAGACATCGAAGGAGATGTCTCGTAGATTATGACTCCGAGCTCTTCATAGGGGAAATCCGGCTTTTTAGTTATGAAAATCTGGACTTCGGAAGGATTTTTCGGAGCCCCAAATTCCGTACTCCCGCCGCTTTTCAATGGATAGAACTCCACGCTTCCGCCGCCGCAAGAAGTTAGAAGCGCAACCGCCAACAGCCCGAACGCTGCTAGCGCAACACTAAACGCCCCTCTTTTCATAATTCTATTTTTCAAATATTGACACAACCGTTTTTCCGCCGAGCCTGTCGCGGCCGTGCAAGAACGAAAGCTCCATGAAAAACGCGCAGCATGCGACATTCGCCCCGGCTATCTCGCACATTTTGCACATCGCCTCCGCAGTGCCCCCTGTTGCGAGTATGTCGTCCACAACCGCAACCCTGTCTGTGCTCGATACGGCATCGTCGTGTATGCAAAGGGCGTCCGTGCCGTATTCAAGCGCGTACTCCACGCAAATTGTCTTACGCGGAAGCTTGTTTTTTTTGCGCACGGGAACAAACGGCAGCTTTAACCTCAGCGCAATCATTGGGCCGAAGAAAAACCCCCTCGATTCGGCCGCGAGAATTTTCGTCGGATTAGTCTCCGATATTTTCGCCGCCATCTCGTCTATCGCCTGGCTGTACGCCTCGCTGTTCAACATTAGAGGCGTAATGTCGTAAAACAGTATCCCCTTCTTCGGAAAGTCGGGAACGCCGCGGATAAATTTTGAGATGTCCATTAAAACGATTCCTTTTTAAGAATGGTATCGCGGGCTTCGGAGAGTTTTAGGGGATAATCGAGAGTGTAGTGCAACCCCCTGCTCTCGTGCCGCGACAGCGCCGAACGGATTATCAACAAAGCCACTTGGATTTCGTTTCTAAGCTCTATCAGATTCGGCTCGATTTTGAAATTCCAGTAATACTCGTCGATTTCGCGGTGGAGGTTTTCAACCCTGTTGAGTGCGCGCTCGAGGCGTTTCGTGGTGCGCACTATGCCTACATAGTCCCACATCGTGCGCTTTAATTCCTCCATATTGTGGTGCAGAACCACCCTTTCGTCGGGATCGCGCATATCTCCGTCCTTCCAAAGGGGAACTTCGCCTTCGTCAGCCGGGCGGGCATCTTTCAAATATTTGTCCACGGCAACGGCGGCGTTGTCGGCTATTACGACTGCCTCCAAGAGCGAATTGCTCGCAAGCCTGTTTGCCCCGTGCAATCCCGTGCAGGCGACTTCCCCGCAAGCGTAAAGGCCCTTTATGGTTGTCGAGCCGTCAAGCATCGTCCGCACTCCGCCGCACATGTAGTGGGCAGCAGGAACTACCGGCATGTAGTCCTTGGATATGTCGATACCCTTCTCCATGCAGTGCTCGTAAATTTGCGGGAATCTCTCCTTCAACTCCTTTGCGGAACGCTTTGTAATGTCCAGCCAAACGTGGGCAGATCCGAGGCGCTTCATTTCGCTGTCGATTGCGCGCGCGACTATATCGCGGGGAGCGAGATCTTTGCGCGGATCGTAGCGCTCCATAAATGCCTCGCCTTTGGCGTTGCGCAGTATGGCGCCTTCACCCCTCACCGCTTCGGATATTAAAAACCTCTCGCCGTCGCGGGAATACATGGCTGTCGGGTGGAATTGTATAAATTCGAGGTTAGCAACTTCCGCGCCTGCGCGGTACGCCATGGCGATGCCGTCGCCCGTCGCAATTTCCGGATTTGTAGTGTACAAGTACACACAGCCGGTGCCGCCGGTCGCGAGCATTACAACCGGCGTCTTCATCGTTTTCACCACGTTGTTTTTGGTGTCATAGACGTATATGCCGATTATGCTGTCGTCTTGATTTTCAAGGAGTGTCTTGGCCTTGGCTTTCGTTATTAAGTCAATCGCGAAATGGTGCTCAAGTATTTCAATGTTCGGGTCGGCGGCGACCGCCTTCAAGAGCGCCTCCTCTATGGCGCGCCCCGTATAGTCCTTGACATGCAGAATTCTGCGCTGCGAATGTCCGCCCTCTCTTCCGAGAGACGGAGAGCCGTCTTCCAGGCTCGTAAACTCTACGCCCTCCTCTATCAAGTCCTTTATTTGCCGTGGGCCGGCGCTAACTATCGCGCGCACTGCGGACTCGTTGCAAAGGCCGTCTCCGGCTATGAGGGTGTCTTTTACATGCGAATCGAAATCGTCAGCGCAACTTGTCACACTTGCGATTCCGCCCTGAGCGTGGTTCGTGTTAGTGTCCGATCTCTCCTTTTTTGTTATTATCGCGACCTTGTGCCCGAGCTTCGACGACTTCAACGCGAAACTCAATCCGGCAATGCCGCTTCCTACAACTACTGCGTCGAATTTCATAGTAAATTTTAAATACAGAGCCTTTACGTGCGAGCTTTGCGCTCAAATTCTAATGTTGTCAATAAGCCTTGTCTGCCCGTACCAAATTGCGGCGGAAATTCTCGACTTTCCCGGAACTGCCTCCAGCATGGGGAGTGAGGTTTCAGCGTCCACTATTTCCACATAGATTACGCGGGTTTTGGCGTTTGTGACCTTGTTAATGACGTGCGCCTTTATGCGGTCTACATTCGAGCACCCTTCGATGCAAAGCCTGCGGCCGTCTTCGAGAGCCGCGTGCAGCCTCGATGCGCCGAGTCGCTCCATTTTGTCAAGATACTTGTTCCGCGAGCTCAGAGCTAGCCCATTTTCGTCGCGGACAATTTCCCCCGTGACAATTTCCACTCCCATAAAGAGGTCGCGCACCATGCGCTTTATAATCGAGACTTGCTGGGCGTCTTTCTCACCGAATACGGCGATGTCCGGGCGCACTATATTAAAGAGTATTGTGACTATCGTCGTCACTCCTCTGAAATGTTTTGGGCGGGTCTTCCCGCACAGATATCTGCTGATATCTTCCTCGTTTACGTATGTGGAGGCGTCCGGCCGATAGATGTCAGAAACGGACGGGGCGAATACTGCGTCCGCGCCCGCCGCCTCGCATTTTGCTGCGTCTTCTTCAAGTTGGCGCGGGTATTTGTCGAAATCTTCGTTTGGCCCAAACTGGGTCGGGTTCACGAATATTGAAACCACCGCCGTGTCGGCAAGCTCTTTTGCCTTGCGTACGAGGCTTAAATGCCCCTCATGCAGCGCGCCCATAGTGGGCACGAGCGCGATTTTCCCGCCATTTGAGCGGGCCGACTTAGAAAAAGCCGTCATTTCTGCCGGAGAAGATATTATTTTCATTGATTTTACTCCTACACTCTTATTTTTTTTATACTTGTTATATTTTTTGAAAAAATCAACCCATTAAAAAAAACAATAATAACAAACGCAAATGAGCGATTCATACATACAAAACCTATTTGCCGAAAGAATCGGCGGAGTCAACTACGGGAAAAGCACGGCCATATACAAGTTTGAGAAGATTAAGAGGGCCAAACGCGCGGCCAAAGCCGCCAAGCCCGACGTTGAACTCATAGACATGGGAGTGGGCGAGCCCGACGACATGGCGTTTCCCGAAGTGGTAGAGGCGCTGTACGCGGCTGCGAAGAATCCGGCAAACCGCGGATACGCAGATAACGGCGGCCCCGATTTCAAAAAAGCTGCGGCGGGATACATGAAGGCCGTATTCGGAGTAGAGCTCGACCCCGAGACGGAAATTCTGCACTCGATAGGCTCGAAAGCCGCCCTAAGCATTTTGCCGAATTGCTTTATAAACCCCGGAGACGTCGTAATCATGACGGTTCCCGGCTACCCGATATTCGGGACCCACGCAAAATATCTCGGCGGCGAAGTTTACAATTTGCAGCTTAAACCCGAAAACGATTTTCTGCCCAATCTCGACGAAATTCCCGCCGACATATTAAAGCGCGCGAAAGTCATAGTTGTAAACTATCCGAACAATCCCACCGGCGCGAACGCAACGCCAGAATTTTTTGAAAAGCTCGTAAAATTTGCGAAGGCAAACAATCTAATAGTTGTTTCCGACGCCGCGTACGCCTCCTTGACGTTCGACACCCCCGCCCTCTCGATACTCCAAGTCGAAGGCGCCAAAGACGTTGCGGTGGAGCTTCATTCGCTCTCAAAAAGCCACAATATGACCGGCTGGAGAATCGGCTGGGTTTGCGGTAATCCGCTGATAGTAAAAGCGTACGGAGACGTTAAGGACAATACGGACTCTGGCCAATTCCTCGGCATACAGCTCGCGGCCGCAAAGGGTCTGGAAAATCCCCAAATCACGCGCGCAATAGCAAAAAAATACTCCCGCAGAATGGATTTGCTCGTCGATGTCCTCAAAAAATCCGGCTTCTCCCCGAAAAAGCCCAAGGCGGGATTCTTCCTCTATATGGCGGCCCCGAAGGCGGCAATTCTGAAAGACGGCACCCGCAAAGAATTCAAAAGCGGTGAGGATTTCTCGCAGTGGATGATAACCGAACACCTCATAAGCACGGTTCCGTGGGACGATGCCGGCCCATTTGTCAGATTCTCAGTGACGTTCGAAGCGCACGGAGAAGATGCCGAAAAAGCGGTCGTTGCCGAAATCGAGCGCAGGCTCGGCGAATCCAGATTCGAGTTCTAACAACTTACCGCCCCGCACAGCGCGCATTTTTGCGCGCGCAGGGCGGACAAAAAAATGGAGATTTTAATGCAGGAAGAAAGAATCATAGCGTTGTTGCACGGTCCGGACAGAGCCGGAATAGTCGCGAGGGTTTCCGGTTGGATATACGCGCGCGGAGGAAACATTCTTCACGCCGACCAGCACAGAGACAGGCAGGAGGGCATATTTTTCCAGCGCGTGGAATGGATTCCGGTAGGCGATATTGATGAGGAAATACGCCTTTTCGAGGAGTTGGCCCACAAAGATTTGGATATGCGGACAACCGTAATGAGGTCGTCCAGAAAGCCGAAAATCGCGCTGATGGTCTCCAAATTCGAGCATTGTTTTAGCGACATCGTGCTGCGCTGCCGCTCGGGCGAGCTCAACTGCGAAATCGCATGCGTAATCTCCAACCACGAAGATTTGCGGGAAATGTCCGAGATGTTTGGGCTAAAATTTTATTACACTCCAATATCGAAGGAAACAAAGCCGCAGACGGAAGCCGAACAGCTTAAAATAATCCGCGAAAGCGGCGCCGAGCTCGTCGTAATGGCGCGCTACATGCAGATTTTAAGCGAAAACTTTATCGACGCCTGCCCCGCTCCTATAATAAATATCCACCACAGCTTTCTCCCTGCATTTGCCGGCGCCAAGCCCTACCACAAGGCATACGAACGCGGCGTAAAAATCATAGGAGCCACAGCCCACTACGCGACAAAAGACCTCGACGAAGGCCCGATTATCGCGCAGGTAGTCACGACAGTGAGCCACCGCGACAATGTCGAGGATTTGATGCGCAAAGGCAGGGAACTTGAGCGAGAGGCGCTCGCAGAGGCCGTGAGGTGGCACATCGAAGGCCGCATTCTCACCTACAAAAATAAAACCGTAATATTCGACTAATCCAGGCGTATGTCAGAGCGTCCTCTGCCGTTTAAAATAAGCGTATTGGTGTTCGTGCGCAACACCGAAGGAAAGCTTTTGCTAATACGCAGGAACAAGTCGCCCAATATGGGAATGTGGAGCCCGATAGGCGGCAAGCTTGAAATGTCAGAGGGGGAGTCGCCTTACGAATGTGCGATAAGGGAAACGCGCGAGGAAATCGGAATGGAGCTTACCGAATCCGACCTCAGAATGTTTTCTATGATAAGCGAGAAATCCTACGAGGGCGGAACCCACTGGCTGATGTTCCTCTTTGACGTAAGAAAGCGCATAAGCGAGCTTCCCCAAAATATTTCCGAAGGCTCGTTCGGGCTGTTCGAGCCCGCTAAGATAGATTCGCTATCAATCCCCGAAACAGACAGGGTTTTGCTCTGGGACGTATGGAAGAAATACTCGGGAAACGGCTTTGCGGTAATGCGCGCGGAATGCGCCGACGGCGTAAAGGCCGTATTCGAACAAACAGATATTTACAATAAACAATAAAAATGAATTCCGAAAACGAAAAAATACTCGATATTTTTAGGGAAACAGGCGCCTTGATGGAGGGGCACTTCATACTAAGAAGCGGTTTGCACAGCGGGCACTTTTTCCAATGCGCCCGCGTTTGCGAGCACCTCGACAGAGTGACGGAGCTTGTTGAAATGCTCGTAAAAAAGCTTGGCGACATAGAATGCGACACGGTGATAGCGCCTGCGCTCGGCGGGCTTGTCCTCGGACAGGAAGTTGCCCGCCAGCTAAAAAAGCGCTTCATATTTGCCGAGAAGGAAAACGGGGCTCTCGTTCTACGCAGAAACTTTAAAATTTCCGAAGGAGAAAAGATTTTAATAGTTGAAGACGTCATAACGCGCGGAGGCCGCGTGCAGGAGTGCATAGACATCGTAAAGGCCCACGGGGGAATTCCAGCAGGGGTTGCAGTGCTTGTTGATAGGAGCGACGGCAAGGCAAAATTTGAAGTGCCGTGCAGGAGCCTTCTTGAATTTTCTTTCCCGACGTACGAAGCCGATAAAATCCCGCCTGAGCTTGCGGCAATTCCGGCGACCCACCCCGGCTCGTAATTCTGCGCCGCGGCCGCGCTTAGAATCTGGCGCGGCCCTACTGCTATTGTTTTGAAAGCAAAAATCCTTTTGGCTTTCGGCGCATAAAGTGTATTTTTTTGAATTTGCGGCGGTGTTTTTTTGCAAATGCGCGCCGCAAATTTTATATTCGGGAAGATATTTTCGCTCGGACTTCTATGCTGCGAGAATTTTTTAATTGGCTATAATTTTTCCATGCAGCTAAGCGCAATTTCGCCAAGCGCGCATAAAATTTTTACTAATTTGCACAGTTGCCGTTCTTTATTTTTACATAAAAAAAATGTTCTGAACTGAGTTTTTTCCAAAGTATTTTTTTAATACCGGCATCCCGCCCTACTCTTTTTCATAAGAAAATTCCAGTGTTCCTAATTTTTCCAATAGCGTATCATTATAAGAGTAAAAAGATGAGGCCTTTTTTGCATACAACTCTCATCAATAAAAAAACAATTTGCCTAGCATTATTTTAATCGGGCAAAAGTTTAAATGCGCGGCTTATATAATGAAAAAAGCTCCACTTATGTCTGAAACGTAATTTTCACTAAGCACTGGGGAAAATTTCCATCCTACCCCACAGCACAATCCGAAAAAACTCCATTCGTTTTGGAACACGCCAATTTATAAAGCGCCCACACACCCCACAGCGCAATCGAAACCTGTATTTGTTTTCCGCAAAATAAAACAGAAAAAAAGCCGTTTTTTAATATCGCAATTTTAAAAAAAAATTCCCCGGCATTTAAATAAAAATAGCCCTTCCACAAAGCCACACAAAGCCGCAACTGAATATTTTTTCACCCGAGTCTGCAATTGGCGGTCGCCGCATTTGAGTTAGGCGGCGTCTCATTAAAGAAAATGTCCAACTTGCAGGCAGGCTCGGAACCTGCCGCCAATCGCAGCCCTATTCAAGCCTACCGGCAATCGCGAGCAAGTAAGCAAAAAATCGCAAGCAGTCTCGGAGCCTGGCATCATCAGCAAGCAATCTCGAAACCTGCTGTTATTCGCAGACAAGCTCGAAAAACACCGCCGGAATTTTTATTTTTGAAGTGTCAATAGACGCCCTTAGAATCTCTCCGTCAACCCGCGTGTTAAGCTCCTGGACTCTCTCGCCGTCCATGCCGAGAGCGTACAATTTGAAATTGTCGGCATTTTTGTTTTTTAGCCTGAACGACAGCTTTGCGGTTTGATATAGAATCGGAATTTTTCCGTTTGAAATGAGCCCGCGCATAGTATCGTCCTCAAAAACCATTCCGCTGTTCAGAGCGTTTGTGGCATAAACCAAAACCGCGCGCTTCGATTCCGAAAGGGGCAACCCGTCGACACTGACTATCGCAACGCACCCGCGCGCGCCCATTCTCGTTACGGCAAAATCTGAGAGCTCGCATTTGCTCTTTGCCTCGGCGCATAGCCCTTGGAGCCTCGGAGTGTCAACAGTCATGTAATTTTTATACGAATCCAAAAACAATTCGCCCGTTGCGCTTTCAAAAATCCCGTCTTTTGCGTTTGTGCGGTTAGACTCCGGGATAAGCACGCGCTTTTTAAACTGCTCGACAATAGAATCAGTATCAAAATTGTCTTTGTAGTCTGCCACTACGGAATATCCAGGATACGTTATTATCGCCGCCCCTTTCGTTGACTTTATTGCTATCTCGTCCTTGCCTACCGGGGCGTCGGAGTCCGGGAGCAGCGAGAGTTTTGCGATGAGCGACAATTTCGACTGGCCGCCTGTCAGCCCACCGTTTATATTCATTTTTTCAAGGGCGTCGCGCGTGGAAAAATCTATGCGAACAGAGGGCTTTGCCTCCGAAACGTCCCGCCTCAAAAGCATGTGTGTAGCCAAAAATTCGCATGCCTTGTTTATGGGGTCGGGCCCGCGCCCGAACGGGTATATGACGCTCTCATTAAAGGTCACCGACTGCGCGTGCACCGTAAGAGCGCAATGGCCTTGCAGAGCGGCGTATGCCGCCATAGAGAAAGCCTGTTCGTAGCGGTATTTGTTCCAGAACACATGCCCATACTCGGTTATAAGGAGAGGTTTTTTCCACAGAGCAGTCCCGGCCACTCCCCTAAAAACGCTGTTTGCGTCCGATAGCGACGATGATTGGGAGATTCTTGAAACTCCGCCGACAGTTGGCGACGGGTGGGCATGGTAAGAGTGCATTGTCACTATCGGCATATTTTTTCTGACCGATGCGTATCTTAGGGATTTTACCATGTCAAAGTTGACGCAAAGCCCTTTGTATCCGATTTCCCTGAGGCTTTTCTCAAACCACTTCCACATTTCGTTCTCGCGCTCCAGCTTAAAAGTGGCAATATCCCTCGCGCGGGCGTCTGTCCCTAAAGCCAGGGCTCTATTGAAGACTTTTATTTTTTCCCAGTCGGCGACCGACTCTCCCCACGCGGCATTATATTTTGCGATATCCCCGCCGTACCTGTTTTTCAAGAACTCAATCCAGTACGGCTTCATGCGTTCGGGGTTTTTGGGTTCTCTCAGCATGCCGAACTCCTGTTCGTTTTTGCCGTTTACAATCGCAAGAACAGGATCATCTGCGAGCTTAGTATTGGTATATGGATTTACATGCGTCAAAAGTTTCTTTACGCCTTCGTACCAATTTTTGCGCGCGGCGGGCTTAAAGAAAAGGTCGTAGTTGTAGTCCCTGTCCGAGTTGTCGGGCGCCCATGTGTTGCCGAGCTCGAATCCGTAGCGGCTGCACATTGCGTCGAGATTTAAATATATTCCGTTTTTCTTTAAGCAATATATGTAATAGTCTATTCGTTTTAAGAGGTCTTCGTTGAACTGCAAAGGCTCCTTTGCCCCGCCCATTAGCGCGAAATCGAAATAGTGGAAGCGGACCATATTGTACCCTTGCACGCGCAACTGTTTTACGTATTTTTCGGTGCTTTCCTTCGTAGCTGTGTGGATATTGTACGTAGTGCCCTGGTCGGCGACAGTCTGGAACGCCACCGGAACTCCCGGGTTGTCCTCAAGCTCCAAATGTCCGTCTTTTGATGCAACCACGCGCGATTTTACTTCTTTGACTGGCCATAAATCGGAGCAATCGAGAGCCGAGCCTTCCTTTACCGCATAATCCTCCAAATGCGGCATTGCCCGCCAGTGTTTGCTTTCGGACGTGACGAAGCGATTTTCTGATGGGAACGGGAATTTTTCGTCCGACAAACTTGCCGCGACAACCATCCACCCTACACTTGCCTTTCCAAACTCTATGGACTCTATTTTGCCGAAGTCTTTTGGGATTTCCAGCCTGGTAGAATAAAGCCCGTTCGAGCGCCTCCAGCCTTTGTCGGCGAGCCATGCCGCCCCGATTGCGGCGTTTTTAAGGTCTTTTTTCACATTTTGCCACGGCGCCACATCGACGCCTCCCTGAAGTTTGAAGGCGTGGGATTTCCCGTTTTCTCCAAAAATAGTTATTTCCCCGACCTGCCCGCTCGCGGACGTTTCAAGGGCATTTAATACATAAAGATACTTTGCATTTTGCGGTGCGGCAAATCTGATTTTCGCAGAGACTGCCCCAGCCTTTTTACTATCCGCAGGCTTCAGAAGCAGCGCCGACTTCCCTTTGTTTGAATCCGGATATATTATGGAATACGGCACATTTCCGAATAATGACGATAGCTTGTAATTAAATTTAGAAGCATCTTCGCCCGGCTCCGCGCCGAACCACCCGCTTTCCACGCCGTCTTTTGAGCCGCACGCAAACCCGACGTTCGCAGACGCGCGCAAGTCTACAGGAGTGATTGTCTTTTCCAACTTTATATTTTTTATCCATATAGAGCCCCTCGACTCTTCAAAACCGAGGTTCAAGCGTCCGCCTGTCGCGTCGTACGGAACCCTTATAAATAGTTTAACTTTTTTCCACCCAAAGTTTCCTGTCGGCATCTGGCTGCCGCCGTAGATATTTCCCGACGGAGAATTTATTACCAACATAAATTTTGCGCCGTTATAGTATTTTGGGCCGGGCGCAATTTTCTCGCCCTTCATCTCGCCAGACAGCTCCAACACGCTACCGCGCAATTTACGGGCGTCAACCGGCAGGGACAACCCACCAAAGTGTACATTTTCAGACGCCTCCATTTTTAAGGCTCCACCTTCGCCCTTTTCGCCCTTATCAAAACTCACCTTAACGCCCGACGGATATTTTTCGACCGATTCCGGCGTATTGAATGCTTCCTGAATTAATATTTCGCCGGCAAAAATCGGCAAAAAAACACAGTGCAATACAAAGAAAATCAATGCGCGTTTCATACGATAAAAAATGCAGAAAATTCCCGTTTTTTACAAGCTATTTATATGAAACTAAGAGTAAAGCTCCGAAAATTTTACCTGCCATGAAAGGAGAAAAATTGGCAAATTTTTTCTATGCGAAAATTGAAAAAAGCTTCCCGCATATCCCAAGCATGCGGGCGCCGACTTTTCTGCACTTATTTGTGTAAATGCGCATCGCGCACTCCTATCACGCGCACTTTTCGCAACGCTGCAATTAGATTCTGTCCGACAATCCGTCGGGCGACACCCCCTGCAAAGCGGCGAGAACCTCGCCCGCCAGATAAATCGAACCCGTCGATACAATGGTTTCGCCAGCGCCCGCGTATGCGCAATTCCAACCGGGCTTAAAGACTTCCCCCACTTCGCATTCAAGAATCGGGACGTCGCACTTTCCTATGCACTTTTTTAAAGCCTCGAAATTCAGCGCGCGCGGCTCGTGCGGGACCAGAAGCAGTATTTTGCCCGCGTATTTTGAAATCACCTTAAACAGCGGCACAGCGCGCTCCTCCCCTAGAACCCCTACCGCTATTGTGGGCTTTTCGACGCCTAGACCGCGCAGATTGCTTTCAAGCGTTCTCGCTCCCTCTTCGTTGTGCGACGAATCCAAAATCAGCGTCGCTCCGTTGGAGAGCTTTATCTTTTGCCAGCGCGCCGCCCATGAGACGTCTTTTAGGGCTTTTTTTGCGACATTTAAATCGAGCCTTTCAAATACGCCCGCTGACTTTCCGCAAGCCGCCCGCTCCTTCAATATTTCGGCGCAAAGAAGCGCAACCGCCGCATTCCGCCGCTGAAATTTTCCGTAAAGCGATGTCTCGGGCAGCGACGCATCGCAGGAAAAATAGTCGCGCACGTCGTAAAATGGGGCGCCTTTTTTATCGGCTACGGCCTTTATTACATCAAACGCTTCGTCCGGAACAAAGCCGCATACGATAGGCACAGATTCTTTTATTATACCCGCCTTTTCCGCCGCAATTTGCGCGTATGTGTCGCCGAGAATAGAGGTGTGGTCGAGGCCTATTGAAGTTATTGCGCATATATCGGGGCACACTATGTTGGTGGAATCCAACCTTCCCCCAAGTCCGACTTCGACCACAGCCGCATCGACTTTCGCATCGGCAAAAGCCGCAAACGCAAGAACTGTCATATACTCAAAAAACGACGGGTACGACGCCCTTTCAGAAGGGTTGAAAATGCCGTCCGCTACCTTGCGCAGCGCCTGTATCCGCCTTAAAATTTCCGCGCGCGAAAGCTCCTCGCGGTTTATCTGGACTCTCTCCCCCAAATTCACCAAATGCGGCGACGTAAACATGCCCGTCTTCAATCCGTGCGCGCGCAAAATGCGCTCTAGCATCGCGCAAACCGAACCTTTGCCGTTCGTGCCCGCAACGTGTATGACCGGATATTTCAGATGTGGATTTCCAAACGCCTCCGCAAACTTTGCAATCCTATCTAGCGAGAATTTCGACCTCGCATTGCGCAGGTCGCAAACGAAATCGAGCGCTGACTGGAAATCGGAAATTTCTTTTGCCACTGTCGGTTGATTAAGCATTTAAGCGGAATACTCAACCACCCATTGCCCGCATTGTAAAGAACAATGATTCCCAAACTAAAAATAAGCTTTAAAAATCACTGTAAAAAGGCATAATTTTAAGGCATGAAAAAAGTCCTGCTAATAAACGGAAGCCCCAACGAAAAGGGCTGCACGGCGCTGGCCCTCGAAGAAATCGCATCCACTCTTAAAAAACGCGGAATAGAATCCGACATAAAGCAAATCGGCAAAAAACCTGTCGCAGGCTGCATCGCATGCTACTCGTGCGCCCGCACAGGCAGGTGCGCATTCAACGACTCCGTAAACGAAATGATAGAATCTCTCGACTCTTACGGGGCGTTGGTTGTCGGGTCGCCGGTCTATTACGGGTCTGCCACCGGCCAGATTTGCTGCCTTCTCGACCGTTTGTTTTTTGCCGGCGGAAGGCTCATGGACGGAAAAGTAGGCGCATGCGTAGTCTCCTGCCGCAGAGGGGGCGCGAGCGCCGCATTTGACAGATTAAACAAATACTTTTTGATGAACAATATGCCGCTCGCATCCTCCCAGTACTGGAACCAGATACACGGCAACACCCGCGAGGAAGCTATGCAAGACGCCGAAGGTTTGCAGACAATGAGGGTACTTGCCGATAATATCGCAACCCTTATGATTTCTTTCAGCGAAGCTGAGAAGGCTGGCTTCCGGCCGCCCAAACGAGAACTGCGAATCTTTACAAATTTTATAAGGTAGCGCGTTCGGCACACCGCCTCTGAACGCCTAATAGCTGATTCTCGGCAGATCTTTTTATAAAATAAAAACGTTGAATACGGGTTAATAATACATTGTTGGCGCAAAAAAGATAAAAAACTCGGCGCGCCAATTTAGTTATTGCGCCCGCGCATTTGCAACAAGCGCCGCCTTTTTGCCGACGGCCTCCCCCATCGCAACCGCATTGCCGGTTACGCGATAGCTTGCGTGTGGTATGAATCCCCCGCTTATGCAGCGCCCTGCCATAAACAAATTTTCAAAATCCGCGCTTTCAAGCGCGCGCATCGGAATATCGTACGGCTTAGATTTAACTCCGCCATCGGAAAACGCATGCGCAGAGCTGTCGAGGCCGTGAATGTCCGTCCAATACTCTACCCTGCATACGGCGTCCTCAAAACGCGCGCCCCTTATTACGTCGTCGGCGGTTATCTCGTATTTTCCGCGTAGGCGACGTCCCTCGCGTATGCCGATGTGCGAGGCTGTAAGCGCAAGCCTGATATTTTTCCAAAGGCCTCCGCGCACCCTCAGCGCATCGACAATTTTATTTATTTCCGCTCGCGCTGCTATTGTATGTGAAGTATAGGCGTCGGCGTCGTCGCACCGTACTCCAAACTCGTGGTTTACCATAAATACGGTCCAGCCGTCCCGTATTTGGAAAAGCGAAGCCCCCGAATAGCTCGCAGACGCTCCTGCAGCTTTGATGTGAGCCATAAAATTGGCGCGCCACTTTGGCGAATCTATTAGGCCGGCCTCGCGCAAACGGGCCGTTTCAAGCCCGGAAACAATCGCGAATAGGGTTGCGGGCTGGCACTTTCCATTTTCGTTTCCGATAGAAAAATTTCCGCCGGCGTAGGCTCCGACATCCCCGTTGCCAGTGGCGTCTATAAAAACCTTCCCCTTCCACAATTCCCTGCCCGAAACGCTCTCTGTTTCGACGGACTTTATGCGCCCGCTATCTGCGTTGACGGAGCATACGCGCGTATATAGCCTGATATTTACTCCCGATTCCGCGCAGAATTTTTCGAGCAAAACCTTCATCGCCTCCGGGTCGTACAAATGCGGGACATTCTGCGCGCCGGTTTTAGCGAGCGCGCCTATTAGCTCTTTCATGAGGCCGGATTTATTCTGCCAATCGATAATTAGGCACACCAATCCGCAGGTCCATATGCCGCCGAGGCATCCCTGCTGTTCTATTATCGCCGTCCTTGCGCCCGCCCTT
>URAJ01000040.1 GCA_900545715.1 uncultured Opitutales bacterium
AATCGGAACAGGAAATGCTGAAATACCGCAACTTCGGCAAAAAATCCCTCAACGAAATCAAGGGCAAGCTCGAACAGCTCGGTCTGTCGCTCGGCATGAAAATCGACGAGCGCCTCATCGACTCCACAAATCTATAATTTTAAGACAGAAAATTAATTCAAATGCGTCACCTTAAACACAGACACCAGTTGGGCGTTAAAAAAGAGCACCGCCAAGCGATAATGGCGTCGCTTTCTGCGGCTCTCTTCCGCCACGATAGAATTCAGACAACCCTCGGCTATGCCAAAGCGTTGCGTCCCTTTGCCGAAAAGATAATCACTTTGGCCAAGAAGGCTGCCGCTACGGACGATACCGCCAAGAAGCTCCACTTCCGCCGCCTCGCGCTCGCGAAAGTCCGCGACGAAAGCGCCGTGCACTTCCTCTTCGCCGACAAGGTTCAAAAATTCCTCAAACGCAATGGCGGTTACACCCGCATTTACAAGCTTGTACCGCGCGTCGGAGACGCCGCAAATATGGCGATTATAGAGCTCATCGAAGCCGACGACGAAGGCTACAAGAAGCAAAAGGCTCCCGCCAAGAAGGCTGCCAAGAAAAAGACAGCTAAAAAAGCCGCCGCTAAAAAGGCGGAAGGCGAAAAGCCCGAAGCAGCCGCTGAAGCCCCCGCCGAAACACAGCCGGCGGAAACGGCAAATGAAGCTGCCGAAAAGAAGGAATAATAGTTCTTTGCAAATCTGAACTGTTTTGCAACGCGCCCTCGCTCTAAACGGGCGCGTTTGCGTTTTTTTCCAAACTATGGGTTTGTCGGCTTTTTTCGCATTCGCAATCACCGCGGCACTCGTTGCCGCGGGCGCGGGCGCATGGATTCACACAAGAAGCCGCAAACACACAAAGGAACTCCTCGCAAAGTCGTCAACCTTCCATTGCCTGCGCTGCGACTGCGTCTATACTTCGTCCGCCTCGGACCTCACCGCCGTATGTCCCAAATGCGGATATAAAAACACAAAATTGAAATTTTAACCACACTGCCAAACCACTAAACACGCCAACACAAAATTAAATACAAGGCACGCGTATGACACAAAAAATAGTAGTTTTAGATTTCGGTTCGCAATATACGCAGGTCATTGCCCGCCGTATTCGCGAGTGCAGCGTCTATTCGGAAATATTGCCTTTCAATACAAAGGCCTCCGTCTTAAAAAAACAGAATATTAGCGGAATTATCCTATCGGGCGGGCCGGCGAGCGTCCTATCAAAAGGCTCTCCGAGGCCGGACCCCAAAATCTTCGAGCTCGGTGTCCCCGTATTGGGAATATGCTACGGATTGCAGCTAATGGGCAAAATGCTCGGCGGACAAATCGTTTCAAGCAAACAGCGCGAATACGGCTTTGGCACTCTGTCATTCAAATGCGGCGGAAAGCTCCTCGACGGCATTACTTCCCCCATTCAGGTTTGGAACTCCCACGGCGATAAGATTGAAAAACTTCCGAAGGGCTTTAAGGCTATCGGCACTACAGAAAATTCGGCATACGCGCTCATAGAAGACGAAAACAGGCGCTTCTACGGCATGCAGTTCCACCCGGAAGTCGTCCATACTCCGCGCGGCATAGAAATCATCAAAAATTTTCTATATAAAATCTGCGGCTGCACAGGCGACTGGAAAATGTCGGACTATGTTGAAAGGGCTGTCGAAAATATCCGCAGGCAGGTCGGCGATAAGAAAGTGATTCTCGGCCTCAGCGGCGGCGTTGACTCGTCGGTTGCGGCGGCTCTCATACACAGGGCTATCGGCGACCAGCTCACATGCGTTTTTGTCGATAACGGCCTGTTGCGCAAAGACGAGCGCGTTAAAGTCGAAAAGCTCTTTAAGGACAACTTTAAAATGCGCATGAAAACAGTGCGCGCAGAAAAGCTATTCCTCCAACGCCTCGCCGGTGTCAAAGACCCCGAGAGAAAGCGCAAAATCATCGGAAAGACTTTTGTTGAGGTTTTCGACAAAACCGTAAAATCCATAGGCCAAGTAGATTTTCTCGCGCAAGGAACACTATATCCGGACGTTATCGAAAGCGTTCCGATTGCCGGAAATCCCGCGTCGCTGATTAAAAGCCACCACAACGTAGGCGGTCTCCCCAAGCACATGAAGCTTAAATTGCTCGAACCCTTGCGCGAACTCTTTAAAGACGAGGTGCGCGCGCTCGGCGCCGAGCTGGGTCTTGCCCACGAAGTCCTTTGGCGCCACCCGTTCCCGGGACCGGGGCTCGGCGTGCGCGTTGTGGGCGATATTACCAAAAAGCGCCTTGACGTACTTCGCGAGGCCGATGCTGTGCTTATGGAGGAAATGCGCTCGAGCGGATATTATGACAAGGTTTGGCAGGCTTTCGCCGTATTCCTGCCCGTCAAAACGGTTGGAGTCATGGGCGACGAACGCACTTACGACAACGTTATTGCCCTAAGAATTGTAGAAAGCCAGGACGCAATGACTGCCGACTGGGCGCATATTCCGCATGAACTGTTGGCTAAAATATCAAACCGCATAATCAATGAAGTAAAGGGCGTCAACAGGGTGTGCCTTGACATTTCCTCGAAGCCGCCGGCCACTATCGAGTGGGAATAATTTTTGGCATCTGCGACTAAAAGGGGTCAATCTGCCGCAATTTTCAAAACGCGCGCGAAGAAAAAGTTTTTTCGCGCGCGTTTTTTTATTTTTTTAACAGAATCCGATAAAATATCTAAAAGAGCATTTAATCATAGCTCATTGTGGGGATTAAAAAGGCATTCTTATTCTATTGACTCTTTTAACCCGCGAGTTATAAAAATTTACAAAATTAAATAAAATTGATATGAAAAAGTTAGGCGGTTTTTTATTAGTATCATTGGCAATGGTTGCTGCTGCCAATTCCCAGACCTACGATTATACTTTTAACGGTGCGGTTGACAACAAATGGAATACTGTCGGCAACTGGAATCCTGCATCATTGCCCGGAAGTGGAGATTCCGTAAGCATCAATTACGGCGAAAATAAATCCGGAAAAGTTGAGCTGGAAAACGACATCACAGTAGGCGATCTCAACTTCTACCACAATCCTGCTCCTAATGCTTGGGCTAGTTCGGGCTTTACGGGCAGCGGTACAATTAATGCCGACTCATTTACTATAAGCGGATACAACGGAAATTTCTCTATGGGCAATGTTTCCCTAAATATAAAAGGGGAAATTACAACTGTCGCAATTATTTCTGCCCGCTATATAAAAGCCACTTCCATATCCTTTGGCGCAGGCAGCAATTGCGGGCTCGAATACACTGGCACTGGAACTGCTGAAAATCAAAATCTCGTCTTAAGCGGCGCAATGTATTTTAACGGAGGCGGAAGTGTTGTCTTAACTGGTTCTTCCGGAGACTATTATACTACTGTCGGAGGCATCTCCGGTAATGGCGGAAATTTGCAGGTTAAAAACAATACATCTGTTGCAAATGCCAATCTTACAATCAATGTTGCCCAGGGAGAATCTTACACATACAGCGGAGAAATCTCCAATAAGCGTAATTATTGGGACAGCAATCCTGTAGCAAATAAAACAATCAATATGACTAAAACAGGTGCGGGCTCGCAATATTTTACAAGTAAAACCCGCGTTGAGCTTACGAGCGTTAGTGTCTTAGATGGCGTAATAGGAATGGCTGCTTCATTAGACCAAAATTTGATGCTCGACGGCGGATATTTTAGCATGACAATCGGCAATCTTTCGGCTGCAAATATAGAATGGTATTCCGGCGGGCTTATATTCGATAAAACTGCTTTGGACAACGGACATAAAATTGAGCTTTCCGGCGAGTTATTCAAAATGGGCGATGGCCCCATCGAGATTGATTTTGACGGCTTGGACGCTTCGGAATATATAGGAAAGAGTTATGAGTTAATATCATCTCCCAGTGGGATCGGTACTTTGAATAGCGACGCAAACGTAGACTTTATTGCAACAGATCTCACAGGTGCTCTCGCCGACTTCGCGTGGAATGATAACATACTTTCCGTGACGTTTACGAATGTTCCTGAACCTGCTTCTATTGCCGCCTTGTTCGGGCTTGCAGCGCTCGCCTTCGCAGTGCGCCGCAGAAAATAATCTGAAAAATCTTTAAAATTTATACGCGAAAAAGCTTTGGGGAATCCCCGAAGCTTTTTTTATAAAGTGTGAATGCGCGGGAGCTGGTTTTTTACAAATTCCCCCTGCTTGTGAAGATGTTCTTTGTCTCAATTCAAGCCTTTGAAACTCTCCCGTTTTGCAATACTTTTATTAAGCGCAATAAAATCGGCATACCTATTTAAAGTGGGATTTTTTGAAGAAGTCTTTTCCCGCAATGGGACGGTTATTTAATAAACTTAGGCAAATTGCATTCGCGCATTTTGTGTTTTGCGCGACTTAAATTTTTCCTGTCTCTTGCCGCCTTTAAATTTTGCTTTGTTGCAGTTTTCCGCAATAGTTCTTGCCGATTGTCTGGGTGGAGTGCTCACGCGGAATTGCTGGCCGACAAACTTTCAATATTCGCCTTACTATTGCCCTGAAAAAACGCTAAAAGCGCAGCTGCCGCGCAAGCTTAATTCGCACTGCAGCATTCTCGTTCCTTCTGCCTAAAATTTCGCCCCAAGGCGAGTAAGCTAATTTTTGTTTTCCCGAGCTCCTGAGACTACTTTATTACCCTCGACAACAAGCCCGCTCACCGTATCGGCGTCGTAGTAAACACCGGGGTTGGGAACGAGCGGCGACGCTTTCCAAGTGTTGTTTATTATTTTTATGTCTGAGGAATTATTTATATAAAATGTGCCCCTGTACGGATACTCTGCGGCTCTCTTTAAAGTATTTTCAAATGTGTTGTTTCTAAACGTTATGTTTCCGCTCGAAGATATTAGCGCGACAAGCCCAAAAGAGTTTTTAAAAGTATTGTTTTCAAAGAGTATGTCGGAAATTATTGGGTAGCGGGTTTGCTCGTACGATGGGTCGTTGCGCATATAGACGCCAAAGAATATGTCGCGGGCTTTGCCTTGATATTTTCTTCCCGTGTAGTTGGCGCTGTCGAATACGCAGTTGCGCACCACAACATTTTTTACACCCAGGCCTTCGCACCACAGATTGAATGTATAGCCTGTCTCGAATTTTATTGCCCCCATTTCGTTGTGGTAAAATTCGGTGTTTTCTATCGTTATATTGCTTGCTAAAATCAATAGTCCGCGCGCGCGGTTGCCGATAAATTTGCAGTTGCGTATTATTGCGTTGGAACTATTGAAATTGCGGCTGAAAAGAACAAACCCGTCGAATTTTTGCTCCGGAATTTCGTCGCGGAAACTTATATGCGTTTTTCCGTCTTTGTCCTTCTCAATTTTAAGTATTTCCGACTTGTAGCCGCTCGGCGAAAAATCCCCGTGCCGCAGCTCGACAATGTCACCTTTGCGCACTGACACTCTGTTTGTTTTTATCAACAATTCGCGCGGCCCGATTTTCACTCCGAACGATGTAATATCGTGTATATTCATGCAGTCGTCGGAGCCAAGCCCAAATTTGCATCCTTCCATCTTAAAGTATCCCCTCGAGCGCGCAAAGTGCAAATGGTCGGCCGTCGTGCTTATAACGCGCTTCGGGTCGTCGGTGCGCGGGTATATGTTTACGTTTAAAAGCTGCCAGTATTCAAGCCCGTCGCACAATATGCCGTGCCCTTTGCAGGAGTATATATTCACATTGCGCATCGTGAAATGCTTGTTGTCTCTAAGGTAAAATCCGCCCATTCCATAGTAGTAGTGCTGCATGCGGTAGAGCCTGCCTATATTGTTTCTTGCGCAATATTCACAGTGTTTTGAAAACACGCGGATTTTATTCGGCGAGAGCCATTCGACTTTTGGCCCCTTTTCGTTGGGTTGAAATCCAAAGCCTATGCCGTTTACATTTTCGATTCCTATCATGCGCGCTTTTCCGTCCCAGGGCTGAAAGTTGGCTATGCGCACGTTTTTCCCGTACAGCGGATATTTGTCGTATTCCAATATTTCAAAATCCGCATAGCTATTGTTTCCGTCGCTCTTTGCGCCAACGGCTTTTACTATTGCGGCGAGCGGCTCAGTCTGCCAGTCCCAGTCCATACTTAAATTGCGCACTTCCGTCCTGAGGCAGTCTATTACCATCATATTTACGCTGCCACCGTCGCGGCGGTATATGAATGTTGAATCGTTGCCGTCTATTGTGAAATCCGTGAAATTTTTAACAGTTATCGGGGTTTTCCCGAAAAATTTATATGTGCCTTTGGGAATAATGAGCTTAGAGGCCTTCTTTTCACTGCATGCGGCTATCGCCTTGTTTAGGGCGGTTGCGCAATCCTCATTTTGTTCGTTCATTCCGTAGTCGGCGGCGTTTACTGTTATTCCCCCGTCTTTCGGAAGCTCCACCGAAAATTCAGGCGAGCCCGTGGGAAGTTTTTCGAGGTTTCCCTTAAATTCCCCTCCGCTCGACTTCGCGCTTATAAAACTTTCACCGTCGCCGTCCTCTATCTCAAACGAACTTATTGACGCTTCGACAGGGCCCGTCACATTCAGAGTCACAGACGCTTTCGCGTTGTTCGCCGGAACTTCAAACGGCATTTTTACAAACGACTCGCCCACCGACGCCCCGAGGTGGCGTTGTGCGCCAGGCGCGTGGAGCTTTAAGTTCGCAAGGGCGGCAGGGTCGGGCGAGCGCATTTTATACCTTAGCTTTGCTGTGTACTTTTTGCCCGCCTTCAATAATCCGCTTCGGGTCGAGAAAACTCTCTTTGTTTCGCCGGCCTTTAATTTTAGCGAATTAACAAATATCTTTTCGCCGCCTCCTTCGGGCGATTTCACAAGAGAGGAATCCATTGCGGTAAAATTTCCCCTGTCGGCGAATCCGTTTACGACGGTTCCGGCATCGGCGCCCGTAAAAAATGCGGCGGCCAACGATGCCCAGAAAAAGGTGAATATTTTCTGAGTTTTCATTTTGCGCGATATGATAAAAACGTTGTCCGCTCCCCGCTCATCCGCCAATGCGGATTATGCTGGCTTAATTCAGCCTATTGGGCAAATTTGCTCGAATATTGCGAATAATATTTCCCGAAATTCTCCGGCGGAGGCAGATTGTTGGATATGTCTGAAATCATTCTTTCGGCGACTCTGAACGCGCCGAATATCGCGCGTTGCGCCTCCTCGCCTTTCGGCGCCGTCTCGAGCACTTTCGAGCACCAGTATATTGCCTTCGTTGGGTTCTTGGCGGTCTCAAATCCCTTCCAGAATCGCCAGGCAACGTATAGTTTGGTGGAGTCGTCCGCGTTTTGCGCACCGCGTTCGAGCCATTTTGTTGACATATCGTCGTCGCGCAGAAATCCGTTTGATCCGTCGGCGTAAAATGAGGAAATTTTAAAGCAGTAGGCGTTGTCAAGAGCGGCGAGTTTCTCAAAATATTCCTGCGCCTTTTCGGGCTTTTTGGGCAGAAACCTTCCTTTCGCGTACATTTGGGCGACTTTCTCCATTGCCTCTTTGCCGCCCATGTCAGCAGCTTTCTTGTACCAGAATATCGCCTGCGGCCTGTTGCGCTCCAGCCCGCCTTTGCCGCTCATGTACTGGTTCGCGACGGACGTCATTGCCTCGATATTCCCCTTCTTTGCCGCCTCTATTTCAAGCTCGGCAAATTTCCTCGCCCATTTTTTCTCATCTTCGGGCTTTTGGAGATTCTTATAAATCTCGACAAGTTTTAAAATTGCCTCAGGGTGTCCCTTGTCCGCCGCCTGGGTAATCCAGTACACCGCCTTTATCTGGTCTTTCGGGACGAGATATCCGTATAAAAACGCATTGCCAAGCGACCATTTGTCGGCGATTGTCCCGTTTTGCGCGCCAAGCTCTCTCCACCGTATTGCCTCCTGCATATTGCGCGGGACTATTTTGCCCTCGGCGTACGCGCAGCCCAAAAATGTCTGCGCCGGCGCAAAGTTCTTTTCCGCCGCCGCCTTTATGTATTCAAGCGCAAGCGCGGGATTCTTTTGAACTCCGCCTTTGCCGGACGAGTAGAGCACGCCTATCGCAAGCTGCGATTGCGCGTCTCCGGCGTCGGCTTTTTCCTTTATCTTCGCTATGTCTGAATCCGCCGCAAAGGCGCAGGCGCATGCCGCAAAAATGCACAATGCCGTCTTTATTTTTCCCATCGGTTTTTCTTAGAGTTGAATATTAAGATTTCTGGACAGCGAGAAGTCCGCTCCTCCCGGGGAAGGGCGACATCTCAATCTCGCAAACGGGCAGGGCGGCGCGGTTCGCGGAAAGCTCTTCGGCGCGCTTTTCGAGCGAATAAAATTCGGCTCCGCGCTTCTTCGCCTCCGACAAAAATCCGTCGAACCATTCCAAATACGCCATTCCTTCAAGCTCCGCGTGCGCCGTCATCACGGAGTATTTTTGCGATGCCATTTTGTCGAAGTGCATTTGCGAAACATCGCCTATTTTCACAATGCCGAGTATCTCGTCGAGCGTTGGAAGTGTCGAGGGAATTTGAATGGTCTTGAAAGTTTTCCCTCCCATTTTGGGAATGAATGCCGACTCTCCGCGAGAGTCCGACGCGTACAGCAGCCCGGCGGAATCCTCCAACGCGAGGGCGGCGGGCGATATCTGCCAGCCAGGAGCTCCGCAGCAGCGCGCAACACTACCAAACACTTTCTCAAATTCGGCGAGGGCGTTTGAAAATTCAGCCGCAACCTCGGTGTCGCGCATAGTGAACAGGTAGTCCTGCCATTTAAAGTGGTCCCAGCAGTGTATGCCGCATTCAAAGCCGTCTTTGGCAACGGCGCGCATGGTATCGGCGCACAGCCTCGCAATTTTTGGCGCGGGCAGCAGCGTGCCGTACATAAGCGTCTTTATGCCGTAGTTCCCCGCTACGTTCGACCTGAGGCATTTCTTTAAAAATCCCTTGCGGAAAATCCGGCGCAGCGCCTTGCCGGTGTTGTCCGGCCCAAACGAAAACAGAAAGGTTGCGGGCACCGAATGCTTTTTTAGCAGCGCCGCAAGCGCAGGAACCCCTTCGCGCGTCCCGCGATAGGTGTCGACGTCTATTTTTATTGCTATTTTCATACGGCTGAACCCGCGGAATTATTCGGCGAGTTCGTAGTCCTTCTTCAAAAGATGGTAGTCGAGAGTGAGTTTCAGAGCGGTGCGCAAGTCGGTCGAAGGTTTCCACCCCAACACTTTTTCGGCTTGCTTTACTGACGGAACCCTGCGCGAAACGTCGGCGTAGCCCTCGCCGTAATAATCCTTCGCCGAAATTTCTTTTATTTGCGCGTTTTTCGCGGCGGCGGCGTATTCAGGGTACTCCCCAAACAGCTCTATCAGCATCTCGGCAAGCTCTTTTATAGAATACTCCATATCGGGATTGCCTATGTTGAATATTTTCCCGTCGGCGCAGCCGTCTTTGTTTTCAAGGATTTTTAAAATGCATTCGACTCCGTCGTCTATGAACGTGAAGCTCCGCTTCTGCGCGCCTCCGTCCACGAGCATTATCGGTTTGCCGTTTATTATGTTGTGCGCAAATTGCGTGAGCACTCGCGACGACCCCTCTTTCGGAGCGGTGATGTCGTCGAGTTTCGGCCCTATGAAATTGAACGGCCTAAACAGAGTAAATTTCAATCCTTCGTGTTTCCCGTACGCCCATATTACGCGGTCTAGCATCTGCTTTATGCACGAATATATCCACCTCTCCTTCGCTATCGGCCCGAGCACAAGCGGAGATTCGTATTCGTCGAACTGCTTGTCGGGGCACATTCCGTAAACCTCGGAAGTTGACGGGAAGACTATGCGTTTGCCGTACTTTACGCACTTTTTAACTATGTCTATATTGGCTTCGTAGTCGAGGTGGTAAACCCTCAGCGGATCTTTGACGTACAGCGCGGGGGTTGCTATCGCAACGAGCGGCACTACGGTGTCGCAGGCTTTTATCTGTTCCTCCACCCAGTCCGCGTCTTTTATTATGTCTTTCTTCTGAAATTCAAAGCGCTCGCGCCCCAGGCAGTTTTGGATTTTATTCGACGCCAAATCGGCGCCGACTATCGTCCAATTTGTCTTCTTTAAAATTTTCCAGGCAAGCGACGAACCTATGAATCCGTTGACTCCCAATATTAAAATCTTTTTTGAGCTATTCATAAATTTTTCATTTTCTCTTTAAGCCCGCGCAAGGCAACACTTTTCGGCGCATTGGAATGCCGTTGAAAGCGTTTGCCGCGCGCGGGTGTGCCGCGTGCTGCGGCGCTATGCGTTCCCGTATGCGCGCACCTCCAAAATGGAGGCTTCCGATGCGCCGTTTGTAGAAAGGCACTTTATCGTTACACGTTTTATGGCTTCGGCGGGGAAGTCTATTACAACGCGCTTTTGGTAGTTGCCCTTTATTTCGGCGAGAGTTTTTTCGCGCCCGTTGGCGAGCTTTGCGCGCACTGTGAAGTCTTTGAGAGACTCCGGTTGCGGACCCTGTATCACCCGCTTTACAAATCCGGTTTCAAGCGTCGGCGTAAGCAGCCTCGAGCCGGTGTCGATGTTCAGTATCAGCCTCCCGATTTTCTGCGGGGCTTCCCATTCGATCGAAAGCTCCGGCTTTTCGGAAATCGGCGCTTTCCAGCGGTTTTCGACTGCCCCGGAGATGTCGTAGCACATTCCGGAAATTATGTTTTCGGGCTTGGTTCCGCCGCTCGAATTGCTCGCTGATATTTTTGCTTTCCGCGCGAGGTCGAGAGGATCGGAGTTTTTAACGCCCAAAATTATATGGCCGTCTTTGAGAAGATTCTGCTGGAGCTTGCCGACGAGTTCTGGCGACGCCGATATGTCTTTCGGGGCGCAGCCGGACTTTGCGCACATCGCGGCAGCCGTTCCCGCCGCCTGCCCGCCAACCGCGCACGAATTCATAACGCGCGTCGAAGTGAAGGCAAGGTGGCTAGCGCTTATATTGCGCCCCGCCATCATTAGGTTCGACAATCCCTTCGCGCACATTATCGAAAGCGGAAGGTTGTAAAACGGCACTTTGCCGCCGTAGATAGCGGGCTTCTTGCCGCTCGCGTAAAAGCCCTCGGAGGTCTGGTCTTCAAGCGGCCAGCCCACGGCGCCTATCTGGTCGGGCATTGAGCTCCAATTCTTCTCTATGTCGTGCTGCGTAAATATGTGCTCGCCGACTACCCTGTAGCTATCGCGCTTGCCGGGAATCATACCGATAAAATCTATCGCGCGGTTGGCAGTCTCGGGGTATTTCCCGCTGTTCTTTATATAGTCCCAGACTCCCAGCACTATCGACAAAAGTTCAAAGCGTATTACTTCGTTGTCGCGGATTGTGTCCGCCATTCCGCCGTGCGATATAAACCAGTAGCCGTAGTCGAATCCCCATTTAGCGGGATTGCGCAGTTTTAGGTCGTCTTCGGTTATTTTCTTCGCCCACGGCGGCGCCTTGAAGGATACGGGCTTTCCGCAGTCTTTCGAGGTAAACATTATGGAGCTGCATAGATGCTTGCCCCTCTCGTAAGTGTCGGCGAGCGGCTCCCCGTATTTCTCGGACCCCTCCCTGCCGTTCATAAGCTCAGCGCCGGATTCCATCGCAAGGCGCGAGTCGCCCGTGCTGTCTATGTAGATTTTCGCCTTTATACGGTAGATTTTTAGCGTTTTGTCGCTGCGCGCATACACTGCGGTTATCTTGCCGCCGTCGGTATCGGCGGAATATACGGCGGTGTCGAGCAAAAGGGTGAGGTTGGGTTCGGTCACGCACTTGTCGTACAACATCAGGTCCCACATGTCCCATGACCTCTGGGGATTGTTGGCGGCGTTTTCAAGTTTTAGCTCCTCAATTATTCCGGCCTCGCGCCAGCCCCATTTGTCGCCGTCAACGCCGAGCGGGTGCATTTTTATCTCGCTGCTCGAATTCCCTCCGAGCCTCGACCTATCCTGGACGAGTATCGTCTTCGCGCCGTTGCGCGCCGAAGCGAGCGCCGCGCAAATTCCCGCAAGCCCGCCGCCTGCCACCATAACGTCGCAATCAAGCTCTTCTTTCGCCATGTTCGGCTCGGCGTCGAAATCGAACTTCCTGCCGGTTGTCTTGGCTTCTATCGCCCTTCCTATGGGACTTTTAGCGGCGCTGTCCGCGCGCGCCTCCGGCACGCTCACCATCAGCGTATATCCCAACAGCGACATTGTCGAGGCGCTCAAAAATTCCCTGCGCCCGAATGTTTGTGCTAAATTTTGAGGTTTCATATAAATATTATTCCCGCAAAAAATCCCGCGGGCAACATTAAAATTCCAACTTTGCTCAATCGCAAAATACGCTCTCAGATTCGTCGAAAAAGTCAGCGGACGGAATGTCGGAAAGCCACCCGTTTATCTCGATAAACTTTTTGGCGAACGGGTAGCCCTTCAATACAGTAGGGTCGGGCGAGCCCGAAAATTTCAAGGCGGCGTACAGCGCCTCGATTGTCGCCAGGCCATCGGGGTCGGAAAATACCTTGGAAACCCGCGGATAGGCGGTGCGCACGCTTTGTGGTATTGAACGCGGAATAAAGTCGCCGCGCACTTTGGCGCGTATCGACGGCAAAAGCCGCCATGTGCTGTCGAGCAAGAGTATCGGCTTTCCGCCGTCTGCGGGCGTAATTGGCGGCGCGCCTATTTCAAGAAGAATAAATCCTCCAGCGTCGAACAAAAAATTTTCGGTAGCCTTAAAGAATTCAAAGTCGGCCCTCCCGTGCAGATGCCTAAGGGAGCACTTTTTCAAATTTTCACGCGGGTGGCGTATTACTGTGACTTTCGAGCCCATTAGCCAAGATATTCCGTAGGATCCGGAACTCCGGCGAGTTCAAATGCCTCGCGCCTCTCCATGCACGTTCCGCACTTCCCGCAGTGCTTCTCGCCCCCCTTATAGCACGACCATGTGAGCGAAAAATCCACACCCAAATCGGCTCCGAGCCTTACTATGTCGGCCTTTGTCATGCCAACGAACGGGCGCTCCAAGCCAATCGGATAGTAGTGGCAGAGCGCCAAAGCCCTTTCCATGGCTTCCGTAAATTCTGGGCGGCAGTCGGGGTATATGGCATGGTCTCCGGAATGCGCCGCGTAGGCAACGGCTTGCGCACCCACTGCTATCGCGCGCGCCGCGGCAAGAGAGAGCATTATCATATTCCTGTTGGGGACAACAGTGGATTTCATATTGGACTCGTAGTACTTGCCTTCGGGAACTTCAACGTCCCTGTCGGTAAGGGAATTATTCCCGAACATCGGCGCGAGTGCGGATATGTCCGCCAGATAAAAGTCTATATTCAATTTGCGGCAATTTTCCTTGGCGAACTCCATTTCTTTGGAATGCCTTTGTCCGTACAAAAAACCAATCGCGCCCGCCACGCGCGACTGCGCTGCAAGTTTATGCAATAAAACGGTCGAGTCGAGCCCGCCCGAATACACAACCATAACTTTTCCGCTATCACTTCCCATTTATTTTACGAGTTTGCATCCAACTCCCCGCAAGGCAAGCGTAATCGCCACTTTTTATCTCTATTCTTAATAGTGTGAAAATCAGTATATTGTGTGCAGAAATTCCGCAAAAAATCTCATTCGTCTGTATTTTGGTTTGCATATTGCAGGGTTTTTCGCAATTAATAGTTCCAAATTTTTATATCATATGGGAACGGCATTACAAATTCTCGGAAGCCTCGGTCTTTTCCTCTACGGAATGAAACTAATGAGCGAAGGGCTCCAAAAAGTTTCGGGCGAACGCTTGCGAACAGTCATGCGCTCTATGGCGGGAAACCGATTTAAGGGGGTTTTCTCGGGAACTCTGGTAACGGCCGTCATACAGTCGTCTTCGGCCACGACAGTTATGGTCGTAAGCTTCGTAAACGCCGGCCTGCTTACACTCCGCGAAAGTATCGGCGTAATAATGGGCGCAAACCTCGGTACCACCACTACGGCTTGGATTATCGCCGCCCTCGGTTTTAAACTCGAACTTTCGTCCCTCGCGCTCCCGCTCGTGGGATTCGGCGTAATAATATCGTTCTGCAAAAAACCGGGGTGGCGAAGCACGGGAGAGCTATTTGTGGGCCTCGGCCTGCTTCTCATGGGGCTCGACTTCCTAAAATCCTCTGTGCCGGACATGAATCCGGAGTCCGTCGCGCTCGAATGGCTCCAACGATACTCGAATATGGGGTTCTTGTCGGTGCTCCTATTTCTCGCATTCGGTGTGCTGTTTACGATTATTGTACAGTCCTCAAGCGTGGCTGTCGCTATCACAATAACAATGGCGGCCAAGGGCTGGATAGATTTCGACCTTTCCGCCGCTATTGTTTTGGGTGAAAATATCGGCACTACCATCACTGCGAACATTGCGGCAATCACGGCAAATCTCGCCGCAAAAAGAGCGGCTATCGCACACTTTGTATTCAACGTTCTTGGCGTAATATGGGTGCTGTGCGTCTTCTATTTATTCCTCGAAATGATTAAATGGATAGTTCCGCTCAATCCAAATCCCGATGCCGCCACTCTCGCCGCCATGGGCATTTCCAATTTCGATTCACTGACGGGCGCCGCGCGCGAAGCCGCGCTAATGAAGCTCGCAATTCCGGAACGTCTCGCTATGTTCCATACGATGTTCAACTTCTGCAATATCTGCCTGCTTATAAGCTTTGTTCCGCAAATAGAAAAAATAACTTGCTGGATTCTCAGAAGCAAGCCGGACAGGAAACACCGCACAGCAGTGCAGCGCCTCGAATATCTGTCGAGCAATGTTGCGGAAATGGGAGAGCTCGCGCTATTTGAAGGCCAAAAGGAACTTGTGAGGCTCGCGGAAATGTCGGGTGATATGTTCAATGGTTTCGTAAAGGTAATTCAGAAGCCAAATGAAGACCTAAGCGAGGAAGTCGCCAGATTGCGCGACTTGGAGGAGGAATCCGACAAGCTCTCGATGGCTCTTACCTCATTCTTCGTCCAATGTTCCTCCCATGAGCTAAGCCAAAACAGCATAAAAATCGTCACCAGAAACATGATTATCGTTCCGGAGCTCGAAGAAATGTGCGATTCCTGTTATAGGCTCATTACTCTCGCCCGCAAAAGATACCGCAGGCAGCTTATGGACCAAATATTGCAGTCTCCGGCTTTCATAGAATTTTGCGCCGAAATGAACAAGTTTGTCGATTTCGCCGACAAGAGCCTGAATAAAACATCAATTCCAAAGGCCGACATAGAAAGCGCGGCGGCAATGCGCAAGAAGCTCGACAGCGTAAGGAAATCGCTCAGGAGAGCCGCAATTTCACAGATGGAAGTGGGCGGCGTGACGCGCGGCGGCATTTTGTTTATTGAAATACTGTCGGCTTGCGAAAGGGTTAACTCGCACGCGATGAATATTCTCGAAGCAATAAACCTAAAGAGCATTTTTAACGAAAACTAATAAAAACGCAAATAGAGCCTATTTGCCCAACGCCTCCGCAAACAGCGGAGGCTCTTTTTTTGCCGGCAAGATCCGCAAAATTTGGGATTATTTTAATGTGCTGCCCGATGCCCTAAAAAGCGCAATTTTTGCGCCGCAAAAACTTTTACTTGCCCTTTGTGAAACTTTGTGTGATATGAAATGTTAAAATAAGTGATGGCGCGCAAAATGGCATTGGCGCCCTCTGGGGCGTATTTCGTTAAAAAATTGGACGCGGTCGGCGGAATTTCAGATTCAGACCTCGTGTCGATGGCGTTTGCGGAAATTTCGGCAAGCGCGCCGGTGTCGCCCGATAGGCTTAGATGCGGCGCTATGAGAGCCCCTGACGGAAGCGCAACCGCTTTCGGGGCAATCGAGTCCTCGGCCTTAGCCGGTTTGGACGAAGAGACGATTGCTACTGCCGATATTGTAATGCCATCGTTTTGCGCTTTCCTTTCCTCCAAGCTTGGCGACGGCGAATATTTCTTTTCAAGCGGGGGTTCAATATGCGCAGTGAAACTCCAGTCTTGCGCGGCGGCCGATTTCGCCGCGGTAGAATCGCCGCAGAATCCCGAGGAAGCAAAAAAAGCCCTCTCTAAATTGCTTGGATTTTCCGGAAATCCCAAGTGCGTGGAACTTGAAACGTTTGAGGTAAACGGCAAAAACGTAAAGTTTAACGCAAAAATCGACGACGGCAGCGGTTTCAAGAATATTTCTTGGAGCGCCCCGTTTTCCGCATTCACAACTTGCGATATCCGCGGGGCGAACTTCCTAAAAAATGTAAAAAAAGCTCAGAGAAAACGGCAGCTCGCAATATTGGGAGCCGCCCTTGTGCCAATCGTCTTTGCGGGACTTTTTGCGTATCAGATAAATGTAATAATTAAGGCGAACGAAGTCGCAAACATGGAGGAGGAACTCGTAATAATCGAGCCGGAGGCCAAAGCCATTGAGGCGAGAGTCGAAAGGGTTGCGTCGTTCGCAAATATGACAAAATTAAAGCCAACCCCGCTCGAATTGCTCGCAAAAATAAATTCCGCAAGGCCGGACGGCATTACAATAACTTCCTTCGCGAGAAAAGGCGACTCCTTTGAGCTTGCAGGAACTGCCAACGATCTCTCAAAAATTAACGAATTTGTATCCAAACTAAAAACAATCCCGCTTTTCGCGAATGTTGTGTCTAAGAGCGATTCCTCGAAAACGGCGTCTAAGTTTTCGATATCCGGAGCCGTCAAAAAATGAAGCCTGCTGAAAAAATAAAGAGTTTTTGGGCGTCGCGCAAACCGAGGGAAAGAGTGATGCTTGTGTGCTGTACGGTAATTGTTGCCGCTTTGTGGTTTACTCTGCTCTCAAATAAGAATTCCGATTGCCAAACCAAGCTCCTCGAACTAACCCGCCGCGCGGCAACGGCAAAAGCTGCAATCGCGGGCTTGCCGGGCGTCGAAGCCGCCGAGGCGGAATTGTCAAAATCTTTCGATCCTTCAAAAACTCTGTCAGACGATAAGTTCCAGGCTGAAATCGACCGTTGCGCCCGCGCCGCGGGAGTTGAGTACAAGCTATCGTCCGTGACCTCATCGAGCATGGGGAAGTTCAAAATATATAAGACTGTAATGAATATTTCCAAGACAACCGATTTGTCTTCGATAATGAAATTTGAATCGGAGCTAAAAGCGTTGAGGCCATACATATCGGTTGCAGAGGCGTCTTTCGCGGGCGACGGGAAGGGCGCCGTTTCCGCACAGTACACGATAACCTCTTTTAGCTTATAATAAAGCCCGCTTTTGCAATTTTCTAATTGCTTTATAGTGTAGCTAATAACTCTCAACCGCGCGGAAGAAGCGGATATTTTTTTCTTATAGAGTATATTGTATATCGTGCGCCAGTAAATGTATGCGTGGTTCTTCCTTATGCTTTTGATAAGCTTTGTATGTTTTCTGTTTTCGCAATTTTTTTTATTTTTATGAATTGTTTGACAAATGCTTGAATAAATATATCCAATAATAAAAAATTATGAAAAATTCGGCGGTTATTATTTCTTCTGTATTATTTACGTTGACGGCGATATTTGCAAATGCCGCAGATAATACATATTATATGTGGAAGGGCGCGGAAAGAGCATGGGGCGAAGCCGACCCGCTACAAGCGTCGTCTTGGAGCTCGTCGAACACAGGGTATGTAGCCCTCCCTGAAGACGCAAACGTAAATTCTTCCGATGTTAACTGGGTCTTTGACTATGGCGCATATTTGCCGGTTTCGGGAAGAAATGACAACATTTATTATAGAATTAAATCGTCAAATCTAAATTTGAATTCTATATTGGTAGTAAACCACAATGCCACTGAAACTGCCTATTACAGCACTGATGGCGTATATCATCCTACCGGAGGCAGTACAGCCATAAAGTTAACTTCAAATACCTCTAATTCCGTTTGGAAGATCGGAACATTTACCTATACGGGCGCCAATGGATCTTACGATAGGGGAGTTGCTTTGGGATCGTCGGTAAACGATGCATGCCAAGCCGATATAGTAGTTGGAGAGATGAATATCGGGCAAATCGGGAATGTTACGCAACTTAATGTAGGCTCCGATGCTGCGGGTACTTGCTATGCAACAATAGATGAAAATAACGTAAAAAAAGGCGATGCCGTTTCATTGTCCGATTCAGGCGGGCCAAAATCTTTGACCATCACGGGCGACTTTAATATTTACGGCAACTCTGCTATTTATATGAATGTCTGGGATAATTCCAAGGACGCCCTGCATTCCGAAGAAAATCCCGACATATCGATAGGCGGCGTAGTAAGAATGGTTAGCGGCTCGGGTGCTTCGCCGGTATGGCATGTTATTAGTAGAAGCGCAACCGTTACATGGGGCACTGGAGACCCTGCGCCAAGCGCTACCGACTCTTATGTAAAACTCGGAGGGCTCGAAGGAAACGGAAAGCTGACCAATAATTCAAGGACTCTCGAGGCAAGCACTCTTAAGCTTATATTTACAAATCAGACAGACTGCGAGTTCACCGGAGAATTCAACGATGGGCAGTCTGATACGGTTAAAACAATAATGAGCGTGAAAATGGCAGGTGCCGACGGGAAAAAACAAATAATCCATGCGGACTCAAAATTTACTGGAACAGTGGAAGTCGAAAGCGGAACTCTCATAATTAAAAGCACTCAGACTCTCGGTAAACTTACTATGACTGGAGGAGCTTTCGGGGGCATAGATGGCGGAGTTTCCGTTTCAGGCGCCGAATGGTTTGCGGGCGATTTTATCTTTTATAATAAGGATACGCTTGGTAGCGGCGATCTCGATATGATAAGAATCAACGGTGCTTTTATAAAATCCGGCGATGGGAAAATCGGCGTAGATTTTGACGGCTTTGACCCGACTACTTTTATCGAAGACGGTACTGTGCTCGACCTCATATCGGCTTCGGAAATGGAACGCAAGGGCTTCTCTGCCGACGCAAATGACGATTTTTACGCCAAAAACCTCACAAACGGTTTTGCAAACTTTGAATGGAATGGCGACTTCCTTACAGTATCGTTCTCAAATGTTCCGGAACCGGCAACGGTTGCCGCGATACTGGGCGGTTTGGCGCTTGCGGCCGCAGCTCTCCGCAGGCGCAAAAGCCGGTAGAATTAGCTGGCGCGGATGCGGTTTTGCAACATTTAATTTCAAAGACAAAAACGGATGAGAAATCCGTTTTTTTTTGTCTATTTTGACTTTTTGCGAATTCTGAGAGAGCGCTCATTTATTGCTGACATATTCTTTATCTATTGACAATTGTTGTATAAATTTATAACAAACAAAAATGTAATTCCAATCGAGGACAACTGAGCCATGAAAAATTTATTCTACTTTATTTTACCCTTAATCGCGGTGGCCGCCTATGCCGACGATTATTATTTTGTAGGGTCAACACCAAAGGTTGTGGAATAGGTTGATTTTTTAGATTTGTCTTTCATAG
>URAJ01000041.1 GCA_900545715.1 uncultured Opitutales bacterium
GCTCGCCGGCATGAATTTCAACGGCACGGCGCTCACCGGCACGGTTCAGTTTCCCGCCGGCGACTACAAGTTCCTGCCCTCCTACGGGCTGGTAACGCCGGGCAACTACACGTGGCCGGACTTCACGGACGCCACCCTCTCCGATGCACTCTACGTGACCCATACCGGGGAGAATTTCCCGGCGGCGTTCATGCTCAACACACCGCTCGATGCGGTTCCCGCCTACACGGTGTCCCTCGACGGCCCGAAACAGACGGTCAGCGCCACGCTCCGCCGCGCCGTTTCGCGCGTGGACGTGCTCTTCATCCGCGCAGAGAAGGATGCCGCAACGGGCGTCTATACCGAAAAAACGGGTGCTGACGTTTTCGGCCCCGAGAAACTGGCCGGGGTGAAACTGGCCTATACCGGCGCCAACAGCCGTCTGGGACTTTCGGGCGAGAAAGTGTCCGGTCTTTCCGACGTGTCCCACACGATCGGCACCCCTGCGGACGTGGTCACGATAGGCACGGGCGAATCGACGGTCGTCGGTGCCGACAAATATGATTTCGAGAACGTACAGCCCGCCGAGCTCCTCGACACCCTCGCCGAGCTTGATGTCGGTTCCGCGCCCCGCCATATTTGTGGCTATCGTCACGACTCCCTTTTCGCCGGCGTGCGCTATGATGTCGGCTTCTTGCTCGTGCAGTTTAGCGTTTAGAACCGTATGCGGAATCTTATAGCGGTCGAGCATTCGGCTTAGAACTTCGCTCGCCTCAACCGACGCAGTGCCGACCAAAACAGGCTGTCCCCTATCGTGCGCCGCCTTTATTTCTTCTATTGCCGCCTTGTACTTTTCGCGGCGCGTCTTGTAGATTACGTCGTTTTTGTCGATTCGACGGCAAGGCTTGTTTGTGGGTATTGCCATTACATTGAGCCCGTAGATGTCGTGGAATTCCTGGGCTTCGGTCTCGGCAGTTCCGGTCATGCCGGCGAGCTTCTCGTAGAGGCGGAAATAGTTTTGTATGGTTATTGTCGCGTATGTTTTCGTTTCCTTTTCTATCGCGACATTTTCTTTTGCCTCAATCGCCTGGTGCAGGCCCTCGCTCCATCTCCTGCCGTACATAATGCGGCCGGTGTTCGGGTCAACAATATGCACTTTGCCGCCCTGTACGACGTATTCGACGTCCTTTTCGTATATCGAGTACGCGCGCAACAGCTGGCTTACGCAGTGTATGTCCTCCGAAAGCGCTATAAATTTGTCTTCCGCCCTTAGCTTCGCCTCCTGCTTTTGTTGCGGGGTCATCGTCTGGTCCGAGTCTATCTCGACAAATATAGTCGGAAGGTCGGGCAGCACGAACGCGTCGGGATTTTCTGGGTGGACGGCGTTACGCCCCTTCTCGGTCAAATCGCTCGTGAGCTGTTTTTCGTCTATTACGTAGTAAAGCTCTTCCTTGCGGCGGAAACGCTCCTCTTTGCGGAAGTCGGCAGCCATTTCCATGTCGATTTTATCGAGCTTCTTGCGCACGTCGCCGTGCTCCATCAGCTGCCTCAAAATCCTGTTTTTAGGGGCACCCAACTTCACCTGCCAGAGCTTTATTATATCCTCCTCGGAAAGCTCCTTGCCGGCTTTTACGAGAGCTAGCACGTCGTTGGCGAGCTTGTTGCACAGCTGCGTTTGCAACTTTACGACCCTCTCTATATGCGGCTTCAGCGCCATAAACGGCGGTTCGCGGTCTTCGTCAACGGGGCCCGATATTATAAGCGGCGTGCGCGCTTCGTCTATTAGAATCGAGTCAACTTCGTCAACTATGCAATAGTAGTGCCCGCGCTGTACTTGGGCGGCGGCGGAGGTCGCCATGCCGTTGTCGCGCAAATAGTCGAAGCCAAATTCGCTCGCAGTCCCGTAGGTTATGTCCGCCTTGTACGCTTCGGCCTTCTCGGCCATATCCTGCATATTGTATATCCAAGAGACGGACACTCCGAGAAAGTTGTACAAATATCCCATCCATTCGGAGTCGCGCTTGGCGAGGTATTCGTTTACCGTGACGAGGTGGCAGCCTTTGCCGGTCAGCGAATTCAGATAGAGGGGAAGGGTGGATACGAGGGTTTTGCCTTCGCCGGTTGCCATTTCGGCAATCATATTCTGGTGGAGGGCTATGCCGCCTATTAGCTGCACGTCGTAGTGCACCATTTCCCACTTTATTTCGTGGCCGCAGACGGTAATCGTCTTGCCGCAGAGCCTGCGGGCGGCGTTCTTCACGGCGGCAAACGCCTCCGGCAGGAGCGAATCCAGCGATTCCCCTTTTGCGTATCTTGCCTTAAACTCGTCGGTTTTAGCCCTTAACTGCTCGTCGGTCAGCGACTGGTATTGTTCCTCAATCTTATTTATCTTTGCTACTATCGGGCGCGTCTTCTTGTAAAAGCGTTTGTAATGGCTGCCCGCGAAAAGTTTTAGAATTTTTGCTATCATGAATATTTTATCCGTTTTTATACGGTTTTGCTGTATTAAAAATTTCCGCAAATGAAAGCGCAGCGCGCCGTGCGGATTATAGGCGCGCCCCGCCGGAGAAAGCGTCTCCGAGGCCTTGCGGCACTGTCGGCCCCCTTATGGGGTTGGAACGCCCGCAAACTTCCGGGCGAATTTTTACGCATACGGCGCCGACTATTTTTGAGCCGGCGTTAAAATCGTTACCGCGCCCGCGCAAAAAACTAAAATCCGTCCAAAAATCGACATCGGGGGCGCAATACAAAATAAATTCTTTTGACGGATAGTCGCTTTCGCGCTCAAGCCGCTTTTTCGCGCCAGTCTTTCGGGTCGTCTCAACCCTCGCAGAAATATCGGCGCTTCGGCTGACTCCCGGCAGGAAGGCGTCATCGCTTGAAGCATACGCCTTGGCTTCGGCTTTGCCCGCACCGCACAAGGCATGCAGGCACGCCACGGCGAACCCGAGCGCTATCGATACCCTGTGTGCGATTTTTCCCATATTCCGTAAGAAAATATATTCTCAGGCTCTCTTGCCAAGTTTTTTATTCGGCTAAATTCTTTCCAAACTTACTTTGTCGCCCCCCACCTGGAAGTGAAGGGATAAAATATTATAAGCGACTTCCCGACCAGCGCGCGCGCGGGAACTTGCCCCCAATAGCGGCTGTCGAGCGAATTGTATGAGTTGTCGCCCATTGCGTAATAATGTCCGTCCTCGACTTTTACCGTCTTGTCTCCCGACAGCGCGCCGTCGGCGAGATACCCTCCGTACAATCCCTCCTTCTTCGCGTTTTTTGCGAATGCGGGCGAACCCGTTATGGGCTTTCCATTCCTCATCAAAGTATCCCCCTCGACCTTCAATTCGTCGCCGCCTACTCCAACAAGCCTCTTTATATAATACTTATCGTCGGGAACCCCGTTGTTCATTGCGGTCATTCCGTCGCAGTACTTTGTCAAAAACACTATCGAGTCTCCTACTTTCGGCTTCTTAAAATTGTAAGTAAACCTGTCAACAAACAGCATGTCTCCGCTTAGAATATCAAAGTTTATTACCCTATCGCCCCTCTTTACAGGCCCGTAATTTATATAAATCTTCCCGTCCTTTGACGTTATCATTTTCTTGTCGTGCGCCGCATTCAAATACTCTATTATATTTTTTGCGTCCCCAATCGGCAGCGCCTTCGCTATTACCGTGTCGAGGGAAAAATCGGCAGGCAAGTTCAATTCCAGTTTCTTTCCCCCGACCTCAAAAATATACTGCCTCTCCCTCGTAGGCCATATCCCAAAATATTTGCGGACATTCTTTTCCTCAAAATTGATAAACCCTCCGCGGAACCTCGCTGCCTGCGGCGCGTTTATTTCCAACAGCAAGTCTCCGTCTGCGGGAGCTTCCAAAGAGTAGTTGCTCGCACCCTTCAACGCAAATCTCGCTATCCTTTCCCCAATCCCCGGCGCGTCCTCGCCCGGCGCGTACGCCTCCGCCGTCATTCCATAAAACGACGGATACATCGAATTTGTCGGAATCTTAAAAGGCTGCAGAAAAAAGCTTCTTATCCCAAGGGCAACTATCCCCACCACTATTATCGTATCAACATTGTCGGTCCATGAGGATGTCGGGTATATGCGCCCGCCGCATTTTTTCATCAAAACTTCAAGCTTCTGAGCGAGCTCCTCGTATTCCTTCGCTCCGACTTTGCCGTCAAGTATCAATTCGTCAAGCTGCTTTATCATTTCCGCCAAGTCTTTCGCGTCCTGCTCCGCTATGACGTCCTTGCGGTAATTATACACCTTGCATGCCATCTCGAACAGCTGGCGCGCATTCTTCGTTTTCCTATCCCTAAAAATCCCGAACATTTTGTTTTGTGGTTAGTTGTTCCGTTCCTATGGCGCGATTGCTTCGCAATGCGCTTTTCCCCAATCCGAATTCCGTTGCCCCAGCGCGATTGCTTCGCAACGCGCTTTGTCCCAATCCGAATGCCGTTTTTTCGACGCGATTGTCTCGCAACGCATATCCTCTTTTAGAAATGCGAATTCCCATAAAAAAACTTTTTGCGAATCCGTACGGCATCTTTTAGTTAAAATCGGTAAAAATCCTATATATCTTATGCGTTTGATTTCAATACTTTTACAAAGGCTTCTTGCGGAATGGACACTTTGCCGATTTGCTTCATTCGCTTTTTGCCTTCCTTTTGCTTTTCAAGCAGTTTCTTCTTTCGGGTTATGTCGCCTCCATAGCATTTTGCGGTGACGTCTTTTCTGTAAGAGCCGATTGTTTCGCGCGCTATTATCTTGCCGCCTATTGCCGCCTGTATTGCAACTTTAAACATTTGGCGGGGCAGTATATCCTTCAATTTGGCGCACAACATTCTGCCTTTGCTTTCGGCTTTGTCGGCGTGGACTATCGATGCGAAGGCGTCTATTTGCTCGCCGTTTATTAAAATATCGAGCTTTACAAGCTTAGATTGCTGGTATCCGGCCATCTCGTAGTCGAGACTTCCGTATCCGCGCGTTATGCTCTTTAGCCTGTCGTTAAAGTCTATCAAAATTTCATTGAGGGGCAGGGTGCAGAAAAGCATTACGCGGGTGTCGTCTATCGTGTCGGTGCGCTCGCAGAAACCGCGCTTTTCCGACACCAGCGCAAGCATGTCGCCTATCGACTCCGTCGGTATTAAAATATTCGCCTTTATTATCGGCTCGTATATTGCCGCAATGTCGCTTGGGTCGGGCAGTCGCGAAGGATTGTCTATCTCTATTTGCGTGCCGTCGGTCAAGTCGATTCTGTACACGACGCTCGGGTAGGTTGAAATTATGTCGAGATCGTATTCGCGGCGCAAGCGCTCCTGCACTATTTCCATGTGCAAAAGCCCGAGAAACCCGCAGCGGAAGCCGAACCCAAGCGCGACAGACGTCTCGGGCATATAGACGAGGGCGGCGTCGTTTAGCTGCAGCTTGCCTATCGAAACTTTTAGCTTTTCGTATTCAGATGTGTCTATCGGGTATATCCCTGAAAACACCATCGGCTTCACTTCTTTGTAGCCTTCGAGCATTTCGGCGGCGGGATTCGCCACGTGGGTTATTGTGTCTCCGATTCTTACGTTTGAAACTTCCTTGATATTGGTGACGATGTATCCGGTACAGCCGCTGTCGAGCGATTCTTCGGGGGTCATTGACGGCGTAAAGCGACCGACTTCCTTTACGGTAGTTTTTCGCCCGCCGCCCATTAGCAGAATTTCGTCGCCGGCTTTTATCGACCCCGAAAATACCCTGACGTAGCAGATAACGCCTTTGTAGGCGTCGAACATGCAGTCAAAAATCAGCGCGCGGGTTGCGGGGTAGTCGGCGTTGCGGGGCGGGGGGACACGCTTTACAACGGCGTCGAGTATTTCGTTTATGCCTATGCCGCTTTTGCCGCTTGCGAGAATTGCGTCGTCGGCGGGGATTGCGAGCACATCTTCAATCTGTTTTTTGCACTGCTCGGGCTGGGCGCTCGGAAGGTCGATTTTATTTATTACCGGTATTACCTCCAAGCCTTGCGCTATTGCCAAATGCGCGTTTGCAACGGTCTGGGCTTCAACCCCCTGTGCGGCGTCTATTAAAAGCAGTGCCCCCTCGCAGGCGGCGAGCGACCTCGACACTTCGTAGGAAAAATCGACGTGTCCGGGAGTGTCTATCAGATTCAAAAGGTATTTTTTTCCGTCATGGACATACTCCATCGTCACGGGGTGGCATTTTATTGTTATGCCTCTTTCGCGCTCCAAATCCATCGAGTCGAGCAGCTGGTCCTGCATTTCGCGCTTTTGGATTGTGCCTGTTGCCTCCAACAGGCGGTCGGACAGGGTCGTTTTGCCGTGGTCAACGTGCGCTATTATGCAGAAATTCCTTATATTTTCGATATTTTCCATTTCGCTCTCTGTATCTGAAATAAATATAAACGCTTATTTTTCCCAAAAACGCCTCTTTACGCAAGCACTTTTATATATATTAGAGATTACCCAAGTTTTTATCGTTTTATTTTTATAAATTTGAAACGTTTTTGAGTTTATTGTGTCTTAATTTTTGTGAATAGAAGAGAAATGTTTCTTATCTTGGCGGGCGTTGCCGCTTTCCCCGCGTTGCGGGCGGCTGAGGCTTCGTCTAATCTAAAAAAGGCAAAAACTATGCAATACGCACTTACTCCTCTTGAATACGGGCACAGCGCCCTCGAACCGTGGATAGACGCCGAGACTGTCGGCTTCCACCACGACAAACACCAGGCCGCGTATGTGGCCAACCTAAATGCGGCTCTCGCCTCAGAGCCGTCTTTTAAATACGAAGGCGATGTTTGCGGGCTTATCATGAATCTGGAAAGCGTTCCGGAAAAAATACGCACTGCGGTAAGAAACAACGGCGGCGGCGTCTGGAACCACGAGTTTTATTGGAAAGGCCTTTCCCCGAATAAAACCGAGCCTTCGGCGAAGCTTGCTGAGGCGGTAAAAAAATCTTTTGGAAGTTTCGACGAACTAAAAAAACAGATGTCCGATGTTTCCGTAAAGCAGTTTGGCAGCGGCTGGGGGTGGCTCTTGGTGAATCCGGACGGCTCTTTAAAGATTGCCTCCACTCCCAATCAGGATAATCCGCTCATGGGGAAAGCGATTGGGGCTTGCGGCTGCATACCGATTCTTACAATCGACGTTTGGGAGCACGCGTATTATTTAAAATATAAAAATTTGCGCGCGGAATATGCAAAAAATATCTGGAATTTGGTCGATTGGAAGCGCGTTAGCGAGCGGTACGAAAGCGCGGTCAAGGATAAAAAGCCGCTAATTTAACGTTCTATACCAGATTTAAAGGGGGATTGGCTTTATCTTTTGCCTCGTGCGCCGCGCGGGTTAAAGTTTGGGCCTTGGCTTTATCTTGTAGCTTGAAGCGCGCCTGATTCGTGGGAAGTGGCTTGATTTCTTCTTGCAGCTTGCGCGCCGAGCCCGATTCAGGAGAGGAGGCCTAATTTCTTCTTTTACCCTGTGAGCCGAGCCCGATTCGAGGTGGCTTGATAATTTATCTTGCAGCCTAAGCATTGCGTCGATTTTAAGGAGAAGCTATTTGCCTTGCAGCCTAAGCGCCGCGCGGGTTCAAGTGTGGGGCTTGGCTTTATCTTTTGCCTCGTGCGCCGCGGGGGTTCAACTCTTAAATTTTAAGACGGAAAGTTTTTTCCGTTTTGTCATAGTGCGATAATATGGGGAGCCGGAGGCCGTTGATTAGATAAAAATCCTCCGGCTCCTTCTCTTTTTTAGATTTCAAAATTTAGGCATGCCCGCCTAAAATTAAAAAAAATTACCAATATTTTTCACTCTAAAAAAATTTTTAAAAACTTTTTTATTTGAGACTAATAAAATTTGCGGCGGTTTGAAAAATTTTATCGACGCTTTAGAGGGATTAAAAAAATTTTTAAATTCCCCTCTTGTTTATTTGAGGCATTTTGAGAGCTTTGCCCCGAAAAAATCGCAAAAGTTCATCCAGTCGTATTCAAAAATGCCGTGCTTTCCGTTGCGCATATGGTACGCTACGTCTCCTAAAAACGGCTTTTTGAAATTTTCCATAGTCGGGATATTTTTAGCGCCGAAAAGCCTGTAAACTTTTCCGGCTTCCACAAGCGCCAAAAGTTCTCCGCGCGGATCGGCCCACAAATCTTCGCTCGCGCTTGTGACGTAAAGAGGGCGGGGGGCTATTAGGGCGAGAAGTTGGTGCTGGTCTATCGGAAGTTCTGATTCTTTGTTTGCGTATTCGCGCAGTTGCGGTTTGAACCAGTACGGAAAGACTCTTGTTATGGCCTCTATTGTTTCGCCAAATTGCCTGCGGGAAATTGCCGCGCCCATGCAGCCTGAGTTGTTGGAAACGCAGCCGGCAAAGCGGGTGTCGAGCGCCGCCGCAAGAAGCGCCGTTTTGCCGAGGCGCGAGTGGCCTATGGCTATTACATTTTTTGCGTCCGCCCCGGGTATCGTTTCGAGCGCGTCAAGGGCGCGCGAAAGTCCCCAACTCCAGGCGGAAATTGCGCCGTTTAGCGGCTTTTCAAAAATGGAATAGATGCTTTGCGGGGCGCCGTCGTATTTTTCGAGGTCGGGATATATGTCGCAATAGTAGATGGTGGCGATTCCGAATCCGCGCTCTACGATTTTTTCAAAGGGCCAGCGGTTGCCTTGCATGCCCCTTGATTCTTCGGTCGGCTTATTGTCTGTGATTTTTATTTTCCCTGTGGAAGTATTGCGCACCCAATTAGGCATAATTACGTTAGGGTCTTTGGTAGTCGCGTGGTTGCCCATAAAATTTAGCCCGAGAAACACTGGGCTTGGGGCTTTCGACTTCGGGAGGTAAAGAAGCATTATAAAGGATTTTTCGCCTTTCGCGTCGGCTACTGTTATTTTTATTTGCCGGCGAATTGCTTTCCCGCCGAGGGCGTCGTCGGAGGCCTCGACTACTTCAAAAACTTCTTTCGCGGGGCGCGGAGGAATTTCTCCGTAAATTTTATTCTCGAAAATGTCGGCGAGGGCGGGGCGGACTTTTTGATTCCAATCGAGGGCGCTTTCAGCTGTAAACGAGCCGCCGGGTATCGACAGTATGTTTGGGAGTTTTATTTGGGGTACTTTGCTTTCATCGTAATTTGCTTTGGGGGCTCCAAAATTTGCGTTAACCAAAATTATAAACGCGAGAAAATATAGTAAAAATCTCATAGTTCATGATAATATTTTTTTGAGTTAAGCAGTCAATGTAATTCTCAAACGTGTGAGCGGCGGTCGTTCTTGCTCAATATGGAACTTTTAAAGTTATTTAAATTCTAAATATTACGATATTATTAAAAATAAAAGCAAACTATGAAAAATCTAAAAATTTGGGGAATTATATTGTCAATATTGGGCGTAGTATGCCTTGTCTATCCTATCGCGGCATCGGTTTGGATAGAGGTGGTTGTTGGGAGCTGCTTTATAGTTTCGGCGTTTTTTGTCTTGGCGGGTTTCTTCTCGCGGGACGGCGGTTGGAACAAATTTTACGCAGCTGTCACAGCGATATTGTATATTATTGCGGGAGTGCTTATGCTATCAAACCCGTTTGGTGGAATTTTTGCACTGACTGTCATTATGGGAGTCGTGTTCGTATTTGAAGGTGCGGCGGCAATAGCGTTTTGGGGCGCAAATAAAAGTATTCGGAACAGTTGGCTAATGCTAATTAACGGCGCGGCGAGCATTTTGCTTGGCGCAATTGCCCTATTTTGCCCGTCGTGCGGCATTTGGTTTATCGGTACGCTTGCGGGTGTGGACTTCCTGTTTACGGGGATTGCGCTATTCGGTTTGGAAAAGGATTTTGAATAAATATTTTTCTTCAAAGGCGGCTTAATATGTTGTAGGTGCCGTTGCGGTAGTATTTGCGCCCTCCGCAACGGCATTTTGCTAAAATCATTGCGGAGGCGCAATCGTCCGCGCAAAAATCATAATATGCCGCATTCCGAAAACATTTGCGCGTAAGCGGCGGCTTTGTTTTCAAGCTTCATAGGATATGCGCGCGACGAAGACGGCATTCTGTAAAATTTTAAATTCCGTCCGGCGTATTCCACTTCTATGTCTTCGTCTTGTTTGGGCGGGCGTGTACTCATTATGTCTGCCGCAGTCTGCGCCGCCTTGGCGCCGGTGCATATTAAATAGCGGCATTGCGGAATGGCTTTTAAAAGTGATTTTAGGTCGGTGCGCTCAACGATTTCAAGAAAGTTGTCCGAGGCATTGTTTTTAAGCCTATTTACAGACAAAGCCGTGTCGTAAAGGGCAATACCCTTGCTTTCGAGAAAATCCGTTATCTGATTTTTCCGAAAACTTTTTGATTTTTCGTCCCAGAAAAAATCGCGGTTTTTAAAGAAAACAATTCCGAATATCCTCCACATGTCGTTTATGGGATTGGGATAAAAGAAGTCCATGCACCATTTTTCGCGCTGTGGCGGAAAGGTTCCGAGCATCAACAGGCGGGCGGATTTAGGCAAAAAAGGTTTTAGCGGGTGGGTTTCCATTTTGTTTGGATATAGAATTTTTACCGCGCGGGAACTTCAAGCAAATTGCGCCAAAATTTTAAGATTTTCCGCCTAAATTTTAATATATAAATTCCCTAAAATTTTTTGTAGAGCGACAATGGCTTGACTATTTTTATTTGCACGGCAAATATTAACGTTTTTTAGCCAATAATACAAGCCATGCAGCCAGACAAAAATTCGATGGAGCGCTTGGACGCCGCCGCCAAATATATTTTTAACCACCGCTACAACCAGCTCGGTTATCCCTTCGACCAAGAATCGGGAATGAACGATTTTTACGGCTGGGTGGAGCGCAACGGACTCGGCGGAATAACCCTCATAAATGTGGGCGATCCCTATAAAACCGATTGGGATATGCTAAACACAGACGAATTTGAGCGCGAAAGCATAGATTTCCTTGCGCGCACTTACGGTTTCGGCGCGGACCATTGGGGCGTAATTTCAAACGGCGGAACAGACGGAAACATGTACGGGGTTTACTTCGGCAGAAAAGCGCTTGCGGAAGTTTCGGATTTGCCGCCCGTCCTATACGTTTCGGAGGAGGCGCACTACTCTTTGAAAAAAATAGGCGATATCCAGAATATCGAGACACGCACAATCCGCGCGAAAAAAATGGGCGAGATGGACGTGGATGACTTCGCCAGAAAGCTCGACGCCTCCCGCCCGGCGCTCGTCGCAATGGCCATTGGCGGAACTTTCAAAGGCGCGATAGACGACCAAAAGGCGATAGGCGAGATTTTGGACAACGCAAAGCCCGTTGCCGTTTACAGGCATTTGGACGCAGCGCTATTTGGAGGCTATCTGCCGTTCTTGGAGGACTGCGGAGCCAGGGGAATAGTCGATGCTTCCAAAATGAATTTTGATTCCATTGCCGTTTCAGGGCATAAATTTTTCTCGTTGAACGAGCCGGCCGGCGTCTTTATCTGCCGCAAAAGGGTGTTGGATTGCGTCCACGGCAACCCCGTCCCGTATTTAAAGGGGGTAATCCCGACACTAAGCTGTTCGCGCAGCGGATTGGACGCTCTCAAACTCTTTTGGAGGATAAAATCTCTCGGCTCGGCAGGCTTGGGAGAGCAGGCAAAGCATTGCCTAAAAATGGCAGATTTGCTCCTCGAAGGCCTGCGCGATAAAGGTGTGAAAGCTTATAAAAACCCGTATTCAAACACTGTATTTTTCGACAGGCCGCCGGAGTGGGTTGTCAAGAAATACGCGCTCGCATGCAGCGAGTACGAAGATTTTGGGAAGCTGTCCCACATAGTGACTATGCAATATTTCACCCCCGAACTTATAAACAGCGTAATTTTAGATATAGTAAAATAAACCGTACAATGAATACAATTCCACGCAGAAAAGATAGAACCCTCGACCCGCAAGAGGCCGAGAAGATTTTTGACGCTGTCGAATATGGGTATCTGACACTCGTTTCAGACGATGAATACCCTTATTCGATACCCGTAAATTTTGCGAAGGTCGGGAAATCTGCTTACATCCATTGCGCGCCGGAGGGAAGAAAGCTCGATATGATATCGCGCAATCCGCATGCTTGCCTTTCGGCAGTTTCGCGCGCGGACGTGGTTCCGGAAAAATTTACGCTTTCGTATGCAAGCGCCATGGCGTTTGGCAAAATATACATTTGCAGGGACGATTCCGAACGGCTGTTCGGATTGCGCGCAATTGCAAAAAAGTTCTGCCCGCATCTTGAGGATAAGGCTGAGTCATACATACAAAAATCTTTTGGCAGGACATTCGTTCTGCGCTTCGATTTCGAGGACATTTCAGGGAAATGCAAAAACGTCCAACCAACCGTTGAAAAGAAGGGACAGGATTAATGAGCATAAGACACACTCTATCGATATTCGTTTTAGCGGCCTCCTGCGCGGCGCACGCGGCGGGGGAAAGCGAGGTTAAACCCGCATCGCCGGAAGATGTGAAAACGGAGGAATCGGCAAAAATTCCCGCAACCGAAAACGCGCCCGCCAATAAGTCGGAAGTAAAGACGCTCGACGCCTACGAAGTGACCGCCATGCGCTTTTCCGATTCTCTCTTCGACCTCCCCGCAAGCACCCAAAACATATCCTCTCAGACAATAGAAAAGAGCGGCCTTGTTTCCGTCCCCGACATACTGAGAAGGTACGCCGACGTAAATATCCGCAATACGGGCTCGAGCCCTTTCACGTCGGAATTGTCAATGCGCGGATTCGGCGAAAACAGCGGCCAGAGAGTAATGGTGATAGTGGACGGGCAGAGGCTAAATACGCTCGACCTGTCGTTTATAAACTGGGCGCAGCTCCCGCTTGAAAATATAGAAAATATTGAGGTAATGCGCGGGCCGCAAACGGCGGCTTACGGAAACTACGCGGAAAGCGGAGTGATAAAGATTACTACGAAACGCTGGAACCAGCCAGATTCCGCCAAAATTGGTGGATTTTTTGGGACTTACGGCGAATATCAGGGATACGCGCGGGCGTCGCACTCCGACGAAAATTATTTTGCAACGGCTTCCGCCAACTACTACCACAATAGCGGCTATGTTGACAACTCCCTAAATTGGAATAAAAACGCGTCCGTCGCCGCCGGAGCCAAGCTCGACGAGCAAAACGACATAGTCTTTACAGCGAGCGGCGGAGACGAATTTCTAAGGTGGGCCAATCCCCTTTATTCGTATTCGCAAATGATGGAAAACCCGACCGCAAATTCCGGGGTTTCGAGCGAAAACAACCTGAATTTTGCGACGGTATCTGCCGCCCTTGAAAATAATTCGTCATTCGGGGAAGGGGCGATACAGATGGGCGCAAATATGCGCGAAGTCGATACGCTTTTCCCGTCCACTTGGGGCGATACATCAAACAGCGTGATGCTCTGGACGGCATCGTTTACCCCGCGCTACCGCATATATATGGGGGAAGAGGACGAGAGCTACGTTGAGGGCGGGCTTGACTTTTATTACGACAATATGGCCTCCAAACGCTATTCCGACGGAGGATATTCAAATAAGATCGCATCTACGGACATAGAGCGCATAACGGTTGCCCCGTGGCTCGGCGGCAGGCTCGCGCTCGACGACGTATTTTCAATCACAGCAGCCGGGCGCTACGAAAGCGCGATAAATTACGTTGACCACACGTCCGCTGCCCCCTACGACGAGCACAAAAATTTTGGCGGGCTCGCCGGCCAAATCGGCTTAAACGCAAAAATAGACGAATCGTGGAACGTTTATTTCAGGTTTGACCAAGTTTACCGCTATCCCGCGATAGACGAAATGGCTTCTTATTGGGGATATGCCACCGACGCGTTCAATCCGCTTCTCAATCCAGAGCGCGGGCAAAATTACGAAATAGGCGCGAACTTTGTCCGCGGACCGTGGAGGGCAAACTGTTCGCTGTTCTTTATGCACCTCGACAACGAAATAATGCTCAATCCCGCGACATACACGTCGGAGAACATAGGATCAACCGACAGGTTTGGCGCGGATGTGCGGCTTGGGTACGAGCTTGAAAATTTTGGGGTATCGACAGCGTGGGCTTTTGTTTCCGCGAAATTTGACGGGGGAGAGTACAATGGCAACAATGTGCCGCTAGTGCCTACGATAGTTTCGACGACGCGCGTGTGGGTAAAACCCGTAAAATTTCTCGAATTGGCAGTAGAATATGAATGGGCGAGCGGTCAGTACATGGGCAGCGATTTTGGAAATACGCAAGAAAAGATGCCCGCCGTATGGACGCTAAACGTAGTTGCGAATATCTTTATAAGCGAGAACGTGCGCGCATTTGCCGCATTCAACAATGTCACGGACGAAATATACGCAAGCTACGCCGTTCATTCCGCCTATGGGGACTCGTGGTATCCGGCGCTTGGGCGCAACGTGAGAGTTGGCATTGAGTTTAAGTTCTAATAATTCTTGATTCTGAAAAAAATAAAAAATTCCGCCGAGTTTTCAGGCGGAATTTTTTTGTATGTTCTCCCAAATTCTTCCCAATAATTTCTTATATTCTATTTAATAGTAATTTTATATGAATATCTGTCGCGTATAAGAAAGTTGATAATGTACACTTAGGCACAATCTCAATATTTAGCGATTTTTTAATTGGGCATTATGAGAAAATAAATACACGTCTTTTTTATTTCGCCGCCAAGATGATAAGGAGTTTAATTTATGCCTTAGTTAATTATAAGGCTATACAGCCAATAACATTTATCTTCTATATTGTAGCTCGATATATATACGACCTTAGATTTTAAATCATAATTGTTTTTATTTTCGATGCGTTCAAAATTTCCGATTTTTGTTTTAATTGAAATATCGCACTTTTCTTGCTTTTTATTTATAAATATTTCCATAACCGCGTTTGGAAATTGTATAGTATTCTTTTGCTCTACTTTAGCAATATCAACCAATGTAGGTTTCTTGTTTTCATTAGCCATTAAGACCCAGTAATGCCCTGAAAATTTGTCAGGCAGCCCCTTAGACCATTGAAAGAGAAGCTTTTCATTTAACAAAATGTCTTTAATAATTTTTTGTTGTGATTTATCATTTAAAGGAACTTGTATTGAAGGAATATAATTTGCATTTTTGAAGTCTGAATCCTCGGCAAGATTTGAATTATTATTAAAATTTTTCATTAAATAATTCTCGCTTGCATAGGAAAATGTAAAAATAAAGAAAAGAGATATGCATTGTATTATAGTTTTTTTCATTTTTTCCATAATTTTTACAAGAAGCAGATTTTAATGTAATGTTTTTATTTAAGGAATTGATTTAGATAATACAGAAGTAAACGTAAATCTAATCAGTATGTTGTAAAATTAATTTTGATATTCAGTCAAGCTTTCTTTATTGACTATTAAGATATTATTCATAGATATTTGTTCAATCGAATGACCAGTATTTTGTTCTTTCTAAAGCCTTGCAAGATGATTTTTGCCAACGTATCACCGAACAAGGAAATCATGGCGAAAATCTAGATAAATAAAATGAAAATAGAATTACCGTCTTTAATTGAATAATTAAGGATATTACAAAGGGAAAGAATAGACATGGTAAAAGAATTTCTGCGTATAATTAGCAAAACTGTATATGTTATTAAAAGCATATTTATATTTACTTTTTCTCTTTTAAGTTTTTTTGGGGTGCACAAGGTGAATGTAGAATTATAGAATTTAAGAAAAATCCTACAGAAATTAATTGTAGTTTGGAAAAACCGCAAAAAATTGGTGCGCCGTTTGTATTAAAAATTTTCAGCCCTTGTGGAAGTATTGATCTAAATGAGAATTCATTTTTAAGTAATTTTATGGTTGTCTGTGATTTTCATAATAAAAAAAGCCTTATTCCCGTAAATAGTATGTCGTTTGGAAATTTCAGCACTTCTAACTTTAAACCCCTATTTGCAAGATACACAACTGACACAAAGTCTATGGTAACAGTTCCATTAGAATTTATTACATCGTTTATGCTGAATTATCTAAAAAATAAGGATATTGAGACTGAACTAAAAAATGTAGATTATGTTTATATTTCACTTATGTTAAACAATCTAACGCCATCTGCAAACAAAGATAGGATTACTTTTTTGACTAATAAGGTTTCTTTTTCAAAGAGTGAATTACTTTTGTTTATTGATAAAGCAAAAAGCTGCAACAAAGAATAAACCCATAACTAAATTAAAAATATGCTTGGTATCAATGTTCTGTATTTTAGAAAAATAGGATTAAAATCTCGCGAATTAAAATCTCCAGTGCATAAAAGCTAAAGGAGTTAGACAGGCGGCTTAGGGAATGTAGAGTAGATGTTTTTCGACCAAGAAAAGCACTATGACAAAACCGAAATACCGCCGTCTAACGTATGACGATAGAAGAGTAATAGAGAACATGTGTAAAGCTAAAAAAACGCAATCGGAGATAGCAACCTCTTTGTAAAATAACTTGTATACACATGCCTCAATACGTCTTGAAGCCAAGTGCTAACAATTCAAATACTTCTCGCGGAAACCTCCGTTAAAACTTCCCGCAATCCCGTTCTACCAATAATTTCCAGCTTCTGCATACAAGATCTTGATTCAAACATCCCAAAAATACTCCTTTACGATTTTTGCGATAACTTCTGACCCATTCCCGGAACGGGTAAACTTGGGCACATCATTGTGGATTATCGCATCTTCAAGACAATCCAACACGTCTGCTGACTTCAAGCTACTATCTGCGTAAATGTAATGACATTTGCCGAGTGTACTCGTCAATCAAATTAAACGCGCGAATCTTCTTGCCTTTTACTGTCAGTCCGACACAAAATCCCAAGCTTATACATGATTCCGATGGGGTGACTTTGTCGTAGCTCAAGTCGAGTACCCTTGGCGGACTCGCTTTTTTCTTGCTCGGCGGCATCTGTAAAAACTCGTCCCACCGTACTTCCTGTACAAGCTTCTTGTTGATTCTATATCACATTTTTCGAAGCTTTTTGTAACTTTTTTATAACCCAGAGTCGGATATAGGAGCGATACTTCGATTATATTTTATCCAGCAAAATTTTGCATGGCGGTTTGAGCACACATCACAAGGTTGAACGATTTACCTTTAGTATTTTTGCAATCTGCCTCACAAACATCCAAGCGCTACTTTGACCAACGTCCAAGCGCGAGTACGTCCTGTCCGTTGCTTCGCGCTCACACTTGGGGCTTAAAAGTTTTTTGAAAGCTTTATCTCAAATATCCGCTTGTCCAATATCGTCTCGGTATACATCTCTTGAGTTCTGCGTTTTCGTTTTCAAATTCTTTAAGGAGTATTGCATCTTTTGGCCCATTCCGCTAAACTTTTGACGCCATCTATACAAGGTATTTCGACCTATATTATGCTCCGACAAACTGTATCGACTCTGATACCTCTGCCTCACGCAATATGCTAATATTTTGCTCAACGCTAAATCGCAATTTATTATTCAGTAATTCCTTCTTTCAGTTTATTTTTAGCCTGCTTGGATACTCTTTCAAGACGTATTTTATACCACTCCTTATGGACTATTTTCTAGGGGACTACGCACAGTAAAATTAGAAGAAATCCTAAAATATATTCGCAAACATCAAGGCGCAAATAGGACTGAATTTTTAAGCGCCTTAAATATTCCAATTCGTAATGTCAGCCGCTATCTAAAGTACTTTCCGATAAAATCGAATTTCGCGGTACCCCAAAAACTGGCGGATATTATCTGCGTCGGTAATATACCGCGAACCAAAGCGCGAGCGCGCCAAATATAGCTGCACAATCACTCGATTCTGGAATTTGCGCTAAATTGTAGGCTAGGGCGAATGTTTCGTTAGGAGTTGTTCCATACAACATTTCCGAGAACGCCACTTCCAATCGGTAGTCGCCAGCTTCCGACAATTCCATAAAGATATGCTCAACGTTGTTGTATTCGGATACCGATTCCGCCAAGAGAACGTAAGATTCTCCGTCGAATTGCCACAATCTTAAATCGAGATTTGCGAAGTAAGAATTATCCGCGGAAACTTCGTTTATCTGATGAATGGTACTCATTGCTATTGTCGTTTCCGTGTATGTAACATTATCGACAACAGTTCCTATATACCAACATAAGGTTGCTGAAAATTCGAATTGGGTAAGATCTGTGTGGAAATCGAAATATGAGGAATTTTCAAACTCTACAGACCCCAAAAAAGATGTGGTTCCAAATTGATCGTAGGCTTGCAAAGCGGCTTCGGCGTTTAACGCGCCAGCTCCAGATTTGAAATCGAGCGCTTGTTTTGTTGAAAGCACGTTAGCGTAATCGACATCGCCAACTCTTACGGTTTCCCGTTTCGAGCCATTGTCCCAACCGGCTATTTTGTCGGCTGAATTCATAAGCACGGCTTTGATTAGGCGAGCGTCTCGCGAATCGGCACGCATCTTTTTATCGACTGAATAAGAGTGCATCAGCGCCGCGACGGAAGACACAATAGGCGTGGCAAAACTTGTGCCCTGGATATTCATTGTGCCCTTGGATTCGGTAACAGTATATACTGTCCCAGGTGCGACAATATCAACCGCGCTGACAACGCTTTCTTTTACCTCTTTCGTTACGGGGTTATAGAAATGATTTGGCCCATAAGAACTGTACGAAGCAACTGTCTTAAAATTTGTCGAATCATCTAAAGCGCCAACTTTTAGGGCGTTCATATTTAAGAATGGGGATCTAACTGTATTTGCGCCTTCTGCGCCGTCATTTGCCGCCGCTCCAACTAAGAGAGTTCTAGGGTTCGCGTAAGCGTAAGAATCTAACACAACACCTTTCTTGTAGGTTAGTGGAATTTCTATGTCGCACCATGATGAAGAAATAACGTCGGTTGAATTTGTAAAGAAAAGCTTGTAGGTTTCTAATTCGGTTTTATCTGAACGGAAAAAACTATCTTCGGCTATTTGCGCGCTTGTGTAGGACGCTTTGTACGCCAAACCAGTAGACATCGCTTGATTTTCAAAATTCGGGTTATATCCAGCCATAATCCCGAGGGTTTGATACGAGTGTTCGGCGTAAGCTTGAGATGTGGTTTCAGGCTTATATAGATTGTATGATGCTCCTTCGAGATATTGCATACAGTTATTCCAATCTTCATCATCTCTCCACGCGGCGTACAATTCAATGTTCGCTACATTCGCGCCTTGCCCGTATATGCCTCTTTCGTAAAAAGCGTTCGCGCCAATGAGCTTGCTAATATCGCGCTCTTCGTCAAACTCAGTGGGATGAGGAAGAAAGAGGGGATAAGAGAAGAAG
>URAJ01000042.1 GCA_900545715.1 uncultured Opitutales bacterium
CCTTCTTCTCTTATCCCCTCTTTCTTCCTCATCCCACTGAGTTTGACGAAGAGCGTTATATTTGAGGCGGCAAAATCAGAAGAATTTTCGGATTCCGAGATTCTTGCAGTATCGAGATTCAAGTCGGAGAGAGCCATAGCCTACCTTCCCTTTACAGCGCGCGGCATAGATGTAGGTTTGGACGAAAAAACCGATAAAATTATAACCGTATCCCTGTCACTCTACGTAAAAGACCTCCCGCTTTTCACAGCCGCCCAGGTAGAAGAGAAAAAAATAGAGGCAAGGAAGAAAGATCGCCTAAGACACACCGAAAAACCCGAAAATCCCCCCGCCCCGTCCGGCGAAGCTCCCGAAGGCGGCGAAAGCGGAACTTTGTCAGGCGCAATTTCTGACCCCTCGCCTCTCGCCGCGGCAGCAATTGCCGAAGCCGCCGCAATGGCCGAAGAAGGAGGCACAGAGCACGACGAAAAGAAAATCATAAGGATTTCAATCTTCGGGATAGTTGACGATCCCGCCTTCGAGCCGAATTCAAAGGCATTCAGGGTCTCGTGGGACGGCAAGAACGACGCCCCCGCCCCCAAGCACGACCCCGTTGACGGGCGCATAGATTCGGTCGGGGTATTTAAGATAGGTACGCTGGAGCTCGATTTGGGCAGAAATACGTACGACGACGGCGACAAGATAGAATTTGAATCGCGCGAGCTTACGGAGTTTATGAATTTTGTGTACGGCATAAATTCTGCGCAAGGGCTGCATTCCGACATAAGGTCGCACCTAGGCAAGATAGAAAATTTTGCGATAATATTGAAGCAGGAAAGCGGCGAACGCGGGGTAATATTTTATTCGGCGGACTCGTACGGGGAAGACTACGACAAGCCTGAGGACGGAGACGAAAAAAAACGCCCGGAAGAAACCTCCGGCAATTCGGAAATCACCAGCAGCGAAACGGGAGCCAAACAAGCCCCGCAAGACGGGCCGGGAAAAGGCTCTCCCAAAGACATAGCCGACAAAGATGCCAAGGGCGATAATGAAGACAAATACTTTGAAGAGCTAAAAAAACTTCCGCCCGAAAAACTGCGCGAGGAACTCGAAAAGTACATATACAGCGCCGACAATATGCGCGCCTACATTGAGGAAACCGGCCTAACCGAAGAAAACTCTTTAAGTTTTGGTCATAAATCCGATATGGAAGAAGATAAAAATTTTGGCGAAGCCGCAAGCGGCGGCTCGAAGGGCAATGATGAGCGCGATATGCGCCCGAGAATCACTTTCGAACATTTGAGAGTCATCGAGAGTCAGCGCCCGTGAGTTTCTGGGCAAAAGCTAAAAAATGAACTTTGTACGCCGGGCTTTGTCTTATATTTTTATAAGGCGGGCAAGCCGCATAATTTTAGGCAATTAACATGCCGCATGAGGTATTATTTTATATACAAAACCGTTAAATAAAGAAATGAGCACAAATCTAAGCCAAATAAACGACAAGGTAAAATCGGCCTACGAGTGGACCGCTTTGCTGAAACAGGAAATCGGCAAGGTCATAATCGGGCAGAAATACCTTGTGGACAGACTACTGATAGGGATTCTCGCAAACGGCCACGTGCTGCTTGAAGGCGTGCCGGGGCTCGCGAAGACGCTCGCTGTCAAAACCATGGCTTCCGCGATGGACTCCAAGTTCAGCAGAATCCAGTTCACTCCCGACCTTCTCCCGGCCGACATAATCGGCACGCTCATATACAACCAGCAAAAAGGCGAATTTTTAACGCAAAAGGGGCCGATATTCGCAAACATAGTTCTCGCGGACGAAATAAACCGCGCGCCCGCGAAAGTCCAGAGCGCGCTGCTCGAAGGCATGCAGGAGCGCCAAGTGACTATCGGCGGAGAGACCTATCCCCTGCCCGAGCCGTTCCTCGTGCTCGCCACGCAAAATCCGATAGACCAGGAGGGTACTTACCAGTTGCCCGAAGCGCAAGTTGACCGTTTCATGCTAAAGCTAAAAATCGGCTATCCGGACAAAAAAGAGGAGAGGTTGATACTCGACCTCATGGCAAAGACAAAGGTCGCCGAAAACGTAAACACTGTCGTAAACCCTGAACAGATTTTGTCGGCGCGCGAAGTTGTGGACGAGATATACCTCGACGACAAAATAAAAGACTATATAGTGGACATTGTCTTCGCAACCCGCGAGCCCGCAAAATACTCGCTGAAAAATCTCGAAAATATGATACAGTTTGGCGCCAGCCCGCGCGCTACAATCGCGCTTGCGCTCGCGTCCAAAGCCCGCGCGTTCCTCGAAGGCCGCGGATACGTCGTTCCGCAAGACGTCAAGGACGTTGCTCTCGACGTGCTGCGCCACAGGATAATAGTTTCGTACGAAGCGGAAGCCGAAAACATTTCGAGCGAAAATATAGTCGATAGCGTGCTCGGCAAAGTTGCAGTTCCCTAAAAAAAGAACGCTTATATGGGCGACAAACTAAAAGATATGCTCAAGAAGGTGCGGCAGATAGAAATCCGCACCAACAAGCACGTCAGCGACGCGCTTGCGGGAGCCTACCACAGCATCTTCAAGGGGCGCGGCATGGACTTTGAGGAAGCGCGCGAATACCAGCCCGGCGACGAAATACGCAGCATAGACTGGAATGTCACGGCGCGCACTGGGAAAGCCCATGTAAAAAAATACCGCGAAGAGCGCGAGCTTACAATGATGATAGCGGTGGATTTGTCGGCGAGCGGACAGTTCGGCAGCGGCGAACTTTCTAAGAGAGAGCTTGCGGCGGAGCTTGCGAGCACGCTCGCATTTTCCGCAGCCAGAAACGGAGACAAAGTTGGGCTCGCGCTGTTTACCGAGGGGGTCGAGCACATCATACCGCCGCGCAAGGGGCGCAGGCACATTTTAAGGCTGATACGCGACATTCTCGTGTGGCGGCCGCAAAAGGCAGGCACGGACATAGCTGCGGCTCTCGACGAAATAAACAGGATGCTGAAAAGGAAAGCCATTGTCGTTTTAATAAGCGACTTTTTGCAGGGTCCCGACGGCAAACTACCCAATCCGGAGGAGAAGACGGCGGATCCCGTATTCAAGGCGCTCGACATAGCCAACCGCAGGCACGACTTGGTCTGCTTTTCGCTCTCCGATCCGCGGGAGCTTGAAATGCCGCGCGGCCTTGGGGTAGTGACGCTCGAAGACGGAGAAACCGGAGAGATAGTCGCAATCGACACTAACAGCTCATACATGTGCGACAAATACGCCGCGATAAACGCCTCCCGCATGAGGGAGTTCAAGCGGGCGCTCGCGCGGTCTAACATAGACTTGCTCGAAGTTTACACGGACAAACCATACATCTCTGCTTTGAGAAGATTTTTTGAAAGGCGGGCTGCAAGGCAATGAATAGGATTTTAAAGACGAGAAAAATTTTCTGTATTTGCGCAGTCGCAATTTTTTCGATTGCGGCTTTTGGGCAGCAGGCGCCCGGAGCGGCAGTAGCACCTGCAATGCCGGCGATCGGGGCGCCACCTGCGGGAATTCCCGCAATGGGAATGCCGGCCTCCCAGCCGGCAACACCTCAGCCAGAAACTGTTTCATATGAAAATATTTTTCCGGAGATATCGCCCGACAAGGGGAAAATCGGAATCGGTTTTTTTGAAAAATACTGGGGTTGGATTGCGGCTTTATGCGCGGCGGCGCTTGTTGGTTTGTACTTAATTTTCAGGCCGAGAAAGCCCGTCCCCAAAACTCCCTACGAGCTCGCCGTGGCTGCGATAGACGCCGCAGAGCAAAACTCCGCGGAGCTCGACGAAAAGGAATATGCCTCTCAAATAAGCTTTGCCGTGAGGGCGTACATCGAGGGTCAGCACTCAATACCCGCCCCCGTCAAAACGACGCAGGAATTTTTAAAAATTGCGGCGAAATCCATAGTATTCGACAAACAGCAGCGCGCTTTGATATCCCAAATTTTAAATATGTCCGACATGGCAAAATTCGCCCGAGACAAATTTACATCGGCCGAGCGCGCGGAACTTTCCTCTTGCGCGAGGAAGTTTTTGGAGTCGGATAAAATCCGATGCGATATAAAGAGCGGTTTGGAAAAATCCGCCACCGCCGAGCCCGAAGAAGCTGCGGAAACGGATGGAGAAAACGGAACGGAAAAAACAAACGATACCGAGAAATGAACTTTGATTTTGCAAACCCAAATCTATTATGGCTGCTTCTGTTGTTGCCGGTGCTTGCCCTATTGCGCTCAGCCTCGGGCAAGAGCGGCTCGATAATTTTTTCAAGCGTTGCGATAGCAAAGGAAGCGGCAGGCAAAAATAGGGCAAAGCCGGGATTTTGGAGGTTTTTATTAACTCTTATAGCGCTCGCCCTGCTTATTACGGCCCTCGCGCGCCCGCGCCTCGGCAAGGGATACAGCGAGCGCGAAGAAAGCGGCATAGACATCGTTCTTACAATAGACGTATCTGGTTCCATGTCGGCTCTCGATTTCTCCCCCAACGCGGCAAACCCGATAACGCGCATGGACGCTGTAAAAGCGGTTATAAAAGAGTTCGTGGACAGGCGCCCAAACGACAGAATCGGCATGATAACGTTCGCGTCGAATCCGTTTATCGTCTCGCCCATGACCTTGAATCACGACTGGCTCAGAAAAAATTTTGAGAGGGTTGACATAGGCGTAATCGACGCCGACAGCACGGCGATAGGAACAGCCCTAGTCATGAGCGTAAACAGGCTCAAAGAACTCAAAAACGCTAAGAGCCGCGTAGTGATACTGCTAACGGACGGCGAAAACAACGCCGGGCAGATAACGCCGATAGCTGCCGCAGAGGCAGCGGCGTCCTTCAACACAAAAGTATATACGATAGCCGTCGGCAGAAGCGGGATAGTCCCGGCCGCGCGCCTCGACGAAAACCAAAGGGTCGTGCGCGACAACTACAACAGGCCCGTTTACGCGGGCGACATGAGAAGCAGCGTCGACGAGGGCACTTTGAGAAAAATTTCAGAAATAACCGGCGGCAAATTCTACCGCGCCGAAAACATGGCGGAGCTGCGGAATATATACTCCGATATAGACGCGCTCGAAAAAACTACTGTAAAACTAAAAAACTTTACCTCTTACGAAGAGCTGTTCCCGTGGTTCGCGATAGCGGCGCTCGCAGTTCTTGCTCTAAAATTGCTGCTTGTAAACACAAGACTTAGGACTTTACCATGACATTCCATTCGCTAATATGGTTGTACGCCGGCTTAATTGTGGCGATAGCGCTGATAGCGCTCGCATTTTACTCCCGCGCGAAAAGGCGCGACATGCTCTCGAAATTCGCCTCGCAAAGGCTTATGCCCGAACTTACGCGAACTGTTAGCCGGCCTAAGATAATCGCAAAAAACACCCTCGCATTTTTGTCCGTAATGCTCATATTCGCAGCTCTCGCGCGCCCGCAGTGGGGCTACCGTTGGGAGGAGACAAAAACGCGCGGCATAGACATAATATTTGCGATAGACACCTCCAACAGCATGCTCGCCGAGGACGTAAAGCCCGACAGGCTCGAGCGCGCGAAGCTGTCCGTACTCGACCTTGTGAACATATTGCAGGGGGACAAGATAGGCATAGTAGCTTTCAGCGGGCAGGCGTTTTTGCAATGCCCTCTAACGCTCGACTACGACGCGTTTAGAATGTCGCTCGAAGCGCTCGACACAAACGTCATACAGCGCGGCGGCACAAACATATCCGCCGCCATAGAAGAAGCCGAGGTAGCCTTTGCTTCAACCTCAAACCGCAAGATAATCGTGCTAATAAGCGACGGCGAAGAGCTTGAGGATTCAGCTCTCAACGCGGCTAAAAAAGCTGCTGAAAACGGGGTAGTCATATACACGCTTGGAGTCGGAGGCGCGAACGGAGAGTTCATTCCGGTGCGCGACGCCTCCGGCGGCACAACCCTTCTAAAAGACGAATCGGGCAATCCCGTAAAAAGCAGGCTAAACGAGAAAACTCTGACGGAAATAGCAAAGGCCACCGGAGGATTCTACGAGCCGCTCACTGCCGACGGAATGGATATAATATACAACGAAGGCCTGAAAAAAATCCCGACGCAGGAAATGTCTTCTAGAATGAAGCAGTTGGCGATTGAGAGGTTTCAAATACCGCTCGGCTTGGCGATATTGTTGCTCGCGTTAAGCTCGCTTACCGGAACGCGAAAATTCTTTGTAGGCCGCGGAGGCGCGGCGGCGGTGTTATTCCTATCGCTCGCGCTCCTGCCCGCTCCCAAAAGTTTTGCGCAAGATAAACAGCAAGCCCCGCAAGAGGCTGCCGCCGCTGCACCCATTGCCGCTGACGCCGCCGAAAAGCTCATTCCGCAAACGGACGCTCCCGCCGAAAAGCCGCAAGAAAAAAAATATTCCATTCCTGAAAATCCGGACTCCCGCGATATGTTCAACTTGGGCATCGACGCTAAAAATGCGGGAGATTTTGATAAGGCGAGGGAATTTTTTCTCGCGGCGGCAAAGCTCTCTCCGGAGGATTTTGCACTGCATTCCGACATCTACTATAATATAGGGAATATGGACTACGCCGCGGCAAAATCCGCGAGCTCTAAAATGCTCGCCCCGCAAAATGTCGCAAAAAACACCGCCGCTGTTTTCGCCCAATCCGAACAATCCGCATCGCTCGGTACGCAGACTCTTGGCGAAGGACTGAAACTTCTTGAGGAAGAGTCGAAAGCCTTGAAATCCGCAAAAGATGAAAACGAAAAAAAACAGGCGCTCGAAAAAAGCCCCTTAAAGCAAAACGGATTTCAGGAAAAGCTAAAGCAGGCCATATCCGCTTGCGAAGCTTCCTCAAAAGCGGCCGAAGAAACTTCCGCATCTATAGGGAAAGCCGTTTCGCAATGGGCAGACCTCTCCAAAATGATAGACAAACCCGTTTCCGAATACTCCGACGCCCTTCTACTAAACCCCTCAAACAAAGATGCGGCAGAAAATCTCAAAGCCGCCGAATCGGCGAAATCTGCGGCGGCAAAAGAAATGGATAAGCTTTCAAAAATATCCGCAAACTCCGTCCCAGAACTTCAAAAAATAAAGCAAGATCTCGGGAAACTTGTCGAGGAACTAAAAAAGCTCCTGCGCGACGACAACCAGAATCAACAGAATCAGCAAAATCAGCAGAACCAGAATAACCAGAATAATCAGAATAATCAAGACCAGCAAAATCAACAAAACCAACAGAATCAGAATAACCAACAGAACCAGCAAAATCAGAATCAACAGAATCAAAATAACCAGCAGAACCAGCAAGACCAAAATAAGCAAAATCAAAGCAACCAAGACAAACAAAATAACCAAGAGCAACAAAACAAAGACAATCAAAACCAGCAGAAGGACAAGCAGGATAACCGGCAAGATAAACAAAACGAAAAGGATAAAGGAAATCAAAACAACGCCGATAAAAACAAAGATGAAAATTCCCAGCCGAACGACAATAAAAACGGCGGAGAAGATCGTCAAAATCCTGAAAATAAAAAAGACGAACAAGCCATAGACAACTCTCAAAAGCCCGGAGGCGAGGATAAAAAGCCCGAGTCCTCCCAAGGAGGCGACAAGCGGGATGAGCTCCCCGCCCCGAAGAAAGACGAACCTGCCGGCGCGGCGGGCGAAATCGACAAAGAGAATGTCAGAGAATCCGAAGGCGCCATGACAAGGGCGGAAGCAAGACAGCTTCTCGACTCCATGAAGGACGACGAAAAATTCTTGCCACTGCGCGGATTCGGAACGCAAAAACAACGCTACGAAAGCTCTTATAAAGATTGGTAATGAAAAGACTGACTCAAATTATCCTAACACTTTCTTTTGTCTGCACAGCAATCGCGCAGACGATAGAAACCGAGGGGTTTTCCCCCGGCGAAATACGCCCCGGCGACTACGCCACATACAGGCTCGTATTCAGAAATACGAACGGCGCCTCTGTGCGGCCCTCGGACATACCTGTTCCCGACGGGCTCGTAATAACCGGCACAAGCCAGTCGCAAAACTACTCCTTTATAAACGGGCGCGCGTCGTCGAGCGTGACTCTCGACTTTACAATGGCGGCGGAACGCGAAGGTGAATATACGATACCCGCATGGAAAATTTCCTTCGGTGGGAAATCATTCGACATCGCTGCTGCGACGCTGAAAGTTTCCAACAGCGCGCCTGTGCGGCAATACTCCGGAATGAGGGGCGGATTCCGAAGAATCCCATCTTCAATGAGGGAGCAAAACCACTCCTACGACGACTCCCTAAAAAATTCGATAACCCTCGAGCTAAAACTGCCGCGGGAAAAAATATACGTAGGCGAAACCATCAAATGCGAGCTCGTCTTATCGTGCGACAAGTCCCTGTACGAAAAAGGTTATAGAATATCGCAAATAGTCCCGCAAATAAAGAATATCGACGCATTTGAGTGCCCCGCCTTCACCGAGGAGCCCGTCATCGACACAGACAGCGACCCAAACAAATTGTTTGTGATATATAGAACTGTCATAACCCCGTTAAAGGCGGGTTCGTACGATCTCGAATTTTCTGCCGCCGGGATACTCAACCGCGAGATATCCTTAGAAGACATAATGGGAATGTCTATGATGGACAGAATGCTCTCATTGGGCTCCGGCAGGCGCATGCGCTTCGACGTTCCGATGAAGCCTACGAAACTCCAGATTCTTCCGCTTCCGAGCGAAGGCAAACCAAAAAACTTTACGGGCGCCATAGGCAAATTCGATCTTGCGGAAGTCTCCGTTACTCCTGACGCGCTTTCAGTGGGCGAGCCCTGCACGATTCTCGTAAAAGTGATAGGCACAGGCAATTTCAACCGAATGAATGCGCCGGCGCTGACCGACAAAAAGAATTGGAAAACCTACAAGCCTAAATCGTCTTTCATCGACGAAAGCGGCAACCAGGGGTACATAGGCCTAAAAACATTTGAATACACGGTTGTCCCGACAGCCGCCGACTTGGCGACAGCCCCGAGAGTGGCTTTCAACTATTTCGATCCCGAAACCGGCAAATACGTCGAAAATACTTCGGAACCCCTAAAAGTAAGCGTTGCCCCGACTATCCGCTCCAAAACAGTAAAGGAAGCACAGGAGGAGGAAGCAAAGCCCGCCCCCGCCTTCTCAAAAATATCCGAGGGCGTCCATACAAAAGGGACTTCCGCAATTTTCGACTCTCCGTGGTTCTGGCTCTCGCAGCTTGGGCTTGTTGCGGTCGTCGCGATATTTGCCGCATACAGGTATCGCGTTAGAAAACTTGAAACCGATCCCGCATACGCAAAGAAAATGCAGTATTATGCGAAATCAAAATCTGCGCTCAAATCGGCGCTTTCAAATGTGGGAGCCCCCGAAAAATTCTTCCCGTGCGCCCGCGACGCTCTAAGATACGCGCTCTCGGCAAATTCGCAAAACGACGCCATGTCGCTTTCATTGAATGACGCGCTTGAGCAGGCGGACAAGTTAGGTTTGGACTACGACGGCATCGCCTCCATAAAAGCGGTGTTTGACGGCGCGGATTCCATAGAATTCGGCGGGGCTGGGGCGACACATTCAGATTGCGGGAAACTCTCGAAAGACCTTTCCGCAATAATTGGCAGGATATTAAAATGAAAAATACGCTAAGAATGATAGTTGGGGCGTTTGCCGCGCTTGCAATCTGCGCGACTTCCACCCTATGCGCCCAAACTCCGGAAGAATACTTTATGCTGGGCAACAGCGCGTACAAGGCGGGCGATTACCAAAAAGCGGCGGAAAACTACGGGCTCGCCGAAAAAAACAGTTTGAAGACTGCCGAGCTATACTTTAACCGCGCGAACGCAAACGTAAAAAAAGGCTCTCCCGCCCTCGCCCTCGCAGACTATCTAAAAGCCATATCAATATCTCCGAGAATGCGCGAAGCATCGGCAAATCTGAAGATTCTATCGAAAGAAGCTTCACTGCAAATACCGGATATGTCGTCTGCGTTCTTCGAGCTTTCAAAGGGCGAATGGATAGCGGCGGCGGTCGTTGCATTTTGGGCATGCGCGCTGGTAATCGTTATTCCTCCGCTATACGGCAAAGGCGGGAAATTGTCATGTTTTTTGGCATTGGTGCTCTTTATAGCTTTCGGAGTGAGCGCTTATGGAATAAAGACGTGGCTTGATTTTGAATCGCTTGGCGTAGTCGTAAAACAGGACGCCCCCATGCGGATATCCCCTTCCCCAAACTCCCCTGTTGAATTGCATGCGGCTGAAGGCCAGATTTTAAAACTTATGCGCAAAGGCGAAAATTTTAGCCTTGCCTCCGCCCCCAATGGGAAGCAGGGTTGGGTGAAAAATTCCGATATCGCCTTTATCTCAGATTAAGTTCAATCAAAACTTATATTAAGAAGGGGCTCTGCGCCGCTTATTTTGCGCCGCGGAGCTTTTTATTTTCTTGATTTAATTTTGCAATATTGCCTTAATTATTTTCGTAAAAATCCTATTGTGCCATGAAAAAAAAGATTCTTATCGCAATCATAGTATTGGCAATAGCTTATGGCGCCGGATATATGATAGTCGGCAATTCCTCCAATATCCCCGAGGGTTCGACTAATCAAAAGGCCATTTACGCCCTCAATGAGGCCGGCTGCATAATGTGCCATTCTAAAAACGCAAAACCCCCGTTTTACGCTTCCATACCGATTGTCGGCTCGCTCATAAAGTCCGACATGCAGATGGGGCTTAGAGCCTACGATATTACGGACACCGTAAAGGCGATAGAATCGGGCGCAAAAGTAAGCTCCACGGATCTCGCAAAAATAGAGTACGCCGTCGACAGCAACACTATGCCGCCACTTCGCTTTAAGATTGTCCACTGGAAGAGCAATATCTCTGACGCGGAAAGAAAAGCCATCGCGAATTGGATAATCTCGGAAAGGGCAAAACTAAACGCCAACTCCGGAATTTCAAAGGATTTTGCGAATGAGCCCGTATGGCCTATTCCCCAGTCTCTCGATGTTGATCCCGCAAAAGTAAGGCTCGGGTCGATACTTTACCACCATACCGCGCTTTCGGGAGACGGTACCGTTTCTTGCGCGTCTTGCCACCCGCTCGATAAGGCCGGCGTGGACGCCCTGCAAACTTCAACAGGCATCCGCAAACAAAAAGGCGATATAAACGCCCCGACCGTATTCAACGCAGCATTCAACGCAAAGCAGTTCTGGGACGGAAGAGAGGACACTCTCGAGCAACAAGCAGGCGGCCCGCCAATGAATCCAATCGAAATGGGCGGCGAATCATGGGAAAAGATAGCGAAGCGCTTGGAGGCAGACCCAGCATTTAAAGCCGAGTTCACCAAGACCTACCCCGACGGCTTCACACAAAAGAATATAACCGATGCAATCGCCGCTTTTGAACGCACGCTCATAACGCCCGACAGCCCGTTTGACCGCTATTTAAAAGGCGACAAGAACGCGATGTCGCCCGAGGCGATAAAAGGCTACGAGCTGTTCAAAAAGGCAAACTGCGCAGTATGCCATTCCGGCGAAAATCTCGGCGGGCAGACTTTTGAATATATGGGCCTAAAGCGCGACTATTTCAGGGACCGCGGAAACGTCGGTAAGATAAACGACAAAGGCCGCTTCTCCTTCACGAAAGACGAGCGCGATTTGCACAAATTTAAGACCCCCACCTTGCGCAACGTAGCTCTCACCGCTCCGTACTTCCACGACGGCTCCACGCAAAGCCTTCGCCAGGCGGTTGAAATAATGGCAAAGTACCAGCGCGACGTATCGCTCACAGACGAGGAAATCGACAACATCGTAAAATTCCTCGAAGCTCTGACAGGCGAATACAAGGGCAAGAAACTCGAAGTAAAAAAATAAAACCGCTCAATTTAAAATCCCCGTTTACGCGGGGATTTTTTTTATAATATGAAGGAACATTCCACAAGCTATAAAGTGAGGGTCGCCGACGCGGGCGCGGACGGCAAGTTGAAGCTTCCGTCCCTGCTGCAAATGCTTCAAGAGGCCGCCACGGAACACGCGGAAATACTCGGTGTGGACTTCCGCTCGCTAAGGGAAATCGGACTTGGCTGGGCGCTTTCAAAAATATATGTGGATATCAAAAAGCTCCCCGAATGGGGTGAGCGCGTTTGGATAAAGACATGGGCGTCCGACAGGGTAAAAATAGCAACATACAGGGAATTTGAAGCAAAAAGCCGCGACGGGACCGAACTATTTACCGCGCGCTCGCAATGGCTGCTTTTTGATTTTGAAAAGCGACGGCTCGCCAGAATGGACAGGATTGAGGATTTCCCGAGGAATCCGGACGCGCATGCAAACTCTTACGACCTCTCTGAACACTTGAAATCCCCATCTGAAAACGCCCCGTACACAAGTGCGCGCGCGGCAGGCGTCTGCGATATCGACCTAAACGGGCACGTAAACAATTCTGTATATATGGCGTGGGCGCTCGACGCGCTTCCGGATATGCCAAATCTTGCCCCGCAATCGTTTTGCATCAATTTTTTGGAGGAAGTAAGGCCGCACGCCGAAGTACTGTCGGTATGCGAGATTGCAGACGAAACTTCGCTACACCGCATACTCTCCAAGCAGACGCAGCGGGAGTGCGCAAGGATAAATATTCAGTGGCAAGCTCTCAATAATCTTGATTCTTAGCAGAGCTCAGGCATTATCTTTTATCCGATGACACTATACCAATCCACATATCTTTTTGCCGCGATTTTATTCGTTTGCGGGATTTTTTTTATTTTTCCAAAATTTAAGCCTCTTGTCACTGCCTTTCCCCGAAGCAAAACAGCGGCAGTAGTGACATTTGGCGGCGGCGGGCTGTGGTTTTTATACATACTCTCAACTCTTGGCGAAGCCGATTTTGGAGACATAAAAATATACTTAATTGCAATTTTTGGCGTGGCCGGGCTTCTTGCCTTTAAATATCTCGACGACTTTCTCTCCGTAAGGGGGCTTGCAATCCTCGGGCTCCTTCTGCCGCGCGAATTTCTCGATTCCGCCTTCATGCAAGAACCCGTTTCGAGGCTCACGCTCGTGTCGCTCTCGTACATAGTGGTCTTGGCGAGCCTATACTTGGGAGCGTTGCCGTATAGATTTAGGGATTTCCTCGAATTTTTATATTCTAAACCGCAAAGGGCTGTGTATTTTGGAGTTTTACTCGAAATTTTTGCGGTGTCGCTCGTAGTCTCCGCACTATTTTATTGATATGAAAAACACTGTAATGCTCATAATAAGCGGCCCGGCTGGCAGCGGTAAAAATACGGTCGCCGAAAGGCTTATGGCGGAGTTTCCGCAGATTAGCAGGGTTGTCACGTCAACGTCTCGGCCTCCGCGCGGGAATGAAAAAGACGGCGTGGATTACCACTTCATGGCGCCCGCCGACTTCGAAAAGGCAATCGCCTCAGGAGAATTTTTTGAATACGCGAAAGTCCACGACAGGTATTACGGCACATCGAAAAAAGCAGTTTACGACGCCTTCAACGCCGGCAAAGACTTGATATTGATTATTGATGTCCAAGGGGCAAAAACCTGGCGCAAAATAGCCGCCTCAGAAAAAGGACTCGGCGAAAAGATATTTTTTGTATTCATTGCCCCCGCGTCCAAAGAAGAGTTGAAAAAGCGCCTCTTAGGACGCGGAACTGAATCGGACGCGGAAATAGAAAGACGCCTGCAAACGGCAGTTTCGGAATACGCCGCCGCAGACGAATTTGACTTTAAAATAGACTCAAAAACGCGAGACGAAGACTATTCCGCGCTAAAACAGATATATTTGAAAGCAAAATCTTCTATCCCTACGGGGACACAAGCGTCTAAATAAAGTTTTTAGGCCGCGCGACGGCATTTAGGCAAAAAAAACGCCCGAAAATAATTTCGGGCGTTTTTTATATTTAAATAAATTATTTCGTTTCCGTCTTTTCTTCGGAAGCTTCGCTTTTCACTTCGGACTGGGGCTTAGCCTCGACCTTTTTGGTCTCCTCTTCCCTCATTGCTTCGCGAATATTGTCTTCAACTTCGCTTGTCGCCTTTTTGAATTCGCGTATCGACTTTCCAAGCCCTCTGGCGAGCTCCGGAAGGCGCTTTGCCCCAAAGAGCAAAAGTACCACCAAAAGTATTACGAGCCATTCAGAACCGCCTGGCATGCCAAATGCTAAAATGTTTTCCATATATGTATTTTATTTGAGTTTTATAAGAAGCTAAGGGCAATAAACAGCGAGTCAAGCGTTTTTATCGATATTGGGGTTTTCATTAACGCCGCGCTCAATGGAATCCCATTTCATAACTTATGCGTCAATTTCCGGAAAGCATTTTTCTCGCCGTATCCGAGACTTTGTCCGCCTCGGCAAATTTTTCCGCGAAAGCCTTTGAAGCGTCGTCGAACTCATCTTTATCATCGTCAAGCGCCGCTTCAAAGACCCTTCCTAAATTTACGAGAGCCTCCGCGTAAAGCGGATTTATGCGCGGAAGCGCCACCTTTATCTCCATGAGCCTGCGTTCGATATTATAGCGCACAAGAGTGTTTTCGCGGTATTTCCAGGCATCGGCGGGATTGAGCCCGAGCGGCTCGCCCGACGTATCTTCAGCCTGTAAAAACGACAGCCTTACTATTTCCCCCCTCGACGCGCGCGTATTGTAAACGCCTCCTACGCGCGACCATATCTCGCCGCTAATAAAGCAGTTCCATACTATTTCAAAATTCTGCGGATTTAATTTTTCAATCTCAGCGTAGGATTTTTGCGGATCCATAGCAGAAAGCTTCATAAGCAGCGGCCAAAATTTCCCGCTTCTGGAAGAGAGCCTCTCAAGAGTTTTTAAAGCCCAAAAACATTCGGCGGAATCGATTTCGGATAATATCGCGGTTTTTCCAAGAATTTCTCTCAAGGGCCTTGGAGGATTTTCCGCCGATATATCCGCAAATTCTCCGGTTAGTCCAAGCTTAACCCTGCATTGCAGATAGACCGAAAGCGCCTCGTCGAGCCACATGGGACATTCGCGGACGACTTTGCCGCTCCTTTCATATATCGCCTTGCGGAAAAGGGCGCCTGATACAAGCCTGCAAAAATGCGCAAAATCAAGCTTTTCATTCCAAAGGACAGTCAAAGTCACGCCTCCGTTTTTATCCATGGAATATTGGGCGGCATTTTTATATTTTTCGGCGTCGGTTACGATTTGGACGATGATTTTATCCCCGAGTTTTATGTCCCCGCCCTCTCCCGTCTCAAATTCGTAAAACATAGACGAGGCTCCTTCGAGTATTTTGCGCGCAAGTGATATGCAATCCCCGTCGTCGGTTATTAGGTAAAAAGCGCTGTTAGACCACGATAGTATCGGCTCTGAATTCTCCTCAGGCTGCGGCAACGGCGAGGGGTCTTTTATATAGTATCCATTTTTAAGCTTTGAGGTATCTACAACATATTTTGGCTTTACGGGGTTCACAGGAACTTCGTCCGGCAATACGACGCGCTTCCCTCCCGGTTGAGCATCGGGGGATTTTTCTGCCTCTTTATTTGTATCGCGCACAATTTTATTGTCCGGTTCTTTCGCGACTTTCGCCCTGTCCTGCTCTTTAGCATCTACCAAAACTTTTTTTGAATCGGCGTCGCCCGATTTTTGGGGAGTTTTTATAACTTTCACGTCAGAAGCAGTTGCGGGCGATGGTGCAGGTTGCGGCAAGTCCGGCTCGGGGGCGGTTTCCGGTTCAGAAGGCGCGGGGAGCGCGGTTTTATCGCTCTGGGCAATTTCGCTTCCATATTTTTCGAGCATCTTTGAAAAGTCGAAGCCGCCGTTTACAACAAGCCCGCTTTCCTCCTTTCCCGCGGCCGCCGCGTCCGCCATCTTTTTTGCGAGCGCAATCTTTTCCGCGAGCGAAATTTCTCCGCCCGCCGCAATGCAATACGCAATAACCGCAACCGCTGCCGCAATTTTTTTCATTTTTTGATATTTATAGTGGAATTCTCCAATTTTATTTCTTTTATATTTTCAAGGCCGATTTCATCAACTCTGTAAAGCGATTTCATATTATCGGCTATTTTTCTTGCGGCAAAAAGCGGTATTCTCGCCTTTCCGAGCCGCGCCCCGACCAATTTGGGGGCGGAGCCGTCAAAAGCGATGTCGAATTTCATTTCAGCCCCGGCGCTTTTTGCCAAAGACACTCTAACGCCCGCAGTCAACACACCTTCCGACAAATAAAACGTCGGAGGATTTGGAATGGCCAACGCAGTCTTGCGCGGATTTTTTTTCTGTTCCAAGTCTATTAGCAGTCCAAGAAATCCCTCTGTAAGCTCTTTGTCGGAAAGAGAAATCTCAGACGCGGAATCGTCAGACAAAAAATCCGATAGTGCGTCGGAATAGCCCGGATTGCGAGAAATATTGCCAAATTCAAAAGCTAGCGCGCAAAAGGCGCACAACGCGCCGAAAATCGCAAATATCGCGTACGACAGCCCCGCGCGGAGCACAGCAAAAAACAGCGCCGTAAGCCTTTTCATCAGTACTTTTCCGCAACCCTTTCTATACCCATTCTGCACGCTTGGGAGGCAGGGAAAATCTTTTGCGCCGCCAAATAATAATTAAGCGCCGCTGCAAATTCTTTTTTGTTCTCCGCATCCTTGGCGCGGTTTAGCGCTTTTACGTAGTCGGAAACCTCCGGCGCAAGTCGCGCAATGGCCCGCGCGAGAACAGGGTCCGCCGAATCTATCCGCGACGCGTTTTCTAAAATATCCCACGCGAAATACGGACTCTTTTGCCTTTCAAACTCCGCAGCTTGGGCAATCAGCGAATCAATCTGGGAAATTTTTACAACAATTTCCCTCAACTTTTTGGCTCTCTCGGAATCGTTTTTAAACGCGATTCCGTATTCGGGCGCCTCGTCCATAATATCCCTGAAATTGCCCCGCTCTACATTCTCGTCAAATTTCTTTACATATGTGGATATGCCTTTCGTTAGCCCGAGAAGCTCGTCGTTAAACGCCTGGATACCCGGGTTGAGCGGCCAAAGAAGCGCGGCCTTTTCTATATTCTTTTTAACGTCGTCGGCCGCTCCGAGCGCCGCAGACTGCTTTGCCGCAAGAAGCGCCATATTGCTCGCGGTCTGCGCGGTTTTTACCTTCGAAAGCACTTCGCGCGAAGGGAAATCGGCAGCGAGCTTGGAAATCTCGTTTACAACTTCTTCGACTCCCCCCCAATCCTTCGAGTCAGCAAGCTCTTTTATTGTAATGGCGTCTTTGTATATCTTGCGCAATACCTCGCGCTTTTCGGGCGAGAATACAGCCAAAGCGACGTCCTGCTCGCCAATTAAAAATGTTTCAAGCAGGCGCTCGAGAGCTGCGTATCTATCGCCCTTATCGTACAGGGTTTCGACCGCCGCCATGCCGTCTGCGATGTCCTTTCTTGCGTCTATTGCAATCATTTCGAGGGCGTCGGCAGTCGGGGTGAAATTGGAGACTTGCACAAGGTCTTTTATTTGTTCCCTCCCTACCTGCAATTCCTGCGCATTGCCGCGGTATATGTGCCTATAAAACATTGCGGAAATTTGCGCCTGCTGGAATTTGCGCTCCAGAATAAACGCGAGAATTTGCGACTGGAACTGCCATACTGCTTTCGTTGCGACAGCCTCTTTCATTGCTTTTGCAGTGGCAAGCTCTGCGACTTGGCGCTGCAAATCCTGCAGCCTATACCCCAAGTCGGCCGTTCCGACAGTCGGGCTTGACTGCGAATTTCGGGCCCGCCTTGAAGTAAGCCGCTTCATTTTGTCTGAGGCGTACTCCATAAATTCCGCTTTTTCCTTGGCGCGGAACTTGGCAGCTTTCACGTCGCGCTCCTTTTCGTTTTCGGCGGATTTAAAATTTTCATACTCGTCGCGCATGCGCCACGATAGATACACGAGGTTTGCTATCACCAGGGACGAATCGCCGTCTATTTGATATTCAGCGGCGTCGAACAGCCTGCTCCACGCGTATTTTATGTTTTCTAAGGTTAGATTGTCGTTATTGGCGGCAAGCTGCGCTTCTATTTCCGCGAGTATAGAGCGGTAGTTTTCGTAGTCGCCCAAATTGGCCGGCATGCTCAGATAGCGTTCAAACCGCGCGCGCACTATGCGGGAGTCTCCGACGGAAAATGTCTTGCCCTTCCAGCGCAAATTTCCGTTCGTGTCAATCGAGTCTGTCTTTACGTCGAATATTCTGTCGGCAAACCGCTCTGCGGTGGAGCTTTCAAAAATTCCTGTGTTGGGAGCTTGCGCAGTTTGCTGCGGCGCTGCTGGCGCGGCCGGAGCCGACACGCTTTGCACAGGCGCGGACACGGG
>URAJ01000043.1 GCA_900545715.1 uncultured Opitutales bacterium
CGGACATCGTTGGGCGTGCGTGCGCATCCTTTGCGGCCTCGCCCCCGCCGACCCACGTCGGGCGGACGAGCGTTATAATGCCGGAATTTTCCCCCGCAACCGCGGAGTCGCGGTTTAGCATGTCGGCGAGCCTGCGCACGGCGACCTTTCCCACAACGTCGTTATTTTGCTCCATTCCCGTCCAGTCCGGAGGCGGGGGCTCGCGCCGCTCGAGCTGGAAGAGCCTGACATTTCTTCTCCCTACTTCCGGAATTTCTTCAAGGATTCCGCGGGTGAAATTAAAGAGGTAGAGAATCGCGTCCGGAGAGTTTTTCCGGATCCACTTTGCCAGATTTTTCCTGTACGTTTTAGACTCCCGCGGTTCGAGAAACGGGGGGCATTTGAATTTGGCGCCGCCTTTCAACTGCGCGCGCAGAAAGCCCCCGACGAGCGTCCCGCCCACGAGGTCGTCCACGCTCTCGTCGATGACAAGCCCTATGTTTTTGCACCCGAGGCTCGCGGCTTCAACGTACGCGTTGTGCGAAATCAGAAAATCGTCCGAGGCCACGACTTCGAGGGACGCGTTGTACGACCTTATCCCCGCGCTTATAAAATAGAAGTCGCGCCAGATTTTTTCATAGCCTTCCGGAAACTCGTTGCCAAATGAGTGCCCAAGGACAATCCCGCCGCGTATGCCGCGCGAGTGGAATATTTTTGAGAGTTTATCGGGGGTAATGCCTGGGGCGTGCATCCAAAATTCATTAATAGCATACCCAAGCCGCTCGGATTCTTCGCGTATGCCTTCGTAATAGCGGGGGAGGGTTGGATGCCTTCTCAGCGCATGTTCATCGAGGTTCCCGTTGATTACGGCGATAGTCTCGTAAAATGAATCGCTTTTACTTGCGCGGATTTTAGACATTAGGGTTGAGACGAGCTGGTTTTTCTCGTACCCCATTGATTTCGCAAGCGCTTGAACCATTTTGCGCGTCTTTTCGGAAACCATTGGGGAATTTTTTAACGCAAAAGATACCGCCCCCTTCGACAGATTGGCTTTCTGTGCGATATCGGAAAGTGTCACAACCTTCTTTCGTCCTTTTTTCATTGATATTGCGTTGACTGTTTTTGACCTTTGGAAAGAGCCCCTAAGCGGTCAAGAATAAAGTCTGCATTGGTGGCAATTCCGCGCGCAATTTCCGGGGAAAATCATGCGCGAAAGTTCGGCGGCTGATAATAGTCTTTGCTTCTGTCGGGATTCACCGCCGGCACTATGAATAGAAATACAAGCCATAGGCATGACATTGCCGCCGCCATCAGAAATACAGAGTGAATTGAGGTGAAGGACAATCCAAACTTGTCCCATCCGGCGGAGAGCATTCCGCTTGCGAGCAATGCCGATGATATAAAACCTCCGAACATCCTTCCGCCGCAAAAGAAAGTGTTAAAAAATGAGAGCGACATTACTTTGTTGTCGGGCGCAGACACGGAATACATTTCGGCGGAAGCAAAACAGAAAAAGCACGCGAGCGCAACGCAGTTTAGAAAAATTATTGCGCACACAATTTCGAGCAGATGCGGCGTATTTTCACCGCATAAAAACAGCGCCGCTGGTATTATAATGAAAGCCGCATGTATTGTCAGAAGCATTCTTTTTGAGCCCAGCAGTTTCAGCAGTTTCCCAAAAATCAGGTATCCGACAATGCTCCCTGCAATGCCGAAAGTTGCGACTGTCTGGACTGTGCTTACGCCGTGGTCGAGCGTCTGTTTTAGATATACAAAAGTCAGGGGCTGTACCAGAAACGCCACTATCGCAATTCCCATCATATATATTGAAAACGATGTCAGGCAGCTGTTAGCCGTAGCCGCTTTAAGAGAGTCGAGAATGTGCTCGCTTTTCTTTTCAAGCGGGGGGAGGTCGAGAAAATATGTAAACGCCGCACGCGCAAATTGCAGAACAGCGCATACGGCTATCAAAATTTGAAGAAGCCAAACCGGCGGATGCTCGCCCATCGCCCGCGCCGTCACAAAGAAAAATGCGCCGGCAAAAACCGTATAAAAAAATCTCAGAATACCGAAGTATCCGCCGCGTTCGGAAGGAGCAACGAAAGAATCGACTATCGGATACCAAGTCGCCCCGAATATCGGCCGCGCTATGCAATATACAAAGCACATACCAACAACAAAATATTTTGCGGAGCTCCCCATTGCGGCCGCGCCCGCCATCAAAAGGCAAGCCGCGCAGCCTATTGCGCAGGAAAGATACATGCTCTTTTTCAATCCGATTTTCTCAACGAGAAGGCCGCTCGGGATTTGCAAGAGCAGGGCGATGAATCCGGTTGCTCCTGCCATTAGCATATTCAGGGATTCGTCGCCGCCGAGCAGAGCTACGTAGGAAATTAAAATCGCGGAACTGTCGAGCATAACTTCCGACAAACTCCCAAAGCAATTTGCGACAATAGACCACGCCTGTATTTTACGGCGTTTGCTTTTTGGCATTCTCTCGGCAAATGTCTGCTCCATCAATATCCTCCCGCTTTTTACAAGTTTATTCCCAACCGCAGTAATCGCGTATTTCCGCTGCGTTGGAGTAGAAAAATTTCTCGGTCTCTTCCTTCTGTCCCCATCGCCAATAGACTGAGCCTACAAGCTCAAAATACAGTTTCCAAAATTCAAATATTTTAAGAGCCGCCGCGTTGTCGGCTTCGGCGCCGTAGAATTGGTCGGTCGCGAACAACGTCTTTTGGTTAAAGAATCTCAGCGACTCTGAGCCGTCGTTGCATTTCTTGTCGAAGAACGAGGGCAGGTTGCCTACGCACCTGCGGAATCCGCTTACATCGCACGTTATGTTTTTATAGTAGTATAGATTTTGCTCGGTCTGTTCGATATAGGGCCAGCCCAAATGCCCCTGCATTATTTTAAGATCCGGAAAGGCTTCGGCTATCGCCGCCAAATTTTGCGGCTGCATATTTATCGGACCAAAAGAGCGCTTGCTCTTTTCTATCCCCCATGCCGGCCCTTTTGCCACGAGCCCCGTATGGAATAATACGGGCATTCTAAGCGCTTGCGCGCGCTCGTATATCGGGAAATACCGTTCGTCTGAATACGGGAAATGCGGCTTGTAGGGCTTTAGCCCCACAAAGCCCATCTCTTTCAAAATGTCCGGCTGCTCAGCAGCGCCGTCCAGGTCAAGATAGCCAAAGGCCCTCACTACACCTTTGTAATCTTTTGTCGCCTGCAATATTTCTTCGCGGGTGGCAAATTCAATTCCGTTTAAACGCACTCCGGAGAGATCCATAAGCCAGATCTCCTCAAATATTCCGGACTCGACTATCTTATCGAATCCTTTGGCGTTTCTGCGCAGGTGGGCGTGGGCTTCTATGGCTTTCATCTTATATTAGATATTGAACTTTGGCTTTTGAGCAGTTCCCTTGTCGGTGACGATAAGAAGGTTTTTGTGGTAGCGCGCATGTGTCACTGGATAATCGTCGCCGGGCTGTCCGAGCGCCGATATTCGCAATATCGTGTTTGCCCACAAAAATTCCGTTGATTCGTTTCTCGTCATAAGCAGCATTCTGCGCGCCTGCAAGCATTGTTTCATGCCCATGGTAATTGCGCGCCGCGGGAAGTTCTCCAGATTGCCGCCTACGCCGCAATGCCTTGTTGAATCTATTGTGCGGGTGAACTCGTTGATTTCAAGAATTCGCGGATTGGATTCGGCGACTCCTTCACCGGGTTCATTGAAGGCAACATGCCCGTGAATGCCTATGCCGCCGTAGCAGACTTCTATGCCGCCGGCGTCCTCTATCATTTTGGGGAGATCCTTTATATTTTCGGGGGTTGGGAAAATTATTTGGGATTCTGGCATCATTAGATCCGGGCGGATTCTATTGAAAAGCAGGGGACCTATCTGCCCGCGGAAACTCAGCGGATTGCTCATGGGAATGAGCTCGTCCTTTTCATCGTCCACGTACTCGTCCATAAAGAAAAACCGCACGTTTTTAAGGCTGAGGTTGCGGTAGTTTATTTTTTCGGCCATAATGCGGTAAGGCTGCGTGGGGCCAACAGGCATTATAAAAGATACGATTTTATCGCCCTTTGCCGCCTTCTCGAATTCGTTTACCATTTCTTCGGCGAGAAATTCGTAAACTTCGTCGAGAGTGTCGAATACTTTGAGTTGTCCGTTGGATTGTTTTATTAGTTCGTCGGTGTCCAGTGCGAGAATCCTGCGGACTTCCTCTTTGCGTTTTTGGCGCGTCATTAGTTCCATTTTTTGCCTTTCTTTAAATTTATTCGGCGTTTCAATAAATGCCTGCCGAAATTGAATCCTTCTTTTATTTAGCAAGAAAGACGTCCGCAAGTGAAAATCCCGCTTTTTTATCTAAACCGTTAAGTAGCCCGCGGGGTGGCTTGGCCGCCATGGAAAGGGCGGGAAGCGCCCCGCAGAGAGGGCAAAGCTCTTGCGCGGTTGCCATCGCGCCCGTCCCCTCTGTTTGCCGACAAAAAAACGAATCTCCCGCAGGGAAATTCGTTTTCGCCGAACCGCCGCGATTGCGCCGCCGCGTTCAAGCCCCGCATTTTACCGGATTTTGCGCCGCCTGGCGATTGCGAGCGCGAGGGCCGCGGCTCCGAAGATTGCCGCAAGCGTTGCCGGTTCGGGCACCTGCGCTATTGAGAGCGAAAGGGCGTTCTCTCCGAATAGAAGCTCGTATGAAAATCCGTCGGGGCCGATTACCGAAACGGAGGCGTCGTTTGCGCCGAAGTCGGAGGATTCATAGGTTATCAATTCGCGCACGATCGACTCCTGTGTTTCAAGGAGGGCGGCAAATTCCTCGGCCACCCCGTCGGCAAATTCAAGCTCTATCGCCAGTCCGCCCGCGTTTTCACCCTTTGAAAGCGCGCCCGAGAGCGCGACTTTTGAATTGAAGTCAATGCCTACCGCAAGCTTTACGGTTCCGCCGCTCCACGACATTGAATCGGCGTTCAATACGTTGTCGGTGATTGTTCCGTTGGAGTCGTAAACCGACAAAGTTCCGCCCGCGAGCGATATGGCGCCCGCGTTTTTTGCAACCATGCTGAGCTCGCCGCTATTTACCGTTACGGAAGTCAATTCGTTTTCGCTGTTGGCAAGATGCTGAACCGCGCCGGCAGAACCGTTCATCGTGAGGTGGACGGATTTGTTTGTCGAGCCTCCCCAGTTGGGGTTTGACAGCGATATTTTCCCGTCGAAGACGCGCGATTGCGAGTTTGTAAGCTCTATGTATCCCGCCGCCGTTCCGTCGCCGTCCTTTACGGTTATTTCTCCCTGGCCGGTTATTCCGCCGAGCCTGATGTAAGAGTTCCCGCTCGATCCCGTCGCAGTTAACAGCGAGTCTTTTGCGAGGTTGAGGGTTCCGGCGTCGATTATCGGATTCGTGTTTGAGCCGCCGTAGTCCACTTCTATATACGCGCCTTTCTCGCAGTTCAAGATGTCGGCCTTGATGTATGAGGCCTTGAAATAGAGAGAGTTTGATTGCGACCTCAGCGTCATCGTTCCGGTGCCGTTCTCGTTTGTGGCGTCGAAAGTGGCGTTGTAGGAGTAAAACTGGTTCCAATAGTTGCCGCCGTCGATAGTGATCGAATTTGCTTTCAGCGTCCCGCCTTCCGCAAGGCCCTTTTGGTGGACCATTTCGCCGGTAACATTCCAGACGACTTCATCCACCACGGCGACTCCGGAAATAACGAGGTTGTTGTTCGAAAGGTCCTGCAATTCTATGAGGACTTTAGAACTTTCGGAAGGAACCCCGTTCGACCAATTCGCGGGGTCGTTCCAGTTATAGTTCGCTCCGCTGCCGCCCGTAAAAACAGTGTCATAGGCTTGGGCAAAGAGCGAGGATGCAAGAAATGCAGAATATAGAGTTGTTTTCATTTTCATTAAATTGCAACCTAACCAAGTTTTTTAACTATGTCAAACATTTAATATTACTCCATTCCCTCCGCAAACGGGCATAAAGCCTCCCGTTTCCATAGAAAGTGGGCGGCATTGCTTCCATTGAAGGGGGCACGAGGCGTGCCAGCCATAGAAGGGGCTGGCGCCCCTTACGAAGATTGGCTTTGCCAATACTTCTATCCCCTCCTCAATCCCCCAATAAAAAACGAACCTCCCACATGAGAGGTTCGTTAACGTTTCCGGAGTTCGCTCCCCCAAACCCCAGCTTCCCCTATTTGGCGCAATGATTTTGGAGCTAAAAACGTGGCGCAAGCGAAACGGCGGGTTGAAGCGTATTGACATACGCGAAAGTCGCCGTTATCCGTTATCCCACAAAAAAACGGACCTCCCACATGAGAGGTTCGTTAACGTTTCCAGAGTTCGTTCCGAAAAGCCAAAGGTTTCCGATTTGGCGCAATGATTTTGGATGAAGAGCGAGGGCGGCACGGGCCGCCAGCCATTGAAGGGGCTACGCCCCTTACGCCCATTGCTTTGCAATAGGGCTATCCCCACTATTCCCTGAGTACTCCCTCGCGTGGCGTATTGGCATACGCGAGCGGTCTTGGCGGCTTTCCTAACGGAGCTATTCGCCAAAAGCATTCGCCAAATCAGGCGACGCGTTCCACAACAACAGGCGATGGATTCGGACGGCGCGGAGCAAGCCTGTAAGCGTTCCTAAGATAGTCTATCGCCGAATCGAGGTTAGTTTCGTCGTTGTAGTGAATCATAAGCAGCGGTTCGCCCTGTTTTACCTGCGTGCCTATTTTCTTTATTTCTGTGACACCTACATACGGGTCTATTTTGCCCGTCTTGGTTTTTGCCAAGTTTTGCACGGCGCGGGCAATCATGCCCGAGTTTATGTTGTGGACATACCCGCGCTTGGGCGCCGGCAGTTTGCGGACATGCTTTGGCATCGGATACTTGGAGGGATCTTCGAGCCACGGCGCGCTTCCGCCCTGGGCTTTTATCATCTCCATAAATTTTTTAAGTGCCGAACCGTCTTCTATGACGCGCTCCACCGACTGCTTTGCCGACAATGTCGAGCCAGCAACCCCAGCGAGCCTCAAAATTTCCATTCCGAGCTTCAATACGAGTTCCTTAATGTCGTCGCTGCCGCCGCCGCGGAGGAAGTCGAGAGCTTCGAGAACTTCCAGCCCCATTCCTACGGAGTCGCCGAGAGGTTGGTTCATATCGGTGATGAGGGCGACACATCTGTGCTTCATTACGCGGGCAACGCGGGTAATAGTGCGGGCGAGTTGGCGAGCCTGTTCGATATCGCGCAGGTATGAGCCGTTGCCCCATTTTACGTCCACAACCAAACCGTCCGCGCCGATTGCAAATTTTTTGCTCAGCACGCTTGCGGTAATAAGCGGAAGGCTCGGGATGGTAGCCGTCATGTGGCGCATATTGTAAATTTTTTCGTCGACGGGCGAAATGGAATTGTCGTGTTCGCAGATTGCGCAGCCGATAGTGGAGAGCTGCTTTTGGAATTCGTCGAGGGTAAGTTTTGTTTTAAAGCCGGGAATGGAAGCCATTTTGTCTTCGACAGTCAGGACGAAGTCTTCGTCCGGGCTCGTCATGCCGGGGACTACAACGCCGCAAGCGGCGCCCACGGCGGCGAGGATTAGCGAAGTTTTGTCTCCGACACCTCCGGTTGAGTATTTTGCAACTTTTGGCCTTGTAATGTGGGAGAGGTCGAGAGTTTCGCCGGTGAGAATCATTTCATCGGCGAAAACGGCGGTTTCCTGCGCCGCCATATCTTTAAAATAGATTGCCATTATGAGGGCTGCCATTTGCGAGTCAGGCATTTCGTCGTCGAGAATTGAATCGACAATATTGCGAACTTCTTCTTCCGTGAACTCGTGCCCATCGCGCTTCTTTTCGATAAGGTAGGCGTATGATGCTTTGGTTGATGCTTTTCCGATGATTTTACGTATGGCCATAGTTGGAAGTTATTATCTCGATAATTATTAAAATTGCACGACCTTCGCAAAATCGAGATTTTTACGCGGTCTATCTCCCTTAGTCTTTTAAAGTGTATATTTTTTGAAAAAAGTCGAGCTTAAAATTGCGTGTTTTAGGTACATTTATTGATAATAAGCGACATTTATCATTTTATTGAGACAATTTCAAAGTGTAGGCGTTCATAATTTTTGGACCAAAAGTCTTTTTTTAGCTTGGCAATTCTATTCAAAAGGCTAAAAAGTGGTGAAAATGGGTGAAAAGTTAAACAACGCGGACGGACAGACTTTCGAACAGTCGCTCGAAGAGCTCGAAACCATTCTGTCGGAGCTTGAAAACTCAAAAGTCCCTCTCGATAAGCTGGTGGAAAAATACTCCCGCGCCAAAAAGTGTCTGGCGGATTGCCGCAAAAAACTCGATGCGGCGGAACTGAAAATCGGCAAATTGTCGGGCGGGACTATCGAAGAATTCCCCGTGGATTCGGAGTGATATCCGAATCGCGGCAAGTACATGTGAAATATGTCCATACTCTCAAATATAAAATCTCCCGAAGACGTAAAAGCGCTTGCTCCGCAACAATTACAAGAGCTCGCAGCCGAAATTAGAAAACAAATTATCGACGTCACTTCAAAAAAAGGCGGCCATGTATCTCCAAATCTCGGGGTCGTGGAATTGACAATCGCGCTGCACAGGGTCTTCTCAACGCCGAAAGACAAGATATTTTTCGACGTATCGCACCAATGCTATACGCACAAGCTCCTTACCGGCAGAAACAACGAGAGATTTGAGGGGCTGAGGCAGACCGACGGCATAAGCGGATTCTGCAATAGGTTTGAGAGCGAGCACGACGCCTTCGGAGCCGGCCACGCGGGAACGGCGGCGTCCGCGGCATTGGGTTTTGCGGCCGCCCGCGACAGAAACGGAACTGACGAAAATATCGTGGCGGTTCTCGGAGACGCAGCCCTTACAAACGGTGTGACTTTTGAGGCGTTCAACAATATCGCCACAACTACCAAGAAAATGATTGTCGTGCTAAACGACAACGAGATGTCGATAGCAAAAAACGTCGGGGCGATTGCAAAATACCTGAACGAAGTCATTACGAATCCGCTCAACAACCGCCTCTATTCAGATATGAACGCTTTCCTGAAAACCCTTTTCGGAGAGCCGGCGGTAAAGTTCACGGAAAAAGTCGCGCGCGACGCCAAGGGTTTTCTTTTGCCGTCGTCATTTTTTGAATATTTTGGATTTATGTACCTCGGCCCGATAGACGGCCACGATATCCCGCTGCTTGAAAAATACCTAAATTATTGCAAGCGCTCTACAAAGCCCATTCTTTTGCACATTCTCACAAAAAAGGGCAAAGGGTTGGAGGTTGCAATGCGCAACCCCGAAAAATTCCACGGCGCGACTCCGTACGATATTGTCACCGGAGAGTCAACTTCAAATGCCGACAAGTCTATACCCAACTACCAGGACGCGATGGGCAAAACCCTCTTAAAGCTTGCCCAGAAAGATCCAAAGATTGTCGGGATTACGGCGGCGATGGCGTCGGGGACAGGGTTGTCGTGTTTGAAGAAGGAATTGCCTTCGCAGTTTTTTGACGTCGGCATAGCTGAGGAGCACGCGGCGGTCTTTGCCGCCGGGATGGCCTGCCAGGGCTTTAAGCCCGTAGCCGCTATATATTCTACTTTTATGCAGCGCGCCTTCGACTGCGCCATGCACGATGTATGCCTACAAAAACTTCCGGTGACCTTCTGCCTCGACCGCGCGGGATTGAGCCCGAACGACGGGGCTACCCACCACGGACTTTTTGACATATCGTTTTTGAGGCCACTGCCCAACGCTATTGTAATGCAGCCGGCAAACGAGGACGAGCTTGCCGATATGCTCTATACGTCGGTGGAATCCGGCAAACCGTGCTTTATACGCTACCCGCGTGGCAAGGGCGAGGGCATTCCGATGAAGGAATTCCCGGAAAAAATCGAAATCGGCAAAGCCCAAGAGTTGCGAGAATCAGATTCTACCGCGGTAATTTGGGCTCTCGGAAATATGGTGAAAGAGGCGATGAAGGCAGCAGAAGCCATCGAGACCGAGCTTGGAGTGAAAGTCGGGGTCGTGAACGCGCGTTTTGTCAAGCCGCTCGACCGCGAGCTTCTGCTTGCACAGGCGGACAAGAACAAACTTATAGTTACTCTTGAAGACCACGTTGCGGCGGGAGGTTTTGGAAGCGCTGTTGCTGAGGCTCTGCTTGCCGCGCGCAAAAAATGCGACGTATGCATTATCGGCTGGCCCGATATGTTTATCCCCCATGGAACAGATGTAGCCACTCTCCGCGCGCAGTTTGGAATGAGCACAACCCAGATAATTGAGCGCATAAAAAAGGCGATTTCCGAGTGCGCATAAAAAGGCGTTTTTGCGGGGCGGCGGTAATAAGAAGTTCCCGCAGCTTGCAAAAACGCGGTGCATCGCAGGCGCGGCATATTTTAAATATGCTTGGCGCTTTTTTTATGCAGGTTGCGGTATTTTTTTTGTATAGTTTCCGAACCGTTGCGGCGGAATTTTAATTCGCAATGGGAGAGAATGTAGATTTTTTGCCGATTGCCTCTAATTTAAAATTTTTGCAACGCGCAAAAGGGTGGCATTCCGTCAATATTGCGAGAGTTTTATTACCGCAATGGATATAGCCATTACTATTATGGAAAACGGCGCGCCGAATTTAAAAAAGTCCGCGAACTTGTATCCGCCAGGGTTCATCACCAACATATTTACGGGAGACGAAAGCGGCGATATAAAGGCGGTTGACGACGCCACCGCGACTGCCATCTCAAATCCGTGCGGATCAATGCCCATAATTTGAGCCGCCGCAATCGCAACGGGCGCGTACAAAATTGCTGTGACAGTGTTTGCTATAAACATAACCGTAAACATTGCCAGTGCAAACAGCCCGGCCATCACGGCGGTTTCACCGTATCCGCCGAGAAGCCCTATCATCGCGTCGGCCGCCAGCCGCACTCCGCCGGTTTTTTCAAGCGCCGTTGCAAAAGGCATCATGCAGATTATTAGAATTAAGGCGGGCCAATATACCGACTTGTACGCTTCGTCCATGCTTATGCACTTGAATGCAACCATCATTGCACAGCAAATCCCCGCCGCTACAACATTTTCGACAGCCCCCGTCACCATAAGCGCAACCATCGTGAGTAGGCTCAATATCGCAGCCCACGCCCGACCGGGCGAAGTCACAGCCAGATCCGACTCCTCCGGCAAATTTAAAATTATGAAATCGCGGTTTTGAGATTTCAGGCGCTTTATGGCAGTCCATGCGCCAAAAACGAGGAGTATGTCACCCATTCTGAGGCGGTGTGTAAGTATGTCGCCTTCAACCGCCGAACTATTGCGCCTAAGGCCAATCGCGTTGAGTCCGTGTGTGCTTCCGAACTTTACTTCTCTCAAAGTTTTCCCTATTAAAGACGACTCCGGAAGAATGGTGATTTCCGCCATTCCCATTTCCGCTGAATGCTCCGAGAAATATTCCCCCGATATAGGAAGCGGATTCAGCATCATTTCTTCGGCGCCGGCAAAATCGCGCGATTGCCCGTAGGCATTGCAAAGCAAAATATCGCCAGCCAAAATCCGCGTATCGGCAGTCGGGGCTACGAGCGATTTCTCGAGACGGCTTCTGCGCTCTATGCACAAAATGCTCGTCGCCCAATTTTCTCTCAGTTTCAGCTCCGAAATTTCCATTCCCACTATTGGGGAATCGGGGGAAACCTCAAATATTTTTTGTTGGGAGTCGAGGGCATACGCGCGGATAAAGTCCGAGAATTTCAGCCGCGGCTCGCCTTTTCGAGCGTCGTTTGCCCCGCGCAGGAATTTGCGCGTAAAGAGCATATAAATAATTCCGGCTGCAAGCACCGAAATTCCGATTGGGGTGACGTCGAAGAATCCGAAACCGTCGTATCCCTCTTTTATAAGTGCGCCGTTGGCGATGAGGTTTGGGGAGGTTGCTATGAGGGTAGTCATTCCGCTTGTGATGCCCGCAAATGCAAGCGGCATCATTAGGCGCGAGGGAGGCATTCCCCGCCGGCTGCAAATGCTTAGTGTGACGGGTATGAAAATCGCAACCACGCCTGTCGTGCTCATAACGGAGCCCATGATTGCAACGGATACCATGAGAGTAATTACAAGCGATGTTTCGGATTTTTTTGAGCGCTTTAAAATCCAGTCTCCGACTGCGGAAGAAACTCCAGTTTTTGCGAGGCCAGCACTGATTACGAACATTAAGGCTATAATTATTATGCTGCTGTCGGAAAATGCGGCGAGCGCTTCGTACGGTTCCACGATTCCGGAGATAACGAGGATAATGAAGGCGCAGGCGGCGACTGCGTCCATGCGCGGACGCCCTATTATGAAGGCCGCCATACACAAAAGCAGAAGCAATAATACAAAAATTAGTTGAAGATTCATTGGATATTGTCAGTCGCAAACGTTTTTTACACTATATGTAGAAATAAAGGGAAAATTTTCAATCTATAAAGGGCGGAGGCCGCCCAATAAAATTTTCTCAAAGTTTTTTTATAAGGCGAATAAGAAAGTGCGGAGACTGGGAAGCGCGTAAAAAACGGAAAATTAAAGCACTAAAAAAAGCTTTTTTATTCGATAAATCCGAAATAAGAAGGCGCATAAGAAGTTAGAAAAACGAAAATAAAATAGATGTTTTATATGTAAAAATAAATATTTGACAATGAAATCAAATAAAGCCATGAATTATTTACTCAATCGTTTGACTGCTATGAAAAAATTACTAATCGCCTCATTATTCTTATCTGGAACTTGCGTGCTGAACGCGACTGATCTGACTTGGGCCGGCGGAGAAGTCGGCAACAATTCAGGATTTAATTTTTCCGATTTTGGCAATTGGTCTCCGATGGGAAATTCCCCATCAAGCTTTGACAATATCACTATCGGTAATTTTACTGCTACAACCGATGGAAGTACAGATCAGTATAAAATAAACGGATTTACGCAAGTTAATGACCTCAGAATAGAAAATCTCGTATTGCCAAAGGGTGTGAGGTTTTTCATATACACGACTTCCAGTGATACACCTACAATAAATGGGAATATCTATATTGGGAACATAGATTTAGTAGAAGGGGGAGGCGGAGAATGGCGTAGCCCCGACATACGTGGTGGTACGTTTGGAATGGATTTTGTTGTAAAGGGATCAATCACAATAGCTCCCACGAGCGACACAACCCAAAATAACTCTTCCATGCTTACTTTTGGAGGAACCAATACGGGCGGATTCTTTAAATCTCTTACAATTGGCGAAAATGCCGAGATAGATGCCTCCACTGGATATAAGACGGCAGTTTACCTCGATGCTTCCTATGCTGGGGCTACTCTTGAACTCGCAGGGGCGAATCCGGCGGGAGATACATCAAACTGGGCAGTAATCCACGGAGTTGTGAAGATGAATAATTCCGCAGATGGCTCTAAATACGCAAGTCTATTGATAGGAAGGAATGAGGAAGGTGGAAAGTTTAAGGATTCGTACGTTTCAGTCGGCGGTTTGAGCGGCACCGGCAGGATAAGCACAAAATTAATAAGCGACGCCTCCAATGCGGCGACTTCGCATTTGACTTTTACGAATGCCGAAGGGGTAAACACTGTCTTTAACGGGTATATTGCCAGAACAAATAAAAATTACAAAGACAATGTAGCGTTTATAATGGACGGCGCGGGGACGCAGACTCTTTCTCTTTCGGGAAATACGGCAGGTATAGTCGGCGTGACTATAAAAAACGGTACGCTGTATTACGGTAATACTGATTCATCCGGTAAGCTGGTTATGGAAGGCGGCAAGTTTGGCGCTGTAAACGGGAGCGCAGAGTTCGATTCTGCAGTCTGGAGCGGCGGCAAAATATCTTACGCAAACCACGAGGCGTTTCTTAGCGGCACCCCCGAAATGATAATAATAAACGGAGAGTTTGAAAAGGCGTCAGACGGACAGATTGCTATCGACTTTGAGGGATTGGACGCGACAGACTTAATTGGGGACTCCTTCTATTTGATATCGGCAGACACGACAAAGGGATTTTTGGACGATGCGAACGATGACTTTATTGCTGAGAATCTAAAAAATGCCCTTGCGAACTTTGCATGGAACGGCGGAACTCTGCAAGTGACGTTTAATCAGGTCCCAGAACCCGCGGAGATTGCCGTATTTATTGGGGCTCTTGCGCTTATATTTGCAATTCGCCGCAGGAGAAAATAACGGCAACATATGTTAAAAAAGAAGGGGCTCCTATTTTATGAGCCCTTTTTATTGTTTGTGAAAGGAGAATTTCTTGTCCGCAGGACGAGTTTGAAAATAAAAAATCCGCTCAAGCCGATATTTTTTGCGCTCTGCGAAAATTGAAGCCGGTTTTAGCCGACTTCCTTCTTACCCAAGACGAAAAAAAGTATAAAAACGGCTCGCCATAAAATTCCCCATGAGAAGTTTTGGCATATTGGGGAAGCGCACCTTTTACTTTATTGGAAGAATTATAAGCGCGTTTTCGCGCCTAATGCCGCGCCTTGTGCGTGGACAGGGGCGTTTATCGGCGCAGTTTGTCGGGCAGGATTTTTACAAGCTCTTTCAGGTTCTGGGCGCATTGCTTTTTGCAGACCAAAGTCGCGTCGGGCGAATGCACTACAATAATGTCTTCAACTCCAAGCAGGGCAGTGGCGCGCCCCGCAGCGTCAAATACGAGGCAGTCTTTAGAATCCTTTGCGTAGAGCTCGCCAATGACGGTGTTGCCGTCCGCGTCTTTCGGGCAGTGACGCTCGACTGCAGTCCACGAGCCAACGTCGTCCCAGTCGAATTTCGCGGGAACTGTCCAAGCGTTGTCGGCGCGCTCCATGACGGAAAAATCTATGCTGATTTTTTCGATTTGCGGATACAGTTCGCTCGCAGTCTTGTTGAAATCGGCCGCGGACTCGATGCGCCTAAGTATGTCTCCGGCGCCCTTCAAATTTTTGTCTATCGCCGATAAAATGGAAGACGTTTTCCATACGAATATTCCGGCGTTCCAAAAAAACTCGCCGCTGTTTAAATACTCGGTCGCCCTTTCAAGGTTTGGTTTCTCGAAAAAACGGGAAACTTTGTAGTATTCTCCACCGCCAAATTTTTCGCCCTTGCGGATATATCCATATCCCGTGGCGGGGAATGTGGGGGTTATGCCTATTGTGACGAGCTTGTCTCCGCTTTCGGCGAGGCGGAAGGCTTCGCCAAGCGTCTCCGAAAATGCCTGTACGTCCTTTACAACGTGGTCCGAGGGCAGCACCGCGAAAGAGCAGTCGCTACCTCCGGAAATCCTTTTCAGGTAGGCGGCGGAAAATCCAATCGCCGCGGTGGTGTCGCGCCCGGCGGGCTCAACGAGAATTTTATCGCGCGCTATTTCGGGGCAGGCAAGCGTTATCGCCTCTACTTGCTCGGGGTTCGTGACTACAAAAATATTTTCGCCGCCCACGGTTTCGCGCGCCCTACTGTAAGTCATAGACAACAGGCAAGCGTCGCCCCCGACGACATTCCAAAGATGCTTGGGTTTGCTCTTGCGGCTCAGCGGCCAGAATCTCTCTCCCGCGCCGCCCGCCATTATCACAACGTATCTTTCCATTTGTTTGCAGTTTTTTATATAGTATCCCCGCATAGCGACAGCCTGTCAAATTTTTTGAAAAAATATAGAAGGGGTTTACGAAAGAATTTGCAAAATTTTTTCAAGGCTGCTATAACCCAATAAGAAAGGCGGTTTGCATGGCGAAACATTTTTGGACTATCCTATTGGCAATTTGCTATCTGGTGTTATTCGTTGCGTTATTTTTTCTGTTCGTTTCGGACAATTTTTATTCGTATAAAAATTGCGGAAGCTTTACATATTTTTCCTACATACCGTTTGGAAAGTTTGTTGTATGCGCATTGGCGGTCTATGTATTGTCGGCGTTTATGCGGCTTATCAGCGCGAGGGTCTCGGTTGCAATAGTCTTGGGATTTGCCGTTGCGTGGATTGTTGTGTTGTCAGACGCTAACCTTTTTTGCGGAAGGGGAATACACAAGAGTTTTATGCTGTCGATGTGGGCGCTCTCGATGGTTTTTCTCGCGGGGGCGCCGGCAATGCTTGCCGCATGCGCGCTGTCGATTGCGGAGTCTGGAAGGGCGAGAAGATCGTGGGTGGTTTGCGCGCTTGCGGCGGCGGGATTCGCATATTTTTGCGCAATGGAAATGGCGGGTATGGCTCTGTTTATAGCTGTGGGGGTTGGGATTGCGCTCGCGGTTTTGTGGGTCGCTTCTCGGGTGCGCGGGAAGGCGGCGCGCTGAAATATGTTCCCTCGCAAAATTCGCCTCCCCAAAAATTGCGCAGCTTTTGCCTTTTTATGAAAAGTTTGCCAATAACCCCGTTAAAATCCCGCTCGCATCAGCATCGACTTTTTGTAAATAATGTACAATGCCCATGTCGGCTAATTGCGGGTGCTCCGTCCTGAATAAAGGCATATATAAAGCCGAAGGACATATTTAATGCGCTCTCCCGCCGCGGCGAATATGCGCGCGCCTGAGGTTTTAGAGCGTTATTTGCCGGGAGTGGCGGCGCTGTTTGGCGCGGGTTGCGGGTTTTCCCCTTTCATAGCGCGTATTGTTCTAACGCGCGGCAGGAAGTACGCCACTATACCCAAAAGCGGGAAGAAAGAACACAATTCGTACACAAATTCTATGCTCGAATGGTCGGCTATTTTCCCGAGAACTGCGGACGATATCCCTGCTATCCCAAACGCAAACCCGAAAAATATACCCGAAACGAGACCGACTTTCATGGGCAATAATTCCTGCGCATAAACGAGTATCGCCGAAAACGCCGAAGATATTATAAAGCCAATTATGATGCTTAGTATAACCGTCCAAGTCAGATTTGCGTAAGGCATCATCAGGGCGAAGGGCGCCGAGCCGAGTATCGACCACCATATGACGAGCCTTCTGCCGACTTTATCGCCCACGGGTCCGCCGATTAGCGTCCCCAGCGCCGCCGAAAATAGATATACAAAAAGCAATACCTGCGCCGTTTGGACGCTTGTCCCAAACTTTGACATCAAATAAAACGTGTAGTAGTTTGAAATGCTCACCGTATAGAAATTCTTCGAGAAAACCAGAAACATCAGTATGAACATTACAAACCATACTGTTTTCGACGGCAAGGTTCCGCCCGTCTGCCCTGCGGGTTGGGCAGGCGGAAGCGTTTGGGCTTTTCTCTCCGATATTTGCGCCGAGTACCACCTGCACGCGGGTATGAGAGCGATAATTGCAAGAGCTGCGAGAACCCCGAACTTTGCGACTCCCTCCTGCTGCCTTACAAAAAGCGCGGCAAGCAGCGGTCCGAAGGAAAATCCGCACGACCCCCCGACCTGAAATATCGATTGCGCCAACCCCCGCCGCCCGCCCGCCGCCAGGGAAGTTATTCTCGAAGCCTCAGGGTGTATAATCGACGAGCCTATCCCCGAAACAAAGACGGCGCCCATAAGCGCATGCACGCTGCTTGCCACGGAAATCAGAATAAGCCCGCTCATAGTGCAAAGCATTCCAAGCGGAAGAAACCACCCTATCGGGCGCTTGTCGAATGCGTATCCGAAAATCGGCTGCATTATAGACGCAGAAATCTGATAGGTAAGTGCTACAATTCCTATTTCTGCATATGAGAGGTTGAGGCTTGTTTTAAGCAGCGGGTAAATGGCGGAGATGATAGACTGCATTGCGTCGTTGAGCCCGTGCGCGAGCGACAACGCCGCGAGTATCCCAATCATAAAACCGCCGCGAGCATTTTTTGACATATATTGAATATCCACCCGCTTTAATCCGAAAGCAAGCAATTTGCCTTTTATGGAACCGCATTTTTTAATTGCGGCTATTTTTGTTCCCGAGCGCGAAAAGTTAAATAGTTTCGTTATTATATAATAGAGAGGTTCGGGCGCGGGGAATCGGAAATTTTTTTGCAAATTGAATTTGCTTGGCGCGGCGGGCATTTACCACAGCTCAAAGGGTGAGGGCGGCGGCAATGGCAG
>URAJ01000044.1 GCA_900545715.1 uncultured Opitutales bacterium
ACATTCACTACAGCCATTAATGCACAGCATATTTACTCATCCCTTCCGAATTAAAATTAAATTCATACTGACCACTTTTTGATGTTTTAAATTTGAGAAGATAACGCTCTTTCTCTTCCTCGCAGTCGCATTTCTCTCCCGGGTCCAAATGCCCGCCGCATTTACTGCATATGTAGTCATACATTGCTTTTTACTCCTAAATGTGATATTTTATATTTGTGTTTATCTTTCTGCCGCAGGGAGTATGAAGGAGCCGATGCTTCGCTCTTTTTTCTCCAGGCGGCGTAATTTATTTTCGTAACGGCGTATGCGTATCATATCGCCGTCTTCTTTTGCATATTGCAACAGCTTGTTATATGCAATTACTTCTGATATTACTTTCATCATTTACCCCTTTCTGACATATCCCAGTGAACTTAATCCCTGCTCGTTTAAAATACGTCCATATGCTTTTTTCTCTTCATTGCTGAGGGCTTCAAAATCTATGATTTTGCTGCCCTCACTGCTTTTCTCAATAATCTTATTTACTATTGTCATTCGATAACCCTCACCTCTTTTTTTATGTTTTATTCCGCAACTGATTGTCTAAATTACTGTTTTTTATATGTTGTGAACATCTTACTTGCTTTGAATATTTACTTGAATTTATTTCAAGTTAAAATTCAAAAAAAATTAAAATTTTTGAAAAAAAATAAAGTTATTTTCGAGCGTTCGGCATAAAAAAAACTTGCATAAGTTTAAATATAGTTAGAGACTATACCTAAAATAATTTATCCTTCAAAAATAAAAAAATATGAAAAAAATTATAGCTCTTACAGCTCTTGCATTTTCGATGTTTATGCTCACTGCCTGCGATTCAATGGACGGCCCTTCGCCCCTTGACACGCGCGCTGGAAGTGCCGGCAACGAACTCAACCCCGGCGGGCTTCCCTCCGACGCAGCCATGATGGCGGATTCAGGGCTGCAAGAGCGCAGCATAAATTCAATGGACGCTTTTGATCCTGAGAACATCAATCCGGAAGACATAGTTGTGACAATATACTTCGGCTTCGACCAGTATGCTGTTGCGTCCTCCGAGCGCCCGAACGTTAAGAAAGCCGCAGATTTCTTCGCTTCAAACCCGGACTTTAAAATTGTTCTCGTAGGCCACACCGACTGGTACGGAACGGAAGAGTACAACATGCTGCTTTCCGACAAGCGCGCGAAGGCGGTTGCAGACTATATGTCGGCTCTCGGCATCGGTGCGGAGCGCGTAGAGATAATCCCCAGAGGCGAAGCTGGCGCTGCAATGGACGTTGCAAAGACATCTCCCGAGGCGAAGCACGACCGCCGCGTTGATATTGTAAAATTCAGATAAAAACAATTTAAAAAAATTGGGCGAAGCCGGGAGCGGTTTCGCCTTTTTTTTTCTAAAAAAATTGTCTGTTTTTAGGGTATAAAAGCCGAGATTCCCCTACCCTGCCTTTTTTAATAAAAATCTCCATTTTCGGATAAAAAATGCGCGAATGGATTTTATGGGGGAGAATTTTTTTCATAGAAAATTCGCATTTTTATGAAGTTGGGTACAACGCATCGTGAAGCTTTCTTATAAAGCCCCGAATGAATATTTCCTGCGCCGCGCAAGTTAACAGGAAAAAACGGGATTTTATCGCCAAAATAAAATTCTTTTCCCACGCGTAAAAATGAATCTCGGCAAGTTAAATGCCGCACAGAAATAATCTCGCAAAATTTTTCGCATACTTCATTTGCCGAGTTTTTTAAGCGGGCTTTTTCCGCAACATAAAAAATCAGCCGCCGCTCATTTTCCTCCACACTTAAAAAAATTGCCCGCGTAAGAATTCATTTTATAAAAGGAGAGCGATTTTGCAACCCGCGCGCAAAGTGAACCGACTAATTTTCCGAGAGTCGGCGCAAGCAATTTTACTGCGGCATATATAAAACGGACTAAAAAATATCTCTATATTTGAAGGTATTTTTCACTATCTGTTCGGATTTTGCAGATATAAAATACAGCTCTCGGAAAACTCCATTTGTCAGTAAAAAGGCGAATATTTGCGCAATATTCCCGAAGTCGCTATCTTTATGAGCGCACCGCGGAACGATATTAGCATTGCCTTCATTGCAGCCGCGCCCACAAATATATTTGATTTTATATGCCTTTGAAACAGCCTGCAAAGTCCGGCTAAATTTATCTTCTTGTATAAAAAATTAAATACGATTATTTTATTTTTTATGAATATGAAATACGCGGGAGTTATTTTGTTTGCAGCCAACTTTGCCGCCTGCGCCATGGCGGAAGATTCTTTACAGGAAATGTTTGATTCGGCAGCCTCCTCGCCGGAAAAAACGCTGAAACTGGAAGCCAAGCGGTATTTTCTGGATTCGCCGATAAAGCTCGGCCCCCGCCACAGCGGGCTGAAAGTCGCTGGGAAAAGCGGAGCTGCGATATCGTCGCTAAAAAAAATAAAAAACTGGGAGGCGGACGGAAAATTCTGGAAAGCAAAAATTCCCGGCGCAGATTTCGTATCGTCGATTTTTGTAAACGGGCGCAGGGCATCTATCGCAACCACCCCAAACGAAGGCGCAAGATTCTTCGTTTTCCGCGGGACGAGCCCGAGGCGCGGCGACAACCGCAAGACTTTCATAGTCCGCTCAGAAGACATTGCGGAGCTCAAAAATCTTTCAAGCGGAGAACTGAAAAACGCATATTTTCAAATCTACCGCGCGTGGATAGACAACCGCGGAACGATATCCGACATCCGCCCAATGCGCGACGGCAAGACGTGCGCCGTGACGTTTGCTACTCCGCTTTCGCCGCACATATACGGCGGCTCCTATTCAATGCCGCGCTTTAAATTGGCAAATTTTAAGGGCGCGCTCGATACCCCCGGCGAATTCTTCTTCGACAAAAGCGCGCAAACTTTGTGGTACTGCCCGCGCGAAGGCGAAGACATCAAAACCGCCGAAATTTTTTACCCGGTTTCCGACGTGTTGCTTGAAATTTGCGGCGACGCCAACGCGGGGATCGCTGAAAATATAAGCTTTGAAAACGTCGCGTTTGAAGGGTCGTCAAACCTCCCCGACTCAAAAATAGGCGGCTGGGAAAATTCGAGCCAGGCGGCGGTCGGAATGCCGTCTGCAATAACTGTTAGCAAAGCAAAAAACATCAAATTCGAGGGATGTTCGTTTAAGCGGCTTGACGGCTACGCGCTTGAATTCTACCAAAACGCGACTTTCTGCGGAGTCGAAAACTGCGTGTTTTCCGATCTCGGTGCGGGCGCTGTAAAAATCGGGTCGAAATACAAGCCGGAGAACGCGCCTGTCTCAAACATTACCGTTAAAAACAACATAATTTACAAGTACGGCAGGATAGACCGCTCCGCCGTCGGAGTGCTCGTATTCGACTCCGGCGGAAACACAATTTCACACAACGAAATTTTCGACGGCTACTACACAGGCATATCGGTAGGCTGGACATGGGGCTTCACGCCTTCGCACACGCAAAACAATACAATAGACTTTAATAAAATACACAATCTGTCGTTCGCGCAAATGTGCGACCTCGGCGGCATATACACGCTCGGCATATCGCACGGCTCAAAGATTTCAAACAACTTCATATACGACATCGACTGCCATCAATACGGCGGCTGGGGCATATACAACGACGAGGGAAGCACCGGGTTTATCGTAAGCGGCAATTTTGTGCGCAACGCCCAGGAGGGCGGGTATTATATGCACTACGGCAAAGACTGCGAAATCCGCAACAATGTATTCTGCGAATCGAGAGACTTCCAATTGGGACTTGGCAGAAATATGCCCGACTCCCTTGTATTTGAGCGCAATGTCGTGGCGTACGAGTCTCCCGCAAAGCTATTCCGCGAAAACCGGCCGCCGTCGATAAGCGCCGCAAAATTTGACAACAACATATACTGGAACGCGTCGGGGGAAGTTCTGTTTGGCAAATACAGCTTCGCCGAGTGGCGCGAAGGCGGCAGGGACAGCCATTCATTTATAGAGAAAGTGGATTTAAACGCCCTCTTTAACGGCGGAGGCATTGAAAAGATAGGATTCAAGCCCATAGGCGCAAGATTCGCAGGGCCGGAAGGCAAAATGGGCGAAACCGCAAAAAAGATATTGGATAACTATAAGTATCCGCAAATAGTAAGACACCCCGTAATTGCCGACTGGAATAACGGGGCATTTGACGATTTTAGCGTGGGCGAAATCGGGAAGCCGCCGGTTTATATGAATGTGGACACCAAGGACGGCACTGCAAAAGTAGTTGCCGACGAAAACTCGCCCGCAGGAAGGGCGCTTGAAATCGAAGGCAAGGCGGAAGTATCGCAATATTGCCGTTTCACAGGCGGGAAAGAGCTCGAATTTTCAATTATGTTTAAGCTGTCGGAAGGCTCTGAATTTTCGTGCGGAACACAAAATGTGACATTTTTCTCGGTAAAAGACGGCCAAGTCAACGGGAATGAATCCGAAAAACTGCCAATGGAGAAATGGCTCACAGCAAAGGGGAAAATGAACTTTCCGCTAAAAGGGGGAGAGGCTTGGACGCTTTCATTATCTGACGGAAATAAAAATTACAAATGTGATATGCAACTGCCAAAAAATGCGGGTGGGAAACCGACGAGGTTTGCGCTAAAATCTTTGGGAGGACAGACGCGCTTTGCGGACTTAAAAATGGACGTTATAGAATAAAAATTTATTAGGGTTAATTCCCTAAAAAAATATGTTAAGACTCGAACCTAAGGTATGGATATATTCAATTTTATTTGTTGACTTGTTTTACATATGTGATAACTAAATTATTAAGTTAAAAAAAAATCTGATTATTATAAGCATGAACTCCAAAATACCCTTAATATTATTGGGTGCTGCTACAATCAGCGCATCCTCATTTGCTGAAACATTAATCTATGACGGTTCTGCAATAGGCTCTTTCTACGACGGAGCCTACTGGGGCGGCACACTTCCCTCGGAAACTTCTGACATCGTCTTTGACGACACGGCAAAAGCAACCGCTTATGACCTCGACGCAACAAAGGGCATGACTGTAAATAGCATTACAGATAATTCCATAACAGATAGAACGCTGGGAGCTGACCAGTGGGGGAAATATATCAAAATCAATATCGGAGAATCCACTTTCACTATACTTGAAGATCTCACTCTGGCTTCAAATCATAATCACGTTCCTTTTTCTTTTGCGCCTGGATCCGACGGAGTTGGAGAAGTTGTGGTAAAAGGCAATATTATATCGAAAATCGCCTCCGATGGCAGTGCGGGAGAATCGCTTTTCGGCGAAGGGAAAATTTTAAAAAGCCTCACTGTTGGCGGCAATATTGAATTGCAAGGGTCAAGGCTTCGTTTTCACGCGCTAAATGTAAATGTCAACGGTGTAGTAAATTTTACGGGAGATATTAGCAATACACAATTAAACCTTGCATACGGGTCAATGAGCGGGCAATCGGTCTCCATTTCGTTCGGCGGTTTAAATGGGATAAACAAAGAAATAAAATTCGGCGGTATTGCAACTTCTCTCGTTGAAAATTCCTCCATTACATTGAGGTTTACGAACTCAGGCACTTCAAGTTTCAGCGGAAATTTCGCCTCCGATGAAGGAGGCATCGGCACATTGCAGAACAACACCTATAATTTGGTTATGAACGGCACTTCAACAGGCGTGCAGTACTACCAGGATACCGGCACGACATTCTCTTTTAACAATGTGACTGTAAAATCCGGAAAGCTCAATTATTACAGCGAAGCCGGAGAATCTGTAATATACCTTGAAGGCGGCACGTTATCGCCCGCCACCGTCACCGGCGAAATCGCCATTTTGAAGGCCGAAGCAATAAATTGGGACAACGGCAAAATTTCCTTCGACCTTGTTGAAGACAACTCCGCAAGCGACAAAATAGTCCTCGACTACGCCCTCACTAAAACGTCCTTTTCGGTTCCCGGCGGCACGCGCGAAATCGAGCTTATCGCCGACCCGTACGAGATCGCCGCATGGATAGGCGCAAGCGTAGATGGGAAGCTAACCTACACGCTCATTGAATACGGCAGCACAGACTTTAAAAACGGAGACATCGTATTTTCGCAAATCGACGGCATAAATATCGATTACAATTTTGGCGACACTGCCCTAACTGTGACTTTGAGCAAAGTACCAGAGCCCGCGACAATCGCCGCAATCTTCGGCGCTTGCGCTCTCGCTATGGCCGCCTTCCGCAGGCGCAGAAAATAGCTGATATAAAACTTCGCGCGCCGCGGTGAATTTTTGCTCGATGCGGCAAGTTGAATTCTCTGTTATGCTCCATAATGGGGCTTACTTTCCGGCAACAAAATACGCCTCTTATATTCGAGTGGCGTATTTTTGTTTAGAGTGACAGGTATCCCGAATCTTTTAAGCTAATGCCCTGCTCTCCCTAAAAAATATGCGCATTACTAAAATTTTTTACCGACAAACATCTCATTTTCACCAAAGGCAAAACAAAATTTCTATATATTATACACTCCCATAAATATTACAGCCAATTCAAAATCCCTTAAAAAAATACCAAATGAAAAATTTTTTCAAAATATTGGCATTTTAAGCTCTTGCCATTCACACCGCAATCTTCGTTTTTTGCACCCAACACTTTTATCCGCGCGGCATGGAGCGCGCGGCGCACTGTTTAAATCCGCATAACTTCAAGGCTCAAAAATTTTTGCGCAAACGGCGGCTGGGCAAATTCAAAAGGCTTTGCAAAACAAATAAAAAATATAGAAAATTACAATCCGCTCATTAAAAAATTCCGCGCGCACTTTCTTTATCGGCGCATATCCGCCCTCCTGAGCTATTGCGCGGATATTCAAGCTTCGGCGATTGATCAAAAAAAATGTTCGGAGTAAGTTATAATTTGCAAAATCAAAATAAATTCTTTTAACGTTTTTATTTTATGGAAAACTCCGCACAAATTTCCCCAAAAGCCGCCGAACCGATAATCAAGGTCCGCGGGCTGCGCCATGTGTATCAGGAAGGAGACGGCACAAAAGAGGTATTGCACGGAATAGACCTCGATATATTTAGCGGGGAAATAGTCATAATAATGGGCCCGTCAGGCTCCGGGAAATCTACGCTCCTAAAACTAATTGGCGCACAGCTTACGCTTCAAGAAGGCAACATTGTTATAGACGGAAATTCGCTGCGCGGAGCCGATAAAAATCGCCTAATGCAACTGCGGCGCAATCTCGGCTTTATATTTCAAAGCCACCATCTGCTTAATTCGCTAAAAGTAATACAAAACGTCCAGCTGCCACTTGCTTTCGACCCAAACGCCACGGCAAAATCCTCGCGCGAAGACGCCTTAAAAACCCTCTCCACTGTTGGAATCGCAGATCAGGCAGACAAGTTTCCGACACACCTATCCGGCGGACAGCGCCAAAGAGTCGCAATAGCCCGCGCGCTAATAAGAAAGCCGAGCATAGTTCTCGCGGACGAGCCAACCGCCTCTCTCGACCAAAAAAGCGGGAGGGAAATTGTAGATATCATAAAAAAAATGGCGAAGGAAATAGGCGTGACAGTAGTGCTTGTAACGCACGACAACCGCATTCTTGATATCGCCGACCGCATCGTATCGCTCGTTGACGGAGTCCTCGTATCCAACGGCAAATAGCGGATACCATATGCGTTCCGCGCCTTGTTTGCGCTTTTTACTTACAAATTAAAAAGCGGCCTACCCCGCCAAACTTCTCCTTTATTGCCAAAATGCTTTGGCGCAATCAGCGTGCATGCGCCTTTAAATTTATCTATGTTAAAAAAAATTTTGGGCGGCTTATAATTTTTTTGCGCCGCTATACATTCGCATTTATCGCAAAATATTCAAATGGCGCAGACGGGGCGCACCGCAAATAAAAAACCCCGCCGCCCAATCTGGCAAACGGGGAATTTTTAGATGCTTTGCTTTTTAAAAAGACTTTAATTTTGCAAGCAGAGCGTCTTTTGTGGCCGTTCCGGAAACGCCGACCATTTTGGATTTTTTGAAAAATATGATTGTGGGAATCTGGTTGACTCCGTACTTCTGCGCGATGTCGGGAGACTCATCGACATTGAGTTTGCAAATTAAGGCAGAATCGCCGACAGTGTCCGCAAGTTCGTCGATAGTCGGCCCCAGCATGCGGCACGGACCGCACCACGGCGCCCAGAAATCGACGAGCACTGGCTTGTCGCTCGATATCGTTGAATCGAAATTCGATGAATTGAGATGTATTACTTTGTCTGACATATTTTATCCGTTATTATAGCCTTTTCAAATTTTAGCGGATTTTTATACCGCATAAATTTGTTTATCGGCCGAGTTTAATGTTTTGTAAGCTAAAGTATCAAAAAAGACAGGCGCTAACTGCGCCTGTTCAAAAATTCTTTTGCAATTTCTCTCAAAAAGTTCCTATACGTCAAGAACAATCATCACCGCAAACGCAACCGCAACTGCCGCCGCGATAAAGTCCACAGCGACCGAAAGCGCGCTCGGGGAATCGCTCTTAATCTCGACCGGCTGCAACGGCTTCACCGAAACAGGCTTTGGGCGCGACATATTCGCCTTCGGCAAAGACACGGAAGGCTTGGCGGGCTGTTTCGGAGCCGCCGTGGGCAAAACGATTTTAGGCGCTGAAGCTGCGGCCGCGGGCTTTGCGGCGGGGGCCTCCGGCAGAACTGTTTTTGCGGCGGGGGCCTCGGGCAACACCGGTTTCGCGGCGGGGGCCTCGGGAAGCACGGGTTTAGCCGCAGGGGCTTCGGGCAGTACGGGTTTTACTTCCGGATTTGAAGTTGGCTGTGTATTGTTTGTTTCTTCTGACATTTTATTTGAGGGGATAAATAGTTGCACCTTACGGTATATCGCATAAGCAAAAACCGTTGTCCTATTACAATATTCCGATTTATTTTTTCATTTCAAGCTTTTTTGTGTTGATAAAAATCGGTTCGGCGAAAAAATTTGCAACCTATGATTGTCGACATGGAGGTGAAGGCTTCGGCCGAAGAAATTTTTAAGAGGTTCGGATACCTGTGGAAATTTTTGGACGTAGATAAAAAACGCACAGAAATAACCGAACTCGAAACAAAAATGGCCGCCCCAAATTTTTGGGACGACCACTCTGCGGCGCAATCGGTAATATCTGAACTTACAAGGCTTAAAAATCTCGTAAATCCGCTAACAAGCCTAAAAAAGCGCACCGAAGACCTCCGCGCACTGTTTGAATTGGCGGAAGAGTCGGACGAAGACCCGGCACTCGCCGAAGAGCTTTCCTCCGAAACATCGTCTTTGAAAAAATCACTCGATACTGCGGAAATCGAATCTTTCCTGAGCGGCCCGCACGACTCCTGCAACGCGATAGTCACAATCCACGCCGGCGCCGGAGGCACAGAAAGCTGCGATTGGGCGGAAATGCTGCTTAGAATGTACCTGCGCTGGGCGGAAAGGCGCGGATATAAAACTGAAATCGAAGATGTGCAACCCGGCGAAGAAGCCGGCGTATCAAGAGTGACATTCCGCGTAATCGGCCCCAACGCCTACGGCTACTGCAAGGCCGAAAGAGGCGTGCACAGGCTTGTCAGAATCAGCCCATTCGACGCCAATAAGCGCCGCCACACTTCTTTCGCATCGGTGGACGTAATCGCGGAAATAGAAGACGACATCGATATGGATATAAAAGACGAAGACCTCAAAATCGACACCTACCGTTCGAGCGGCAAAGGCGGGCAGCATGTTAATAAAACGGAGTCGGCGGTTAGAATCACGCACCTGCCGACGGGAATAGTCGTGGCGTGCCAAAACGAGAGGTCTCAATTTAAGAACAAGGCTAGCGCAATGAAAATCCTGAAAAGCCGCATATACGAAAAACTGCTCGACCAAAAGCGCACCGAAATGGACAGGTTTTACGGTGAAAAAGGCGAGATATCGTGGGGCAACCAGATACGCAGCTATGTTTTCCAACCCTACCAGCTTGTAAAGGACCTGCGAACCGGCGCCGAGACTGGCAATTTGCAGGCAGTTATGGACGGCGACCTCGATATGTTCGTAAATGCGTGGCTGCGCGCTGGAATGCCCACTGCAAGAAACAAAAACTACGCCTTCGACAACGAAGATTAGCAATGCTCGACTGGCAAATAAAACCCCTTTCAAAAAAATCCGCCATATCCGGGCGCGACATCCTGCCCGGAGATACGATTGTCTGCGCCGTGTTCATCGACCCCCTCGGAAACCTCGACCGCGCCGACTGCCATGCGGACGAATTCGACCCCTCAAAAATAAACGGCAAAATTATCGGAAGATGGGAGCGCGTTGTGAGCGCGCACCCGGAGGAGGACGAGAGGGCGGCAAGGCGCATGGCGCTGTCGTCTTCGGAAGACTTTTTCGTGTCGCTTTTCGACGAATCCTCGGGTGTGACGACCGACGAAGCGGACGTCGTCAAGCAAATGCTCGCGCTTCTGCTCGAGCGCAAGAGAATCTTGCGCCCGGTTGGAAGGCCCAAATCCGGGATTCAAAAATACGTGCAGGTCTCGACTAAACGCGAATTTGACGTGCCCCAAAAAAATCTCGACACCGACATGATAATAAAAATACAAAATCAACTCGGAAACATCATTATATAAAACTTATGAAAAATACCCTAAAAATTCTCCTAATGGCGTTTGTCGCAATAACGCTCGTAGCGTGCTCGAGCGACGACGAAAAGAAAAACACGCGCCTTCTAACGTTCCACATAGCAAACGACCGCGGAATCTCGCCCGGCCTCACCCGCAAAGTTGTGACAATGCCGTTTAGCGGATTTACTGTGATGATGAACGAAGACCAATTCATGTACACCGGCGACTTGGCAAAAATAGACCTCGCCCAGATAACCCTTATCGACGGCCCAATAACAGGATTTTTGTTCACATGCAACGACCGCGGCAAAAGAAGGCTGCTTCAGGCGACCGCCGCAAATATGGGCGGATACATAGTCGTCCTCTACGGAGGGGAACCCATCGCCCTCAGAAAAATCGACACAACAATCTCCGACGGCTCGCTCTTTGCCCACATAGAGATTCCCAAGGACAAGGACGTAGGCAAATTTTACAATGAGCTCGCGAAGTCGATAGAGACGGTCGAGGAAATAAAGAAAGAGGAAGGCTCAACGCTTACTTGGTAGCCGCAATGAGGCGTTTGTGCGCATATATTCTCCTTGCGATTTCCGCAGGCGCGTGCTGTGGAACGGATCTCGTGTGGCCGACCGACTCTAAAGCTTTTGGAGAAGGCGAAGACTACACGAGCTTCATTCAGCCGACAGCCAGCGGACGCCCCGAAAGCGGGCTCTTTGGAGACACCCGCAACAACGGATACCGCTTCCACGAAGGCATCGACATAAAGCCGGTAAGCCGCGACAAACGCGGCGAGGCGCTCGACGGAATATATGCGGCGTTGCCCGGAAAAGTTGTCATGATAAACCGCATTGCCGGGAACAGCTCGTACGGCAGATACGTTGTCATGGAGCACCCCGGATTGGACGTAAATGTCTATACTCTATACGCGCACCTCTCTGAGATAGACCCGTCGCTCAAAGTCGGGGCGTCGTTGCCCGCTAAGGGCAGAATAGGCCGCATGGGGCGCAGCAGCTCTTCAATACCGATTGCAAAGGCGCAGTCGCATCTGCATTTTGAAATTGGACTTATGTACGGGAGCAATTTCAAGGCGTGGTACGCCGCACAAAAATACAAAGAAAAAAATTTCTTCGGCAATTACAACGGAATGAATCTGCAAGGATTTGATCCGCTCGAATTTTACAGGGCGGCGAGGAGCGGGAAAATCGGCGAGGGGCTTTCCGGGTACATAAAAAGCCTGCCGACTGCTGTCGTAGTGAGGGTCTATACGAGGGACATTCCCGACTTCGTGCGCAATTACCCGGCGCTTACGGATATTGACGGCGAGGGGTGCGGGTGGGACATTCATTTTACATGGTACGGCCTTCCGAAAAAATTTGAGCGCATAAAAAAACCGCGCGTCGGCGCCAAGGGAGGGGAAGTTGAAATAGTATCATACAGTCCCGAAGAAATATCCAGAAAGTGCCGCCGCCTTATAATTGTGCGCGACGGACAAGCCCCGCGGCTTACGAAAGAGCTGAAAAACATACTCAATAAAATCTTTATGTAATTGAGGCTGCCGCACTCAAAAGCAGCTATTAGCCGCGCGGTGCTCAAAAAAGCCCAATTTGGAACGCGGTTTTACGTTTTATTTTAACTCTCGGGAATACGAATATCGGTTCGCGCTAAGTCAAATTTCCTTAAAATTCCAAAATATTTTTAATTGGCGGATTTCCCGCGATTTTTTTTGCCGTTTAAATTCAATCGGCGTCCGCCGCAATTCGCGCAAATAAAAAAATGCGGGTGGCAAAAACTTGGCCTCCCGCCTGCAAATGTTGGGGCAATTTTTTTTTAGGCGCAAACAGCGCCTGCATAATTGCCGACTAAAAAAACCCTAAAAAAATCTTTCGTTTAAAAATGCAACGAGCTTTTTAGCCAGCTCATATTTTCCGTCGGGCTCAAAATCGACGACTTCTCCCGAGCGCATCAGCACCTCTATCTTGTTCATGTCCGACGCAAATCCGTACGACCCCGAAGCGACATTGTTTGCAACTATGCAATCGAGGTTTTTTTCCGAGAGTTTTATTTTTGCGTATTTCATTATATCGTGAGTCTGCGCGGCAAAGCCGACCAACACGCGCGCGCCCTTATCCTTTGACAGGGTCTTTAAAATATCCGGATTGCGCTCGAGGCGCGGATTTAAATCTATATCCTCCTTCCCCGCCTTGCGCTCAAGCCTCTCGGCAGGCCGGACGTCGCTGACGGCAGCCGACATTATTAGAATGTCACAATCCGCAAATAGCTTTTTGCATTCTTCGAGCATATCGAGCGCGCTCACAACCCGCCTGATTTCAACGCCCTCTATATCTCCGAGCTGGGAGGGCCCCAAGACAAGCGACGTTTCCCAGCCCGCCTCGGACGCCGCGCGCGCAATATTCCACCCCATTTTCCCCGACGAAGGGTTGCTTATAAAACGCACAGGATCGAAGTACTCGCGGGTAGGCCCCGCCGTGACGAGACATTTTATTTTTTTCATTTTTTTAAATATCCAGAAATTTGCGCCAAACCGCAAATAAAATCGGATTTTTGCTTGTTAAAATTTTCTAAAAAAACAATTATTGAGAAATATTTTTTTAAGATGGACCACCCTGAAATTGAGAAATCCCGCACCGCGTTTCTATCGCTCTGCGCCGCGGTACTGCTGACGACCTTCAAAGCGGTTGTCGGATTTGCCACGGGCAGTTTGGGTATATTGTCTGAAGCGCTGCATTCGGCACTCGACTTTGTTGCCGCGGCAATCACCTGGGTGTGCGTAAAGATGTCAGGCAAGCCCGCCGACCAAGACCATAATTTCGGGCACGGAAAGATAGAGAACCTGTCGGCTCTCGCAGAGGCAGCCCTGCTCTTTATAACATGCGGCTGGATTATATGGGAGGCTGTAGAGCGGCTACTTGGGGGGCATACCGACGTAAGCGTCGGGTTTTGGAGCTTTGCGGTTGTGATTACGTCCATAGTAGTGGACGTCACGCGCTCCCGCGCCCTGATGAAGGCTGCAAAAAAATACAAAAGCCAAGCCCTTGAAGCCGACGCCCTGCATTTTTCGACCGACATATTGAGCTCGGCGGTGGTGCTTTTCGGCCTAATATGCACTTGGCTTGGCTGGCCGTCCGCCGACTCCTTCGCGGCTCTCGGAGTTGCGGCAATAGTTATATGCGTGTCGTGGAACTTGGCGCGCAGAGCAATAGACGAGCTTTTGGACAAGGCCCCCGACGAGGCGAGGCGCCAAATTCAGGAAATTTTGGGGGAAATCGAGGGAGTAGTAAAATCCCACGACTTGCGAGTCCGCTCCGCAGGCGACAAGTATGAGATAGACGTAAATGTACATGTCGATAGAAACCTCTCCATCGTCCAGGCGCACGACATCGCCGAGCGCATAGAAAAAATGATACGCTCAAAGCTCGGCGACTCCACAATCAACATTCACGTTGAGCCGGATTAGTCCCAATTCCTAACTTTGTTTTATGTAATTAACTTCCTAAAAAAGCCGCGCCTGATTAAACATTTCCGCAGGCTTGCGGTTAATAAAACATTTTCACGGGTTTCTCTTGATTCAACATTAGCGCAAAGTTGCGGTTAATAAAACATTCTCCCAAAGTCGATTTCAATCCGATTTCCTCGCAGAACTGCGCACGTCCGATTTCCTCCTAATAGCTCCGATTAAATAAAGTTTTTCTCAAAATTGCGCGTGCCCGATTTCTCCGCCGTGCGGTTTAAATTTTCCCTCCACTCTATACCGAGCTTGAATCGCCTCAGCCGCGCGGATTTTTTCCATCTGCCGAAGCTAATCTTCCGCGCGCTGTAGATTTTTTAAGCGCAGAAACATTTAAGCAACCTTAGTTCAAATTGCGTGAAAACCGAGGCCGCGCGCTTTTTGCAAAGTAAAATGCGATTGGCAAATTTCGCCGCGCAAGCTTTTTTAGGCTACCAATTGCGCCGCACGCACCAAGCGGGCGCAAGATAAACTATTTTCCGAATTTTTTCGCAATATCGGAAAAATATTTCGATTCTTTCACCTCTTTTAAGAGTTCGTCCACGTCCACGCTGCCTTTCGTCACGTTTACGTCGATTACAGCCATCATGCGCGCAAAAAATTCGCGGGCGGAATTGTAAACCCTAAACTTGGACTGGGTCGGAGTCGGCGCGGCAAAGCCTATAGCCTTCATGCCCAGGGAATCGGCTATATATAAAGCGCGCTTGCAATGGGAATCCTGCGATATTATAATCGGGTTTTTCACTCCGAATACGTCCCTGCACCTGATTACGGAATCGTAAGTGCGCAGTCCCATTGGGTCGGTAAGTATCGCGCTTTCGGGGACTCCGGCAAGAGTGAGGTCGCGCTTCATTCGGGCGGGCTCGTTGTAGTATCTGTCGCGGTTGTCGCCGCTTGCGATAATCCCCGATATTTTGCCCGCCTTGTATAGGCGCACGGCGGATTCTATCCGAGCTAAATAGAACGGATTTGCAGCGCCTCCAACAAGCTTGTTGGAAGTTCCAAGAAGCAGCGCGAAATGCCTTTCTCTCCCTATTTTTGAAACATCTTCGGTCGTGTGGTACGAATCCACGCGCAAATAACAATATACGCCAAACCCCGCGAAGCATAGAATCCCCGCAACGGCTAAGTAAAATGTGCGCCTTATAAACCTCAGCATGGGAAAAATACGCCGCGCAAATACCGCATCGCGCAAAAATTTACCTATTGCGCTTGCGGCGCTTGTGGACAGGCTCATCGAGAACGGGCTCCGTGCGGTACGCAAAACCTTCGAGTTTGCGGCGCTCGATTTTTTCGCCTATAAACGACTCTATTCGCTTCAAAAATTCCGTCTCGTCGCTTGAAAAGAGGGTGACGGCCTTTCCCTCGCGGTTCGCCCTTCCCGTGCGGCCAATGCGGTGGACATAATCCTCAGAATGTTCGGGAACGTTGAAGTTTATAACGTAGCCAACGTTTGAGATGTCGAGCCCGCGCGAGGCGATGTCGGTAGCCACAAGTATTTTCGATACGCCGTCCTTGAAGTCTTTTAAAGCCTTGTCACGCTCGCGCTGCGTGCGGTCCGAGTGGAGTATGGACACGGGGTAGTCGTGCGCAACGAGCCATTCGCCGATTCTGTCCGCGTCGATTCTCGTGCGCGTAAATACTATGATGCTTTCGCAGTCTATCCTTTTGAGAATTTCAAGGAGCAAGTCGTACTTTTGAATTCCGTCAACCGGATAAATAAAATGCTCTATCGTATCGGCGGGAGAATGAACCACTCCTACCCCGACTTTCTTAGGGTCTTTCAACGCCCACTTTGAGAGGCGCAAAACGGCGTCGGGCATTGTTGCCGAAAAGAAAAGAGTCTGGCGGTCTTTGGGGCAGTATCTGATTATGTTTGATACGTCTTCGATAAACCCCATATCGAACATTCTGTCAACTTCGTCGAGTATCAGCCAGCGCACTCCTTTAAGAGATATGTTGCGCTGCCTGATGTGGTCGAGTAGCCTTCCCGGCGTTGCCACGACAATATCGACCCCCGCTTTCAATAAGGCGGTCTGCCTGTCCATTGAAGTTCCGCCCTGGACGAGAAGCGTGCGCAGCGACGTGTACTTTGAAAAATTCTCAAACGCCTCAGCGCTTTGGGCAGCGAGTTCGCGGGTGGGGCTCAATACGAGAACTCTCGGGCCGCCCTGCTCGTGCGCTTTTGCGAGTTTTATAACCGGCAATGCGAACGCGGCGGTCTTGCCCGTGCCCGTCTGCGCCGTTGCGATTAAATCGGAACCGTTCAGTATCTCCGGAATCGCCGAGCTCTGAATCGGAGTCGGCTGGGAATATCCCATATCCTTTACTGCCGACAGCGTCTGCGCGCCGAGATCGAAAGCCGCAAATTCCGGTATAGCAGCCATAAGCTCGCCGATTTCATACGGCTGCGGCGGCGATTTTTCCGGAATTTTTGTCGGCGGGATTTCTCCTGCAATATCGCGGGCTTTCGCGTTTTTTGAGCGACGGCGGGATTTTTCCTGCGGTTTTGCCGAGCCCGCAGTTTTTGGACGCCCGCCGTTTTGGGGGGCGTTCAAACGGCGCCTTGACCCGTTTTTGCGTTCGCCCTTATTTGGTTTGGCGGTTTTATCGGAAGCCTCCGCATTTTTCTTTGATAGGGAAAATATTCTTCCGATAGACAATATCTTCTTTAACAATTTCATTGAACATATGCGATTCAAGCAGAGGCGGAAACTGCCTTCAAGCTAAAATTTAACGCTAAAAAAACCCGCAACAAGCGGCTGGCTATTTTTAAGAAATTATTGACACACGCAAAAGCCGTTTATACTATCCTTTTCATATATGAGAAAAATAACAGCTTTATTTATATTAGCGAGCCTTTCCGCAATACCCGCATTCGCCCAGGAAATGCCCGCCGACCTCAAATCCAAGCTTGAAGCGAAGGCTGCGGAAATGGAGCCTTCCAGCAAGTCGGCAGCAAAGACTTGGCTTGTAAAGCAGATGAACGCTTGGGAGTCGATACAAAATCTCGCTTTTGCGGCCGACGCCGACGATATAGCGATGATAAAAAAATTGGCGGAAAAGAAGTTCCCGCTCGACTATGTTTCTCAAGAAACCTTCATAAACGAGCAGGCAGTCGCCGCCGCCGGCCTTCCCGACCTAAAATCGCAAATCGGCAAGCAAACATACGACGCCATTAAAGCCAAATTTGACAAAGACGGCAAGACCGACCTCGCCGAATTTATCAACATAATAAATGCCCAGATTACCGCTAAGACGCAGCTTGAAACTTTAAAGCCCCTGCCCTCGATAGACGCCTCCACCTTCGCCATAACGAAGGAAGTATTGGCTAAAAAATTCCCGAGCGACTATATTTCACAGCTAAACGAGCTTAAAAAGCTATCGAGCGCAGTGGACGCCGCAAGCGACGCCGGGGCGACAGCCGCAACGGCCGCTACAGTAGCACCGGGTGCCGAAGGCGCAGCAGCCCAGCAAGGAAGCGGGGCTC
>URAJ01000045.1 GCA_900545715.1 uncultured Opitutales bacterium
GGGAATGAGGCTTCGCAATCCGTTTTACGATGTCGCATCTTTGTTGTTCGATCCTTACGTGGAGAAGCTTGGCGGGGAGTTTATCGATGAAGCGCTCGGAGAATATCTGAATTTCCTTCCCGACGCCTCGTTCCCCGGCTTTGCGGAATCGCGGGAAATGCTAAATTTTGCGGGGGTTGAGAGGCTGCTGCAAGCATTGGGGGCGTACGGATTTTTGTCGGCTAAAAAAGGTAAGACAGGATACGCAAAATATTTTGCGCCTGCTGCGGCAAATTTGCTTGGTTGCGCCCAGAAGTGCGGGCTTTCGGGTATTGCTGAATTTGCCTCGGCAATTTTGGAGAAAACGCGCCGATAGTTGCGCTGTTTGAACTTGCAGCAAGGTATCTGCATTAATTTGCAAGAAACGGGCTTATCGTAGATTCCGATGTTTATTAGGCAGGTTCACATATAATTATAATTCATAATCCGCATGTGGATATTTTATATTATTCTATTAATATTTTATATTGTTATATATATTTTAAGAGAGAGGGAATTTTGATTAAAAAAAAATGACTTATTGGCTGTTTTTTTTTAACTTGACATTGTTCAGCTTTCGTATACGAAAATAAATATTAATTCCATTGCAACTACCACTCGGCAAAGTCTAACAAAAAAATCTGTATATGAAAAAAGATATCTTTTTAGCTCTATTTTTTATGCTTTCCGGAGGCGCATTAATTGCGGATCTTCCAACATCTCCTCTCAATGAAGAATATACCATTACTGGAAACGAAACTGTTAATGGCCAATGGTACCAGCATTATCAAGTGGGTGATAACGGCATACTAAATATATACGGAGAAGGCGCAATGCTCACGGTAAACTATGGCCACAATTACTCTCCGACTTTCTCCGGATCGGGAATTGTGAATGTTGGTTCCGATACAGATTTTGGGCGCCTCGTCGTTACGAGTGCAGAAGCCTTTGAGGATGGTTGGAACAATATAATAAATTTTACGGGCACTATAAATGTCGGATATCTCGGGGATTTTTCTATAAGCGGCGAATTTCCTTCTCATTATGGCACTATATTTTCGATAAGGAATTTGAATATTGATGGAACGGTCTCAGTAATGCCTTCAATTCAAAACAATGTTTCGTATTTTGAGGTCGGAAATCTAAATCTAAGCAAGGACGGAATGTTTACGAGTGAGATAGATATCCAAATGACGGGCAACGGAGTTTATAACATATATGGCAATGGCCTTAACGCTCCGCGAATAAGAATCTCTCAAGGCGAAAGCAATGTTATAAATCTCAACGGAGAAAACCTCCTTTCAAACATAAAAACGATAGACTTCCAATCGTACGGCGGCTATCTGAGAATAAACGCTTATGCCGATAATACCTTAAACGGGTTTACTTTTACTTCAAACGCAAAGTTGGGAATTTCAGTTTCTGCCGGTGAGACGTTGATTATAGACAATCTTAAAATTAAAAGCACAAATGTTTCAAATGTTGCAATCGAGTTCTATGATTATACAAACGGATCGTTCGGGATAGGAGATTCCGACGTTTCGATTGAGGACAATCGGCTCTACATTCCTTCGACGGACACATATGTTGATTTGATTGCATACGACGCAGAAGGTTCTGTTTTATCGGGTATATGGTCTCTCGATTGGGACGGCTATACAAACTCGTTTATGTTCAACCAGACCGTTCCTGAGCCGGCTGTTTTTGCTGTTGCACTCGGGGGACTTGCGCTGTTTTGCGCGTTGCGCAATAGACGGCGTCCGCGTAGCAGGTAGTTTCCCAGAAGCGGCGCATTTGCCAAGTTATTAAAAAGCATCGGCAAAACTTTTAAAATTGCAGGCTGAGTCGCAAAATTTTTTCTCTCCTGCAATTATTTTAGATTATAATATTTGTGCGAGGGGCGTATCCGGGCTATTGCTATTTTGGAAACAGCGTGTGTGTCTTTTTAACTCGGGAAAATAAAATTTCACAACTCTACGATGCGTTCGAGGGCGCGGGAATATAAACTATAAAAAATGACGATACACGCAATTTCTGCGTTAATTGAATCCAGGCAAAAATGCGAAATAGGGATTTTTAATAGGATAGCTTCTGGTGCAAAATTTGCTGTGCATTGTATAGGTATTTGGGGGGCGTTCACAAAATCTTTCTATGCGGCGCAATAACTTTTGATTGGCTTTATCTTTTGTGGAAGCCCATTGCCATAGAGTTGTTTTTTTCAAAAATACACTTTTATTTTTCGCCCGGGAAAACTTGCATGTTAGGCTGTTGATATATCTTGTCGCCTTGCCTAAAAATTTTGCTTTTAAATTTATCTCCGAATTTTCCAGCCAACTTTTTCGGGAAGCATTTTTTCGCCTAAAAAAATAAAATCGGTGATAGCGCAAATTTGCCGGCGTGCATTCCTCCACAGACTGCGGCAGATAATTTGCGGATTCGGGATTTTAATAAAATTATCCCTATCCGCGAAAAAAACAAACAAAACCTCCGCTTTATTTATAAAGCCGCGCGAATTTTTAGGAGAGAGTCAACCAAGCCTTCGAGCTCGCCAAGCGGCAACTGTGTCGCCGCATCTGAAAGCGCCTTTTCAGGGGTGGGATGAGTTTCGAGAAACACTCCGTCCGCGCCCGCCGCGATTGCCGCCCGCGCTATCAGCCCGACATATTTGCGCTCGCCCCCGCTCACTCCGTCGCCCCTTCCGGGCAGCTGTACAGAGTGGGTTGCGTCGATAATCACCGGTGTTCCGTTTTCCGCCATTATTGCGATTGACCTCATATCGACTACGAGGTTTCCATAGCCGAAAGTCGAGCCCCTTTCTGCCTGCCATATTTCCGACGCCCCCGCTTCGCGCAGTTTTGAGACGACGTATTTCATATCGTACGGCGACAAAAATTGCCCTTTTTTGACGTTTACCGCCTTGCCCGTTTTAGCCGCGGCTACGAGCAGGTCGGTCTGGCGGCAGAGAAATGCCGGTATTTGAAGGGCGTCGCAGACTTTTGCAACTTCCGCGCATTGGCAGCTCTCGTGGACGTCCGTTATTACGGGTAGCCCGAATTTTTCCCTCACATCGGAGAGAATTTCCAGCCCTTTCTCCATACCGGGGCCGCGCGGGCTTTTTATGCTTGTGCGGTTTGCCTTGTCAAAACTGCCCTTGAATACGGCAACGAGCCAGTCGGCGTATTTTGAGGCGATTCTCGCCACTTCGTCGGCGACTTCAAAACTCAGATCGCGCGATTCCAAAGAGCATGGACCCGCGATTAACAGCATTTTGGACGAGTCTTTTTCAAATATCATTTCTTTGCGGCGGCCCTTTTTAGCGCCTCTCCCACAAAAGCGCAAAACAGCGGATGTGGTTTTGAGGGCTTTGATTGAAATTCTGGGTGGAACTGCACTCCGACCATCCACGGGTGGTCTTTGACCTCGACAATCTCCACGAGGTTGCGCTTCGGATTGATGCCCGCCACGACGAGCCCGGCGTCTTCGAGCCTTTTGCGGTACGCATTGTTAAATTCAAAACGGTGGCGGTGGCGTTCGCGCACCGATTTCTGCCCGTAGGCCTTGCCCGCGCGCGAGCCCTCTACAAGGGCGCATTCGTAGGAGCCAAGGCGCATTGTCGCACCCTTGTCAACTATGTCCTTTTGGTCGTCCATTAAGTTGATTACGGGGTAGAGGGTGCTTTCGTTGAACTCTGTGCTGTTTGCGCCGTCCAGCTCGAGGACGTCCCTCGCGTATTCTATGACGGCAATCTGCATGCCGAGGCATATCCCGAAGTACGGAATCTTATTTTCGCGGGCATATTTTGCCGCGAGTATTTTGCCCTCTATGCCCCTGTCGCCGAATCCGCCGGGGATAAGTATTCCGTCGGCGTCGGAAAGGTATTTTTCGGCGCCGTCGCGCTCGACGTCTTCGGAGTCTATCCTCAGTATTTTCACGGAGCAGTCGTTCCCGACGCCAGCGTGCGCGAGGGATTCGTAAATCGACTTGTATGCGTCTTGCAAGTCTATGTACTTGCCTACAACGGCGATTTTTACGCAGCCGCCCGACGGGGAAACGAGCCTGCGGACTATTGATTTCCATGCGGACATATCGCTTTCGGGGGCTTTTATTCCGAGCCTCTCGACGACAAGCTTGTCAACCCCTTCTTCCGCGAGCATTATCGGAAGCTCGTAGATAGAGTGCTTTACATCCATTTCTTCGATGACAGCCTTTTGCTCGACATTGCAAAATAGCGAAAGTTTTTGGCGCATATCGTCCGTCATAGGCTGCTCGGTGCGGCAGACGAGAATGTCGGGCTGAATGCCGATTTCCCTTAGTTTTGCGACGCTCTGCTGTGAGGGCTTTGTTTTGAGTTCGCCCGCCGCCTTCAAGTAGGGGAGCAGGGTGACGTGTATGAAAAGAACGTTGTCTTTGCCGACTTCCAGCGAGAATTGGCGCAGGGCTTCGAGGAACGGAAGACCCTCGATGTCTCCGACAGTGCCGCCGATTTCTGTGATTAGCACGTCAACCCCTTCGCCTGCCGCGTAGAGGCGCGCCTTAATTTCGTTTGTCACATGCGGAATGACCTGCACGGTCTTGCCGAGGTAGTCTCCGCGCCTTTCCTTTTGGAGGACGTGTTCGTATATTTGCCCGGAGGTCAGGTTGTTGAATTTGCTAAGCTTGCAGTGGGTAAAGCGTTCGTAGTGGCCGAGGTCGAGGTCGGTTTCCGCGCCGTCGTCGAGGACATAGACTTCGCCGTGCTGGAATGGGCTCATCGTGCCGGGATCCACGTTCAGATACGGGTCGAATTTTTGTATTCTTACTTTAAGTTGTCTGGTTTCCAGCAGTGCGCCGAGGGCGCCCGAGGTGAGCCCCTTGCCCAAAGATGAAACAACGCCGCCTGTAATAAATATATATTTCATTTCGGGGCTAATTTTAAAACGCGAAAGGTTAGCTCTTGGCAACATTATTCCGCCCGGCCGTTAAAAAAAAGCCGCAAGCCCGCTTGGTTAAAGCGCGGATAAAAGCGGCGATTCCGGCGAATGGGGCGTTCTGTGCGGATATTTTTCCGTCGCCATCAATTCGCAGGCTGCAAAATCCTCAAAGTAGGAACAGCGCGCCGAGCCCCAAGAATATGAAGAATCCGCCGGTGTCGGTGCAGCCGGTCGCAAATATCGACGAGCCTGAAGCGGGGTCGAGCCCGAACTTTTTGAGGGTAAATGGTATAAAACTTCCCATAAAGCCTCCGAGCGACATATTTATAAGCATCGCTACCCATACTATTATAGAGAAGTCGATTCTCCTTGTGACGACGAGCGCAAGGCATGCGCCCAGAAGCCCTATCAGCAACCCGTTCAAAAAACCCTTTATCGTTTCGCGGACGCATACGCGCGTCATGTCGAACATTTCCACTTCGCCAAGCGCGATTGAGCGGACTGTGACAGCCAGCGTCTGCGCCCCCGTATTTCCGCCGATTCCCGCTATTATAGGCATAAAGACCGCAAGAATCGGCAGCACGGCGATGTCTGCGTCGAAAACTCCCACCACGGCCGAAGCCACAAATGCCGTGCAAAGGTTTACCAACAGCCACGGAGAACGCTGCCGTATGCTTGAAAAAATCGGGTCGAAGATGCCTTCGTCGGCGCCCGCGCCAGCCATTTTTTGTATGTCCTCGGTGTTCTCATCGCGCATGATGTCGATTACGTCGTCGTGCGTGATTATCCCCAGAAGTTCTCCGTCCGAGTCCACGACGGGCAGGGTGTGGAAATTTGTATCGGCCATTATGTGGGCGACTATCTCCTTGTCCATCGTAGGCGCCAGAAGCCCTATCAGCCCCGTGCGCATTATGTGCCCGACTCTCGCCCCCTTTGGCGCAAGCAGGAGCGCGCGCATCGAAACAACCCCCTGCAAGACGTCGTCGGAGTCCACAACGTACAAGTAATAAATATTTTCGTATTCGTCCCGCATTTTTCGCACTGCGCTTATTGCCTCGTCGATAGTCATATCTGCGCGCAGGGTGGCGACGTGCGGATTCATTATCGCGCCGGCCGTGTCCTCTGGGTATTCGAGAAGTTCGAGAACGTCTTCCGCGGCTTCGGGCTGCGATTTTTGCATTCCCTTTAAGAGCCTGTCGCGGTCGTCGTCTTCAAGCTCGCGGACGATGTCGGCGGCGTCGTCGGGCTCCATCTCGTTCAAGACGGACACCGCGCGGTGCTCGCGCATTTCGGAAACGAGCTCGGCGGACTGTTCGGAGTCCATCTCGGATACGATTTCCGAAACCTGCTCCGGGGCAAAGCGCCTTAAAATCTGCCGCTGCGTGTCTACGTCGAGGCGCGATAGAAATACGGATAAGATATGCGGGCTTGTGCGCAGGAGGGTTTCGTCGTCGAGCCTGTCAAGCTCCGCATTGTCGGCCATGCTCACCAGATCGTAGAGCGTATAGCCTTCATCGCGGCGGAGCGCGTCGGCGACTTTTTCTTCCTGTGGCATTTATTAAACCTCCGTTAACCGCAAAGTGTAAATATCTGCCGACAACTCAATTCTGTTCGGCGGCAAGTTTCAAGTATTTTTCGGCGGGTTGGCGTTTTTTTTAAAAGTTGGATTTTGCAGCGGTAGTCTGGCGCGAAAAATTTTTTTAATTCGCCTTCCGAAAGGCTATTCATTCATAAAAAAATTGCGCGCGCAGTTTTTTAGATAGGAAAAAACGTTTTAGAAGGCTTTGGCCGCCGCCTATTTAAAGGGAATTGCTAATAAAATTCTTGAAATTATAAAAAAAATCTACAATTATTACATAGCAAACGAAAACTACCCCACAATAATTTAAAAGGTATTTATGAATACAAGAAAGACATCAAAAGGTTTCACACTCGTAGAATTGCTCATCGTTATAGCGATTATAGGCGTTCTCGCGAGCTTGATTATGCCAAACTTGGGCTCTGTAATGGGCAAAGGCGACCAGGTTAAGGCTCAAAACGCCGCAAGAAGCATATCCAACGCATGGATAGCTGCCGCCAGAACCGGCACAAAATCGAGAATGATAGCCGCTAAAGATATTTACGGATGGGCGGAAAAGCTCGCAAGATACGGCGATATGAACGAGCCTACAATGTGGATACTCGACTTTGACGTAGCAGTCGCCGAAAAAGCGGCGGAAGGCGCTCCCATGCCGATTTCCGTTATAAACCGCGTCGGGACTTCCTCGCAGCTCAACCCCGAATTTAAAGAATATCCCCTCTCTTGGGAAGTCGCCAACCGCACCGAGCCCAACGCTCCTTCCGGAACTCCGCTCGTATGGTCGCGCGGTCTCAAACCCAACGGATCTTGGGACGCCACCGACGGCGTATTTAAAGACGAAGGCGGCATCATGGCTTTCACCGACGGCCACGTCAGCTGGTATGCCTCCATGCGCGATGAAGAATCCCGCACGGGCCTCCTGAAAATCTACGGACAAACCCAGCGCACATACAATATCGGGCAGGCTATCCGCGGCGGTTCCGCGAACATTCTCCGCTCCGATATTGAAACTACCGACGAAGGGTTTGAAGAAGACGAAGAGGAATAATATTCCATTTCAGACTGGAAATTTTTACGCCCGCTGCGCAAACCGCACGGGCGTTTTATTTTGCATTGGCAAACCTGATTTTTTGAGCCGCAATTTTTTGCGAACTGCATAAGCGGCTGTGGCATAATGCCCTATGTTGCGATTTGCGCGATATCTCTTCAAAATTGTATGGGATAGAAAAGTAAAATTCGCTTCAAATTGTGCAGGGGCAAGTATTCATTTTCAAAGCGTGGGCTTATTCCTCTTGCTTTTGCTTCTATTGCGTCGCGGGGCAAGATTTCATTAAAAAAACGGGTCGCCTCGTTTCTTGGCATTGCGCTTTTTATGTTGCACAAGCCTTCATTGCCAACGGAGTGATTTTCCTCTCGCATAGGCAATTTGTATTTCACTATTCAAAACGCCTTCTTCCCTTGATTTTTATCTAAGGCGTCTATACCGAACCCGTTTTCTTCGCGTCAGAGCGCCTCTTTTGCTTGAAGCTTTTTGGGGTTATGTCGAGGTTGGCTATTTTATAGTTCAAAATTCGCCTTGAAACTGAAAGCTGGCGCGCGGCGGCTGAGGCGTTGCCGCCGTTTGCCGCGAGAACCTCGACAATTATTTCGCGCTCGAAGTTTTCCACCATCTTTTTGAAGTCGATATTTTCGTCCGCCTTTAATTTTGATGTGTTTGTGGATTGCGGCGTTTGCAGGGACGGAGGAAGGTCGGACTCTAAAATAGAGGGCCCAGCCGAGATTATAACGGCTCTTTCTATGCAGTTTTCAAGCTCCCTGACGTTGCTCGGCCAGTGGTATGCGCAAAGCATATTCATCGCGGCGGGGGATATTGATGTTATTTTTTTATTTCTCAGCGCGGAGTGCTTTTGCAGAAAGAATTTTGCGAGCTGCGGAATGTCGCGCCGCCTTTGGCGCAGGGGGGGGATATTTATGGTGAATACGCTAAGGTGGTAGTAGAAGTCGGGGCGTATTATGCCGTTGCGAAGCCTTGTTTCGAGGTCGCCGGAGGTGGAGGCGATTATGCGCGCACCCGAGCGGCGGATTTTGGTTTCTGAGCAGCGGGTGTAAGTGCCGTCGGTCATAAATTTCAAGAGTTTCACTTGAAGCGGCTGCCCTATTAGCCCCATAGAGTCGAGATAAACTATGCCGCCGTCGGCCTTCTCGACGAGCCCGAGAGTGCTCCTATGGGTGGGCGATTGAGAACCGAAGAGGGCCGCGTCTATCAAAGAGTCGCGCATGGTGGAGCAGTCGAGAATCTCGAGCGGTTTGTCGCGCCACATCTTGGCGTTTGCGATTGCCCTCATTGCAAAGTCCTTCCCCGCGCCGACCTCCCCGCGTATTAGTATGTGCGACGAACTCTCTCCCGCGGCGGAAATAAGCTCGTACGCCTTCAACATTGCGGGGCTTGTGCCGATAGCGTTTTCGGGGCGCAATTCTTGGTCTATCCTTTCGCGCAAGTCGCGGTTTTCGGCGTTTAGCTTTTCGTTTTCCTCCATGTCGAGAAACAGGACGGAAACGGCGTAGGCGATGATGTTGGCGATGGTTTCGAGAAGTTTTAGGTCGCGTTTAAGCTCGTAGGAAGTCGGGTTTTCGCGGTCGATGCTAAGGGTGCCGATGACGTTGTTTTGGCTTATTATCGGGACGCACAGGAATGCGGTTTTTACGTCCATGTGGCGGCTCCCCGTACGGTTGAGGAAATCGGGGCTTTTGGATATGTCCTCAACAATTCTGGAAACGCCCCTCGCCGCGACGTCGCCCGTCACGCCCTCTCCGACCCTGTAAACGCCCCTTCGCCGCTCCTCCTCGCTCAGCCCGTGGGAGGCCCTTATCACGAGAACGTCCCCGTTTTTTAGGGTAACCGTACCCCGCGTTAGGTTCATTTGCGCGTACAAAATGTCCAGAACCTCTTTTAGCAGCATGGACACGTCTTTGACGCGTACTGCCACAAGGCTTATTTCGTGCAGCACTGAAACAACCAGCCCTTTCTTTTTGTACGCCGTATTGTCGGGCTTTTGTGCCGTGCCTGCGTTGTTTTGTTCGTCCATGCGCGTCGGAAATATTTTAGGGATTTATCGGGTATTTTTCCCGAAACGGCAAATATAATTTTACTTTACAGTTTTTTTTGCGGGATTCTAATTGGGAGCTTTTATTGTATGAAAAAGTATGTGGGAATATTATGCGGGATAGTGTCGGCAGTTTCGTACGGGACAAATCCGCTTTTCGGAGTTCCGCTGCTGAGAGTCGGATACGGGGTGGAGTCGATGCTGTTCTTCCGATTTTTGGGCGCGGCCGTTCTGCTTTTGCCCTTCGCGTTCTATTTTGGGCATGGGCTGCGTACGACCCGTTCCGAGGCGGGAGTTTTATTTTTTGTAGGTGTGCTTTTTGCGGTTTCCTCGCTTGCGCTCTACGAGAGTTTTAAGCTTATGCCCGCCGGAATAGCCTCGGCGATACTTTTTTTGTATCCGGTTTTTACCGCTTTGATAATGGGGGTATTTTTTAAGGCTCCGATAGGCTGGCGCGCGACGGCGGCAATTGCGGTGTCTTTTTGCGGAATACTGCTGCTTGCGGACTTGCGCGGCGGGAGCGTATCGGCTTTTGGTATCGGGCTTGTGGTGCTGTCGGCGCTGTCGTATTCGATGTACATGGTCGCTTTAAAAGTCACGCGCCTTGCGGATATGTCCGCGCTAAAGGTTGCGTTTTACTCGCTCCTCTTTTCGGCCGTTGCGTTTGCGATTTATTTTGCGGCGCGCGCAGGACTGCCGCAAATACCTAAAAATCTTTCGGAATTCTTGTGCGTAGCAGGGCTCATAGTGTTCCCGACTCTCCTTTCAATAACTTCCATAGCATTTGCAGTGAGGTATGCCGGGCCGACAATTACGGCGATTCTCGGCGCGTTCGAGCCGGCGTCGGCGGCCGTGTTTTGCGCGCTTTTTCTCGGCGAGAAATTTACGGCGGCGATAGTTTCGGGCATCGGGCTTGTTGTGCTGTCTGTAATTTTGCTCGCTCTGCCGGAGCGTAAAAACTTGCAAAATAGCCGCATATTGCGAAACTCTTAGAAAATGTTTCCCGAGAACGAAAATCCAATCCGCCGCAAACATGTCGTAGCCTGCCTCTGGGACTTCGACAAGACTCTTATCGACGGATATATGCAGACCCCTATTTTTGAGGAGTACGGGGTGGACGAAAAGCTGTTTTGGAAAGAGGTGAACATGCTGCCCGCACTATACGCGCAGCGCGGGGTGCGGGTGTCGCCCGAGAGCGTCTATTTAAACCACCTGCTGAGCTTTGTGCGCGCGGGCAAGATGAGCGGGCTTAGCAATGCTAAGCTGAGGGAGCTTGGCGGTAGGTTAAAATTCCGCGCCGGCTTGCCGCAATTCTTCGACGAACTTCGCGGCATAGTTTCAGAGCGAGCGGAGCGCGACAACCTCGACGTATCCCTCGAACACTACATAATAAGCACGGGGCTTGCGGAGATGATACGCGGCAGCTCCATAGCGGGGCATGTTGACGGCATATTCGGGTGCGAATTTGTGGAGGAGCCCCTACCGCCGTATTTTTCGCGCCAGCCTGAATTTGACCTCGCAGACCTATCGCACCAGATAACGCAGATAGGAATGATAGTTGACAACACGATAAAGACGCGCTTCGTGTTCGAGATAAACAAAGGGACGAATAAAAACCCGCAAATCGACGTAAATTCAAACATAGCCGCCGCCGACAGGAGGGTTCCGATACGCAATATGATATACATAGCCGACGGCCCGAGCGACGTTCCCGTGTTTTCTGTGGTCCGCAAGGGCGGTGGGAAGGCGTACGCCGTGTACACGCCAGGCAGCCCCGCGGAGTTCGAGCAAAACGACATGCTGCTCGAAAACGGCAGAATCGACGCGTACGGCGCGGCGGATTTCAGCCCCGAAAGCCCGACGGCGCTATGGCTTAGAATGCACGTCCAAAAGATATGCGACAGAATTTCGCGCGAGGTTGACGAAGCCGTCCAGACGCGGCTTGGCAAGGCTCCGCGCCACATACACAATCCGCGCCCGCCCGACGAGCCCCCGCAGGCCGCGCGGACAGAGTCGGAGCCGACCCTGTTTTGATTTTGCGCTTGAAGCCCGCGCGGGTTTAGTCAGAATTTTCCGTTAAAGATTTTTTTATGGCACAGCAGAAACGAACCGCAATCCAGCCCACGAGGGAGGAGGATTATCCCGAATGGTATCAACAGGTAATCAAGGCGGCGGACTTGGCTGAAAACAGCCCCGTCCGCGGCTGCATGGTAATCAAGCCGTGGGGGTATTCCCTTTGGGAAAATATGCAGGCAGCGCTCGATAAGATGTTTAAAGACACCGGGCACGTCAACGCCTACTTTCCGCTTTTCATTCCCGTCAGCTACCTTGAGAAGGAGGCGGAGCACGTCGAGGGGTTCGCCAAGGAGTGCGCTGTTGTCACGCACTCGCGCTTGCAGCTGAACGAGGAGGGCAAACTCGTTCCCGCCTCGGAGCTCGAAGAGCCGCTAATCGTCCGCCCGACTTCCGAGACTATTATCGGGGAGATGTATTCGAGGTGGGTCCAGTCTTACCGCGACCTTCCAATCCTCATAAACCAGTGGGCGAATGTCGTTCGGTGGGAAATGCGCACGCGGCTATTTTTGCGCACGGCGGAATTCCTTTGGCAGGAGGGGCATACGGCGCACGCCACCCGCGAAGAAGCCGAGGTTGAAACCAAAAAAATGCTCGGCGTGTACGAAAAGTTTGCGCAGGAGTACATGGCAATGCCCGTAATATGCGGCAAGAAAACTGAAGGGGAAAAATTCCCCGGGGCTGTCGACACATATTGCATAGAGGCCATGATGCAGGATAGAAAAGCCCTGCAAGCTGGAACGTCGCATTTTCTTGGGCAGAATTTTGCGAAGGCAAGCAACATAAAATACCTTTCCGAGAGCGGCTCGCAGGAGTACGCTTGGACGACGAGCTGGGGAGTCTCGACGCGCCTGATAGGCGGGCTTGTTATGACGCATTCCGACGACGACGGGCTTGTGCTGCCCCCGCGCCTCGCCCCGACGCAAGTTGTGATTTTGCCCGTTCTCCACAAGGAGGAGGAGCGCGCGAGAGTTCTCGAATACTGCGACTCACTGAAAGAGGAGCTGTCGAAAAAGTCGTATATGGGTTTGCCAATCCGCGTGGAAATCGACAAGCGCGACATTCGCGGCGGCGAGAAAGTTTGGGGTTGGATAAAGAAGGGCGTACCCGTAAGGGTGGAGGTCGGCCCGCGCGACGTAGCGCAAAATGCAGTTTTCGCAGCGCGCCGCGACGACGGCTCGAAGAAGTCGGTCGGCCGCGAGGAATTTGTGGAAACCATCGCCGACACTCTAAAATCCATACAGGACTCGATGTTTGAAAGGGCGAAAAAATACCGCGACGAAAACACTGTGGAAATTTCTTCAAAAGACGAATTCTATTACTTCTTCACCCCGAAAAACCCGAAGAAGCCGGAAATCCACGGAGGTTTTGCCGTCGCCTATTACGACGGCTCGCGCGAAGTTGAGGAAATGCTTAAAAGCGACTTGAAAGTGACAGTCCGCTGCATTCCGCTCGAAGGCGGAAGCGAAGGCGGGAAGTGCATATTCACAGGAAAGAGCGGCGCGGGAGTCGTCAAGGCTGTATTTGCCAAGTCTTATTAATTTTATGCGGCGGCGCCATGTAGCGCGACCGTGAAAACCGCGGCAAAATTCGGGTGTTTAGAATCCGGATTTTCGCCGCGTTTTTTTATTTAAATTCGGCGAAAATTTTTTTGGCAGGGGGGTAAGAGAAATGTGGTTTCCCACGAAGTGTGCGCAATGTAGGGAAATGCCCAAACTGTGCGCAATGAAAAAATTTTTTCGAGCGGCGTGTATGGCAAAAAAATTTTTCGGATTTTGGCGGGGTCAGAAAATTTTTAGATTTTGCGGGTGGCAAAAATTAACCGATGTTCGCCGATTAAAGAAAGAGTGCGGCGTTTTGGTAAGCGTATATATTTTCTTCCGTTTTTTCCGCGGCGCGCGGCGCAAGGCAAAAATCCCCACTATGGGGCATGGAAGAAAATTTTTTATTTTTTTTTAACGTAGATATGCGTTTGGGGAGAGTATTTTTTCCGCTTAAAAAATGAATGCGGCGAGCTGTGGAGTGGGAGAATGTACTTATTTTGGGCTTGCCGATAGCAAGAATTTTTCGTAGAAAATTTGCAGTAAATTCGGGTATTTATCGTGCGCTTGACTTGCAAAATCTGCGGTTGTCGGGCGTTTGCTTTAAATAGGTGTAGATTATGGATTCATTTTACTTTTGGGAGTTTTTAGCAATACAGGCAGCGCTGATAGGCATATCCATTGCCTGCATATACGTTAGGCGCAACGGATATTTTGGCGTGAGATTTACGTACACGCTTTCAGATGACGAAATTTGGCGTGCGGTAAATTCGCGCTTCGGAATATTGTTCGCGCCGGTAGCCGCGGCTTTTACGGTTGCGGGGCTCATTTTCGACGGAGCTCTCAAGGACTGGCAAGCGGCGTTTCTCATTCCGGAAATAGCCATTCTTTGCGCCATATCCGTTTACTCTTACTTTTACGCTAAAAAACTCTACCTTAAAAAATATCCGAATGTTTCGACATCGCCCATTGTAGCCATAAAAAAAAGTTGCAGAAAATTCGCAAAGTTCGATTTGGCGTTTTTTATATTTTATATTGTGGTCTGTGTCGCGCTTATATTGTGGATTTACAATTTATGCCTGCCGTATTGGGACGTGAAAGTTCCGACGCATTGGAATGCGAAGGGAGAAATTGACGGATATATGATTATGTCAAAATCGTTCGTATCGGACATTTCCATATTGTATTCAATGGGCGCGGCGGGGGTATTTATAGGCTTTTTGGTATCGATTGTAGGCGGCTGTTCTTTGAAATACTTTTCGCCGTTTACTGGGGGAACATCGTTTGGGATTGCGTTTGCTTTTTTCTGGGCGGGAATGCAATATTCAATATATAACGCCTATCTAAACGGCGGGAAGTTGGAGCTAATGTCGGGGACATGCGGGGCTCTTATGGTTTTGGCTATTGTATTTTCCGCGCTTTCGATTGTTTGTACTTTGGTGTGGTCATGCGCGTATGTAAACAGGTTTAATTCCGCCGCGGCTGTGAAATCTCAATAAAATGTTGCGCGCCCGCCGTTTGTCGGGTTAACATTTGCGGCATGAAAATAAATTGCTCGAAATTTTTTGCCGCGCTTTCGATTGCGGCGGCGGCAGCGCTCTCGGCCTGCTCAACCGCCCCGAAGTTTGGCGAGGACGTCTATCCGATGGGCGCAATCCTGCCGCTTACGGGCGAAAACTCCGAAGCGGCGCGCGAGGTTCTAAACGGAATGGAGCTCGCCGCGCAAAAGTTGAACGCCTCAGGAGCAATGGCGGGGCTTAAAATAAAAATTGTCGCGCGCGACGCCAACGGCTCCGACAACCTGTCGTTCGAGGAACATTTTGACTCGCTCCGCCGCGACGGAGTCAGGGTGATTTCTGTCGGGTTCGACGAAAATGTGGTAGCGTGGCACCAAAGGCTTTGCAAGTGCGACGACGCCTTTATAAACTACTTTTGCCAGTATCCGCCCGCGACCCTCGATTCGCAAAACAGCGCGCGCATTTTTCTAAACGGCGCGCAAGACGGCGACATTCTTTCAAAGGCCGTGGAGCGCTCCGACAGGCGCGACACCCGCATAGTTTTAATGAGCGTAGATTCGATGTTCGGGAAGGCGTGCGGAGACTACCTCGCCTTTTGCGTGAGGCTTGAGCGCACAAAGCTTTACACGGACGTGTTTTCGCAAAATACGCGCGACTTTTCAATTTTCAGCTCTCAAATGAAGCGCCTTTTCCCCGACTGCATTTTTTACGTCGGGCGCGGCGGCGAGCTTGAAAATTTTGTCAAAAGCGTCGCAAGCGAAGGATACAAGGGGCGCGTTGCGGCGAGCGCGGTTTTCGACTTCAAGCCCTTTAAAATTCCCGAAGGCATAAAGTTTTGCCGCACCGCCACCCTTTTTGAGCTCGGCAAAATAAATACGGCGGTTTCGCGCGGGTTTGTCGCCGAATACAAGTCGAAATACGGCAAGGCTCCAACGTGGCCCGCGGCTTACGGGTACGACGCCGTTATGGAGCTTTCAAAGGCGGTTGAGGCGGCGAAATTTAATCCGTCGAAAATGCGCGGCTACTTTGAGGGCAGAAAGACGGACGGGGCAATCGGCAGGCTGGAATTCGACAAGACCGCCGACCCGACTTCCGAACTTGAACTTGTAAGCTATTGATGCAGTTGCCGCGGCCGCCAGATTTGGAAGATTATTCGGGCGCCCCGCGCGGGGTTTGCGCGCCTGAGTCTGTCTGGATTTTGGCTGCGGTTCTATCGGCATATGCGCTCGCGGCGGCTTTCCCGGAGTTGCGGAGGTTCGCGGCGCAGGCGATGGGTGCGGGGGCGTTTATTTTTGCGCTTTGGGCGACTCTCGAAGTTCTTGAAATTTTACCGAGCGGCGAAGGGAAGTCGGCGAGCTTAGCCAGAGGCGCGAGGTGGGGATTGTTTCTATCTGGAATTTTTTTCGCGGCGTTTTCGTATTTTTTTCTCAGGATACCGGCAAATCCGTATCCGGACTTCGCCCCGCGGGAGGCTGCATTAGACGCCCGGATTTTAGATGTGTCGAAGGGCAAGAACGGCTCGCTATACGGCACGGCGGAAGTATTGCGCTCGGCGGATTTGCCGCGGCTTGCGGGGCATTCGATATGGTTTGTTGTTTCCGACGGAAAAGGCGGGCTTCGCAATCCCCTAAAAATTCTTCCGTCGGCGGAGGTCGGGTTTGACGGCGTTGTTTCCCCGACAGGCGGCGTGCGGTATTTGTCGCGCGGCAGGGTTAACCAAAAGTCGCTCGATTTTGACGGATATTTGGAGGGGAAGTTTGTGCTATATAAAATCTTTGCACCGAGCATGGGCGCAAAAGTCTTGTCGCCGCCTTCCGCGAGGTTCGATTTTTACGCCGGTATCGCGCGCTATATGGATTCGTCGTTGAGCGCCCTGCCGGGTTTCATGTCGGCGGATTCCATGCCTGCAAGAACCTACCGCGCGATGATTTTAGGCGACAAGAGCCTGCTTACCCCCGAACAGAAAGACGCCTTTGCGCGCACCGGGGTAATGCATGTATTTGCGATAAGCGGCCTGCATGTAGGGTTTGCTGCGGGAATTTTGTATTTTGCGCTCTCGGCCCTCGGAGTGCGCAGGAGCTTTCAGCCGTTCGCGGCGCTTCCGCTGCTGTTTCTCTATGT
>URAJ01000046.1 GCA_900545715.1 uncultured Opitutales bacterium
CCTTGTCCAATGCGGCGTCTTTCATTAAAATCCACTGACTTTGGTGTTGACCCGAAATAATTGAAGATTTTGCTTCCGATTTGGCGCTTACTCGAAAAATATGTCCAAAAAACGCTTATTAAGGCCAATGCAAGATGATTCCGCAACTTGCGGCACAAAAAAAGCGCAGTAGAATTGCCTTAAAAGGCCTCCGCCGCGCAGAAATTCAAAGTGGGGTGGTAAAAGGGACTCGAACCCTCGACCCTCGGAACCACAATCCGATGCTCTAACCAACTGAGCTACTACCACCGTATTTGAAAGCATTAGAATAAATCCCCGACTCCGAATTTTGTCAAGAAGCTTTTAGCGTTTTTTTACAGACGGCGTTTTTTTCCTTGTCTGTTTCGCCGCTGTTGAAGAAATTGGACTCCGGCGGATTCTTATTTAAATATGCGCAACGACAATACCAGACAAATCCCATTGGGGGGCGACCCCGAACCGCTCGCAGCGCGCATGCGCCCGAGAGATCTCGACGAATTTGTCGGGCAAAAACACCTATTGGGCGAAGGCTGCATTCTTAGAACGCTTATAGAAAACGACAAAATCTCGTCGATGATATTCTGGGGGCCGCCCGGAGTCGGGAAAACGACGCTCGCGCGAATAATCGCAAACAAGACCCGCTCGGAATTTATCGACTTTTCCGCCGTCACGAGCGGCATTAAAGAAATACGCGACGTAATGCGCAGCGCCGACGCAAACCGCGGTTTTGGCGCAAAGACCATTTTGTTTGTCGATGAAATTCACAGGTTCAACAAGGCCCAGCAGGACGCATTTCTGCCCTTCGTTGAAAAGGGAAGCATAATACTCATCGGCGCGACTACCGAGAATCCTTCGTTTGAAATAAACGGGGCGTTGCTGTCGCGCTGCAAAGTGTTTGTCTTGAAGCCGCTTGAAACGGAGGATTTGAAGGAAATATTGTCGCGGGCTCTCTCGGACAGCCGCGGTTTCGGCGGAATGTGGGTGTCGATAGACGACGACCTTTTGGAGACAATATCAGTTTTTGCGAACTCTGACGCGCGCAATGCGCTTTCCACTCTGGAAATGGCGGTTCTAAATTCCCCAAGAGGCGCGGACGGCAGGATAGTCGTGACGCGGGAAATTGTTGAGCAATGCACGTCGAGAAAATCTTTGCTCTACGACAAAACCGGCGAGGAACATTACAATCTTATATCCGCCCTGCACAAATCCATGCGCAATTCCGACCCGGACGCCGCAGTGTATTGGCTCGCCCGCATGCTCGAAGCCGGCGAGGACCCCCTGTATATTGCAAGGCGAATTGTCCGCTTCGCCCCCGAAGACGTTGGGCTTGCCGATCCAAAGGCGTTGGGGGTCGCCGTTGCGGCGTACCAAGCTTGCCACTTTATAGGAATGCCGGAATGTTCTGTGCACTTGACCGAGGCTGTCGTGTATATGTCGATATCGCCGAAATCAAACGCGCTTTACACAGCTTACGAGAGCGCGAAATCCGACGCTCTAAAACATCTTGCTGAGCCCGTGCCCCTTGTTATCCGAAACGCCCCGACAAAACTAATGCGCGAGCTTGAATATGGCAAGGGGTATAAATACGCCCACAATTTTAAGGAAAAGCTTACAGATATGCAATGCCTTCCGGACTCGCTTGTTGGGCGCGAGTATTACCGTCCGACCGAGGAGGGGCTCGAAAAAAAATACAAGGCAAGGCTCGACGAAATAAAAGAATGGAAGAAAAATTTTTAATCCCCTGTTTCCGCGCTGTGAATTTCCAGATTTTGCGCTGTAATATGCGCATCGGCTGATACATTTCTGAAGACGGAAGGGCGTAGAATGATTTTAGGCTCTTGCTCTTGACATAATTTTTTTCGTTTTGTAAATCGGACAAATGAGCATTACCCAAAAATATTTGCTTCTGAAAAAAGCCGTTCTAAAAAAGCTTCCGCGCGCCGGAATGTATGTGTGCAAAATCCCGGGACTTGAATTTTACAGAATAGACGAAGCCAAAACCTCTGAAAATTGCTTCTACAAAAAGAGGATTATTTTAATGCTTCAAGGTGCAAAACGCGCGCTGATTGGAGGTACGGAATACTCCTATGGGGTGGGGAAGATTCTGGTTTCGGGCGTGGACATTCCGGGGACGAGCTACGTTGCGGAGGCGAGCGCTGAAAAACCCGCGCTTGCAGTGTCGCTAGACTTGGATGTGCGCGAAATATCGGAATTACTTTCGGAATTGCCCGCTGTTAGGTCTCGGGACGTGCCGCGCGAAGGCATCGCCGTAGCGGACGTTGACGAAGACATGATTGACGCTTTTTGCAGGCTTGCAGGGATAGAGGATAGAAAAAATGAAATCCCGATATTTGCTCCTCTTATCATGCGCGAGATTTATCTCAGGCTTTTAACCGGTCCGCTGGGAGGCCATGTCGCCGCCTTTTGCACTGCCGGAACGCAGAACAATAGGATAATGCGCGCAGTAGAGTGGCTTAAAAAGAATTACGAAAAACCTTTTAGAATAGAGGAGCTTGCCCAGAAAGCCAATATGGCGCCGACGACATTCCACAGGCATTTTAGAAAAGTCACCTCTGTAAGCCCTATCCAGTACCAGAAAAAATTGCGATTGCACGAGGGCAGGCGGCTTATTATTTCCGGGGATGAAAATGTCGCGGAGGCAGCATATACAGTAGGCTACGAAAGCCCGACGCAGTTTAGCAGGGAATACAAGCGGCTCTTTGGAGTGTCGCCGCGCGCGGATGCGGCGGATTGATTTTGTGGTTGCGGGGCTTTTTGGTTCCGCAATTTTTTTTGCGCTTTTTAGAAAATATATAAAAAAATTTGGTAGGAATAGGCAGATTTTTGAAAGGAACGTATATTTACAATTAAGTGCATTTGGGTATAATTGCCGCGACGTACGGGAAATTAAAAAGAGAGGATATGGCATGGGAATAAAAGTGTTTATGTCCGCAATATGCGCGGCGCTAATTTTTAATATTACGGAGGCAAAAGACAGTATGGAATTGTCGTCAAAAGAAAAAAATATTGCGCTTGCGGCGGCTTATGCTGCTAAGGGCGATTGCAAAAATTTGAAATCGGCTCTCGCTGAAGGGCTCGATACGGGGGTGACAGTCGCGGAATACAAAGAGGTTCTCGTACAGCTTTACGCGTATTGCGGATTTCCGAGGAGCCTAAACGCGCTCGGGACTTTTATGGGGCTTTTGAAGGAGCGCAACGGCGACGTGGCGGGCCGCGGCCCGTCTAAGCTTCCGGATACACCGCCATTAAAATTCGGCGCCGACAACCAAACAAAGCTAATCGGCGCGGAGGTCAAGGGAGAAATATTCGAGTTCGCGCCCGCGATAGACAGATTTTTGAAGGCGCATTTATTCGGCGACATATTCGGCAGGGACAATCTCGACTGGCGCACGCGCGAAATTGCGACAGTCGCGATGCTCGCCGCGATGGACGGAGTCGAGAGCCAGCTTGCAAGCCACATTGCCATAGCAAAGCACAATGGCGTAAGCGACTCTCAGATAGGCGAAATTCTTAAGCTTGTGCGGGACGGCCCGCGCGGAATGTCCAACACCGGGCCATTCCCGTTCGGCGCTGAAAATGTAGCCTATTCAAAATATTTTAGCGGGAAATCATATTTGGCGCCGCTTTCTAAAAATTCCGAGCTTGGCGTTCCGATTGCGAATGTAACTTTTGAGCCCGGTTGCCGCAATAATTGGCATAGCCATACGGGAGGGCAAATACTCATTGCGGTTGGCGGCAAGGGATTTTATCAGGAGAAGGGCAAGCCCGCAAGGCCTCTCAAAGAGGGGGATATTGTGGAGATTCCGCCAAATGTAGTGCATTGGCACGGGGCGGCTCCCGACAGCTGGTTTTCGCACTTGGCAATAGAATGCAACCCTAAGGATAATAAAAATACTTGGCTTGAACCGGTAAGTGACGCCGAATACGCCAAAGCGGTTGGGAAGTAGGCGAAATTTTATAATCCGCGCCAGAGGTGCGCGGATTTTTTTTATAGAAAAAAATTTTTTTTCTACGGGAATTTGCGGCAGAACTTGTCTGTAAATTCCGCGCGTAGCCCAAAAAAAATTTGCGCGGTTTGTTTTGTTAGTGTATTGATTTTGCACTGATGAAAAAAACATTAAAAATTTTGGCGTCATTTATATTTGCCGGCATCTTGCTTGCAGAACTGCCCGAGCCCAAAATATCCGGAATCGATTTTTATCTTATAAATGTTGAAACACCGAGGCATTTTAGCTTTGGCGATTGGAATTCGAGGCAGCATTTGTTCTTGCGCGTGAAGGCCGGAGATTTTGAAGGGTGGGGCGAGTGCGTGCTGTCGGCAAACAATCCTGATATAGACTTAAAAAAATGCGCAGACGCGATGAAGCCGGCTTCCGGGAAAACACCGTCCGAGGTATTGCAGTATATGCGGGAGAATAGAGATTTCCTGCCGTGGAAAGAATACGAGGCGCTCAATATGGCGGTTTGGGATATTTGCGCGAAAATTAAAAAAGTCCCGGCCGTAAAACTTCTTGGACTTTCCCAAAATGTACCTGTAAACGGAATGTTTTGCATTCTTGAAAACGACCCCAAAAAAGTTGTAGAGCGCGCAGCGGAGGCAAAGAAAAGCGGATTCTCGCGGTATATAAAATTAAAAATATTTGGGAATGCGGAATCGGACTGCAAGTTGGTATCTGCCCTTCGGGGAGCGATGGGGAAAGAATGTTTTATAGTGGCCGACGCAAACTGCGGGTATCGCGGGTTTAAAAACCTAAAAGAGCTCTCCAAAACCCTTAAAATGCTCCGCAGTGCGGGGCTCGACGCCTTGGAAGATCCCGCAAAACTCAAAGATTGCGAGATGGAGAAATTGCAAAAATTGTGCAGGCCTTTCGGACTTTCCCTTATTCCTGACGTGAATTTGCGCCCTGCATGGAGGGCTCTCGAATTTTCGCCGAAGGGAATGGGCGATTTTTATAATCTGCACCCTGGTTGCATGGGGGATTTGTATGATATGGCTCAATTCGCGAAAAAAATATCGTCTTGGGGAACGAAAATAATGATTGGCGACGACAGCTTAATCGGCCCGGGGTGCGCGATATTCCAGCAGATTGCAGCATCAAGCGCAGCAGCGTGGTGCGAGGCAATGGAAAAGCCTTCGGAGTCTAACGTCTTTGAGGAATGCCTTGTTGAGTCCCCAGTAGTTAAAAATAAGGACGGAACACTTACCGTGAAAGGCGGCGCGCCAGGGTGGGGGTTGAAGGTTGATGCAAGTAAGCTTGCGGAAAAGGCGATGCGGACGTTGTCTATCGGGCTCTAATTTTGCGAGAATTTTTTATCTTTTGCGGATGGGCATAAAATTTTTTTAATGCCTTAAATTGTAGCTAAAGAGGCGTTGATTATTTTAATAAGTATAGTGATGTGTTTTAACGAAAAATATGCGCATTTTCGTAAAAAAGTGCTTATGAATTGTAGTGTGTTGCGCAAAAATGTGAGACGATGATTTTGTTTAAATTTTGTAACATTTAGCCAACTATTGACTTGTGATTAGAGCAAGAGGGGGAGATAATGTGTAAAAACAAAAAAGATTGACATTGTTAACGCTCCTTTTAGACAATTATTAAACTTTTTCAAAATACCTAAATCGCAAGGCATTTTTTATTATTCTCCGCTTTAATATTAAATCAAACCAAAAAAACTCATATGAAAAAGAATATAACTAAGCTTGCTATTGCTTACATTTCGCTTGCTTTTGCGCAGTCGATTTCTGCCGAGACACTCACTCTAAAAACCGGCGCCGACAATGTCATCACCGAATGGTGGGATTGGAGCGACCCCACAAAGTGGAGCCCGACAGTTTCGGAAGTTGCCGGCAATGATTTAACTCTCAATATAAATAACGGCAGTGTAGAACTTTTCTCAACTATAAATCCCGGTTTTCACGCCGGCGACGTCTCTATTAGCGTCGTAAATCCGCAAGAGCACGTATTTTTTAATGTAGAAGGCGACGCTGAGTTTGAATCTCTAAATCTTAGCCAGAGTTCAAAAGGATACTATGGAACATACCTTCGCGTCCTCACGGGGCATACTTTAACTATAAATGGAGACGTAAACATTCAGGCAAGTTCTGCTTATTCACCAAGCGCAATTTCTTTTGGTGATACTGCATCATACTCAAGCGGAATGGGGGATTACAATGGAAATATCCATATCACCGGAAATCTGAATTTAAATTCAAATATTGGTGACGCCTGGTTTCATTTAAAGTTTCACAATTTTGGGAACTTAACCGTTGATGGAGTGGTGAATACTATAGAAGGAGAATCACGCAATGGAACATTTGGCGTGGAATGGAGAATTGACGCTGACTCAACACGCATAGGCGGATTGTCGGGGTCAAACCTCTTCGGAAATAATAAGTTGTACGTAAAGGAAAATAAAAGCGACAGAACCTTAACATTCACTAATAAATCAGGAGTTGCTACGAGATGGAGCGGCGGCATAATAAACGGTGAAAATAAATTAAATATCGTAATGGATAAATCTGCGGCCGGCTATCAGGAGCTTGATATTACCTCCGGAACCATAAACGACATTACGCTAAACGGCGGGACTTTTTACATATCCTCCGTATCCGACACTACAGGAACATTATTAGTTGACGGCGGTTTTTATAACGTAATTGGCAACGGCGCAAAATTTGCCAACATAAATCTATCCTCAGGCGGATTTATATTTGAAGGCGGCGCTATGCAAAACGAATATACTGTTTCCGCGGGCAATATCGCTAAGGCAGGAGTGGAAAAAATTGTAGTAGATTTTAACGGCATATATGCTCCCGACTATTATGGAAGCGAATATGTTCTGATTTCTGCCGACGCGATAGATAGCAGCCTAAATATTGAAGATGCGAATGCCGATTTTGTAGCTAAAAATCTCTACGACGGGTATGCGATATTCAAATGGGCTGAAAATCAGGGAAAATATGTGCTGTCTGTCACATTTTCGGAAGTTCCGGAGCCTGCGGCAATCTCTGCAATTTTCGGAGCGCTTGCTCTTTTCTTAGCGTTTAAGAGAAGAAAAAGGTAATCGCGGCATATAAATAAAAAGCAGCCCAATTAAACAAGGGCTGCTTTTTTTACCTTTGGCAAAACGAGCATGAAAAAATTTTATCTTAGCGTAATAAAACACATTAAAATTTTATTTGAAACAAACGGAATATTTCCGATGTTAAACTAAATGCCAATCTGGCTCAATCGTGCGGTTCGCCGATTAAGCCGATTGATGAAACTCTCAAATATATAAAAAAATGAAAAAAATATCGATTATAGCATTGGTGGCGGCGGGATTATTTGCCCTGACTGCCTGTTGTCCGAATTGCCGCGGCAATGGTTGCCCGCGCAATAATGCTTGCTACCCTGCGGCTCAGGCATGCAACTGTCCAGTTGCTGCGCAAAACTGCCCAAAGAACTGCCCTGCGGTAAAGTGCCCGGCGAAATGCCCGGTTAAACAGCAGAATTGCCCTGCGGCAAAATGCCCTGTTCAGCAGCAGAACTGCCCGGCAGCTACTAAATAACTTAAAAAAAGCCTCGAAAGAGGCTTTTTTTTGTATCGCATAATTCAGGGATGACGTATTATGCAGGGCTTATATTTTTGATTTAATATTCAATAACAAGAGAGCTTTCCATTTTAGGTATGCGGCAACTGAAATCTTTCTTTGCCGCATATCTTTTATACGAGTCTAAAAGTTGGTGTGCAGAAAGATAATTTGATTTTTATTTCACATTCCACACAGCCGTTGTAATGGATCTCGGCGCGAGCTTTATGGAATCTGAATCAAAATCTATTTTTGCGAGGTCGCTGCGTTCATCTGTCTTATACAACCCTGCGAGTTCGGCATTGCCGTCGCAATTTATAGAAATTTCAGCATTCTGCGCTTCGTGCGTCATATTTATAAAAACTGCGACAATTTTATCTCCGTCGGGCGAGACGTAGGCGCTCGCCATTACTCCGTCCATATTGTCCGCCCCCGCAATTTCCACTCTGTCGTACCCAGGCCTTATGAAGAAGGAGTAGTTGCCAAGCGCCCAGAGCAGTTTTGTGGGGCGCATATCGCGGCCTTTTCTTGCGTCTTCGACAAATCCCTGCGCGTCTATGAGGGCGCAAATGCCGTCGCGGATTTCGCTAGCAACCCAATAACTCCAGCTGTGCGCCTGCCCGTAAACCAAGTCTGAATATATGATTTTTGCCATGTGCAGGGCGGTTTGCATATCGTTATAAGTATTGCTCTTCCAATCCATGGTGAACCCATCGAGTTTTTTTGGGTTTGCGTAAAAACCGAGCATGCACCATTCGGTTTGATGAAATTCCACCCCGTATTTTTCGGCTTCCGCTGCGGCCTTTTTCCGGACGTCCCTCATCTGGGAGTTCCTTAAATGAGTGTGGTAGCTATGCGCGCCAATCTGCCGTGCGAGAGTTTTTAGGTTGCCGATATAGTCTTTGCTCGCGGGGTTGAAAAACGCGTATAACTGGTTGTAGGCCATGTCTTCGCGCTTGTTGGGATTGCCTTCCGCCACTCTGTCGTACCCGTATATATTTTGAATGGAATCCGCCTCCGAAAGAAATATCTTTGTGGCAAGCCCGCGTTTTGTTAAAGATTTATCTAGCTCAACTGCCAATTTTTTTATTTCCGGATTCAGCCACGGCGTGCCTTCTTGCATGTCGGTGGTCCATTTCCACGATGGCTCGTTTACGGGGCTAATGTATTTTATTCCGTAGCCGTCGTCTGAAAGCCTCTTTGCTATTTCTGCCAGATATTCAGCAAAGTCGTCGTAGCAGTCGTCTTTAAGATTTGAGCGAAAATCCGATTCTGTCTTGTGGTAGCTGCCATTTTTAGTCATGCCGATTGGCGGGGTATTGGAAAACAGCAAAAAATCTTCACAGCCGTATTCCTTTGCCTTTTTCATAAAATATCTTAGACCCTCGCAGCGCGACATATCTATCTCTCCGCTCTTGGGGTCGATAAAACAGCGCGCGCCCCTCCATTGAAATTTAATCGGCGATTTGTCTCCTTCCAGGGAACCTCCGCCCAAGTTTACGCGCCATAGCGACAAGCCTATTCCTTCCGGATTGCCAGACTCGTCGAATTTTTGCGAAAAGAGAAGTTTTGCGGCTTTTTCCTTTAAAAAGTCCTCCCAGTAGTCTCCAACATATTGTGTGCTCCATGCGTCGCTTGCCCCGAAATATTCGATTTTTTGAAATTTTTTCTGGGGGTTAATAGTAGCATTAACGGTGTCGGAAAAGGCGTCGGCGCAAGTTGCCAAAACAATTGCGGACAGTATTGTTGAATAAAAAAGTTTCATTTTATGCATGCTAAAGGTTTTACTTATGAAAAATATTTTTCCCTTTATACTGCGCAATATTTTTTTGCAGATTGCGCCTGAAAGCAGGGAAGCCTATGGGATTTTTAAAATTTTTTGGTGTGCGCGCGCGCCAATTTCTCGGGTATGCGAAATTGATGAGAATTTTTGACGACGCGCGCAAAAAAAAACGCCGCAATGCGCGGCGTTTTTTTTACATTTAGAAACAGTTTTTTTATTCAGCCCTGTTGCCGGCCCATTTGTCAACACCTATTAGCAGATTCTTGTCGTCGCCTGCATATTCAAGGGCGCGTACAAACTTGAAGGTGTTGTTTTCTTCCTCAACTTGCTCCTTTAAGAATTCTGAAAGGAAATCGACGGTGACTCTGTCTTTGTCTTCTTCGGCGGCGTCGCAGATTTTTTCAATCTGGGCCGTCACTTTTTGCTCGTGCTCATAAGCGGCTTTAAAACCGTCGAGGGGGGAGGCAAAGACGTCGGTTTCGGGCTTTTGAACTGAAGAAGTCTTAAACTGGACCCTGCGCTCGATTAGGTATTCGTAGATTTTTTCAGCGTGGCCTATTTCCTCGCGCGCCTGGATTTGCATCCATTTGGCGACGCCCTGATAGGGGGTGAGCCTCATGCAGGCGCTGATTGCAAAGTACAAGTGGGCAGCGTATAATTCGTTATAGAATTGCTCGTTTAGGAGATCTGAAACCTTTTTTGTCATTTTCATATTTTTTCCTTTTTATGAGAAATAGTAATTTTAATTGAGTTTTTTTAATGATGTATTCCGCCGAGATATGTCAAGCAAAGATTATTCTCATTTGACAAATACAGTATGAAAAATTGCCCGCAATATGGCGGGAATAGGCAGATTTTTGAAAGTAATATGTATTTACTTACACGCGGCGCGGTAGTAAAATGCATGTACAAAAAGAAAGGTTTGCGATGAATAGAAAAGAATTCATAAAAATCGCCGCCGCCGCTGCGGTTTCCGCGCCGCTTAGGGGGTTCGGGAAAAGTGCCGGGGCCAAGCGCCCAAAAGTTTACTTTACAAGCGACATATCTCCCGAAGGTCTGCTTGCCGCGTACAGGGCGCTCGGATTCAGCGCCAAGGGCAAAGTTGGCGTAAAAATACATTCAGGCGAACCCGGAGGGCACAATTTCCTCCAGCCCGATTTTATAAAGCCTGTTGTCGATTATCTCCACGGGACACTCGTCGAGTGCAATACGGCTTACGAGGGGCGCAGAAACACTACGGAAAAACATTTAAAGGCGATAGAGGAACACGGCTTTACAAAAATCGCTCCGGTTGACATAATGGATAGCGAAGGCGAGCTTGTGTTGGAAATACCGGACGGACTTCAAATAAAAAAGAATTTTGTGGGCTCTCACTTGAAAAATTATGATTCGCTTGTTGTGCTCTCGCACTTTAAGGGTCACCAGATGGGAGGTTTCGGCGGGGCGCTTAAAAATATTTCGATAGGCATAGCCTCATCCCACGGAAAGGCGTACATTCACGGCGCGGGAGACCCAAGCAGGCTTTGGGATTGCGAGCAAAATAAATTTCTCGAATCCATGGCAGACGCGTGCAAGTCGATTGTTGAATATAGAAAAGGCGCTATTGCCTATGTGAATGTAATGAAAAATCTGTCCATCGACTGCGACTGCAACAACCACCCGGCGGCTCCGGAAATGGCGGACATTGGAATCCTCGCCTCTCTTGACCCCGTCGCACTCGACTCCGCCTGCGTTGACTTAATTTACGCTTCAAAAGACAAGGGAAAGGCGTCGCTAATAAAAAGAATGGAATCCCTAAACGCGGTCCACATACTTGAATCCGCCGAAAAACTCGGGGTAGGCGCGCGCAAGTACGCGCTTGTTGACCTTGGCGGTAAGGCCCTTAATCTGGAGGAAATCGCATGAAAAGAAAAGACTTTTTAAAGGCATTTTTGCCCTTTGCAGCAATGACTGCGTTTGCAGGGCCAGCCAGCGGGAAGAAAGCTGCCGTCGTCTATTATTCGTGGAGCGGCAATACGCGGGAGTTTGCGCGGAAAATTGCGGAGGCTCTCGGAGTGGAGGCATTCGAGCTCGAGCCGAAGACTCCGTACACAAGAAATTATGGGGCGGTTGTCGAGCAGGCAAAGCGCGAGCTTAACGCAATGTACAAGCCACCGCTAAAAAAAATGCCCGATATATCGGACTGCGGCATATTGTTTTTGGGGACGCCCAACTGGTGGGGGACTATGTCGTCGCCAGTGCGCACTTTTGTTTCCGAGTCGGACTTATCTGGCAAAATAATCGCGCCTTTTATTACCCACAAGGGCAGCCGATGGGGAAACTATCTTGCCGACCTAAAAAAAATGGCTCCGCGCGCAAAGCTCGCCCAAGGCATGGAATTGTGGAGCGACTCCCCAAAGGAGAAGTCCGCCACTGCAAAAATCTCAGAATGGGCGAAAAAGACCGCAATCTAAGCTATCAATTTAATTTAACGAAAAATGAAAAAAGTTCTTATAATATCGTCAAGCCCGCGCCGCCGCGGAAATTCGGACACGTTGTGCGACGAGTTTAAAAAAGGCGCGGAGGAATCGGGTAATACCGTTGAAAAATTATTTTTGGCGGATAAGAAAGTCAGATATTGCAAGGGTTGCGAGACGTGCAGCAGCCTCGGCAAACCTTGCCCGCAGAAAGACGACGCCGCGGAAATCATAGAAAAGATGATCCTCAGCGATGTCATAGTTTTGGCGACCCCCGCTTATTTCTACACTATGAGCGCGCAGTTGAAAACTCTCATAGACAGGTGCTGCGGGGATTACGAAAAAATTTCGGGCAAGCAGTTTTATTTTATAATAACCGCCGCCGACACCGACGAGAAAAACGTTGAAATGGTAGTATCATCGTTAAACGCCTTTCTTTACTGTCTCGACGGAGCCGAGCTGAAAGGTGTCGTAATGGGCCTCGGCGTATGGCATGCCGGAGAAATAAAAGGCTCTGATGCCTTGAAGAAAGCGTACCTTGCGGGTAAAAATCTATAATGGATGCTGGCGGTTTTCGGCGCTTGGCTTGCGTTAAAAAATTTTCCTACTTTTTTAACGCGAGCGCCACTATCGCTTTTTTTTGATTTTACATTTAATTTTTTTGCGACTTAGCTTGGCATCTTTATGATAGCTGTAAGATTTTATGCTTTGCGCCTTATTATTTTGGGAAGATAAAAATTGCCCGGCGCGCGTGCGACTGAATATTGCTGTAAAATTTATGCGGCGCGCAAGCGGCTCCTCGGGGGGCTTTAATAAGAGTCTTGTGGATAGGTAAATTTATGCGGCGCGCAAGAAATAATCTGTTTTTCCCACACAAAAAAAAGTCCGAGTATCGGACTTTTTTGCGCCTCCGCTAAAAACATATGCGGAAGATAACTTTTGGGGCGTAGGGAAAGAAAAAATCTTTCTTTAAAATGCCTTTTTTCCGTTTTTATAGAATTTTGAAGCGCTCTATCGCAGGTATTTTCTGAATTAGTACCTGTCGTCGTCGTCGAGCGAGCCCAAGTCGTCGTCGCGGGTGCGATAACTTTCGTATTCGTCCTCGTCTTCGTCCTCGTCGTCGTCCCACTTCATTGTATCGTCCTCTTCGAGGTCTTCGTCGTCCTCGTCGGGGAGATCTTCTATCTCGTCGTACGTTTCCTCCTCGTCGGATTTATCCTCGTCGTCGTCCTCGTCGTCTTCAAGAGAATATCCCTCCGGAACGTATTCGAGAATATCCATTATTTCATGGAAAACGTGGATTGCGCGGCCTTCCATATAGTCGTTCGAGTAGTTCTCGCGTATCTCCTCTTCGAGGTCGTCTATCGCGACATCCTTCTCAAAGTGGAAGGTGTCGTTTAGCATTTTCACCTGTATGCGGGTTATGTGGTCGAGAAATTCGGCGTAAGGCGAGCGTTCGTCGTCGAGAGTGTCTGGCAGGAGGAACAGCTGCTGCTCGTCGGCATCGTAAACGGAGTCGTCGGAGCGCAAAAGTTTCACTTCGTTTTTGGAGGTTTTCTTGTCTATAGAAAACGGTATGAACGCTTTTTCGACTATCGTCTCGTCGAGGCCGTATTCTTTGAGTCCGTCGAGGATTTCAAGCATGTGGGCCGCTTGGCGGGGATCTATGACGCTCAATCCGTCGATATCCCAGTTTACTTTGTCGCTCGTTTCGCTGACCCACCAGTTTAGGTCTTTGCCGAGGCGCACTTTGCACCAACTCAATTTAGGGGAATTTTTTGACATATATTTAGGCTGGGGAATATTTCAGTTTATTATTCTACTTCAAGCTTTTTTTAAGGCATTTGCATTTTTTTGGGGGAGTTTTACCAGCAAAGGCGCGCAGAACAGGCAGAAAAATCCCGCGCTGAGCGCCGCAAACCAGTCTCCATATTTTACGTAAAAAGTGGTTTTGCCCTCAAAATTTTTGTAAAAAATGACGTCCGAATATCCTGCTCCGCGAAAGTATATTGAGCCTTCGTCGTCGATTAGCGGCGACGGGCGCTTGGGGGCGAGCGTCCGGGAGTCAACGGCGCGCCCATTTGCGTCAGAAACGTCGAGTACCGGGGCGGGGCGGGGTGTTGATGCGTCCCAAATTTTGCCGCTGCCATCGCGCAGGGCGAAGGACGGGCGCATTCTTCCGTATTGGTCGAATACGGCGCTTAGGCCGTTGTTTGACGAGCGCAGCAATGGGCGGCGGGTCGATACGGCCTGCAATGCCGAATGCGCGGCATGCTGCCATGCGCCGGCTTCGCGCCCGTACCAGGAGTCGTTCGTGCATACAAAAAGCAGGTCGGCGCCGTTTAGCGCCATTTCGCGCCCAAGTTGCGGGAAAATGTCTTCGTAGCATATCATTGGGCCTATTTTGTAGGTTTTGCCGGCTATCTCAGCTTCAATCGGCTTGTCGGACTTGCCGCGCTCCATGTCGCCTGCGGGGACAACCTTCCCGATGAACGAAGCCCATTTAGGCGTGTATTCCCCGAATGGAACGAGCTTTCTCTTGCCGTAGAAATTATCGGAAAGACCCGTTTTAGGCGATACGAAGAACGCGCCGTTTTGAGCCGTCTTGGAATCGTGAAAATACGCCATATTTCCCATGAGAATCGGCATATTTAAGGTTTTTGAAAGGTTCTCTACCCATTTTTTCATAGGCTCGCACCCTATTACCGGCCAGCGCGGCGGCGTTGCGGCTTCGGGCCACAGGGCGACGTCGGCGCGCGCGTCCTCAAGCCCCCTCGTGAGCGTTGATATGACCTTCATATTTTGCTCCGCGAGCGAATCGTCCCATTTTAGTATCCCGGCGAAGTCCGTCTGAACCATTCCCGCGCGAAACGCCGCGATTTCATTCGCGCGGACCGGAAGGTTGCCCGCATATATAAATAGGCCCGACATTACGAACGCTATTGCAAGATATATTTCCGGGCAGAATCGGCCGAAGGGCGGGGTAGTGGAAAATTTGTCCAATATTTTGAATCTTTGACGCGCGTAAATGCGCCAAATGTACTCCGCGGCAGCGAGGTTAAAAAATATCACCCCAAATGACACTATCCAAACTCCTCCAAATTCCGCAGTCTGTACAGCCGCAGGCCTCATCCATTGCGAATGCGCAAGCAATAGCCACGGAAACCCGGAGAACAGATGCGCCCTGAGCCATTCCAGGCACACCCAGCCGCCCGCTATCCCGCAGTATCTAAAAAGCCTTTTTGCCGGGTCGTCGCAAAGGTCGGGCAGGAGTTTTGGCAAAAGTGCGAACCACGGCCATATAAAAAGTCCCGAAACTATTAGCGGCAAAACAGCTACTATAATCCAGCCCGCAGGCGGATATACGTGCCTAAGCCATATCAGCATTGCAATCCACGCAATATAGGAAAACGCAAAAGTGGACGTTAACCATACTTTGGCATATTTTTTTGCATTTTTTAAATTGCTTGCGCCGCAATCTTCTTCTCTGCCATTGTCTGCGCCTTCCGCGCTATCCGCATCTGCCTGTATTTCTCCGCCGTTAAATGTGGCGCCGGGGCGCTTGCGACGCAGAATTATCCTTTCCGGGGAGCGCGGGACGGGAATGCCGGAGAACATTGAGCGCGCGGCAAGAATCGCAGGAATTGCGAATACGTACGCAAACTCCGCCACTCCCCACGGCTCAAAAGCCGCCGCGTAGAGAAAAAAAGAAAACGCCACCGCAAATATGCGGGCGGCGTTTTTTATTTTTGAATCTCCTACCATTTTACAAGGCGCCAGCCTTCGTTGAGAATTAGCGGCTCGGCCTTTTTGAATTTCATCTCGACACGCTCTCCGTTTTTCTCAATGACGACGTTTTCGTTTCTCCCTATTTTAGGCAGCTCGGCCCGCGGTTTTATATCCGGAAGTTTTATTTCCTTTTTCGGCTCTCCGTCAGCAGGCTTATGGCTTATTTCATGAGCTTGTTCGGCGCCGGCCGCAGCAGCCCTGTCGCTAAATTTGCGCTGCATTTTTTCTATCATCGCCTGGAGCACTTCGAGGCTTGAGGCGCTGCGGAACAACCCGAGGCATATGTCGTTTCTAATCTTCGACATTAGCGACTCGAAGTATTTGTAGGCTTCGCTCTTGTATTCGTTGAGCGGATCTTTCTGCCCGTAGCCCCTAAGCCCTATGCTGCGGCGCAAATCCTCCATCTCAGTGAGGTGGTCTTGCCAATTTTTATCGAGGGCTCTCAGCAGAACAAACCTTTCTATCGCCTTCAACGCCTCCGGATCTTCGACTTCCTCGCGTATCTTGTAAACCGCCTCTATTTCATTTACTATGACTTCGCGCATCTCATCGGCGGATTTACCCTTTAATTGTTCCGGGATTATCGCTATCGGGAAGCGGCTTGTCACCCAGCTGCAAAGCGCCTGGTAGTCGGTATCCTGAGCGGATTCCGCGGCGGGGATTGC
>URAJ01000047.1 GCA_900545715.1 uncultured Opitutales bacterium
TGTCCAATGCGGCGTCTTTCATTAAAATCCACTGACTTTGGTGTTGACCCAAAAATTTTTTCAGACAGCCTCAGATTTTTGCGAAGAAAAATGCAAGCGATGAGCGCAAGCTTTTTCGGTACCAAATACTGGCGCCTGGTACCAGATTACACCTAAAAACAACAATTTTGTTGCAAATTATGAAGAGTGTTAACTGCGCCCTAATTTTGCGCAAGTTATTAAATAAGACGAAATAAGAAATAAATTTTAAACAGCGGGCGGTGGGGGTCGAACCCATAACCTCAAGCTTGGGAAGCTCGCGCTCTGCCAATTGAGCTACGCCCGCGTTTCTTTATTATCTTATCTACCTTACTATTCCTTGCTGCTTTTGCAATGATTTTTTATCTCTTACATAAAATTTTCACTATGTGTCAAAGATAGTAAGGGGCCTCAAATAGTGGGGCATAGAAAAAAGCATACTTGCCCAGCTTCTTATGCCCACTCAAATTTCTTTAGCTTCCTACTATTATAAATAATTCTCAATGCATCTCAGGATTATTTAGCAAACCCAACAGAGTTGCATATCATCGGGGTTTGTTGTCCTTTCAATTTTAATCCCGCCTTTAATTCGGAAACGTCCATTGTGGTGTGCGGATATGTGCCAAGTCCCGTCCCGGCGCAGAATATTGATATGTTTTGCGACACTATCCCGGCGTCCAATCCGCTCCACCTATCGTTATAATCCGACACGAGCACAAGGCACACCGGCGCTTCCGACTGTCTTAAATCCGCCTTGTTCACAAGTTCCAGCGAGTGGCGTTTAGCATTGTATAGGTAGGCTCCCTCGGGTAGGCATACATATATTTTTATGTCTTGCCTATTGAGTGCGGACGGTGCGGTCCGCTTGCCGCTCTCGGGCCTGTTAATTCCGTTGGCTGCATAGAGGAGATCTGAGAGGTCTTGCATGGTCGGCTTGCGGCGCGAAAAAGATTTTGTCGAATGCCGTTTAGTGAACGCCTGCATTATTGTGTCGCCCCTGCCTAAATCAGGCTTGGGCAGTGTTGTTTCATCGGCGTAGGCTATTGACATTGCTGCTAACAGTGCTAGCGCTATTTTTTTCATGGAACTTCCTTTCCTATATTTTATAACCTATTAAATATTCCTTGCGGTGTTGAAATTCAGCGGGCTATTCGTATTGGATTTTTATCAGACTCCTAAAATATTTTAGCGAATTGTCACTAAAACTTTTCATCTTTTATGAATTTGTTTTTTATTTGTGCGGGACGTCTATATTTGCAAAACAGAACTTGCCGCGCGCCGAATGGGGTAGGGCAGTTCACAGGAAACGCCTTCAAAAACAGCTTGCTTAGAATCGCAAGGCTCAGAAATTTCTGCATAGCTTTGCGGGCGTATCTGTGCCGACCTAAGAATTTTCCAATGCGAATATTTTATCTTGGAGATATTGCAAGCAGGGCGTAGGCGATTGCACTCGCCATTTTTTCGTGACCTTTGGCGTTGGGGTGGAGTAAGTCCGTATCTTTTTTATGGAAGTATTGTGCATGGGATGGCGTGTTGGGGAAAAGCCCGCTAAGAGAATTCAAGTCTATCACCGGAACTGCCCAGACGTTTCCGGCTTCTTTTACTGCATCCACGTACGAATCGATATACTCTCCTATCCTATTGGGAAATGATTCGTCCGGCTGAACATTTCCTTCGCCGAACTTTGCGAATCCTCGGTGTATTGGCGTAATTAATATAATCTGTTTGTCGGGGAAATTTTCTTTGATGTACGCCATTGCCGCATTTATCCGGCCTTTGAACGTAGATGAATCCATTATGTGGATTCTGCGCTTGCGGATTTGCGTTTTGCCGTTTGCAATTGGAGCTTCGGCTTCTTCGTATTTGTACCATTGCCCGATTGGAACGCTGCCGTTGTAGTCGTTTGTCCCGGCGAATATCATGATTGCGTCAATTTTTTCGGCTCCGTCGGATTTCAACCTTTTGGCTTGTTTTAATATTCCGCAAAAATTGTCGCCGTTTATGCCGTAAACAGCCGGCTTTATCCCGAGGATTTCTTCCAGATATTGCCAGTAGTTCTTTGTTGTTCCAACGTGGCATTTGTCTGTTATAGAGTCCCCCAAGAAGGCGATTCTTTTATTTTGCCATTGGCTCTTTATTTCAGCACCTCCGGCGGGAGAATTGCCGGCTATGGCCGCATTTTCGGCAAATGACTGCATTGCATAACTTATTAATAATAAAATATAAAAATATGCCCTTAAAGACTTCATACCGCATGTTTACATCATATTTGGCAATTCGTCAATTTTTTTTGGCCCGCAAACCTTTTCTGTGACTCGATTGAGGGGTAATGCCGTGGCGGCGGGGGATATTTTCGTTTGACAATGCCTGGAATTTGGAGTTTTTCTTTGAACTAAGATTATCGGCGGAATTCGGTTTTACCGTTCGCCGTTTTTCATCGCTTATCGGGAGCTTTAACGCTTTCGGGGATACGGTGCTCAATTTACTCATTTAAAAACTATTAAATTCAGAATATCATGGCCAAAATAATTGTCGATGGGAACCAGCCTTTGGATTTGGGGAAAAAGGGTCGCGCGGGCGGCTTTAAATTCGAGCGTATTTTTACAAAAGAGGGAGTTTTTGCTTACGATACCGCAAAATGGGTTCGCAAAGATATAAAGATGTTTGCGTCGGGTGAAACGGTCTTTTCACGTCAGAACGTCGAAGTGCCGGAACACTGGGGCGACAACGCTCTAAAAATAACGGTAAGCAAATATATTTTCGGCAAAGATCCGGGCACTATCGAATACGAAGACTCCGTTAAGCAGATTTTCGACCGCATCGCAAACACGTACACTGTTTGGGGCTACCAGCTCGGGTATTTCGCCAACGAGAAGTCCGCGCTCGTGTACAATCAGGAGATGAAGTACATGCTCCTCCACCAGATGTGGGCGCCAAACAGCCCCGTATGGTTTAACATAGGGCATTGGGAACAGTGGAGATGGGGGCGCCCGGATCTCCGCGATCTGCTCGGAAACAAGGGCAACGACGCCTATTACGGGTTGGAGACTAAAAACGGCGTAGAGGCCAGAAAATCGGTTAACGGATACGCAAATCCGCAGGCGAGCGCATGCTTTATTCTTGGCGTAGAGGACTCGATGGACGCGATTTTGCGCCACCAATATACGGAGGGCAGCATATTCTCGAGCGGTTCGGGCGTCGGCATAAATATTTCTTCTATACGAAGCGAAGGCGAGCCTATTGCGGGAAAGGGTTCCGCTTCCGGTCCGCTTTCTTTCGACCGCGGTTGGGATAAAATGGCAGGCGCGATTAAGTCCGGCGGCAAGACGCGCAGGGCGGCGCGCATGGTTGTCATGTACTCCGACCACCCGGACGTCTTCGAGTTCGTGAAAACTAAGTTCAGACAGGAGGAAGTCGCGAAAGTTATTTTGCAGGAGCACAACGTAGTTTACGGGCTCCGCAAGCTTGCCCAGCAAAAGCTCGCCGACGGCACTCCCGAAGAGCAAATCGCCGCCAAAATGCTTCTCAGCACGCCGTTTGTCGTGGATAAGTCTTTCAGCCCGGCTATGGACGACCTCATTTACGGTCAGACTTTGTCCAACCAAAATGCGAACCACACTGTTTCTATGAAGAGCGGCTTTTGGCTCGCTTACAAAAACGGGACAAAGTACGCGACGCGTTGGGTTAAGGATCCGTCGCACATCGTGCGCGAATATTTCCCCAACGAAATGCTTGCGGAAATGGCAAACGCGATATGGAATAATGCGGAACCGGGCTTGCATAATAACGACATTATCAACTTCTGGAGCACCTTCCGCGACGAATGCATGATAGAAACCAGCAACCCGTGCTCCGAGTATCTCGGCCCGGTGTTTAGCTCGTGCAATTTGAGCTCTTTCAACGTTATCCGTTTCTACAAGAACTCAAAGTTTGAAATAGAAAAGTTTATGAAGGCGGTCGAAATCGCAATGGTTGCGGCCGACATCAACGTCACAAAGGGCGGCTTCCCGATACCGGAAATCGCCATAAACACCGTAAACTACCGCACAACCGGCATAGGATTTGCCAATATCGGAGGTCTTTTGATGTCTCTGGGCATTCCTTACGATTCTTCCGAGGGCAGGGCTATTGCTGCTTCTTTGGCTTCTTTGCTGACTTCGGTATGTTATTGCACAAGCGCAAAACTCGGGGCGGCACTTGGAGCTTTTGCAAAATATCCGCTAATTAAAGGCAGCATGCGCAGAGTGCTTAATATGCACGCGCTAATGAACGATGAGCTCAAAAAATTCCTTGGTATAAAAGTCCACGCGCGCAAAAGCGAAGACTTGCCTTTTGAAGAATCGTTTAATGCGCACGACGCCATTGAGGGCTTTAAAAAGAGCATTGGCGACAAAGTGTCGCTCGGCGACAACTGGAACGAAGTTGTCGAGGAGGCCGGAAAACTTTGGGATTCCCTCAAAAAAGAAAACTCTTTCCGCAACAGCTTTGTCACTTGCATAGCCCCCACCGGCACTATAAGCGCCCCGATGGGCATATACGAGGAAGGCACAACGTCCGCAGAGCCAGAATACTCGCTCGTAAAACACAAGCAGTTAAGCGGTGGCGGGACTATGACGCTCATAAACGGCCTTGTACCGCAGGGGCTCGCCAAACTCGGTTATTCCTTTGAGCAGATTCTTACTATTATCGCCGAGGTTTCAGGGCTTGCCGGCGCTGAAAACTTCTTGCATGCCAAACGCGTTTCGAATCATCTCGACGCACTTAAATCTATCGGCGACGGCGGCGAAATTTGCCGCGAGATTGTCGCGCGACTCTCCCCGTTGCGCGACGAGTCGGAATATCAAGAATTCTTTAAGCGCATGTGCACCCAGTCTGAAAAGGGCACACTGCCGTTCTCCGATTCTTCCATATACTTTGGCTGCGGACACATGGAGGGCATTCCGTGGGTTGACGAGCGCACTCTCAAAGTTTTCGACTGCGCCAATACGGCGTTTGGCGGAACGCGTTGCATAGCAGTAGACGGGCACGTAAAAATGCTGGGCGCCCTCCAGCCGTTCATTTCAGGGGCGTCGAGCAAAACTATCAATATGCCGGCTTCCGCCACTGAAGAAGACATTGTAAAAAGCCTTGTTGAGAGCCACGAATTGGGCGTCAAGTGCATCGCAATATATCGCGACGGCTCGAAGGCTAACGCAGTTTACAGCACTCGCCTCGATTCCGGAGAAATTCAGGAGGCATGGAACAAAGTAGTCGATGCGGCCGCGAAGATAAGGCAGCACGAGCACGCTAATCCGCTCCGCAAGCGCCTGCCGTACCGCCGTTGGGGCCAAACCATTAAGTTTACGATTGGCGACGACATCAACGGATACATGACAGTCGGCATATCCGAGACTGGTTATTGCGCGGAAATTTTCGGCAGATTGGGGCAGGGCGGATCGTTCATAAACGGAATGTTCGACGCTTTCTGCAAAGCATTCTCGATTGCGTTGCAGTACGGGGTGCCGTTTGACGACTTTATTGGGGCGTTCCGATACATGTCGTTCGACCCCGCAGGCTGGGTCAGAATAGGCGACTACAACGAGGAAGGCGACAAACCGGAAATACACACTTGCAAAAGTATAGTTGACTTGCTGATGCAGCTGTTGGATTGGATGTTCCCGTCTGAAAATGGGCGGAGACTGAGGCAGTTGGATCAGGATTATATTGCGGCGATGTTTACGAACAACGGGCGAACGATGACTGTGAAGGCGGTCGAGAGGACGCCGTTGCAGACGGAGCTTCCGCTTGCGACGACGACTAATGCGGCGGTTAATACGCAAAAGAAAAAGGACAAGGCGATGTCGAGTGCGTTGACGTGCCCGAAGTGTCATTCGTATGCGTATGTGTTTGACGGGAAGTGCCGCTCCTGTCGCGACTGCGGGTATAAAGACGGCGGTTGTGGCGCCTAATTTGGCGAATGATTTTGGCGCGGTGCGGCGTCGCTAAAAAAAGAGCCAAACTCTTACGTACGTCATTGTACGCTTCGAGCTTGGCTCTTTTTTTGCTTCTTGCCCGGCGCCAAAATCATTGCGCCAAATTACCGGCCACGACTAAAGCTTTTTTTTGTCTTTTACAGTAGGAAAAGCGTATTGGATTTACGTCTTTTCCCCCCTGCCTATCAAATAGCAAAGATCATTGCGCCAATTATTAAAATAAGTAGTGTTCTTTCATAGACAAAAAATAAGTGGTGTAGGTGCGAATATTTTTCCCTTTTCTCTAACAAATCCCTTGAAGTAAAAATATTTTTCAAAAGACATCGTCTTTGTAAAAAAATCGCGGATATAATCTGTGCGATATATCCGCGATTTTTATTGCTAAAAATATTTTTGCTTTGTCTTAGATTACAAGCCCGCCGTTTACGGAAATCACTTGCCCGGTAATGTAAGAAGCTTCTTCCGAGGCGAGGAATGCGCAGACTCTCGCTATATCGTCCGGCTTGCCGAACCTTTTTAGCGGGATTGCGGCTTTTGCTGCCTCCATTATATTTTCGGGAAGCTTTGCCGTCATGTCTGTTTCAATAAATCCGGGAGCTACGGCGTTTGCCGTTATATTGCGCGTGGCAAGCTCGCGGGCGAGAGTCTTGGTGAAACCTATTATCCCAGCTTTTGCCGCAGAATAATTTGCCTGTCCCGCGTTGCCCGCTATTCCGGAGACTGATGATATATTTATTATTCTTCCCCATCTTTTGCCCATCATAGCCCTTACAAGGTTGCGCGAAAGGTAAAAGCAGGAGGACAAATTTGTTGAAATTACGGCGTTCCATTCTTCGTCGCTCATGCGCATAAGCAGGTTGTCGCGCGTGATTCCCGCGTTGTTTACAAGTATGTCCACGGCTCCGTACTTTTTGAGTATTTCGGCGCACTTTTCTTTCACTTGCCCGGAGTCCGAGACGTCGAATGCGAAGCTTTCGGCTTTCCCGCCACAGGCGCGGATTTCTTCCGCAACGCTCCCGCAGGAGGATTCGTTGCGGCTTACGCAGATTACAGTGCAACCGGCTTTGGCGAGCTCCAGCGCTATCTCGCGGCCGATACCTCTTCCGGCGCCGCTTACGAGCGCCACTTTATCGGTGTATGTTAGTTCCATAATGCGCAGATAATGCATTATCGCCCGCGCAATTTAAAGCTTTTTATGCCAAAAATTGCGGAACGCTGCCGTCTTACGCTCAGAAAGTAAAAAATTGCCCAATCCCGCGCGCAATACGCACAAAATTTGTGTTGAAAAAAATGCTCAAATTTGCCTTATTAAAGACTTCATTTTCCAAATAGAAAAATTACGAACGCACAATCATGGTAAACATAAAAAAATCGATTCTGTCGTCGGTGCTCAAAAAGTTCCTGATGGCGATTACGGGATTCGTGTTGGCGTCGTTCCTCCTGATACACATGCTTGGAAACTTGCAGACTCTCGAGGGCGGACCGCACGCGATTAACGCATACGCGCATACGCTGCAAACGTTGCCGTGGGAAATCCTCTGGGGTTTCAGACTGACGCTTTTGGCGTGCTTTGTGGTGCACTTCCTTACGGCGTATATGCTCGTTTTGGAGAATAACAGGTCGCGTCCGCAGCAGTACGCCGTCAAAAAATCTTTGTCGTCGACATTGGCCGCACGCACTATGATTTATTCCGGCACTATTGTCATTGCGTTCGTCGTTTTGCACATTATGCACTTTACGGTCCTCAACCTGGACCCCGAGTATAAGATTCTCGACTGGGTTGCGACCAGCGGCATGTACGAAGGCAAGACTCTTCACGACGTCTATGCCATGCTCATAATGGGCTTCTCAAATCCGTGGGTGGCGGCGGCGTATATTTTCGCCATGATTGTTATCGCCTTCCACCTCTCACATGGCGTTTCGAGTATGTTCCAGTCGGTAGGTCTCCGCAACGAAGCTTGGAGATACCGCCTCAACGCCATTGCGGTTGTCTATTGCGTCGTTATCGCTGTTGGTTTCTCTATAAACCCGCTCGCGGTTATGGTTTCAAAATATGCCGGTTGCAACATCCTGCCGGTGAACTGCGTCGTAAAGCAGGTTGAAGCGCAAAGAGCTGCGGGAGCCAAAAAGATTTTTGTAAATTACGACTTCCTAAATGCCAATAAAGCGGCTAAGTGCAATGTCTCTATATCGCTTAAACCGGAAGCTAAAAAATAGGTCAGGAAAGGAAAAATCATGAATTTGGATTCTAAAATTCCGGAGGGCCCGATAGCCCAAAAGTGGTCGAACTTTAAAGCTCATGCCAAGCTCGTAAACCCCTCAAACCGCCGCAAGTACAAGATAATTGTCGTAGGTACCGGCCTTGCCGGAGCGTCCGCAGCGGCGAGCCTTGCAGAGCAGGGATATAATATACAATGCTTCTGCTACCAAGACAGCCCCCGCCGCGCGCACTCTATCGCGGCACAGGGCGGTATAAACGCCGCCAAGAACTATCAGAACGACGGCGACAGCATTTATAGGCTCTTCTACGACACCGTAAAGGGCGGCGACTTTCGCTCGCGCGAGGCCAATGTGTACCGCCTTGCAGAAGTTAGCGGAAACATTATCGACCAGTGCGTCGCCCAAGGCGTTCCTTTCGCCCGCGAATACGGCGGCCTCCTGGCAAACCGCTCATTCGGTGGAGCTCAAGTAAGCCGCACTTTTTACGCCCGTGGGCAAACCGGACAGCAGTTGCTCCTTGGCGCGTATTCCGCGCTCGAAAGGCAGATTGCGCTCAAAAAGGTTAAGATGTACACGCGCCGCGAAATGCTCGACTTGGTTGTTGTCAACGGCCACGCCAAGGGCATAATCGTCCGCAACCTCGTCACAGGCGACATTGAAAGGTACTCGGCGGACGCCGTCCTTCTCTGCACGGGCGGCTACGGCAATGTATTCTACCTTTCTACTAACGCGCAAGGGTGCAGCGTCACGGCGGCATTTAAATGCTACAAGCGCGGCGCTGGCTTTGCCAATCCCTGCTTTACGCAAATCCACCCGACTTGCATTCCCCAGCACGGCGACCAGCAGAGCAAGCTCACGCTCATGAGCGAATCTTTGCGCAACGACGGCCGCGTATGGGTTCCCAAAAAGGCGGAAGATTGCACCAAAAACCCCAACGATATTCCGGAAGAGGATAGGGACTATTACCTCGAAAGAAAGTATCCGAGCTTCGGCAACCTCGCCCCGCGCGACATTTCCTCGCGCGCAGCCAAGGAGGCTTGCGACGATGGGCGCGGCGTAGGTCCCGAAGTCAACGGTTTCCGCCGCGGCGTGTATCTTGATTTCGCCGACGCAATAAAGCGCGACGGGCTCCACACTATCGAGGAAAAGTACGGCAACCTCTTTGAAATGTACGAGAGAATCACGGGCGAAAACGCCTACAAGGTTCCGATGCGCATATATCCGGCGTCGCACTACACCATGGGCGGGCTTTGGGTTGACTACAACTTGCAAAGCACTATCCCCGGGCTCTTTGTTCTCGGCGAGGCGAACTTCTCCGACCACGGAGCAAACAGGCTCGGTGCTTCGGCTCTCATGCAGGGGCTCGCGGACGGATACTTTGTCATTCCTTATACGCTCCCCAACTATCTCGCTCAGGAAGGCGCCAAGAACATCTCTACCGATCTTCCCGAATTTGCCGAAGCGGAAAACGGCGTAAAGGCTCGCATTCAAAAGCTGCTGAACGTAAAGGGCGACAAGAGCCCGCGCCATTTCCACCTCGAACTTGGCAAAGTTATGTGGGAACTCTGCGGCATGGCGAGGTCTGAAGAAAGCCTCAAAAAAGCTCTCGAAAAGATACCTCAGATACGCGAGGACTTCTGGAAGCACGTTCGCGTTGTCGGCGACGAACATACTATCAACGCCGAGCTCGAAAGGGCTGGCAGGGTCGCCGACTTCCTCGAATTTGCGGAGGTTATGGTTCGCGACGCGCTCGAGCGCAAGGAAAGTTGCGGCGCGCACTTCCGCGTTGAATATCAGACGGAAGACGGCGAGGCGAAGCGCAACGACGCCGAGTATTCCTACGCTTTTGTATGGGAATACGCAGGCGAGGGCAAGCCGCCGATTTTAAATAAAGAGCCTATCACGCACGAAGAGGTCGCGCCTGTCGTACGCTCCTACAAATAAAACCGAAAGGGAAATACAGATGAAAGTGCATCTTAAAATTTGGACTCAAAAAAACGCCAACGAAAAAGGCCGTTTTGTCACCCACACTGTTGATAACGTTAGCCCCGACAGCTCCTTCCTTGAAATGTTCGACATGCTCAACGAACAGCTTGTCGCTCAGGGAAAAGAAACTATTGCGTTCGACCACGACTGCCGCGAAGGTATTTGCGGAATGTGCTCTATGGTCATAAACGGCAAACCGCACGGCCCGGAGGCTAAGACCACCGTATGCCAGCTGCATATGCGCAAGTTTAAGGACGGCGATACGATTGTCGTAGAGCCGTGGAGAGCGGGGCCGTTCCCGATAAAAAAGGACTTGATTGTTTCCCGCGACGCCCTCGACGAAATCCAGCAGGCGGGCGGGTTCATATCTGTCCGTACCGGGGCTGCGCGCGACGCCAATGCTGTTCTCATACCCAAAGAGATAGCCGACAAGGCGATGGACGCCGCCGCATGCATAGGTTGCGGCGCTTGCGTTGCGGCTTGCCCGAACGCTTCGGCTATGCTGTTTACGAGCGCGAAAGTTTCACAGCTCAACTATCTGCCGCAGGGTGCTCCTGAAAAGGATCGCCGTACTATAGCAATGGTTGAGAAAATGGACGAACTCGGTTTTGGCAACTGCTCGAACTACGGAGAGTGTCAAGCGGCATGCCCGAAGGGCATAACTCTCGATTTCATCGCTAAGATGAATAGGGACTACGCCGTCGCAAAATCGAGGCAGATTGCGACTCACTAATTGCATCGCATATTTTTATAAAACCGCGGCAGAAAATTCCGCGGTTTTTTTATTTTCGCATAAAAATCGACAATATAAGGAATGGGATTTTTAAGTTTTTTACAAAAAAAGCTCTTTTTCTCATTATACTAAAATCTAAGTCCTCGAAAAAATTTTACGGAATTTTTTTGATTGCGCGGTAAAAAGATAGTAAGAAGGCTTATTTGTTCCATTATCTGAACAGTAAAGAATTTTGAATGTTGACCGCAGCGGCATAAAGGCTTACTTTTTTATGTACATATTATATGAAAAAGAGAATTGCTTTAATGATGGCGGCGCTTGCAGTGGCGTCGGGGGTATTGAATGCGGAGGATTTGCGCGGCAAGCAGGATTCTGGGCGGGTGTTGTCGAATCCCGACAAGGGTTGGTATCACCATTACTACGACAACAGCCTTGATAAGTATTTGAGCTCCGACGAGTCGATTGCTGCGATACCGAACATGCACCATTTGTTTTTGAGGTTTGCATGGAGCTATTTGGAGCCCGAGGAGGGAAAATTTAACTGGGCGCTGATAGACGACATAGTAAAAAAGTGGTACGACGGTAAAGGCGTAAAGGTGTCGCTTTCGATAACCTGCAACGAGACAGGTATAAAATACGCAACTCCGAAATGGGTGTTTGACGCCGGCGCGAAGGGGAATTTGGTAAAGACCAGATACGGCAAGGAAATAGTGGAGCCTGTTAATGAAGACCCCATATTTTTAGAGAAGCTTGAAAAACTGCACAAGGCGATAGCCGAGCGTTACGACGGCAAGCCTTACATAGTTGATATGACGCTTGCGAGCATAGGAAACTGGGGCGAGGGGCACTATTCGTCTTCAAGCAAAATTAGAGTTCCGCTAAAAACGATAAAAAATCACATAGACATATACAAAAAGTGTTATAAGAAAAGCCAGCTTACAATAGGCGACGACTGGATTGGCAACAATTTAAAAGGCGAAGATTTAAAATCGGCAAGAGAGTATGTGAAAAAGAATAAAATTGGCTATCGGGACGATTCCATACTCGTAGAATGGTACTATTTTGCCCCTGTGAATAAAGGCAAGGATTCGTTAGCGCACCCAGAATTCTTTGACGACACATACAGCGATTGCCCCGCAACCCTTGAATTAGCGCATTACAGCCACCAAAAAGAAAGAGGCACTTGGAAGGGTCGCAACGGCGAAGAAGAGGGAGCTGCGGCGCTTAGGCGCGTAGTGAAGCGGGCGTACTGCACGTATCTTGGGTACCATGGATACGCGGAAGATTACGCGAAAGACAATCCCGACTTTTTGAAAGAGATGGCGAACAAAGTTGGATACTGGTATTTTATAAATTCCGCCGAATTTGACGCCGGCAGCGGAAAACTGACTCTCGAATGGGAAAATAAGGGTGCTGCGCACGCGTTCAGCCGCTACGAGCTTTTTGTAAAAATTGCGGGGCAAGACGGGAAGTTTGAAAAAATTTATCCTATAAAAGAGTGCGACAACCGCAAGTGGGAGCCTAACAAACCCGCCAAAGAGACCTATAAAATACCCTCAGCCGATTTACCCTCCGGAAAATATTCGCTTTCAGTGATGCTTAAAAAAATGACTCTCGCCAATGAGGCGCGCCCGATTGAGCTCGCGTTCAAAAGCGAACTGAGGGATTCGGACGGATTCTACAAAATCTTGGAATTTAGAAAATAATATTAAGTAAAATATGAAAAAAAGCATACTATTATTCATGGGGATAACGCTTGTTGCGGGCTTGTATGCGCGCCCTCAAAAAAGCGGACATTGGGTTGAGGTTCCCGATTACCCCTATGCGCTAACAGCTCCGCAGGACAAAGACATAAAAGAAGTGTCAGAGAAGCTTAAAAAACAATGGGCTGATCCCGTCTTGCAGGAGGAGATAGAACTCGGCATAAAGACAAACAGAATGGGATCTTTTTACGTCGGATTTTTTGATTCCAAAGGGAGGCCGGTAAAAGTTGACAATGTTTCCATATCGTTAAAGAAGCACGAATTTCTATTCGGTATGCAGGCGTTTTTAACGGAAGGGTTTCACCATGTAGAAAAAGACGCTAAACTTGCGCAGGAAAAGAACCGCAAATTTGAAGAGCTGTTCGCCAACCTCTTTAATTTTGCTACGCTGCCGTTCTATTGGGCGACCTCCGAACCCGAACCGGGCTTTTACCGTTTTTCGCGCAATGAAAACAAGCCCGACATATATCGCCGCCCGCCGCCCGATGTCGTTTTGGAAATGTGCAAGCGCCACGACATAACCCCGAAGGGGCACTGCCTCTCATGGCATTTGGCAACCTCAAACGCCTCGCGCCCAAAGTGGGTTCCCGAGAGCAAGCACGAATACGAAAAATACATGTGCCGCTATATAGATAAAGTCGCCGAGAGGTACGACGGCAAAATCGACTATTGGGACGTCACGAATGAGAATACCGACAAACGCCATACAATATGGAGCGTAAAGACTCCCGACCCGCACGGTTTTATGCCCGACGATTACGGCTTTAAGGCTTTTAAGGAGGCTGAAAGAGTATTCCGCGTCTCCAACCGCTTCATTTCAAATTACACGACTCCCGTGTGGCAGAGGGTGGCGGCTTTCCGCGAGTATTCGGCGGACTACCTTGCAATTTCCGACTTGATTAACCGCGGCGCCAAGCTCGATGTAATCGGGCTACAGCTGCACTTCTTTGCTAAGGAGGACTACCAAAACGCTTTAAAAGGCATAGAATGGGGGCCGGAATACCAGAGGGTTGTTCTCGATACGCTGTCGAGATTCAATAGGCCTATCCATATAACGGAAATAACTTTCCCGTGCTTTGGCGACGGCGAAGTCGGCGAGGCAAACCAGGCGTTCTTTGTCGAGAATTTTTATAAGCTGTGGTTTAGCCACAAAAATGTCGAGGCTATAACTTATTGGCATTTTGTCGATGGAACAGCAGGCGGCGAAGACAGGTTTATGAGCGGCTTCCTGCGCAAGGATATGAGCAAAAAACCTTCGTATATAGTACTCGAAAATCTATTGAAAAAATGGAGGACCGATTTGAATTTTGATTCGGTTGACGACAAGTTGCATTTCCGAGCCTTTTACGGAAAATATCTCATAACATACGAGTACAACGGCAAGAAATACGAAAAAACAGTCAATCTTTCGGCGAAGGACTCGAATCGATACAAAAAAATATTCGTGGAATAATACCTTTTGCAGAAAAAAACCGCGGCAGCTTTTTCCGCGCGGATGCTAAAAAAAACGGACTCAATAGTGAGTCCGTTTTTTATTGCGTCGATTTTTAGCGTTTTTCTTTTCCGCGTTTAAACCACAAGTTTAATGCACGAGAAAAACTCGCTTTTTATCTATTTGAAGAAAATTTAAATCTTTAAATTGTGCGGAAAAAAATTGCCGCTTACAAGAACGTCGCAAGCGGCCGCGCGGACGAACTCCCCAAAAATCAAGGAAGCTCGTCCGCTTGGGGCAGGGAACTACGCCTGGCCGATGTCTTTCAGCAGTTTCTGGAACCAATCAAATTTGGTGTTGAAGGGTTTGCCGCCCTTGATTCTTTCAAATTCGATTGCCCTCAGAACATTTCCGGCGTCTTCGTCGTGGCCGATGACTCCGCCTTCGCGTTTCAGGGCGCATTCAACGGCGAGGTCCGTGCAGCTCTTTATCAGGCGCAGGTCATCAACATTTGCCGCGGCGGCTCTCGCAAAGTAGCCGCTCTTTTGCACGAGCACCTTTTCAGCGCCGAGCATTTCGGCAAACTGCTTTCCGAACCATTTGCCGGGATTGACGGCGTCGAGCTTGACATGCCCAAAAGCGTCGCGGGGGACGCTCTCGCCCTTGGCTTCCATCTCGGCTACTATGGTTTTAACTCCTGCGCCTTCGGATATGAATATGTTGACGCAGTCGTTTTCGTCCATGATTTTCTTTAGTCTCGCGGCTTCCTTTTGAATGTCCAACTCCATTTCGGGAATGTAGATGGCGTGTACATCTCTGCGAGCTTTTGTGAGCCCAAGCCCGTCGGCAAACTCGCCCTGCGAAAGCAGTTTGCGGTACTCGGCGGCGGTCGCCGCAGTCAGCCAGCCGCAGTTGCGTCCCATAACCTCGTGGATTATGAGCATGCGGGGGTTCGCGCCGTTCTCGGACACGACATTGCGGAAGAACTTTGCGCCCTCTTCGGCCGCGGTCCAAGCGCCGAGGCTTTGGCGTATCGGATAGACGTCGTTGTCTATGGTCTTGGGAAGGCCGATTACGGTGAGCTCGTAGTTGTTTTCCTTCAAAAATTTTGCAAGATCCGCCGCGGCGGTGTTCGTGTCGTCTCCGCCTATCGTATGCAGAATGTCAACTTTATCCTTTACGAGTTGGTCGGCCGCAACTTTCTGCGGGTCTTCGCCTTCTTTTACAAGCCCGCGCTTTACGCAGTCCTTTACGTTGGTCAGCTTCACGCGCGAGTTCCCTATCGGGGAGCCGCCGTATCTGTGCAAAATGTGGGCTTGCGCTCGCATCTTGTCGTCGACTTTTATGCTCTGCCCGAGAAGCAGTCCCTTGTATCCGCCGAGATAGCATATTATCTCTATTGACGGATCTATTTCTGTGTAGCGCTCTATAAGACCGCCAATCGCGCTTGAAAGACACGGGGCGAGTCCGCCCGCCGTTAGTATTCCGACTTTCTTAGGTTTCATTTGTATCCTTTTATAAATTTAAGCCGCAAACTTTATTTTCGCATTTGCTTTTGGGCAAGTAAATTTTACTCGCCTGCCGAGTTTTATGCAGCTTCGTTTTTTTTGTCTTGCGCGCTGGGGCGGGCGGGCAAAAAATCAAACGCATGCATGGGGATTCGCAAAACATTTCCGAAGAGCCTTTGATCGGGGGAAAAGCTTTTCTTGTAGGCTTCGAGTATCCGGAAGACGGGCGAGGAGAGTCTATAGTCGCGCTTGTGGACGAGCTTGCGGAGCTCGCTTCGAACCTCGGGCTGGAATGTGTGGGAAGGGCGATTGCAAAGGTTAGAAATTACAATCCCGCGCTCGTGGCGGGCGAGGGGAAGTGCGGCGAAATCATTGCGCTCGCACGCGCTGCCGGGGCATCGACAATAATCTTTGACGATGAGCTTACGCCTGTCCAGCAGCGCAACTGGGAGGAGAAATCCTCAATGGAAATAGTGACGAGGCAGGAGGTAATCCTCGATATTTTTGCTGCGAGGGCGCGCACGAAAGAGGCGCGCTTGCAAGTAGAGCTCGCAAAGCTTGAGTATTCACTGCCGCGCCGGAGGCGCGCGTGGAGCCACTTGGACAGGCAGCGCGGCGGCGGCGTCACACAGCGCGGCGGCGGTGAAA
>URAJ01000048.1 GCA_900545715.1 uncultured Opitutales bacterium
ATTGAGTCCCTTTCCTATCATAAATACTCTCAAAGTTGAACTCTTTTCTTAAAGGAGTGCAGTATACTCTCCCTTGCAAACTTGCGCCACGCCCGCAAGAAAACCGCATCGGATTTGGCAACCCAAGACAGTAGTTTTGTTTCTTGCAAAGTAGCGCGGAGCCCGCAATAAAAGGTTGTCTTGGATTCGGCAATCCAAGGCATAAGTTCTGCCCCTTGCAAACTTGCGCCACGCCCGAAAAAACGCCTCGAAGATTTGAGGCGTTTTTTTGTGCAATTAAGTTTGCGCGTATATTATCTACGCAGCGGTATGCACTTTTGCGGAGTGCGAAAAAAACGGGGCGGAAAATTTTCCGCCCCGAGTGTGCGCGTTGGCAAGCCAACGCCTGACACCGGTTAAAGCTTCATTATTTTTACAACGTCTTCTGGCGTTATGTCGGCGTTCTCTCCGAGTCTATCGTAGTTCTTTGCGATATTTTTGCCGATTGCTTCCGGAGCGTCAGCGGGCAGCTTGTATGATTTAAGCTCAACTCCCGCGCCCATTTTCACAAAGAACTTTTTCATCGCAAGAATTGTGGCGTCGGCCGCCTTTGATTTGCTCTTTTCGTTTATGCCAAATACCCGCTTGCCGAGCTGCACGAGCTTGTCGAGCTTTTGCGCCTTTTTATATTCGAGAACTTTTGGCATGACGATTGCGAGCGTTTCGGCGTGGTCGAGCCCGTACAAAGCGGTGATTTCGTGCCCTATCAGGTGCGAAGACCAGTCTTGCGGAACTCCGCAGCATATCAAGTGGTTTAGAGCCATTGTGGCGGCAAACATTATGTTTGCGCGGCAGTCGTAATCTTCCGGCTTTTTTAACGCGATGGGACCCTCTTTGATGAGAGTTTGTGCAATCGACTCGGAAAATCTGTCCTGGATTTCTGCGTTCGCGGGTCTTGTGAGGTATTGCTCCATTACGTGTACAAACGCGTCGATTACTCCGTTGCGCGTCTGGCGCGCAGGGAGAGTAAATGTGAAGGTTGGGTCGAGCACCGAGAACTGAGGGAAAACCTTTTCAGAGGCGAAGGAAAGTTTCTTGCATATTTCCCTGCGGCTTACGACTGCGTTCATGTTCATTTCCGAACCTGTCGCCGGCAGTGTTAAAACAGTGCCGAAGGGCAGGGCTTCTTTTACAGGCAAATCTTTTTCAAGAATGTCCCACGGGTCTTTCCCCTTGTAGAGCGCCGCGGCGGATATGAATTTGCACGCGTCTATAACTGAGCCGCCGCCGAGGGCGATTATAAAATCGATTTTTTTGTCTTTTATGAGTTTTACGGCCTTCATGCATGTCGCGTATTCGGGATTGGGCTCTATCCCCGAAAATTCGATAAATTTGCGCTTGCCGATAGCCGCGACTGTCTGATCATACGAGCCGTTTTTCTTTACGGAGCCACCCCCGTAAAGGAGCAGAATTTTAGCTTTTGCGGGAATGAGCCCAGACATCTTTGATGTCATGCCCTTCCCAAAGAGAATTTTTACGGGATTTTGAAATATGAAGTTTTGCATAATATATAATTTCATTAGTATTTTCCCATTGTGTCAACATTCAAAAATTAGCGGAAAATTGTCGGGAGCGGGGAAAAAAGGCTTTACATTTGTAAAATCGGTGTTAAGGTAGTTCCTAAATTATCCCCATTATGAATATGAAGAAAATCACCATCATCACAGTGTCTCTCCTGCTTGCAGGCGCCTCAGCATTCGCGTGGAGCAAGAAGAGCGATAGTCTTGGCAATCTCGGACGCACTTATGTCAGCATTTCGGGCGCCGTAAACGTATCAAAATATAAGTCAAGCGGCGTCACCGACAGCCCGACTGGCGCACAGGGCTCTGCAGTGATAAATGCCCCGATACTTAAACCCGGCATCAACGCCTTCCGCGACATCAAATGGGCGGGCCTCGACGGTAATATATTTTTCAATTACAATTATAGCGGCGAAATCGGCAGCGTAGATTCCGCTAAGCTTTCAAATTACAACGTCGGTGCGCAGTTGACCCCGTACCTGAACTTTGAAACAGGCCTTCCTTTCCTTAAAGCAATAAAACCCTTTGGCTTCGGCTTTGCCGGATACGAATGGATTGACGTTGACACTGACGTTGCTTCCGCAAACGACAATTACTTTATTTACGGGGTTGGCGCGGGCGTAGAATTGGTTCTCCTCGACGAAATCTCCGTCACTCCCTACTGGAAGTGGAATGCGAATGCTCTGGACGATATGCCCTGCTACCACGAAGCCGGCATCGAAGCTTCTTACTGGGTCACAGACCAGTTCTGCGTTTCCGTTTTCTGGTCGCATAACTTTGGCTGGGATGATGGCGATACCGAACTCAAACATGGCGACATAATCGGCGCCAAGTTCAAGATCGGCTTCCTCCGCTAATACGAATTTTAAATCTAAAAACCGCCAAGAATCTCTTGGCGGTTTTTTTGTCTATTTACTTCCGTCGGATGGCATGAGTATTACTTTTTGGGAGGCACTTTTTGATACCTCAAACAAAGCATATTTGAATGGAATAAAAAATCATAAAAAAACTTCAATCGCACGGCAAACGGTAAAATTTTTTTGAGATTTTCCCATATCGCAACACAGGGCTTTTTATATCGCAATATGTGATTTCCACCCGCGCAAATGGCGCACTTGCCGCGCGCTGGCCGAATGTCGTTTTCTATTTTTTTTCATCCACCCGCGCAACGCGCATATTTTTTATGCTAAAATAAACGCGCAAAAAAAATATTCTGCGCAATAAGACGAATAGGGCCGTCTTAAAAGCTAAAAAAGATACGCAAAATTTTTTTAACTCTGACAATCATCGCCTGTGAAATATCAAAAACTTCAAAAGTATTTTTGCGTTTTTTCGGGATATTGAATAGAATCGGGCATTATGGAAATTGAAAACGCCCGATTCATCGGTGCGGGACTCATGGTTTTAACTTCGCTTCTTGGAGCGTATTATCTCGTATTGAAAATACGCGAATTGCACTCGGAAAAACCTGATCCCAAACTGACGTATGTCACATATTCGCACATGGAAAAAGTCCGCGCCGAAATAATGCACTGCATATCCGACGCCGTGCAAGATTTGCGCAGCCTCCGCTCGGAGATTCGCGAGGAAACGCGCTCCATGCAAAAACAATACTCGCGCAGCCTCGACGAAGCCCGCGAGCTAATCAGCCGCAATTCCCAAAACATAAGCTCTCTCGTCGCCCAAGCCCAGATTGCCAACCAGCGCATAGCGGAATTGAGCGTCAAGACGGACAGGCTCTTCATGAAAGTTAGGGGGGACGAATAAAATGTCCGACGAATTTTTAATGCTCAGGCGCGCCGTTTTATTGCAGCTCGACGCCGTATTTCCCGCAGGCCTTCCTCCGGCGACAATTCTCGAAGGACTGCGCCTTGCTGGATTCGATTGCGGATTGAACGACGTGCAGCGGAACTTGGAGTACCTTAGGCAAAAGGGGCTCGTGGAAATACGGCCGTCGCGCATAAGCGCGTCGAGCGTGAGGGCAAGCCTCACTTCGGAGGGTGAAGAATATTTGGAGTCGGGGGAATTTTAAATGTGTGCTGCAAGGAAAAATAATTCTTTAGAAGAATCCGACGATTCCGCAAAGCAGCCTGCGAAAAAAAGAAAACCGCGCGCCGCCATGAAAGAGGCAAAGCTTGCTTCCGCCTCCAAAAAAAGTCTGAAAAAAAACGCCGCGCCAGAAACTGAAGATTATGAAAGCGAGGCGGCGCCTTACGCCGGCAAAACAGAAAAATTTATTGGCGAAGAATCCGCGAATGTAAAAAGCGAAAAAATTTGCGGCAATGACGGAGCTAATGCGTCAGGCGAGAATGAAGGTGCCGCAAAAAATCCGCTCTACAAGGATACGGAGTTTTTCCCTTCGGACGGCTTTAAAAGGCATATAGCGCGCATTAAAGCCGCAAAAGCGCGGGCGGACGAAATCGCGGAAGATGGCATGTGCCTCGACGCGTCGGAGGCGTCTGTCGCGCTCATGTGGGAAATTGTGTTCGACCGCCTTTGCAAAGCCGAAAGCGCCGGCATATCGGAAGTCGGGACGCTTGCAGGCATACTTCAAAAGCTGTTTTCTGCCGATTCAAAACGCAGACCCGATAAGGCGAAATCCCCCGGGGACGGCGTTGTAAGCGAAGAAACTATGCGCAAAATAGAGGAAAAATTAAAGCTGTTGTAGATGAAGGCCGACTCATTTTTTCTTCCTTACCAGCGGGCTTGGATAGAAGACAAATCCCGCATAAAAATAATGGAGAAGTCCCGACAAATAGGAATGAGCTGGACCGCCGCCTATTCGCTTGTGAGGGAACATTCAATTTCGGGAAAGCGGCTCGACTCCTGGGTGTGCTCTCGCGACGAAATGCAGGCGCGACTATTTCTTTCCGACTGCTCAAAATTCGCCGATATAATAGGAGCTGCCATAGCCGATTGCAGCGCAGTCGAAGTAGTCGGCGAAAGCGCCGCAAATTACATCGGTTTTTTCAACGGAACGCGGATATGGTCGCTCTCCTCAAACGCGGACGCACAGGCGGGAAAGAGGGGCACGAGGGTTCTCGACGAATTTGCCCTCCACCCCGAGCCCGAGCGGCTGTACTCGATAGCGTATCCGGGGATAACTTGGGGCGGAAGGATGGAGATTATCTCGACCCACAGGGGATCGGGCAATTTTTTTAAAAAGCTTGTTGACGAGGCGCGGTACGGCGGAAATCCCAAAAAGGCTTCGCTGCACAGGGTGACGCTTCAGGACGCGCTCGACCAGGGTTTTTTAAAAAAACTTAAATCGGCGCTCCCTGAGGGCCATGAAGTCAGGGATATGGACGAAGGCGCGTATTTTGATTATGTGAAAAATTCCTGCGCCGACACGGAGAGTTTTTTGCAGGAATACATGTGCACTCCGGCTGACGACTCCGCCGGTTTTGTGGGGTACGACTGCATATCGCGCTGTTGCTATAAGCCGGAAGACGGGGATTGGAGGCGCCCTGCGGGAAAGATGAACCCTTTGTTTTTGGGGGTCGATGTGGGGCGAAGCCGCGACTTGTCCGTGTTTTGGCTGTTGGAGAGCGTGGGCGATATTTTATATACGCGGGAGGTGTCCGTAATGTCGGACGTTCCGTTTTCGCAGCAGGAGGCCGAATTGCACAGATTTTTGCGCCTTCCGAACCTCAGGTGCGTGCGAATAGACCAAAGCGGACTGGGACGCCAGTTTGCCGAGCGGGCTGTCGAGCGGTATGGAAGCGCGCGGGTGGGCGGGGTGACGTTTACGGCAGGCGTTAAAGAGGCGCTTGCATATCCGTTAAGGGCGAGATTTGAAGACGCCAAGATAAGAATACCCGACGATATAGAAATTATTGCCGATATACGCAGTGTCAGAAAAGAAGTTGGCGCGGGCGGAACGCTTAGGTTTTGCGCCGAGAGGACTGTCGATGGGCATGCCGACAGATTTTGGGCGCTTGCATTGGCTGTTAAAGCCGCCGACGAGGCAACGTCCGGCGCGGGAATGGAGCTTGTCGAAAAAAGCGGGGCAAATTTTATATGGTGATAAAATTTTAAGGTGTTTTTTATGGAAAAATTTTTCGTAAGTTGCATGGGAGTTTTTTCGTAAAAATCAATCCGTCCCTTTTTCTAAAAGCGTTCAGGCGTTTTCATGGTAAAAAATATTTTTATATTTTTGTTGACTGTGCCGTAAAAAATTCTAACTTGGTCTTTGAAATATGAGGGCGAGATAGCGGTTCATTTGAAATAGGATATTTCCCTAACAAAAATATGATAAGTTGTATCGCACCTTAGTTTTCTACTTCCAGAATACTCCGGTGTAGATTTTACTCTAACAACCAATAAAATAACAAATATGAATAAAGCAGAACTCATTCTTGAAATCCAGAAACTTCTCGGCAAGGACGCCACGAAGGCTTGCGCCGAAAAAGCTCTCAATGTTGTTCTCGCCGCGATAAAGGCTGGCGTTAAGAAGAACAAGAAGCTTCAGCTTATCGGATTCGGCACATTCTCTGTTGCTGAACGCAAGGCTCGCATGGGCATCAATCCCCGCACGAAGGCCAAGATAAAGATTAAGGCTTCGAAGGTTGTTAAGTTTAAGCCCGGAGCCGACTTTAAAGTCTCCAAGTAATCGGCTAATCCGAGGCGGTTTTTTCGGCGCATGGTTTCGGGCGTTTTTTAGCGCGGCGAAATTTGCGCGGGATATTTTGAACCGCCGTGTAAGGCCACGGAAAAAGGCGGATTTTACATCCGCCTTTTTTATTTTATTAAACATTTATTGCCAAACTTATTAAATGTTTATTGCCACAGTTGCGGTTTACTTAAAAAATCCGTTGGAAAATGGAAAGCGGGCTTTCATCATACAGTATGCTTAAATATAAAATAGCCTCGCCTTCTATAAAAGCTCGAGGATATATGGCCAATCTAGAGCGTAATATCCGGGGCAGAAAAGAATTTTGCGAGACTTATGTGAGAATTGTCTTGCGCCTTTCCGCTTGACTTCTAATTATATGATGTAAGAATCCTCCTTTTTTAAAATTTAAATAGAGCCAAGAGCAAAGAAATCAGAGACGTTTAGATGAAACAGCGCACAATATTACGCGAGGTGTCAATCAACGGTACGGCGTTGCATTCGGCTGCGTCCGTCACGCTGACGCTCAAACCCGCTCCCGTAAACACGGGAATAGTCTTTAAGCGCAAGGATATTTTCGGCAAGCCCGAAATAAAGCCGCATATTACACAAATATCGTCGGACCTTGTCCGCAACACCGGGGTGACGTCGGGGCACACAAAACTGCATACCATAGAGCACGTTTTAAGCGCCCTAAACGGAATGGATATCGACAACTGCATAGTCGAAATGGACGCTGCTGAACCGCCTATTCTCGACGGATCTGCCAAGTTCTTTGTAAACCTAATCCAGCAGGCGGAACCGGTCGAACAGGACGCAGAGCGCCAAGTTTTCAGCCTTCGCGAGCCGGTCTCGGTCTCCGAGGGCAACCGCTCGCTGATTGCGCTCCCATACGACGGACTTAAAATAACATGCACATCCGCCGACGACCGCGGCATACACACACAGCACCTTTCGATAGAAATCGACCCCGAAACATACCAGGCGGCAATCGCCCCCGCAAGAACCTTTACCGTTTACGAGGACATAGAGGAACTCCTTAAAATGGGGAAAATCCAGGGCGGAAGCCTCGATTCGGCGATTGTCATAAAGGGCGACAAGATAATATCGAAAGAGCCCTTGCGCTACCACGACGAATTCGTGCGCCACAAGATTCTCGACATCATAGGCGATATTGCGCTACTGGGCGTAAAGCTGAACGCGCATATAGTCGCCGTAAGGCCGGGGCACGCGCTCAACGCAAAGCTGACCGACAAAATTTACAAGCAGTTCGAGGCTGCCAAAAATTCTCCCAAAAAAGCAGCCTCTCCCGCGAAGCAAAACGTAAAGCTCTTTACGGAGACGACTCTCGACACGCGCAGGATACTTGAACTCCTGCCGCACCGCTATCCGTTCGTGCTAATAGACCGCGTTGTTGAAACGCGCGGAGACGCCGAGTTGACAGCGATAAAGAATGTGACGATAAACGAGCCTTTCTTTATGGGGCACTTCCCGGGAAATCCGGTTATGCCGGGTGTATTGCAGCTTGAAGCTATGGCGCAGGCCGCCGGAATAATGATGCTAAGGCATGTCAGCAGCGAGGACAAGCTCGCCTACTTTATGAGCGCCGACAAGGTTAAATTCCGCAAAGCTATCAAGCCCGGAGACCAAGTGCAAATCGACGTTAAAATCACAAAATCGCGCGGGCAGAAATTTGTTTGCGCCGAGGGAACCTGCAAGGTTGACGGCAAGGTGGCGTCTTCGGCGGAACTTATGTTCGCAATAATAGACGCGAGCGAAGCGCCGTAATCTATCCATACAAAATGACGAAGATTCACCCCAGTGCTATTGTAGAAAAAGGCGCGGAGCTCGATTCCGACGTCGAAGTTGGCGCTTACGCCTACATAGGAGGCTCCGCAAAGATAGGGTCCGGAACTGTTGTAGCCCACCATGCGACTGTCGATGGCAACACCGTTTTGGGCAAGTGCAACCAGATTTTCCCTTACGCGTTCATCGGAGGCAAGACGCACGATCTTAAATATAAGGGAGGGAATCCGGGCTTGAGAATCGGGGACAACAATGTTTTCCGCGAATATACGACGGCGCACTGCTCCACGGCGGATAAGAATTTTACGATAATAGGAAACAATAACAATATTCTCGCATATAGCCATATTGCGCACGACTGCATTGTCGGCGACTATATAGTGATGAGTTCCCATTCGGCTCTCGGCGGGCATGTGATAGTTGAGGACCATGCAGTAATCGGCTGGGGAAGCGGCGCGCACCAGTTCTGCCGCATAGGCGCGTACGCAATGCTTAGCGCAAGCTCGAAGCTCGTAAAGGATTTGCCGCCGTTTTTTATGGCGGACGGATCTCCTGCCGAAGTCTGTGCGATAAATAAAATAAATATGCAGCGCAACGGATTCTCGCCCGAAGAGATAGAGCTTGTGTATAGCGCATTTAAACTCATATATCGGCGCAGGCTCACGCGGCCGCATGCCATTGAGGAGCTTTCTATGCGCGACAGTTCTTCAAACCGCGTAATAAAGGCGATTATAGAATTTGCCAACGGGTCGTCGGAGCGCGGCTTGGCGTAGGCGCGTAAAATCTTTTTTTACTGGCTTGTTTACATTAGGTGGTTCCCATCGGGTACGGGCGGCTTCTTGCGGTATTTAAGATTTTTTGCATTTTTTAGGCTGAAAAATTTTTATGCAGGGAAGGGCCCAATTCTTTTCTTAACGTTGTATAATGTCTGAGACGTTGCGGGTCTCTGACCTTGCGTGTTTTTTTTAAGCCAGGTTTCCGCGCGAATTCTTGTATTTGCGGGGTTAAGGCTCTTATCAAAAACTTTCTTTTTGAATCCAGATTAGCCTGCAACTTTTTAAATTCTAATGCAGGCGTATGGCAAGCGGGTATTTTCTTTTGATAATACAGATGTTGCTTTGAGGAAAGCGGCGGCAGAAGGCTTTTTGCGGGATTGATAGTTTTCGTGTTTTTGGCGGCAAATTTTTTATACAAGGAAAGAAATCAAATCCTTTTCTTAACATTGCATTACCTTATACGCGGCGGATTTTTTTAAGGCGCGGTTGAAAACATTTGTTTGGGCCGGTTTAATACTAATTGAAATTATCTTATTGAAATTTTAGGAAACGTAAGATTAAATTCTGGATATGAAAAGAATTCGACTTTCCCGTAACTTATTTGTTTTCTTTGCGGCAGCGTCTGTTTGCGCCTTCAATGGAGCTTGTGTTTCCGACAATGCGGAAAATGCGGACGCTCCAAAAACTTCGCAAAGCGCGGCAGCAACGCCCGACTCGCTGTCGTATCCGGCAAAAGGCTCTGTAAAGCTTTCGGGAGTGCTCGGAAAATCTCTGGACGCGTCAATGAAGGGCGATATGCTCTCGTGGGACGTCAACGACCTCGTAAGACCCTTTAAGACGCGCCCGGAAAACAAAATGTGGCAGATTGAATTCTGGGGGAAATGGTTTACTTCTGCGGCTCTCGCATACGACTACGAACCGTCCGCGCAGCTCGATAAAATCCTCAAATACGCGGCTTCCGAACTCTTGAAAACGCAGGGGGCTGACGGCTCGATTACAACCTATAAGAAAGACTCCGAATTCGCAGGCTGGGATATGTGGGGGCGGAAATACGTGTTGCTCGGGCTGCTTGCCGAATACGTAAGAACGGGCGATTCAAAAATACTAAATGCCGCCGAAAAGCATGCAGACAGCATTATGGCGTCTGTCGGCGAAGGCAAAAAAATCGACAATATCTGCAAAATCGGAATGTGGAAAGGTCTTGCGTCTTCGAGCCTTCTCGAACCAATGGTGCTTCTTTACAAATATAGCGGCGAGAAAAAATACCTCGAATACGCCGAATGGATAGTATCCTGCTGGGGCAAGGAAGGCGGCCCAAAACCCGACATTCTCGCGCAGGCTCTCGAAGGTAAAAGTGTAGTCGATATGCTCCCGAAGCCTAAAAAGGGCGCGAAGGACTATATGGACGGAGGGCTTTCAAAGTCTTACGAGATGATGTCTTGCTACGAAGGGCTGGTCGAACTTTACAGAATCACAAAGAATGAAAAGTATAAACAAGCCGCAATGAACGCCGCAAAGGCCATACTCGACCGAGAGATAACCGTTCTCGGTTCGGGCTCAATATGGGAAAGATGGGTTGACGGAAAGTTTTGCCAGCAGAGGGATTCCGAGCATTGGATGGAAACTTGCGTTAGCGCCACTTGGATTAAGTTCTGCGCGCAGCTATTGCGCCTGACTGCCGACCCATCCTACGCCGACAGCATAGAGCTTTGCGCATATAATGCCCTGATAGCGGCCCAGAGAGCCGACGGCAAGTGGTGGGCGCATTACAGCACGATGAAAGGCACCCGCAAGCCTGCGCCGGAGCAGTCGGGAATGCACATGAATTGCTGTGTTGCAAGCGGCCCGCGCGCACTATTTTTACTTCCAAAAATTGCGTATATGACAGGCGGCGAGAGGGGCTTGTATGTAAACCTCTATGAAAACGGCTCGGGAAAAGTATACGTTCCTGCGGTAAAGGGCGATGTCGTTCTAAAAGTTTCCGATGTTGATTACGGCGCGGAAAATTTGAGGGCAAAAATCAAGCTTGAAATGCCAAATGGGCTTTACGGATTCAATCTGTGCCTTCGCATACCGTCTTGGAGCGAAAAAACTAAAATATTTGCAAACGGCCAGGTTGCCGCATATCCCGACTCCGGAGTATATGCGGTTTTGAAGCGCGACTGGAAAAACGGTGACGAAGTGGAGGTCGAATTTGACTCCCGCGCGTTTATTGTGAGGGATCCCTCCGACCAAAAGCGCTTTGCGGTGCGCCGCGGGCCTTTCGTTTACGCTTCGGACAAACGCTTTGACAAAGCTTTTGGGAAACCGCTTACTCCCGAATTGGACGGCAAATACATAAAAAATGCCGTCCCTGTAAAAATTGACGGAGCTGACGCGGCTCTAAAAATAAAATCTTCCGACGGAACGGAGCACACCCTTGTCGATTATCCCTCGGCGGGCACTACATGGAGTGCGGAATCGCCGTTTACAGTCTGGTTTTAGCAGACTTTGACTAATACCGCCGCGCGCATAGCTTTTTTTGAGCAATGCGCGGCAGCATTGTGCGCGTGGGCATGGCAAAACATTAAATTTTTTACCGAATACTCCAACGCTTTGGCAGGTAGTAAATCCGAAGAAATATTCTCATAGATTGCGTTCTGCATACGGATTTCTTAGACTGCGTTTTGCCTAAAAAGTCCGCACATGGTAAATTTGCAATCTATGGTTCAGGTTATATCTATACAGATAATTTGGTTATTGTATAAATATTGCGCGCAAAATAAAATTTAAAATATATGGAACTTGGTGAGATTTACATTCTGTGCGTACGGGTTATCTACATGCTTGTAATACCAGCCTGCGTTTGTGTTCTCCATTACAAGAAGCCCTTGTTCTTCAAGGGACTTTGGCGGAAAATAATATTTGCTGCAATATATTCGTGCATCTCTTACATCACCTTATTATTCGCGCTATGCATTCCATATTGGCTTGGCAAATATGCATTCCGCGGGCCGGAAATTGCTTTCGCGTTATTCTTTGGCTGGCTTTATTTGTGGATTGCTTCCATTCCGGTTTGGTTCGTGTATTGGCTTGCCCGAAAACTAAAATAAAAATCCCCAAACTTTGGGGATTTTTTTCGCCTATTATTTAGCCTCTGCTTTATAAGTCTAACTGTTCTCCCGCTTTCGGCAACCTCTGAAATTCGTCGTGCCCCGGGCAAATTCGGCCTCTATTTGCACGCAATGAAAACTAAGATATAAAGCGTTCAGATAGCACCCTTACGCCCAAATATCTGTCGAGCAACTGCTCGCGCTTCGGGCGGAACTCCGTCATGTACGGCATAGTCCTGTGGGTTTGATACGCGTTTTCGTCGGCGTATTCTTCGTAAAAATAGAATATCTGCTTGTCCAACACATCTTGCAAAAATTCGTATTTTACGCACCCTGGCTCTTTGCGCGTTGCGGCTACTATGGGAGTTGCAAGCTTTATGAAATCGTCGGCCGAGCCGTCCTTAACTCTGAGCCCGGCGAGCACAATTATAGGTTTTGATGTCATTTATTTTTTCGGATTTTCGATTTGTTTAAACTTGATTAACGCTTCGCCGCCTTTGGAGAGGATTAATTCTCCGCCGGATACTGAAACTTTGTCAACTTGGGAGAGCGCGGTTAAGAATTTAGTCTCATAGGCGGCAAACTTGCCCATTCTGCGCGTTGAAAGCATTTGCGAGAATTTTATGGAACCGTCTTTGCCTATCTCATACGTTCCGCCAAATAGATTTGCGCCGGACATACCGTTTACCCTGCCGTCCGGATTAAAGCTGATGAATACTGTTCCCCAGTCGTTGTCGGAGGCGTCTGGGCATTTCGCGTCGCCTTGGCCTTTCAGAAAAACGGGGGTCCACGAAGTTCCCTTTATGTTAACTTCCGAAGATTTTGCGGCGGAAGCCTGTGCGGATTGGGGAGCTTTTGCGCAAGTGCCGGGACATTCCGTTTTGCAGGATGAGCACCCCGCGCATGCGAGTATCATAAATGCTATGCTTATATTTAATATTTTCATAATACACTTTTTTTAGAAAGTTCTTTCAAAATATTTCAAGACTCTTATAAAATCGACAATAAAAGGAAAAAATATATGGAAAAAATAACTGTGGACGGGGAAATATGCACCGCATACACAATTCCGACGACTAACGCGTCGATGCTTATGATAAATTCAAAATGCGGAATGCTTGCGTGCGGCTATATAAAAGTGGAGACCGCCGACAAGCTTGGCGACGCTCTTGCGATAGTCACCGGCGTAAACAACTACGAGCAGATGCTTGAAAAGCCGGTGGTTGCGGCGAGCATTGCGGCGCAGGCCCTCGGCGTCAGGATTGGAATGTCCGGCAGGGAGGCGCTGCTTTGCATGCGCTGACACGTATCATGTTCTTGTATTAATGTAATTCTCAAGGGTAATCATTTAAGGCTGTTTATATTTTTTTGAATTTTTCATCGAGCTGATAATGCCAAAAAAATAAATTTACCCGTGCGCTTCGCCCCAAATTTTTTTATATTTTCACTTGCCTACTATTCTGGATTTACTTGCCCTTTATTATCGACGAAGGCGAAAGGTTAGATTCGTAGTCTGGCTGCTCGTTGCCGGGGGGCTTTGTCCTTCTAATCCTCTTGACTTCATCTTCCGTCATCTTGCGCAGAGTGTAGTCCTTGGGCGTTTGTATCGCGGGATTGTCGAAGGGGGTGGATATGCCTGTCGCTAACTCGACAACTTCTTCCGCAGTCTTCCCGTCGAGCCTCTTCATTATCTCGTCTTCGTTCTTTCCGGCTTTCTTGTTGTCGTACATTATTTTTGCGACAGCTTCGGAAAAGGCGGTTTGTTTGTCTTCCGGCAGGGTTATCAACAATTCCGCAACGCTCCTTCCAAACGCCTCGCGGCTTGATCCGTCTATTATTCTCGTATTCTGCTTTATTCCCGGAAAGAGCTTGCGGGAGATTGCTATTATTTCCTCAGCGGTTTTGCCGTCTATGGCTTCCTTCATGCCCTCCTTGCTGTTGCGGGCATCCTGCATATAATAAACACCTATTGTCGCCATCGCCGCCGCAAATTTTTGCTGGGTGTTCCCGTCGAGGGAGGAGAGCATTTTCATAAAACTGTCCTGCAATTTCTTCGGGTCGGAGGCGTCTATGCGCATCGGGGCGCCGGGCGCTCCCGCCGTCTGCCCGAGCGCAGGGGTATCGGCCGCAACCGCCTCGATGACAAAAAATACAAAAAGCGCAACTATCGAAATTAATTCTTTCATATTGCGCATTATCCCGTTTTTTGCGTATTCCACAATAATTTTTATCGGCCGCGGACTTTTTTGCGCAAATAAAAAATTCTACCCCACCCAAAGCGCATATTTAACGCCCACATACTGCGATAAAAATAGTTGACAGCACTCGGCTACTGCACAATATTTAAAGACAAGAAAATAGGACTCTCCGCATAGGTGGGCTTTTTGCCCGCTTTTTTTGTCCGTACGCAAAAACGGGGAGCCGCATTTCCCATCAGCAATTTAAAGGAAAAATTATGAGCAACAGCAGCGAAATATTGGCAATTCTCGAATACATGGAAAAAGAGAAGCAGATAAGCCGCGCCGACATGATAGAATCAATATCATCGGCGATTCGCAATGCGGCCTCAAAGGGCGCGCAGGCGGGTTATAATCTGAAAATAGAAATAAACCCAAAAACGGGCGCGTTAAAATCTTGGGCTTTGCTGACCGTGACTGACAGCGTCGCAGACCCCGCCACAGAAATACATATCGACAAGGCTAAACTCTATCTCGACAATCCCCATATCGGCGATGTCGTCGAGCGCGAAATCGACCTCTCCAACCTCGGCAGAATCGCCGCGAAGAACGTCTATCAGAGCATAATCCAAAAAGTGCGCCAGTTCGAGAAGGACAGAATTTTTGACGAATATAAAGGCGACGTTGGCAATATCGTCACAGGTGTCGTCCGCCGCCGCGAGAAAGGCACAACCATAGTCGACTTGGGCAAGGCCGAGGCTCTATTGCCGCGCCGCGAGTCCGTCCCCGGCGAGGATTACGCCCAGGGCGAGCGCATCAGGTGCCTCTTGCTCGAAATAGAGACGACTCCGCGCGGGCCCGAGATAATTCTAAGCCGCGCAAGCTATAAGTTCGTAAAAAAATTATTTGAGCTCGAAGTTTCGGAAATCGCAGACGGCTCCGTAAAAATTGAAGCTATGGCGCGCGAACCCGGCTACCGCACAAAAATAGCGGTATCCAGCTCCGACAGCAGAATCGACCCCGTTGGCGCGTGTGTCGGCGCGGGGGGCTCTCGCGTTAAGAGCATTGTGCGCGAATTGGGCGGCGAAAAAATCGACGTCATAAAATTCTCGCCAAATCCGCAGACTTTGCTTGAAGAATGCATTAAGCCCGCAGTTGCTAAAAACGTAAAAGTTGACGCCCGCGAAAGAAAAATATCGTTTGAAGTATCCGAGCCGGACCTCTCGATTGTCATAGGCAAGCGCGGTTCCAACGCAAAGCTCACTTCAAGGCTCTTGGGCTGGAAGCTCGAAATTGCCAAGGAGGAATCGGGGGAAGTGGGCATCCGCGAAAAGGTCGCGCAGGCAGCGGGAAGCCTCGGGCAGATATTGCCAAACCTCACAGAGCAGCAGGCGGCGATACTCGCCAACAACGGCATCAACAGCTCCGACGCTTTCGAGGGTGTGGAGCTTTCGGACCTCGTCGGAATGGGATTCTCGGAAGACGAGGCCGCCTCGATTCTCGCGCAGATCGGGGAATACAGACAGTAATAGCCGCGCAATACGGCGCGGACGCTTAATTTAAAAAAGGAAATTGCGTTTTCATGAGCATTAGAATTCACGCATTGGCAAAAGAACTGAATGTCCCGAACAAGGAACTGATAGATTTCATAAATCGGCGTCAGGATATATACCACTTGGAGATAAAAACACCCTCCAACGCCATCGATCCGTTTACGGCGGAGGCGATAGGTAAGGATTTTGCCGAATATGCCGCGTCGAAAGCGGAGCAGCCCTCGGAAAGCGCAAATGCGGCCGAACCCTCGGCAAAAGAACCTGCGGATCAAAAGGCTCAAGGCTCCGCGGAGGAAGCAAAAAAGGCTGAAGACAAAGCAGAAAGCGCCAAAGCAGAACCCGCGGCGGAACAGCCCGCGGGGCAAAAGCCAATCTCAGCAGAGAAGAAGCCTGAACCGCTCTCTCCGCCTCCGGTTGCAAAGCGACCTGCGCCTATCGTGCCCCCGGCAGCCAATAAGGCGCCTGCGGCCGTTCCGCCTACGGCGGCAAAACCCGCGCCGGCAGTTCCGCCGAGCGTTGCAAAAGCGCCGGCTCCGGCAGTTCCGCCGAGCGTTTCAAAGTCG
>URAJ01000049.1 GCA_900545715.1 uncultured Opitutales bacterium
CATATTCTATCCCCAAATTGTACACTCGGCGGAGAATGCCTGTATGGTGTTTCCGTAAAATAGCGCGGCAAATCCAGAGCAAAAATTGTTTTGAAAACCGATGCGTCGTCATTGAGCGCGGCTATTGCAGGCAAGTCGGCGGGCGGCAAGCTGCGCGGGTTTTTCTCTGTGCGCCCATAAAAAAAGCGCCCTTGAACCGCAATCGGCAAGGGCGCAATTTTTGAAAAAAACTACATGTTGTAGGTCGAAGTGTTTGGAGGGATTACTGCGTTCTTTGTGACTATGAGTATTCCGTCGCGGACGTACAAGCCCTCGGCTTCCCATTTGTCGGGTTTGCCTTCGGGAGACAGATTGCAGTTATCGCCTATCGAGGCGTTTTTGTCGATGATTGCGTTTTCAATATGGCAGTTTCTGCCTATGCCGAGCCGCGGATATTTCTCGGAGCTGTTGAAATCGTAATTGTCGGCGCCCATCATTATAACGTTTTTCATATATGTTCCCTCCTTTATAATGGAGCGGACCCCCACAATGCTGCGCTCGAGCGTGGCGCTGCGTATCAGACAGCCGTCTGAGATGTCGCAGCGCTCTATGTGGCTGTTGAAAATCCTCGCGCCGGGCAGGAATCTGCTGTGGGTGTAAACCGTGCGTCCTTTCTTGTAGAAATCAAACGGGGGAACGTCGTCCGTCAGGGCCAAATTGGCGTCGAAAAACGAGCGTATTGTGCCGATGTCTTCCCAGTAGCCGTTAAACACGTAGGCGCAAAGCTTCTTTTTGCCGAGCATTCCGGGTATTATTTCCTTGCCGAAGTCCATTTCAGTTCCGCTCATGGCTTCTTCGAGGACTTTTTGGGAGAATACGTATATGCCCATTGAGGCCATGCAATATCCCGCGGGATCGGGATTGGGGATATCGGATATTACGCTCTTGTCGACGAGGAACGAGTCTATCACAGCCGGATCTTTCGGCTTTTCGGCAAATTCGACTATGTTTAAGTTTTGGTCGACCTTCATTACGCCGAGACTCGGAGCTTCTGAGCGCGGCATTGGCTTGGCTGCTATTGTAATATCTGCGCCGTCCCTTATGTGGGCGTTTACCATTTTTGTAAAGTCCATCTGGTAGAGCTGGTCGCCGGACAGAATCAGATAATAGCAATTTTCGCCGTGGTGGCGTTCAAAGTGGTGCATATTTTTGCGGACTGCGTCGGCGGTGCCCTGGTACCAGTCTCCGCCGGCGTCGGTCTGCTCGGCCGCGAGAATATCGACAAATCCCTGCCCGAAAGAGTCGAATTTGTAGGTTTGCTGGATATGTTTGTGCAAAGACGCCGTATTGAACTGCGAGAGCAGGTATATGTGGTCGTAGCCCGAATTTATACAGTTGCTTATTGGAATATCGACGAGCCTGTATTTGCCGGCAAGCGGCACTGCCGGCTTGCAGCGGTATTTTGTTAGCGGGTAGAGGCGCGTGCCGCGTCCTCCGCCCATTATGATGCTGATTACGTTGTGTCTTGTCATAACTTGGTGTTTTGCCGCTCGATTGCGGCAATTATTTTGCGCGCTTACTTCCGACCCGCCAAATTCGGCGGCGTTCCGCAATGCGCGCGTTTTTTTTATGAGAGCGTTTTCCCTTCCGCCGGCTTCGGCAAACAGCGCAATATTTCACGCGTTGGCAGTATGCGCGCCGCCGAGGAAGCCGGAAGTTTTTATCATAACCTCCCAACTTGTCTTCTATTATCGCAATTTTTTGACGTAAATCCAGATTTTTTTGATTTTATTTGCGTTAGCCGACGGCAACAAAAGTGTTGCCATTTTATTTTTGCGGGAGATAAAATGGGCGGAAATTTTTTTATATGGAAAACCAGCTCGAAATATTTGCTCAAAACGCCGATACGTTTATCGGCGCCGACGATTTGAAAAAGAAACTTGCCGAAGGCAAAAAATTGAGAGTCAAATTGGGCGTAGATCCGACCCGCCCCGACCTCACATTCGGCCACATGGTTGTATTTAATAAGATGCGGCAGTTTCAGGACTTGGGCCACCAAGCGGTCCTTATAATAGGCGACTACACCGCATGCATAGGCGACCCGAGCGGCCGATCGGCCCTGCGCCCCGTCCTGACGCCCGAAGAAGTCGAGGCAAACAGCAAAACCTACCTTGAACAGGCGTTTAAAGTCTTGGACGAATCGAAAACGGAAGTCCACCGCAACAGCGAATGGTTCTCAAAGATGTCGTTTGGCGACACGCTCGAGCTCGCGCGCAAAATGACTGTCGCCAGAATGCTAGAGCGCGACGACTTCGCCAAGAGGTACGCCACCAAAACTCCGATTTCCATAGTGGAATTTCTCTACCCGCTCGTGCAGGGGTACGACTCCGTCATGGTGGAGTCCGACGTCGAGCTCGGCGGAACCGACCAGCTCTTTAACAACCTCGTAGGCCGCGATCTGCAAAGCCAGAGGGGTATCGTAGGGCAGGCGGTCATCACAATGCCGCTGCTCGTTGGGCTCGACGGCGAAAAGAAGATGTCTAAAAGCTACAATAACTACATCGCCTTCAACGACGACCCGCGCCAGATGTTCGGCAAAATAATGTCCATAAGCGACGAGACAATGTGGAAGTACTACCGCTATTTGCTCTTGTACTCCCCGTCGAAAATAGAGGAATTGCGCGCCCAACACCCAATGAAATGCAAGAAAAATCTCGCGCGGCTTCTCGTCGCAAAATTCGCGGGAGAGGAGCGCGCCGCGGAGGAGCTCGACAATTTTGAAAAAGTATTCTCAAAAAACGAAATCCCAGAGAAAATGCCTGAATTTAAGTGGGCGGAGGTAGCCGAAGGCGAAGAATGCAAGCTCGCCGACATTATGGCGCGCACGAATTTCTTCCCAAGCAAGAAGGAAATCCGCAGGCTAATCGAGCAAGGCGCCGTAAAAATCGACTCCCAAAAAGTGTCCGACCCATACGCCTCGGTGGCTCGGCCGGCAGAATGCACGGTAGTCCAAGCCGGAAAGAGAATATTTTTTAAGGTCTTGGCGTAATTAAAAATGCCCATTGATGCCGGACATGTAAACGCTCTCGGCACGGAGCGGATATCGAAGCTTATTATCCGATATTCGATGCCGACGATGCTCTCGACAGTTGTCAACGCCTCGTACAACGTCGCCGACAGAATATTCGTTGGCAGAATGTGCGGCGAGGAGGCGCTTGCGGCAATTACCGTATGCTTTTCGCCGACCCTCTTCCTGCTGGCGGTTGCGATGACAATCGGGCACGGCAGCGCGACAATGATTTCAATTTGCCTCGGGGCGGGGAAGCGCGAGGCGGCTGAAAAATTTTTGGGGCAGGCGTTCTTCCTTTTCATAGCTTTCTATGTGGTTGTCGCGGCGATAACGCTTACTTTTATGCCCCAAATATTGTCGTTTTTCGGGGCAACGCCGAAAATTTTACCCGACGCATGCGCGTATTATTCCATAATAATCGGGGGGCTTATTTTCGATAAAATATCGTTCGGAATGAACAATCTGGTCAGGGCGGAGGGAAGGCCGGTAATCGCCATGACCACCATAATAATTGGCGGGCTTACCAATATATTCCTCGATTGGCTGTTCCTCGTTAAATGGGGCTGGGGTGTGCGAGGAGCCGCGATTGCGACGGTGCTTGCGCAGGCGTGCGCGTCATCGTGGGTTTTGGGATACTATGTCAGCGGAAAGAATTTTCTAAGAATAAGGCTGTCGAATATGAGGCCGTTTAAAAAGCTCTTGAAGCAGATGGGGGCGGCGGGCTCGCCGTCGTTCATATTGCAAGCTTGCGCGGCGTTTTCGGTGTCGATATTTGTAATGCAGGCGCGCTCCTACGGCTCGGAGTCGGCGCTCGCAGTCATTGGGGTGTGCACGACAGTCATAACGTTCCTCTTCCTTCCGATAGTGGGGCTAAGTATGGGAATACAGCCGATTATCGGATACAACTGGGGGGCTAAAAACTTTAAGAGGGTACGCAGGGCGTTTTCAAGGGCGCTTGGGGCTGCGACTGCCATTTGCGTGACTGGATTCGCAGTCGCGGAGCTCTTCCCGGACATAATTTTTGAAATATTTCTCGGTGAGGATTCGCATCTGCTCTCTACGGGCGAGGCCGCATTGAGGCTGATGGTGGCGGGCATGCCGTTTATCGGGGTTAACATAGTGACTTCCGGATACTTTCAATCCATAAAGCGCCCGTCTGTGTCGATTTTTGTGACGATATTGCGCCAGATACTGTTCCTCGTGCCGGCGATGTTTCTATTGCCGCGGTTGTTCGGGCTCGGAGGATTGTGGGCGAGCTTCCCGATAAGCGATTTCAGCGCGTTTGTTGCGACTCTGTTTTTTGTGCGCGCAGAAATGTCTGCCCTCCGCTCAAAAATATCGCTCGAAAACCGCCTGTAATGCTTAAAAAAACCGCTGAATGCGCAAAAGCGCATTGAGCCGCTTTTCTCTCCGCACGCGCCCAAAACGCGCATTGCGCCCGGGCAGTGCCAAAAAAGTCAAGGTTTTGCTTGAAAACGATTTTGCACTGTTTCGCGCCTGTTTTTATATTGTCCGTATATTAAAAAATTTTTATTTTTTGCGCGCGGGCGATAAAAAATCGCGGAACGCTAAAAAGATGTTGAAAAGCGCGCGCTTTTAAAGATACTCGAAACAATATGTTAAGAAGAACCTTTATCGCCATACTTTCGCCGCTAGCGGCAGCCGCCGCGGCTTTCGGACAGTCGCATATCGACGCGGGGACTATTAAAACGCAAACTTCCCGCCTAAACGTGCCCGTCTATTCCGTCGCGATAACCTCTCCCGACGCAAATATGGCGGCTCTTGCCAAACGCGCATTCAACTTGCACGGCAGCTACAAAATAACGCCTGCATCAAGGGCCCAGTTCGTGTTCGATTTCGCGCCTCACGGCGCCAATGCAGTAAAGCTCACTATAACAAAAGGCACATCGCACGAGCAAGTTTGCTCAGCGCCCACAACCTTGAAGGCCTTAATGAAGGCGTGCGACGCGGCGGTTATGCGCACATTGCGCTCGCCGGGCTTCTTTGCGGGGACTATCGCGTTTTCATATTCGCCGGACAACTGGAAAACGTCGGAAATATGCGTCTCGGACATGGTTTTCCAAAATGTGCGCTCAATAACGCGCGACAAGTCCGACTCCCTCATGCCCCATTTTTCGCCCGACGGCAAACGCATAATATACACCGGATATTTTAGGACGGGCTTTATGGACTTGTACTCGGTCGATCTCGCCGCAAATACCCGCAAGGTCTTTGCCTCGTACAGGGGAAGCAATACGGGCGGCTCGTTTTCGCGCGACGGCTCAAAAGTCGCTGTGGTGCTGACTTCAAGCGGAAATGCCGAAGTTTGGACGGCAAACGCTTCCGGCGGCGGCTTTAAAAGAATAACGAATACGAAAGCGACGGAAAGCTCCCCGTGCTTTTCGCCCGACGGCTCAAAAATCGTCTTTGCAAGCGACACCATGGGGGGGCCTCAAATTTATACAATATCGTCCTCCGGCGGAAAAATGCAGCGCGTAAACACCCGCATGAGCGGCTATTGCTCAGAGCCTGCATGGAATCCGTACGATGCTAATAAGATAGCGTTCACTGCGGCGGTTGGCAAAGGCTTTCAAGTTGCAGTGTACGACTTTTCCACGCGCTCTTCAAAATGGGTGACTTCCGGCGAAAACACTTCCGGCGCAGTATGGCTCAACGACGGACGCCACCTAATATGCACAAAGTCCGCGGGCGACACCCGCAAGCTTTTTGTAGTGGACACCGAGACCAACAGCCAAAAGCCGCTGCACACGTCGTCCTTCAACGCGAAGGAGGCGGACTTTGTATATGCTCCGCGAATGTAAACTTAAATACGAAAAGGCAAAGAAATGAATCTCGCAACGCTCGATCTCGAAGGCGTACTCGTTCCTGAAATATGGATAGCGTTCGCCGACGCAGCGGGAATACCGGAGCTCCGCCGCACAACGCGCGACGAGCCCGACTACGACAAGCTAATGCGCTACCGTCTTGGAATACTCGCCGACAAGGGCGTAAAGCTCGCGGACATCAAGCGGGTAATTTCAACTCTCGAGCCCCTCGACGGCGCGGGTGAATTTATCGGCTGGCTGAAATCCAAGACGCGCACAGTGATACTGTCGGATACTTTCGAGCAGTTTGCGTCGCCGCTGATGGCAAAGCTTGGCTATCCGACTCTCTTTTGCCACGAGCTTGAGATATCTCCCGACGGAGCGGTGTCCGGATACCGCCTCAGAATGCCCGACCAAAAGCGCAAGGCTGTCGAGGCGTTCCGCTCCCTGAACTTTAAGGTAATATCTACGGGCGATTCGTACAACGACCTCTCCATGCTTCGCGCGGCCGACAACGCCGTGCTGTTTAAGCCTACCGAAAAATTCGCGGCCGAAAATCCTGACCTGCCCGTGGCGCGCGACTACGCAGACTTAAAAGAATTTTTCTCTAAATTTGTGGGCGCATAATTTTAAAAAATATTTAAGGAAATGAAATCCGACAAAACAAAAGGAAGGTACGCCGCGAGGGGAGTCTCGGCCGGCAAAGAGGAAGTCCACGCGGCAGTGGACAGGCTCGATCCGGGGCTTTTCAAAGGGGCGTTTTGCAAGATTACCGAAGACTACCTGACCGGCTCGAAAACCCGCTGCAATGTTATCCACTCCGACGGCAGCGGAACGAAGTCTATAATAGCGTATCTTTACTATAAAGAAACTGGCGATGCCTCTGTTTTTAGGGGGATATCGCAGGATTCGATAGTGATGAATATAGACGACCTCCTCTGCATAGGGGCGTGCGAGCGCATACTTTTGTCAAACACCGTAAACCGCAATGCGAGAAATTTTGGCGGCGACGCGCTCGCCGAGCTAATAAACGGCTCCGAAGCTTTTATGGAAAAGCTTAGGGGGCTTGGGGTCAAAATATACTCAGGCGGCGGGGAAACGGCGGACGTCGGGGACTTAACCGGGGCGGTAGTGGTTGACTCTTGCGCGGTGACTGTCATGCGGCGCGACAAGGTAATTGCGGGCGACAAAATAAAGCCCGGGCTAGCGATAGTCGGCCTGTCGTCGGCGGGGAAGGCGACTTACGAGGATTCCGAAAACAGCGGCATTGGCTCAAACGGCCTAACGAGCGCCCGCCACGACATCCTTTGCCCGTACTACCGCGAAAAATATCCGGAGACGTTCGATGCGGGCGTCGACGAAAAACTCGTGTATTGCGGCCCATACAAGCTCGAGGACAAGCTTGAAGGCTCGTCCATGACGATAGCTCAGGCGCTTCTTTCGCCAACGCGCACATACGCGCCCGTGATTATGAAAATAATGAAGAAGCACCCCGGTTTGATAAAAGGGCTTGTCCATTGCTCAGGCGGCGGGCAGACAAAGTGCGTCCGCTTCGGAAAGTCAGTCCACTTTGTAAAAGACAACCTGATGGACGTACCGCCGATTTTCAAAGCGATACAAAAGGCGAGCGGGACTTCCGACAGAGAGATGTTTGAAGTTTACAACATGGGGCACAGAATGGAAGTGTACTGCTCGAAGTCCGACGCAAAGAAGGTTATTGATATAGCCGAATCTTACGCGGTGGAGGCGCGCGTCATAGGCCACACCGAAAAATCGGCGCGCCCCGACCGCAAAAACCATGTAAGCGTAAAATACGCGGGCAAAACTTTGGAATACGGCCCGCGCGATTAGGCGCAAGTATTTCAGCCGGTCTTCCGCGGTGCGCCGCCCGGAGGGCCGGCATGCTTTTTTAACGGCGCAAATTTATTGGAAAAGAAATGTTAAAAGCCGGAATAGTAGGTCTGCCCAACGTGGGCAAAAGCACTCTGTTTAACGCCCTCACGAGAAGCAGAAAGGCGGAGGCAGCGAATTATCCGTTCTGCACGATAGAACCGAATATAGGGGTTGTGGAAGTGCCCGACGAAAGGCTCAAGCCGCTCGCAGAGATATCCAAAACAAACGTGATAATCCCGGCGGCAGTCGAGTTTGTCGATATAGCGGGCCTCGTCGCGGGGGCGAGCAAAGGGGAGGGGCTCGGAAACAAATTTTTGGCGAATATCAGGGAAGTCGACGCGATTGTGCATGTCGTGCGCTGCTTCGACGACGACGATATTTTGCACAGCATGGGCTCTGTGGACCCTGTTCGAGACATAGAGATTATCACTACGGAACTCGTTCTAAGCGACCTGCAAAGCTGCGAGAAACAGCTCGACAACAATGCAAGGAAAGCGAAGGGAATGGACAAAGAGGCGATAAAAAACGTGGAGCTGCTCAAGCGCCTGATAGCGCACCTAAACGAGGGAAAACCCGCAATAACGCTGCCCGACGTCTCTGAGGAGGACGCCGCCCGCATAAAATCGTATTTTCTGTTGACCTCCAAGCCCGTGATATACGCGTGCAATGTGGCGGAGTCCGACATAGGCGACGCCGGGGCGTCAAACGCGTACGTCGCAAAGGTAAGGGAATTCGCAAAAAATTCCCACGACGCCGACTCTTGCGTGATTTGCGCGCGGCTCGAAGAAGAGCTATCGTCGCTCGAGCCCGACGAGGCGAAAGAATACCTTGCGGAGCTTGGAGCTGAGGACAGCGGGGTGTCCGAGTTGATAAAAAAGACATACGATCTGCTCGGCCTTGCGAGCTATTTTACTGCGGGCGAAAAAGAAGTTAGGGCGTGGACTTTCGTAAAGGGAATGACAGCCCCCCAATGCGCCGGCGTAATCCACACCGACTTCGAGAGGGGATTCATAAAGGCCGAAGTGGTTTCGTACGACGACCTAATGGCGGCAGGCTCCGTGCATAAGGCGCGCGAGGCGGGCACGTACAGGCTCGAAGGGCGCGACTACCAATTCAAGGACGGCGACGTAGCCCTGTTCAGATTCAATGTTTGATTCAATGAAAGCGGCGCTGTTAAAACTGATGTACGCGGTGGCGTCTTCGAGGCGGCTTGCCGTCGGAATAATGGCGTACGCGACTTTGCTCGTTTTTATAGCGACCCTCGCCCAAAAAGAAATAGGGGTTGCGGCGGCGCAGGCAAAATACTTTGAGAGCTTTTTCTGCGTGGCGACGCTCGGCTTTATAAAAATTCCGCTTTTAGGCGGGGCGTCGGTCGGTCTGCTCGCCGCGGTGAACATACTTGCGAGCGGATGGAGATATGTGAGGGGAGGGCTCTATGGCTTCGGAGCGTCGATAGCGCACGTGTCGCTCGTCCTGCTTATAATATCCGGAGTTCTACAATACTATATGAGGGTGGAAGGCTCTATGGTTCTGCGGGAGGGGACGGAGTCAGGCACAATACTCGTAGGGGCTAAAAACGGTTCGGCGGGAAGCATTATGAAGCTGCCGTTCAAAGTGAAGCTCGTAAAATTCTCCATGGAAAAATGGGATTCGAGCTCGACGCCGAAAAGCTTTTCAAGCCAAGTGGAGTTCAAGCGCGGCGATAGCGGAGTGGAGCAGGTAGTGTCTATGAATTCACCCGGATCGTTCGGCGGCTGGACATTTTACCAGATGTCGTACGGCGACGGAGGGAAGACGAGCGTGCTTGCGGCAGTGCGCAATCCGGCGAGGCTCCTGCCGTGGCTTGCTGTGGGGGCGACGTTCGCCGGAATGGCGATAATGTTTATACCAAGGCTTTTTGCGCGGGAGAAAAATTTACGATGAATAGATACGCGTTTTCCATAAGCGTGCTGATTTCTGTGATGGTGGCGTTTTCACCGCTTGCGGTGTGGCAGGTTTTTATGGGGGATCCCCTGTACGACTCTCTGATTGGACCAAGCTTTGGGGAGCTTCCGGTATTGAAGGCGGGGCGCGTGATGCCGGTGTCGAGCGCGTCGGCCGACGTGCTGAAATCTCTCGGCGGCAAGGCGTCCGCCAGTACGTCCGACGGGAAAATATCATCATCCAAATGGCTTTGGCGGCTATCCGCGGAAGCGGGCGGGCTGTCCTCCGAAAAGATAATGCGCACGGACAACAGGGACCTGCAAAAAATACTCGGAGTGGAGGGCAGATACTATTCATACGACGACCTCGCGAAGCATTACGGGCAAGTCGAGAAGGCGGCGGCTTCCGACGGAAATGCGGAGCTTGCGGCGGCGTGCGCCGAGGCTCTTGAAAAAGGGGTGGCTTATGCGACGGCGGTAAATTCGTTTGCGGTTAAAGTTCCGGGGCAGAAATCTGCTGTAAAGGGAATAGAAGACTGGAGAGCGGCGGTTGAAGAGGCTTCTGAGGAGCTGAAATCTGCGAAGGAGAAAAATCGCGCGCCTGAGGAGTCTAAACTGTCGCGGGCGGCGACAATGCTATCGTACTACCGCGATGTTGCAGGCTTTGAGAACGCGTATCCCGACGCTTCTATAAATTCCATAAACACCGGGAGCGGATACGCGACGCCCGCTGAGGTAATGCTCGACAGGAAGGCTTCCGATATGTCGGTCAACTTGGCAAAATTGTACGCGCGCGCTTGCGATGCGATAGCTGGGGGAGACAGAGAAGCGGCGCATGCGGCGCTCGGTGAAATAAACGGGATATTGTCGAAATCCGGCGGGGTGTCGTGGCTGAGGTTGAAGGTGGAGAATTTTGCCAATGCGATGTCGCCGTTTTTTGGTGGATTTATATTATACATGTTTGCGCTGGCGGCGTTCGGGCTTTCTCGGATATTTTCGACGCGCGGGGAGGCTCTGAAACTGGCTGGGAGCGTATTTATGGCGTCCGCGGCGGGGCTTCAAATATTGGGTATAATTTTGAGAATGTACATACAGATGCGCCCGCCGGTGACGAACCTGTATTCGTCGCTGGTATTTACTGGGGCAGTTGCAGCCGGGATAGGCGTATACATATATTTAAAGAAAAAGTATCTTTCTGTTGGGGTGGCGGCGAGCATATGCGGGCTGATGTCGCTATTGGTGGCGATAAATTTGCCGTATAGCGGGGATACGATGGGAATGATGAGGGCCGTATTGAATTCCAATTTTTGGCTTACGGCGCATGTGGTTACGATAATGGTTGGGTATTGCGGAATATTTTTGGCGGGATTTATAGCGCAGGCGAGGCTTGTATCAAATATATTTTCGCGCGGGAATTTTGGCGAGCTTACCGGCGATACGGCAAAGACCGTGTACGCGGTATTATGCTTTGCGTTGATGTTTACGTTTGGCGGGACGATGCTCGGTGGAATATGGGCCGACATGAGCTGGGGGCGCTTCTGGGGGTGGGACCCCAAGGAGAACGGGGCGCTGATGACTGTATTGTGGACTGCTGTTGCGATACACGCAAAGTGCATGAGGCTGTGCAGCGACAGGATATTTTTGGGACTGGCTGTTGTGGGCAATATAGTTGCCGCGTGGGCTTGGTTTGGGGTCAACCTGATGGGTGTTGGGCTGCACGCCTACGGCTTTATAGACGGAGGGTGGTTTTGGTTTTTTCTGTTTATTGCAAGCCAAGTGCTGACTCTGCCATTATGCTTTTATAAATACAGGGAAATCCCTGAGAATGCAGGCGGGGAAGCCGCAAAAAAAATATAGGAAAAATAAGCTTGTATTTGCGCGTAAAATTCGCAAATTAGATTGGATAAAAATGCGAGGTGTAGCTTAGCCTGGTAGAGCGCTACGTTCGGGACGTAGAGGCCGGAGGTTCGAATCCTCTCACCTCGACCATTTTGAAAACGCGAATCCATAAGGGTTCGCGTTTTTTTTTGTAAGAAGCGATTTTTTATGCGAAATAAAATGTGTTTAAAACGAATTTAATTTGCGCAAATTCAAAGGACGGTTTTTTCGTAAAAATTTTTATAAATTTCCCCGGCGCGCAAAAGAAGTTTACGATTTTTATTTTCAGCAAATAATATTCCAAAGTTTGCCCGCGGCAGGGCGCGCGCAATATATTATTTTTATATTAGCGGAATCACTTAAACTAATATAAAATGGAGCGAGGCTTTTGGCCTACCATTTAGGTTGCGGGAATTACGTATAGCTGATTATTGCGGGGCCCTGCATATCTTGGTGCTTTAAAAAAATACGAAAATATAAAAATTAAAATATTAAAAAATTAGCTTCAAATCTATAAAAACGATATGATTTGATATTATATCGTTGATTTTTGTTCCCATTGCAAATATTTCAATAATAACAAAGAATTTAATAAAAATATGGAAAAAGAAAAAAATAATCACGTTTGGGGATTTGACATCGGAAAAGGCTCTCTCGGCGAGGCCGTGCGCATAGGCGGCGACTTCAAGCATATTGCCTCCGTGCTGTTGGATCCGGAATTCGGGGAAATTAAAACCGCAGCCCTTGCACGCAGGCAAATGCGCACGAGAAAAGCGCATAAAGCGCGCGAAAAATGGCTTGAAGAATGCCTCGAGGGAACGGGCGTTGAAATCTTAAAGCGGAGGGAAGTGGGCATTGTGGACGGGCAGTGGCAGCTAATCTCAAAGGGCGACGAGCGCCTCGAGCGCGAATTTCCGCCCAGCGGCGAAGATGTCTGCTACAACAGCATCGCGCTGCGGTGCAAACTTCTGCTTGGCGAAAAACTCGAAGGCTGGCAGGTATTCAAGGCGCTAAATTCCGCCATTCAAAAACGCGGGTACGACGAAAATATCCCGTGGGGCGAAGCCGAAGAAAAATCCTCAAAAAAGGATGATGACGACTACGCCCAAAAGCTCTCCCAGTACGAGAAGGAAAAATCCGAACTCTTTGAAAGCTTCGCCGACGGCGAAAAGTACGACTTCCCGTGTTTTTTTAAAGCGTACAAAATGGGATTGTGGTCTCCGGAAAACCCGACGAGGGTCGAGGTGCGCATAGACTGCCGCGCGCAAAAGGCAAAAAGTTACGTTATCGCGCGCAAATACGTTGAAAGGGAATTTGAATGCCTTGTCGAGGCGGCTGCAAAATTCTTTCCGAAACTGAAAGGCAGGGCGAAATTCATATTGTACGGAGTCTCCGAAACACCGTACGCCTCATACTACGGGAATATGAGAAAAAAATTCGGGCTTAAACGCGGCGCCGAAAGCGACTGGACTGCCCTCGGACAGAAAGTCCCGCGCTTTGATAACAGGATAATCGACAAATGCAGGCTCATTCCGCGCATGAACGTATGCAAGATAAGGCCGCTTAACGAAGCCAGAAACGAAAAAGACCTGCTTTATTACGAAGTCACTCTCGCATTGAAGCTGTTGAATCTGCGCTTTTTTAGAAACTCCAACATAGAGCAGCTTACGTTTGAAGAGTTTAAAAAGGCTTTTGAAATTGCCGCCGGCGCGAAGTATAAGATGACGAAAACCGCCATGAAAAAATTTTTGAAATCAATATCGGCAACCGCCCTTGGTGACGACTATGCCGAAATTGAGCCCCCAAAGGAAAGCGGGCGGGCGTCGTTTTCAAGGCCGGCAATGGAGATTTTGAAGGAGCTTATATTTTCCGGAATGCCGCCGCGTGAATTTTACGGTAGGAAAATTTCTGAAATTTCCAACACCGATAAAAACAAGGGCGTAGTCTCGTCCGATCTTGATTTTATAAAGCTTATGGGCGACTGCCCGTGGGGCGGCATTTTCATACCCGACGTACAAACGTACCAGTTTGCAAACGCGGTTTTCCCCGACCCAGACGCGCAAATAAACAAGCTCATAGGCTCCCAGAACAATCCCATCGTGCGCCACAGGCTCACTTTCTTTTTCGAGAGGATAAAATTTTTAGAGTCGAAGTACGGAGTTCCGGATAAAGTCGTGCTCGAATTTGTCAGGGACGACTTCATGGGCGAAAAGGAAAAGAAGGAGATGCGCATTGCAATGAAAAAGCGCGCCGAGGAAAAAATGAGGATTGCCAAAGACCTCGACGAGCACGGATTCAAAGGCGGCAATCTGCTCCTTAAAATGGAACTGTACAGAAAGCAGAACGGAATCTGCCTCTACACAGGAGACGCCTTGCCGCTGAGCGAGCTTGCAACGCTCGAGATAGAGCATATAGTGCCGCGCAGCAGGGGCGGTCCGGACGCGCAGTACAACTACGTAATCACCCGCGAAAAGACAAACAAGCTAAAAGGCGACAAAACCCCGTACGAGTGGCTCTCCTCCGACGCTAAAGAATGGGCGTCGTACACGGACAGGGTCAACGCATGCGCCAAGGCTCTCGGCAAAAAACGCTGCCGCCTGCTGCTTGAAAAAGACGCCGAAGAGCTTGTGGAAAAATATACGGCTCTGGCGGAAACCGCGCATATAGCAAAGCTTGCCCAGAAGATAGTCTGCATGCATTTCGGCTTTCAATTCGGCGGACTCAGCGGGACGAAGCGCGTCTTTACAGTCCCCGGCGCCCTCACTTCGAGAATACGCAAGTTTTACGGGCTCGACAGGATTCTGCACAATTCGGCGGCGGAAAGTGAAAATTTGTCTTTCGAGGAATTTTTAAAATTCAGCGAAGATCTCGAAAAGAAGAACCGGAAAAACAAGAAGCACCATGCGCTCGACGCAATGTGCCTATGCTTTGCGCCAACAGGCGTGGATTCAAGGCGCGCCAAGCTCGGCGAGATACTTCCGGAAAAACTGAGGAGCGAAAAGGCTGCAAGGGAATTTTTCAAAAGCTATCTCGACAAGATAATGCCCATGGACGTGGCGCCGAAAAAGCCGCGCCTCGAAGACGGCATATATTCAAAGCGGATAATCGGCGGAAAGGCGTGCATGGTAAAGCGCAACAATCTCGTGGACTTGGCGTACAAGTCGGGCTTGAAGCCTGTGTTCGATATTCCGACTCTCATAAAGCTCGTCGATAAAAAAGAGAAGGGGATAATAAACCCGCAAATCCGCAAGATGATAGGGGAATTTGCCGCGACAAATCCTGACGAATCCGCATGGCGCAAGTGGTGCGAAGAAGTCAGGCTACCGTCGAAAAGCGGATTGGGAGCCCGCGTAATGAGAGTTCTTGTTTACTACGGAGAGGCCGATGAATACAAGGATTTGTCCAAAGACGGCTGCGGCGCGTACAGAAAGGGCGACGGACACAAGGGACAGGTTATATGGGAGTCAGTTGACGGCAAGTATTATGTCGAGCCCGTATATGTCCATGCCTCGAAGGCCGGCGTGATGGCGGCGTTGAATGCAAATCCCAAGAAAAAGAGGATATGCGGAATGTTTAATTCCCACTGCACGGTGGATGTCGGCGACGTTTACAACGACAAGGGCGACTTCATTCTCCCCGCCGGAAGATATATGGTTAATACGATACGTAGCGATAACCAATGCGTATTGACAAATGCGGACGGGGAAAAGAGAAACCCTATAAATATAAACTACCTTATGAGAGCCGGCATGAGGCGCGTTGATTTGAGCGAGCTATGAGCTACCATATCCTGCACATATCGGAGTACGGCTGCAAGCTGTCGAAAGAGCGCGGGTTGCTCGTCTGCAAGAAGGACGGCGCCGTGCTCGGAAAGATAGCGATAGAAGACCTGCGCGCGGTAGTGATAGTTGCGGGCGGGGTGTCAATAAGCGGCGAGGTTTTTTCAAGCATATTGGCAAACGACGCAATAATACTGCATTGCAAAAACTACAAGCCCGTAGGGATAAGCGTTCCGAATTGCAGAACATACGACGCCCGCGTAGTTCTCAACCAGTCCGCCGGCAATAAAAACCTGAACGCCGCAATATGGCGCAGGCTGCTGTGCGCTAAAATTGAAAATTGCGCCGCGTGCCTTGGCGGAATGGACGTCAAAGATTCGCGGCTGCATGAAATGGCGCAGGGCTGCCGCCGCGGTTTAAACGAGTCCCTTTGCGCAAGGGAATACTGGAAAAACTATTTTCCCCGCCTGGGGGAGGGCGGGGGAAATAGGGAGCCGGGGAGCGGGGCGTCTCCGATAAATGCGCTATTGGATTACGGATACGGGATAATGGGCGGGATAATCCATAGGAGCCTTATAGTATCAGGCTTAAACAGCCTGTTGGGAGTCAACCACAAGACATACTATAAAAATACGCCGCTCGTTTACGACGCAATAGAGCCGTTCAGGGCGTTTGTCGATTATGCGCTGTATAAATACGCGTGCAAATTTTCTGAAATGGGAGTGCGCGGGTGGTCGATATTTTTTGGGAAATATTT
>URAJ01000050.1 GCA_900545715.1 uncultured Opitutales bacterium
CTTGTCCAATGCGGCGTCTTTCATTAAAATCCACTGACTTTGGTGTTGACCCAAAGAAACCTATTGGACGCGCATACGGCGCATATGGGAACATAGCAAGAAGGCTTTATTTATCAGACAAATAAGCCCGCAAAGCGTTTGCAATTGCGGGCTTAAAAATAGTGCTCAAGAGGGGACTCGAACCCCTACGCCCTTGCGGGCACTGGCGCCTAAAGCCAGTGTGTCTACCAATTTCACCACCTGAGCTTTAAAAGATACTACTCTCCATATTTTGGTTAAAAATGCGAGCTAAAAATTCCAAGTTTATTTATTTCCCGCTATATTCTGCCTGCCCGTGGGTTAATATTTTCGGATTATTCATAAATTTTTCAGAGTTTAAGCTTTCATGAATCCCCCATGGCCCCGACCAAAATACTACGCCGTACGCGCGCGGACAATGTTTGTCCAACAAATTAGGCAACTCGGCGAGATCGTACGTTCCAAACTCCTTGTCGCGGCGCGGATTATGCGCGCTGTACGCGCCAAATTCTGACACCGTAAATAGCTTGCCTTTGGCTTTCGCAAGTTTGTATTTTTCGTCAACGACTTTCAGATTTTTCGCGGATTTATATCCGTACACATCGCAGCCTATGATATCCATTTTATCAAAATCCGGGCCGTTTTCGACATCAATCGGAAGGCTTGGCGAAAGCGCGTTTAGCCATACTGCTCGGCATCCTTTCTTTTCAAGCTCACTGTATATCTGATTCCACAGCGCCCTTTGCGATTTTGGCGACAACGACGCTCCCCACCAAAACCACTTGCCGTTCATCTCGTGCATTGGGCCGAATATCGGCACCACTCCCAGATCGTTTAGATTTTTCACTCCCTCTGCGACATCGTCTATCATTTTTAGCCAGCGCATTTTTTCGGGGGAATCATCTTTTGAGAGCAATTTAGCGGCGTCGTCTCCGAGCTTCGTTCTAAGCCCACCGTAAGACTCGTTGTATGGGTTTGGGAAATGGCATGTAATTCTAACAATGCCGCCGGTATCCCAATGCTTTTTTATTATTGGATTTATCTTTTCCCACTGTATGGGCTTTTCATTTTTTCCGAGTTTTCTGTTGCCTTCGCTAATGCAATATTCGACGCAAATTATAGCGGGCGTTTTGCCGGTTTTTTCTCTTAATTTTTCCCAATCGGAAGCATTCCAGCGTTGGCCGCTGAGATATTTATCCGATTCCGCAACCGACTTTAAGTAGGACATTAGCGCCTCTTTTTTGGCGTCGAGGGCATCCTCTTGTTTTGCATTCAAATAAGGAGAAAGCGCGACTATTGCAATGAGAGCAAGTGCGTGAAGCGGTAGTGAGTATTTCATTTATTTATTCTTTAATGATAAATTTGAATGGGGCAATTTTTTTCGCACTGGATATTTTATTTAAAGCCTCACATTAGCCCAGCCCAATCTATAACATTTTTTACATAAATTTTACCGCAATCCGAAAAAAAATGGCAAGCTAACAGGCATGCTTGATTCCGCCGCATAAACGCGCAATTCGCGGTAATTTTTTTTACAATATTTATGAACGCCAATAGTACCGCAAGTTCAGTATATCGCAAAGCGGCGAATGTCCGAAAAAATGGCGGGAGTAATTCTACGTTACTTCTCATTTTTTACTGCCAATCCGCATCTGCGCGTGTATTTTTTCCTCTTTCACTATCCCTTCAGAAAAAAGAATATGAAAATAGCGGCATTGCCCGACGCTAAAAATTTTATGACTTCCTATCCTCTCTCAAAAATTCTGAGCGCAAGATTACTGAATATAAATTTTTTTTATCCCCACCCAAGAAACAGGAATAAAATTTACATAAATATTATTTTTCTTAATGGGGTGCGCATTGGCAGGTTTGCACTCGGCAAAAATTTGTGCACTTAATTTTTGAATACTTATATATTTTATTTGAGTGCCGGCACGCGTTATTTATGCAAAGGCAAAATTGTTCCAAATTCGATTTACCAAACCCGCGCTAATGGAAAAATTTTTCCTGCATTGCAGCACCCCCCACTAAGAAAGCCACAACACTTTTTATAGAGCCATGCACGCCTTATATAAATGCCCCCTTGCCCGCTTTTTGCGGGGCTGGCAGGCTTAGAGGCACTTTGCGAGGGTCGATTTCAGCGCCGACGCCGAATTGCGAAGCCCCTGCATTTCAACAGGCCAAAGTTCGAGCTCCACGCTTTTTTGCGCGCCGTCTTTGCCAACTATTGTGGGCACGCTAAGAGCCACGTCCCTTATGCCGTACGCCCCGTTTTGAACCGAGGAAATCGGAAGAATTTCGCGAGTGTCGAGCGCGACAGCCTTTACGACAGCGGCTATTGAAGCCCCTACCGCCCAGCCTGCTCCGCCCTTGCGCTTTATTACTTCCGCGCCGCTCGAGCGCGTGCGCTCAAATATCCTGTTTTGGAAATTTACGTCGAAGCCTTTGTAGCTTTTTAGGGGCAGCCCGTTTACAGTGCCGCCGCTCCATACGGGGAACATAGAGTCGCCATGCTCGCCAAGAATCATTGCGCTAACTTGGTTTGCGGGCACTTTGAGCTCCTTGGCTATGAGCGAGCGGAACCTGGAAGTGTCAAGCATTGTGCCAAGCCCTATCACATGCCCGCCAGGAAGATCGAGCTCCCTTTCCGCAATGTACGTCAAGATATCAACAGGGTTTGAGACGACAAACACTATTGCGTCACGCTTATATCCGCCCTCCTTAATAGAAGCCAAAATTTGCCGGAAGAGCGAAACATTGCGGTTTACGAGGTCGAGCCTGCTTTCATCGGGCTTTCTGCGCAGCCCCGCAGTTATTATAAAAATATCGGAATTTGCCGCGCGCTTGTAGCAGCCAGTGAAAATTCTCTGTCCACCGAGCACAGCCGCGCCGTGGAGAAGGTCGAGCGCCTCGCCCTCCGCCGCATCGGCATTGGCGTCGATTATCTGGATGTCCGACACCAACCCCTGGCATTCGAGCGCGTACGCGGCGCATGCTCCCACTCGGCCGCCGCCTCCGATTATTGAAACTTTCATTTTTTAAGCTCCGAAATTATCATATTTGTTATTTTTGACACGAGCTTTTCGGCCTCGCAATCGTAGCCAGCGTCGGAAGCCGTGCTCTTTGAGGCGCATACGCAGCCGCGCGCATCGTCGGACGAATCGCAGAGTCCGCATTCTTTAAGGCTGTCCTGGTGGACCATTCCCATCGCGTCCCTGATTTTTACGAGTTCCTTTGCGTCTTTTTCAGAGAATTTTATTGGGCCGCCAATTTGGAAAGCGAGCATTGAAGTGTGGCAGTGCGCCTCGACGTTTTCCATTTTCCAGAAAGCCGTTTCGATATCGTTTGCCCAGGTCATTACACCGTGGTTGACCATAAATACGCAGTCGTGGTCGATTCCGCATACGCCGACGGCGTCGGCCATTTTCTGTGTGCCGGGAGTCCCGTAGTCGGCAAGCCCCACTTGCCCTATAAAAATTTCAGTTTCCGGATTTACGCAGCGCGGCGGGGTTTTGCCGGATATTGCGAACGCAGTAGCGTGCGGGGGATGGGCGTGGCAGCAGGCTTTCGCCATGGGCTGGCGCTTCATTATCGCAAGATGCGCGAGAATTTCGCTCGTGCGCTTGCGGTTTCCGGCAAGCTGGTTGCCGTCGAGGTCAACTAAGCACATGTCGTCAACGCTCATTGAGCCTTTGGATATCATTGTTGGCGTGCAAAGAACGAGATTGTCGCCTACCCTCACAGAAAAATTTCCGCCGTTTCCGTCGTTGTAGTTTTTGCCGTACGAACGCCTGCCGAGGTCTACTATCAACTTTTTCAACGCCTGGATTTGCGGTGAAAAGAAAAATTTTTCAAGCTCTTGCGGAGTTTTGGGATCGCCTCCGGGAGTCCATTTATACTCCTTTTCGGGAATTTTATATTCTTTCCTGCCAACAGCCGAAACCGCTGCCGCCTTTGGCGCTGGCGCAGACGTGGAAATCTTTGCCCCGCCCGAGAGAACCTCTTTTGCCTGGGGAGTCAAAATAGCGTCAGGTGGAAGAGCGCCGCCTGAACGTTTTAGTTCGGCTATGTCTTTTGCTGTAAAAACTTTCTTCATAAATCTATCTGTAAATTGAGTTTATTTTTTCGACGATTCCGACGCAATACGCATCGACGGGCGCGGGAGAATCGAATGGCGCAGTAGCTTCCGCCCCTTCAACGTACGCAACTGTATCTCCGGGAACCGCCCCGTTTGAGTCGTACGCAACGAGCTTAAAAGGCTCGCCCGCGCTTGCGGTTTCGGCGTTCAAGCCATAAACGGCGCTTTTTTGAAGCGGTGAAAGAATCGCGAGAAATCCGTTCGGAAGCGATTCGTCTTTTTTTGAAAGAACTACTCTGCCTATGACTTTTGCAAGTTTCATTTTTCGTCTATAATGCAGATTATCGAGTTTCTGATTGGGCTGTTTGGGTCGCCGACATATTCGCGCGCCGCAGATCCGTCTGTTGAAACCAGCACTTTCGAGCCGATTCCGCCGCCGAACGGGCTTATGGCCACTATCGGGTCCGATATTTCAGTCCCGTTTTCGTCGAGCGGCTGGCAGAGGAAAAGGGCGTTGCGCAGCGCGCTCGGGTGCGCGCAGGCAAGAACCACATTCCCCACTATTTTGGCGACTACCATATTAGAATATATTCAGGTTGCCGACCATTACGCACCTGCGGCGGCGCGTAAAGGTTTTCGGATTTGAAATGCCTTCGCCCGTGGCAGTCGCTATCGAGTACGACAAATACCCTTCGCCTCCGAGCCCGAGCCCGGCGGTTGACGGACCGTTTTTAACAAACAGCGTCGTGTTTAGAACCCTCGCCATTTCGGTCATTCTCGTCACGTCGAGCGAGTGGATAATCGCGCTATGCCTGTAATTGCGCTCGGCTTTCGCCGCCGCGCGGACAGCCTCCTCAAAGTTCTTTACGACCACCACCGGAATCATCGGCATCATTTGCTCCTCGATTACGAACGGGTGGTTTGCGTCGGTCTCGGCAAACAGCATTTTCGTCTTTGGGGATATCTCAGCGCCCGCGGCACGAGCGAGCACTTGCGGGTCTTTGCCCACGAGCGCGCGGCGCAGCGCATACCCGCCGTTTTTCTTTTCAAAGACCTCGCTTGTAAGCCTGTCGAGGGCGGCCGAAGATATGCGTTCGGCGCCGTTGTTTTCGAGCTCGCGCATAAAGGCGCTCGCGGCGGCTTCGGTGACGAAAATCTCTTTTTCGCCTATGCACAGAAGGTTGTTGTCAAAAGCACCGCCTGCTATTATGTCGCAAGCAGCCTTTTTCGGGTCGGCAGTTTCGTCAACAATAACCGGCGGATTACCCGGTCCCGCGCAAATGGATTTTTTGCCGGACTTCATGGCGGCTTTTACAACTCCGGGGCCGCCCGTTATGCACATTATCGCAACGTCGTCGCTCTTGGCAATCGCCTCGTATGATTCGAGAGTCGGGTTGCCCACGCAGCAAATCAAATTTCTGATGCCGAGGCGGCGCTCTATTTCGGCATTGTATGCGGATATTGCCATAACAGCGCTCTTAACGCCGCCGGGGTGCGGATTAAACACTACGGCATTGCCAGCCGCGACCATATTTATAATGTTTCCCGCGATTGTCGGAACAGAGTGAGTGACCGGAGTTATCGCGCCGATTACGCCGTACGGGGCGTATTCTTCAAGCATTATTCCGTTGTCTCCGCTATACGCGTCGGGCGCTATCCATTCGACGCCGGGGACGAGTTTTACAATCTCGAGTTTTCCTATCTTGTCTTCAAGCCTGCCGATTTTAGTTTCGTTGTATTCAAAGGCGCCCCACTCTTTTGCGTTGGATACAGTCATAGACTTTACAATGTCCACGACTTCCTTGCGCGCCGCGATTCCGCCCTTGCACAGTTGCGCGTATCCCTCACGCGCGGCCGCCGCCGCAGATGCCCCGTCAGGGAAAATTCCGAGGGACTGCTGAAATTCTGCGGGCCGGGAAGGCGCGCGCTGAACGCCGTTCATCTTTCCGATGACGTCGCGCACGATGTTGCGTATGGATTCTTCGTCCAGATTCAAATTCATTTGAATATGCCTTTTGCCGCGCGGATTGCGCGGCGGATTTTACTGTTTGTCGAATATTTTTTTAGAATGGGCCTCAACTTTGTCCACGAGTCCGATTACAGCCGCGTCAATAGGCAGTTCTTTCATGCCAGTCGCCTGCCTTGCGCTCGAGCCCTGTGTGAACAAAACGAGCTGCCCAACACCCGCGCCGCAGTTATCGACCGCAACTACGGTGTTTTTACCCTCCGCAAACTTCGGGGGATTTTCCCCCTCTATTGTAAGCGGGCGAAGCACGAGCAATTTGTTGCCCGTAAGTTTGTCGTCCTTTTGCGAGGATACGACATTGCCTATTACTTTCGCCAAAAACATGGTTGCGGAATGCTTTTATTTTTTAGCGGGGGCTTTGGCGGCAGCGGCGGCGAGAACCGTTTTGGAGAGGTCCTCATGGGGCCTTGCGATGACGTCTACGCTGACAACCTTGCCGACTTCCGACGCTGCGGCGGAGCCCGCCTCTATTGCAGCCTTGACGCTTGCGACGTCGCCTGTGACGTACGCGGAAACGTAAGCGCTCCCTGCGTCTTTATATTGTCCCGCGAGGGTGACGTTGGCGGCTTTGAGCATGGCGTCAACTCCCTTGACGAGAGCGGTTAGTCCTTTTGTTTCGAGTATGCCTATTGCGTTTGCCATGATGTTTTCCTTTTTTTTGAATTTTAAATTTTTGAAGTCTTTGAGAGAAGTTTTGCGGCTTCGCGGGCGATTACGATTTCTTCATTTGCGCTTATTACCGCAACTTTTACCTTTGATTCGTGAGATGAAATTATTCCCTCCTTTTTGTGGACGCACGCCTCATTTTTTTTCCGGTCGACAACTACGCCCATAAATTCGAGCGGTGCGAGTATTTTCTCGCGCGTTTGGGGGGAATTTTCCCCTATGCCCCCGCTAAAGCTTATGGCATCGAGCCCTCCGAGGTTTGCGGCGAATGCCCCGATGTATGAGCGCGCGGAATATGCCAAGACATTCAGCGCGAGAGCTGCGTCGGCGTTGCCGTCTGCGGCGGCTTTTTCTATATCGCGAGCGTCGTTTGAAACACCGCTTATTCCGAGAAGCCCGCTTTCCTTTGAAAGCTGGCGCAAAGCCTCCTCCGCCGTTATTCCGAGCTTGCTCATAGCATACGGCAGAACCGACGGATCCAAGTCGCCGACTCGGTTGTTTTGCGGAAGGCCGCTTTGCGGACTAAACCCCATGCTCGAGCCCACCGCCGCGCCGTCGAGTATTCCGCAGACCGACGAAGAACCTCCGAGATGGCAGTTGACGAGCCTGAACGGAGTTTCGAGTTTCGCGCGGCCGTTGTTTTGGTAGAGGTATTTTGCGCTTTCCGCGGCATCTGGGCGCCCGCACAGCTCCGCAGCGCGTTCTGCCGCGTACTTGTGGCTTGCCCCGTGGAATCCGTTGCGGCATATCCCGGCAGACTCCCAGCTTTTCGGCACGGCGTACCTCTTCCATTCAGGCGCGGCCCATTGGAAAAAAGACGTCTCAAACAATGCTATGCGGCGCGCGCGCGGCAAAACTTTCTTGAAGGCGCGAATCGCCGCCGCGTACGGCGGATTGTGCGCGGGTGCGACAAAGCTCATAGCTTCCAGCGCCTCCAGCACATTGTCGTCGGCTTCGCGCAGGCCGGAAAGGTCTTTGCCCAAAACCGTCTTAAAGGCTACGGCATCTACGCTGTCCGGCGAGAATCCCGCCTTTTCGAGAGCCTCAAGCGACTCCCTTATCGCGGATTCAAAGTCGGACACGCGCTCGATTCCCGAGCGGAACAATTCCGTGCACTCCCCCGATTCGGATATTCCGAAAAGGGTGTTTTTATAGCTCGTGGAGCCGACGTTTGCTATGAGGATTTTTTTCACCTTGCGCGCCGTAATTGAGCTTAGAAGCAGCCGAGCTTTGAGAGATCTTCGTGGGGGCGCGCGATGACTGCGGCCGATTCGACAGTTCCGACTTTTGAAGCAGCGTCAACTGCCGATTCGAGGGCTGCTTTTGCAGAAGCCACATCTCCGGTAAAGAATATCGCAACGAGCCCGCCGCCGACTTTCTTCCAGCCGAGGAGTTCAACGCTCGCCGATTTGAGAGCCGCGTCCGCGGCTTCCATAGCCGCTACAAAGCCCTTTGTTTCAACCATTGCCAATGCCTGTTTCATATTATCTAAAATCCTTTCAAATTAGAGGCCCATTTTTTCGAGCAGCGCCGCGTGCGGGCGCGCGATTATGTTCGAGCAGACGAGCTCGCCGACTGACTGCGCCGCCTGTGTCCCGGCTTCGACAGCCGCCTTGACGCTGCCGACGTCCCCGCGCACTATGACGGTGACGTATCCGCTTCCGATTTGCACCTGTTTCACGAATTCTACGTCCGCCGCCTTGACCATGGCGTCGGTCGCCTCCACGGCGCCGGCGAATCCGCGAGTTTCTATCATTCCGAGTGATTGACTCATATTTTGCCTTTCAATTTTTCGATTTAAAATTTTATTTTACAAGTTCGCATATAGAGGTTGGCCCCAAGTCGCAGGCATTGCCTTCGTCGGTATCTATATGGACTTCGAGTTTTAGGGCTTTATCGACCCTGCACAACACATTTTCAAAAATGGAGGCGTTTTCGCCATAGACTTTAAGTTTCATAAAGTCTCCGTTTTGCACGCCGTAAAATTTTGCGTCGTCGGGGTGCATATGCACATGGCGCGCCGCGCGGATTACGCCTTCGCGCATTTCGTAAAAACCCGCCGGCCCCATGAGCATGCAGCCGGGCGTCCCTTTGGTGTCGCCGCTATTGCGGATTGGAACTTCAAAGCCCAGCGCGCGGGCGTCGGTTAGCGCAAGCTCAACTTGGCATGCGCTTCTGCACGGGCCGAGTATTCTCAGATTTGAAATCACCCTGCTTCGAGGCCCTATGAGAGTGACCGACTCCTTTGCGGCAAACTGCCCCTCTTGGTACAGGTTTTTATGCACTGAAAGTTTGTATCCTTTGCCGAATAAAGCTTCGACCGCTTCCTGCGTCAAATGTACGTGCCGCGCGCTTACGTTTACCACGAGCGGATTCGGGCCTTCCGTGCGCCTTGGAAGGGGAAGGTTCATTTCGCGGTAAACCGTCTCGCGAATTATCCGCTCTATTTCACCTCGGGGGGTATCTTTTGTAAAATTCATATTTGAAGTCGCTTGCCGAAACTTTATCCGCCGTTTTTGGACTGAGTCTTTCGGCAATATTTTGGTTTTTTACTTATGAAATTATAAAAATGTGGAATTTTCAAGAAAAATTTTAAACAATAACCCAAAAAAAACAAAAAAAACAAAAAATAAAGTGCAAAACACTTTTTAAAAAAGGAAATTTTTTTTGGATTAAAACTTTATCGGTATTTAGACACACAAAAAAACGCGCCAAAATAAATTGGCGCGCTTTCCACTGCGGATATGAGAAACTTCGCAGGATAAAAATTAAATCATTTTCGGCATTTATTTTTCCGCAGCAACGCTCGGCATGCTTTCCACGTACACCGAGGTTGACGGGAAGGCGAAAGACAGTCCCCTGTCGGCAATAAGCTTCATAATGGCAAAATTGACTTTCGACTTAACATCCGTGTGAAAATCGTAATTTATCTTTTTGGTATAGTATATCACTTTTATATTTAAAGAGGATGCCCCAAAACTGTCGAAGCGCGCCGACACTGAGAACGGATCGACCCCCTCCACCGAAAGAATAGTAGTGCGTATTTCCGGTATTATGTCTTCAAGCTGCTTTGCTGTTGTCGAATATGTAAGCCCAATGACATCTACAACCCTCCTTGTCGGCATTCTCGAAAAGTTTTCCACAGACTCCTTTGCGAGAATTGAATTTGGGATAGTCACAAGCGTTTTGTCAAAAGTCCTAACTCTTGTCGAGCGGAAGCCTATTACTTCGACATTACCCTCGTAAGATAGCGTTTTTATCCAGTCGCCGACGATAAAGGGGCGGTCGATGATAATCGAAACCGAACCGAAGAAATTTGCGATTGTATCTTGCGAAGCAAACGCAAGAGCCATACCGCCGATACCAAGAGAAGCCAGAATCGCGTTTACGTTTGCGCCCATATTGTCGAGAATGGACAGCAGCGCAATTACTATCACGATTGTCTTTACGACTTTCCGCAAGAAGTTTATGAGGCTTGCAGCAGCTATGGATTTTTTGCCGAGCTTTGTTTCGGCGAATGCAAAGAAAACGTCGAACGTATTGAGGATTAGCCAAAATACAGTCGCCCAAAACGCGACAGCCGCCGCCCTGTTCAATATAATGAGCGAGCCCTTTTGGGTGACTATCACCATTGCGGCGAGATATAGCCCCATCACGCAAACAAGCGTAGTTATCGGCGTTTTTACTTTTTTAAAGAAAAGGCTTGCGAAGTTCTCGGAATCCCCGTGCTTTGAAGTCTTGTAGAGAAATTTGAATAAATACCCGAGCAGATATTTTGCAAAAATCAGCGTAACAAGAAGTATTACCGAAACGAGAATGTATTGCGCTACATACAAACCAAATACTTTTTGGGCAACAAATTGTTTGAGGGTATCGCTTTCAGATACTATCGATTTTACAAATTGCCCTATACGGCCTTTGATTGTGTAGGCTTCTTTTAGAGCTGCGCGGTCGCGCATTTTCTGCTCTTTAATATGCTCCAATTCTTCGGGAGTCAGTTTTTTTTCGGTTTCGGGGAGCTTTATCTTATCTTCGCCCGCTTTTTGAGTGTCTTGGGCAGTCTTGGCAGCCTGCTCTTGCCCGCCGCTTGCAGGCTCGGCGCCGGCTTTTGCAGCTTCGGCGGGTTTCTCTGCAGATGCAACAGTCGCTTCCGCCACTGCCTTTTTGCCGTCGGCTGCTACACCTTCTTGCGGCGATTTTGCCTGCTGCGAATATGCGCAGACAGACGCCGCCATTGCGGCAACTACAATAAGAAATAGTTTTTTCATATTTATTTCGATATGTACACTACTAAATAAATGTCAATCCAGCAAACGTCCTAAGCCTCGGCGGGCGCCTTCTTCTTGGAGGCAAAAAGTTTTCTTATGACATAATAGAATACTGGTGTAAATACACACCCAAAAATTGTCACCCCTATCATTCCAAACATAACGGAGGTCCCGAGAGACTGGCGAAGCTCGAAGCCCGAGCCCGTCCCGTAAGCGAGCGGAACCACCCCGAGAATAAACGCCAAAGACGTCATAACAATGGGCCTCAGGCGGTTTTTCGCGGCTGTGCTCACTGCCGACACAATTTCCTCTCCGTGGTCCTCGCGCTGTTTTGCGAACTCCACAATCAGAATTGCATTTTTGCACGCCAGCCCAACCAGAACGACAAATCCGATTTGCGTCATTAGATTGTTGTCGAGCCCCCTGATGTTGACGCCTATCATCGCAAACAAAATCACGAGCGGCACGACGAGTATGACCGAAAGCGGAAGCGTCCAACTTTCGTACAATGCCGAGAGCAGCAAAAATACGAATATCACGCACACCGCAAATATGTATATGGAGGAATTCCCCGCTTTTTTCTGCTGGTACGCAAGGTCAGTCCATTCAATGCCCATTCCCTGCGGAAGGATTTTTGCAGCGAGCTTTTCTATTTCGCCCATTACGTACCCAGTACTGTATCCGTGGTTCAAGTTCCCTTGAATTTCCGCGCTCGGATACAAATTGTAGCGTATAATTTTATATGGCCCGATGCCGCGCCTTATAGATACGACCGACCCCAAAGGTACGTTCTGGCCAAGGTCGTTGGGGACTTTTAGCTTGTATATGTCGTCAATATCTTTCCTATTGCCAGCCTCCGCTTGCGCAACTACGCGGTAAACGCGCCCGAGAATATTGAAGTCGTTGACATAGACAGACCCGAGGTTAAATTGCAGGGTCTTAAAGATAGAGTCTATTGATACATTTAGCTTTTGAGCCCTTTCGCGGTCGATTGTCGCGTACAGCTGCGGATTGTTTGTCGTGTAGGTTGTGTAGGCGTCTGACACAGCCGGCAGGGCGTTTATCTGCTCGATGAGCTGGTTTGTGTACTTTTCAAGCTCGAATACCCCGAGACCGACTCTGTCCTGAACTTGCAGCTTGAAGTCGCTTCCGCTTCCGATGCCGGGCACTGTCGCGGGGGTAGTCACATTGATTGTTGCTTCGAGTATTTCGCGGTCGAGGACTTTTTTTACTTTGTCCATTATATAGTCGAGGCTCCAACCGTTTTTGTCTCGCTCTTTTCTGTCCGACAACCTGAAGTTTATCCTTCCAACGCTCGAACCGCCCTGCCCCGAGGTCGTGACGGCGTAGCGAATGCCCTCTATGTCGGACAGGAGTTTGCCCGCCCTTATGACAGCCTCCTCCGTTCTCTCGAAGGAACCTCCGTCGGGAAGCCTTAGCCATGCGTTAAAGGAGCCTCTGTCCTGCTTGGGAATGAAGCCAGTCGGGGTTTCAACGAAAATTTCCTTTGTCGCCCAAATCATTCCGCAGTACAATATGAGCATTATCAGCGAAATCCTCACCAAGAACTTTACTAACTTTCCGTAAAATTCCGCAAATTTATCAAATCCAAGATTAAAATATTTTAGTATGAACCCTATTGAATACTCCCAGCAATAGTCGAATATGCTCTTGTTTTTGTGGGTTGAGTGGCGCATAAAAAGTGCGCACAGCGCGGGAGTCAGAGTCAGCGAAACCAATCCTGAAATGATGGTAGAGGTTGAAATCGTCATCGCGAACTGCCTGTAAAACTGTCCGGATATGCCGGGCAAAAAGGCGGTCGGCAAAAAGGCGGAGCTAAGAACTAGCACAATAGCTATAAGCGCGCCCTGAATCTGGCTCATAGCCTGTTTTGTCGCCTCGCGCGCGTCCAACCCGGCTTTCATATTCCTCTCGACGTTTTCCACAACAACTATCGCGTCGTCCACTACTATCCCTATCGCCAAAACCAACCCAAACAGCGTCAAGTTGTTGATTGTAAACCCCGACGCGTACATCATCGCAAACGTTCCGATTAGGGATACGGGAATTGCGAATAGCGGAATCATCGCAGCGCGCCAATTTTGAAGGAATACTATAATCACCAAGACAACCAGTATTACCGCCTCAAAAATTGTTCTGTAAAGGGCGTTGATTGATTCCTGCACATATTCAGTCGTGTCATACCCGATAATATAATCGACGTCGTCGGGGAATGATTTTTTCATCTCCTCCAATTCCGCACGCAACCGCTTAACGGTTTCAATCGCGTTTGTTCCGGGAAGCTGGTACACTCCCATGGATACCGAGCTCTTTTGGTTGATGTATGATTCGTTGGAATAGCTGTATGCCCCGAGCTCAATTCTCGCGATGTCTTTTAAGTGTATTATGCGTCCGTCCGGCGTATATTTTACGATTATGTCTCCGAATTCGTCGGGGGTTTCGAGCCTTCCGCGGGCGTTGATTAGAAGCTCGAACGCGGCGCCCGTATCGCTTGGAGGCTGGTTGAGCCTTCCCGCCGCAACCTGCGTGTTTTGTTCTTTCAGCGCGTCGATAACTTCAATCGGCGACAGATTTACGGCTGCAAGGCGGTCCGGATTGAGCCATATTCGCATGCTGTACTCCTTCGCGCCCCACACGCTGAATTCGCTGACGCCGTATATGCGGGCGAGCCTGTCCTGCATTTGCGTGATTGCATAGTTGGACAGGTATATTTTATCGCGTGTGCCGTTTGGAGATACGAGGTTGATAGTCAAAAGAATATCGGGGTTGCGCTTATAGACGTTTAGCCCGACGTCCCTAACCTCTTGCGGAAGCCTGTTTTCAGCCTGCCTTACGCGGTTTTGCACGAGAACCTGCGCCATGTCGATGTCAACGCCCGTCTCAAACGTAATGCTGATGGACCACGAGCCTTCGGAGGTAGCCTCGCTGGACATGTAAATCATTCCCTCGACGCCGTTGAGCTTTTGTTCGAGCGGAGCGAGAGTGGTATTCATAATGACCTCCGGGGAGGCGCCCGAGTACGAGCCGCTTACCGTAATAGTCGGCGGGGCGATATTTGGATATTGGGTAAGCGATAGCTGCGAGAATGCTATAAGGCCAACAAATACGATGAATACGGAAATAACCGTTGCGAAAATTGGTCTGTCTATAAAGAAGTGGGAAAATTTCATAGTATTACAGCTTCTTTAAAACGGGTGTGACCTTCTTCTTGGGAGCGGCGCGCTGGAGGCCGTTTACGACGACTTTTTCCGAGCCGTCAAGGCCTGCCGTGACAACTTGCAGCTTTCCGACGAGTTCTCCGGCGGTCACCGCGCGGTATTCGACGATATTGTCGGAGTTTACGATATACACGAAGCGTCCTACAAGGTCAGTTCCTATTGCGGCCTCTGGCACGAGCAAGCGCTTTGCCGGGGCGCCCGCGCGGAGCTCGACAGTAGCGTACATGCCCGGGTAGAGGGCGCCGGAAGAGTTGTCGATTTCAGCGCGGAGTTCAAGGCTTGAGGCGTTGAGAGTGTTGTCAACATACGTCACTTGCCCGAAGTGCGAAGGCGCGATTTCGTCAAGGAGTTTTAAGCGGACGGGCGGGCCTTGGCGCTTTTTTGAATCGATGGTGTCAAAGAGCCTGATTTTATTGTATTTTATAATGTCGCGCTCGCTGATTTCAAAGTATGCGTACACGGTATCGCGCGATACAACGCTCGCCATAAGGGTTGACGAGGCGTTGATGAGGTTGCCTTCATCGACGAGCCTGCGGCTTACATATCCGGATATGGGGGAAGTGATGCGTGTAAATTCGAGGTCGAGCTCGGCTTCTTTTAGTTTTGCCTTGTCGGATATTAAGACGGCCTCTGCGGAAAGCAGCTCGCTTTTGCGGGTTTCGTAAACTTCTTTTGAGATTGCGTTTTGGGCGAAAAGCTCCTCGGCGCGTTTGAGGTTGCTTCTTGCCAGTTCAATGCGCGCGTTGGTTTCCATTACAGATGCCTTGCAGGCTTCGGCGATTGCCTGGAACGGGCGCGGGTCGATTTGGAAGAGGACGTCGCCCTGCTGGACGTAGTCGCCGTCAGTGAACATAATTTTTTCGAGGTATCCCGAGACGCGCGCGCGGATTTGCACGGATTTGACGCCTTCGATTCTTGCCGTATATGAGTCCCAAACTTCGACGTCCTTTCTGACCGGGAGGGCGACCTCGACAGTATCTGCGGGCGGCAATTTTTTTTGCTCGTACTTTTCCTTGCAGCCGTAAGAAAGCGCCACAAGAAGAGCGAGAGTCGATGCGTAAACTAATTTTGTAAGCTGGCCTGGCATTGCTTATTTTTGTAAATTATTTATTTGCAATATGTTAGTTTTATGTACTATTTGGCATTTTTAATGCCTTGCTTGCAAAAAATAAAACGAATCCCCCATTTAGACTTTGCAAACAGTTTTATAATTATGCGCTTGTGTTTGCGCGTAATCAAGAAATAAAATGTATGCGCGCGTTGAAAGTTTCAACCAAAAATTTGAAAAAAAAGAAAAAATAGAATTGACTGTGCGGGCTATAAATGTCGTAATCAAAAAATAATTTTACGGGGATGTAGCTCAGTTGGAAGAGCACCACAATGGCATTGTGGGGGTCGTCGGTTCGAACCCGATCATCTCCATTTATCGTATTTAAATTCCCTGGTGGTGTAATGGTAGCACAGATGATTTTGGTTCATCTAGTCGGGGTTCGAATCCCTGCCGGGGAACATTTTGGGTCAACACCAAAGGTTGTGGAATAGGTTGATTTTTTAGATTTGTCTT
>URAJ01000051.1 GCA_900545715.1 uncultured Opitutales bacterium
TCCTTGTCCAATGCGGCGTCTTTCATTAAAATCCACTGACTTTGGTGTTGACCCCATTAAAATCCACTGACTTTGGTGTTGACCCTTAAAATCCACTGACTTTGGTGTTGACCCAACTAAAAAATCAACCTATTCCACAACCTTTGGTGTTGACCCAAAAAGACGCCTTAAAACAGACGCCAATGGTTGACCAGTAGGGACTCGAACCCCAACAAAAGGTGCCAGAAACCTTTGTGCTACCATTACACCACTGGTCAATTTTTAAAGAACAAAAACATCTCAATCGGCGAAGTTTTGTCAAGCATTTATTTCCATTTTAATTTGACTGGCTAAGTTTTTTTTATTCAATTTGACAAATTCAATATATGCCCAAAAAGACAAAGGAAGAACTTCTTTTAATTGTAAATACCGTTCTTAAAAACGGCGGTCGTGAGGCTCTTGACGCGCTTCCGCTCGATGCCGATTTGCGTTCAGACATCGGCTTTGACTCGTTCGATCTCGCCGAGCTTGCCGTCAGGATACAGGCAAAATTCGACGTGGATGTATTTGAGGATTCTCCCGTATCGTCGTTTAGGCAGATTCTCGATAAAATTGCGTAGATAAATTTTTATTCGAGCGACTCTCCGTACATCTTGCCTAAAATAAAAGCGGCGCGCAAAAATTTTGCACGCCGCCAACTACAAACCTACAAACCGATATTAATTCAAATTTGAAAGCTCTTGATTTGCAAGCAGGGCAAATACCCCGTTATTATTGTTGCTTGAAATCTCTTTGAATAAGTTCTTTGCCTCGTCAACTTTTCCGTTTTGGACTTTTGCGAGCCCCAGCAAATATCCAGCCTGGGCGGAATACACGGAGCCTTCTTTGTAAACCTTTTCGAGGGCCTCCATGCCTTTTGCCGAATCGCCAGCCGAGATTGCGGACATAGCCATGCCGATTTTAGCGCGCCCCGCAAGAGTTTCTTCGCCGAGATTTTTTGCGGCTTCGGAGTAGAGTTTTTGGGCGTCGGCAAACTTGCCTGCATTAAAAGCGGTGTCGGCATTTTGCAGCTGGGCGACTCCCGCAAGGGTAGTTCCGCTGTGGGCTTTTGCAAATTCCGCAAGTTTTTCTGGCGTATTAGCCGCGGCGTAAGCCGCCGCCAAGGTATCGGAGCTCGAGGCTTTATACATCTTCCAGCCTTGAACTCCTATTACAATCGCGAATGCCGCAACTATCGTAAAAATTATAAAGTTGCGGTTTCTCTTCCAATAAAGCCAAACCCTGTCTTCAAGATCTACGCCTTCAAGATCTTCGTCGAGTATTACGGTCTTGCGTTCGTCAGATGCGGGAACAGATGCCAGTTCCGCGTCGGTCGGGATATGCGGTTTATTTTTTGCCGCATTTTGTGGACCTTTTCTAAAAAATTTTTCGCTCATAGGCTGCTATGTTTCTTAAAGTTTTTAATAAAACCTACTTTAAGCCGCCAATCAAGAATAAAAGTCTGCATTATTTATTTTTATCTTGAAGGTATTTTTTCAATACGCTATTTTGAGGTTATGAAAAAAATAACGTTTTGGTGTGCCGCAGCGATGTTTGCGTCAGCGGCGGTTTTATCCGCAAGGACTTATTTTAAAGGAACTTGCGACAAGGATGCCCTGTCGTATATGCCCGGCGAGCAGATGGTCTTTACGGTATCTCTCATGGAGGACGGCAAGCCACTCGGCGGCAAAAAAATAAAGTACACGAGGCGCGGCGACGACGGCAAAACCGATTCCGGGGAATATGTTTCCGATGCGCAAAAGCCTTTTGTATATAAGACATCCATAGATAAACCCGGCTACGTCCACTTAAAAATGGAAATTCTTGGCGACGACGGAAAGCCGGTGAAGGGTGCGGAGAAGTTTGAAGGCGGCGCGTGCGCCGAATTTGATAAAATAACGTCCGCGCGCCCCGAGCCCGCTGACTTCGACAAATATTGGAAAGCCCGCAAACGCTCGCTGAAAAAAGCCCCGATAAAGGCAGAGCTTACGCTTCTCCCCGGTAAATCGAACGACAAGCTTGATGTTTACGACGTAAAACTCGACTGTGTTGGGGATCCTGTGAGAGGGTATCTTAGCATTCCGAAGAACGCCGCGGAAAAATCGTTGCCCGCGCAGGCGGTATTTCAGGGGTACAGTGTGGTTGATATGCACCAATGGCCGGTTTACGACGCAATAGTGTTCTTTGTCTCGCCCCACAGCATGGATATGGGGAAAGACAAGGCGTACTACGATGGGCTTAAAAAGGGAAAGCTCGCGGGGTTTGGATTTGAAAAGGAATTGAAATCGCCGAAAGATTCCTACTTTGACGGGATGTTGTTGCGCGACTTGCGCGCACTCGAATATCTGCGTTCCCGCCCCGAATGGAACCGCAAGGACTTGCAGGTTTCAGGCGGAAGCATGGGAGGTTTCCAGGCGATAGCGACCGCCGCCCTCGACCCAAAAGTCACCAAATGCAAGTCGAGCATAACTTGGATGTGCGACCTCGGAGGTGTGGACGACGGCAGGCTCGGCGGATGGCTTCCGAAGTATTTGCCCAACCGCGCCTATTACGACAGCGTGAACTTTGGCAAGCGCATAAAATGCCCCGTCGAGATAGATGCAGGCCTTGGAGACTACACATGCCCGCCGTCCGGGGTGACATCGCTCTACAACAATATCACCGCTCCTAAGAAGATTGTTTTCACGCAAGGGCGCACCCACGGATATACTCCGCCGGACTCTCCGGCAAAATATACGCGCTCCACTATGGGCGATAAATAGCCATTGAGAGCGGCAGGGCGATGTTTTGCAGCGCGGCAACTTGCCGTGCTTGCGGGTGCCTATTAAAAAAGCGTCGGAATTTAGTCCGGCGCTTTTTTTATGGGAAGCGATATTTTCGCAATCAAAATATTTTATTTTTTTAAGCGATTGCTTTTACGCGAGTGTCCGTACCGCCGTTTTGTATGAAAAGCCGTGGAAAAGTCTTGTTGGAAATTATGAACCCATATGGTTGATTTTTCCTCAATTTTGCCAATATTAAGCGGATTGCTTTGACTCAAACTATTCACACAAAAAAACCTCCCAAAAACACTGCCTCAAAAATCCGCCATGCAGATTGTTGGAGAATTTGATTTACAATATTTTTTTACTTTAATGATAAACTAAAATAAAAAGAAGGCGCACAGAAAAAGCAGTCTTAATGATAAGACCGCTTTTGGAGAAATATTACAGCCGCAACGCCTTGCAGAATTAAAAGTCGATACACAGCAAGAGCCAATATAATAGCAAAAAATATGTACGCCGCAATTTAGCCAATTATTGCGGAGCAAAAAGAACAACTATTTTGTGGCTTGTCCGCTGCCGCCAAATACGCGCGCTGTCGCGTTTAGGTAGTCGTAGCCGTAGAAGTTGTCGGGTTCGAGGTATTCGCCCTCTGTCCACTCATTCCAAGCGTTTATGAATATGAGTTTCGGGTTGCCTGCGGGTATGTTCTTATCCGCCCAATCTTTTGCGATTCTAAGGGACTTCTCGTATTCTTTCGGGCATTTGCCCTCGCAAATCGCGGTGAACTGGTTTTGCGGAAAACGCGGATTGTTGTCCCAGCCGGTCGATACTATCGGGAAGAAAACTCCGAAATCCGACTTGCATTTTTCCCAAAGCGGAATGTTTCTGTCTCTCCAAGCGGCATAACCGCCTTTGCGGTCTCCGCCCCAGTTGTACCAGCTCATTGAGTCGAATCCGTAATAGTCGGCGATTTCCTTGGCAGTTCCTTTTTCTTTACCGGGCACGGGCACATTGCCGAGGAAGTTCATCATCATAAAGTGCACGCCCGCAAACCCTGCCTTCTTGCATTCATTATCTAAGAACTCTATTGCGGCCTTCGTTTTTTCTGGACCGCCGGCTCCGCGCACGAAGTTTCGCATTAAAAACATTGCGAGTACCGGCTTATTGTTTATCTTATAATAGTTCGGTTTTTTGAAATATCCCATAAAGCGCGGCACTAACACTTTTGTGAATTCATCGTAAGAGACGTCCGCACTCCATATAATTTTTCCTTTGTCTTTGCCGCCTACCTTATTGTTCCATAGATAGTCAACATCGTGGTTTGCCCACATTAAAAAGAATTTCATTCTCTCATTATTGGGAGCTTTCAGAAATCCGTCATTGAGCGCTCCTTCGAGAAACGGCCGGTTTTGATACCAGTACCAGTCGTACATAAACACATTTACGCCGGCTGCGAGAGCCGCGTCTATTTTTCGCGCTACGGCTATCGGGTCGGCTTCGTTTTCATATCCCCACATGGGGACTATCGGCTGTTTGTGCCCTGCAAACTTTGGTTTTGCTTCATACACGTTTTGCCATTCGCCGGTTCCATGCGGGAAAATTCCAAGCTCTTTCCATCTTGGTTCGGGGTGGTAGGCGGGCCATACAATTGCTGCTACATCATATTCGCTTTTTGCGGAGCATTTATTTGTGGCATCTTTACTTGCGCAAACTGAGTTTGTTGCGTTGGATTCTGGATTCGATGCGCATGCGGCTACTAATGCGCAAACAAGCGGGATTAGTGTATATTTTAGCATATTTTTTAAATTTGGTTTTCTGTTGGAAAACTTTATAAATAGACGTTTTTTATGATTCAACACAAAATTTATAAAAGGGCGTTTTTTATTTAAAAAGATATGCACCTAAAAATAAGCAATTAGATTATGAGATTTAATTTTGATGTAGAATTACTTATTACGCTTTTTGAAAAAAAAACGGCAAAATCAAAGCGCGCTGCAATATTAGGCATTATACTTATTGTGTTTGCTTAAAAATATTGGCGCGAAACGGATTTTACTCTAAGCCTTAAAACTTTTTTTGGAAAAATTAATCCCAAAGGCTAAAAAATTTTTTTATGCGGTAGAAATTTCTTATTTTGGAGAATAAAAAACGGGCGGTTTTGCCGCCCGTTTCCCGAAGTCTTGCGCCATTTTTGAAGGCGCGATAATAAAGTGTCTTAAAAATTACTCAAATAGCAGTGTTGTTGCCGAACGCGGCGAAAGCTTGAAAGTGCGCTTCCCGTCAAATTTGGGGTCTATGCGCAGATTCGTAAGATTTGCCGATTCGCTCGTCATAAAAGCAGAGACTTTTTTCAGATTTTCCGCGCCTTTGCCTTCCAACGAGAAGTTGAAGTCAGCCGGTTCGTACGAGACGTTTACGGCGACAACCGCAACCTTTTTGCCGTCGGGCGACATAAATGCCGATGCAAATACACCGCCGAGATTGTCAGCACCCGAAAGCTCCACGCGCTTCCATCCGGGGCGAATGAAGAAGCTGTAATTGCCTAACACCCAAAGCTTCTTGCGGGTGAAGACGCTGCCGCCTTGGCAAATGTCGCCATTTTTGGGATAAACGCCAGTAAGCGCGTGGTCGCCGTTAATTTCAAAAGCTTTCCAGTATCCCCAGCTAGGGGCGCCAGCATGCACGAGGTCAGTATGAATTAACTTTGCCATGAGCAGAGAAATGTCCATATCCGACGGATTTTTTTGCGGCATGTCATCCTTGCAGACGACTCCGGGCAGTAGGCACCATTCTGTTTGCAGGAATTGCACTCCGTATTTATCTGTGCATTCTTTGAGCTTTTGGCGGGTTGACAATATTTCTTCGTTGGAATTGTGGGTATGGTAGTCGTGCGCGCCTATTTTGCGCGGCAGAGTTTTTAGATACCCGATATAGTCTTTGCTGTCGGGGTCGAAGAACGCGCGGATTTGGTCGCAAGGCAGGTCTTCCTCTGGGTTTTTATTTATATTTTTGCGCTTTTTCAAATACGAATCTTTTTCGTATAGGTAGTTTATGCCTTCGGCTTCGCAGAGGAGCTGTTTTGTTTTTAATCCGCGCTTAAGCAGCGACTTGTCAAGCTCGATTGCAAGCCGTTTTATTTCCGGATTTAGCCACGGGCTGCCTTCTTGCGCGTTTGTGGACCACCTCCAACCGGGTTCGTTTACGGGGCTAATGTAGTCGATATTGTAGCCTTCATCGACAAAATGTTTGGCGACTGTCGCCATATATTCGGCAAAATCGTCGTACATGTCAGGGCGCAGATTTGACTTGAAGTCTGCGGCGTCTTTATAGCCCTTTGAATTTTGGGTCATCTGGACGGGGGGAGTATTTGAAAACAATAGGAACGATTCGCAGCCGAGTTCTTTTGCCTTCTTCATGAACCATTGTTGGCCAGCAGCCTTCGACCAGTCGTAGTTTTTGCCGTCTTTTGTAAGGAACGATTCCGCCCTGCGTTGTATCGGGAAAATATCCGCGCCTTCCTGTTCCCAAGTGCCGCCGCCTATGTTTATTCTCCACATGCTAAGGCCGATTCCCTCAGGGCTGCCGTCCTCGCCATATTTTTGGGAGAATAGCCATTTGGCGAGTTTTTCTTTTTTGTCGTCTGCAAAAAACTTTCCGATAAAGTTTCCGCTCCATGCATCGGAAGCCGTGAAACTCTCGATTGTTTGGAATTGCCTGTCGAGATTAGCGGTGGCGTTTATTGCGGGCGCTTCTTCGCCGAAAGCCGCGCACGAAAGCGCGCCCGCTGCCAATAATATTAGTCTTTTCATCATATGTAGTTCCATTTTAGAGTTAAATATACGCCGTTAGACACCTATTCGGGCTTATCAAGCTTGGGTTGCGTCGCTTTTATAACATAATCGCCACTTAGCCGGTGCAAAGCGCGGCACTGAAATGCTACGCTATTTAACGTTATTGTTTTTATAAATCCCAAATTGTAAAGAGCGTTTTTTTTATTAACTAAATATCGCGATTAGCTACGCAAGGAAATTAACAGATAGTTTATAAGACAGTTAAAAAAATTTCCCCATAAAGCGGGTCTCATATTTTTTAGACCCCAGTTTTTAAACGTTGTCCGGCGGACGCGTTTACCGGCAAGGGCAAAGATTGTTGCTGCTAATTCCTTAAAAAAGATGTGTAAAAAAAAGCGTTCGGGAAGCCCGAACGCTTTTTTGAATTTAAAAGAAGCTATATTTGATAACGAGTGAAGCGTTTTATCTCAATCTTTTCGCCGATAGTTGCAATCTTTTGGGTGAGCAGCTGGTTGATTGTCATTTTGTCGTCCTTGACAAACGGCTGTTCGAGAAGAGCAACGCCAGAAATGAACTTGTCGATTTTTCCGTCAACAATCTTCTGCTTGATGGCTTCGGGCTTTTTGTCTTCGGCCATTTGGGCGAGGGCGATTTCGCGTTCTTTTTCGATAAGTTCCGCGGGAACTTCTTCACGCTTTATGCAAATTGGCGATGCTGCTGCAATGTGCATGCAGAGGTCGCGCACAAAAGAGCGGAAATCTTCGTTCTTAGCGACGAAGTCGGATTCGCAAGCAACTTCTATGAGAACGCCGACCTTGTGGTTTGAATGAATGTATGCTTCAACAACGCCCTGTTCGGCGTTGCGGCCGGCTTTTTTAGCGGCTGTAGCCACGCCTTTTTTGCGCAGAATTTCGATGGCGGTTTCTTCGTTGCCCTGCGCTTCGACGAGGGCTTTTTTGCATTCCATCATTCCCGCGCCGGTGCGTGCGCGCAGGTCGCTTACCATTTTAGCGGTGATATCCATAATTATGCCTTGGGTTCTTCGACGCTTTCGACGTCAATTTGTTTGAATTCAACGGCAGCTTCTGGCTGGGCCTCGGCTTTGCCGATTATCTGGGGATTCTTGGGCTGAACTGTCCTGCGGCTAAGGCCGTTTTGAATGGCCTCAACTATGACTTCAGTTATCAGGCGAATGCTTTTTACGGCATCGTCATTTGCGGGAATTGGGTAGTCAACGAGGGACGGGTCGGAGTTTGTGTCAACCATTGCGACAATCGGGATACCGAGCTTGCGGCATTCAGAAACGGCAATTTCCTCGTTTTTGATGTCGACAATAAATACCGCGCCGGGGAGCTTGGAGATGTCCTTAATGCCCTCAAAGTTGCGGTTCATGCGCGACATTTCGCGGCGGATTGCGGCAGCCTCTTTTGCGTAGAGCTTGTCGAGCTCTCCGGAGGATTCCATATTGAGGAATTTTTTGTATTTTTTGAGGCTGGTGAGGATAGTTTCAAAGTTGGTGAGAGTTCCGCCGAGCCAGCGGTTTACGCAGAAGGGCATTCCGCATGTTGTGGCCGCTTCGCGCAAGATTTCCTGCGCCTGGCGCTTTGTGCCGATAAACATTATGTCTTTGTTGTCGGCGACTACTTCCTCGACAAATGCAACCGCTTTTTCAAGCTGCGCGTAGGTTTTTTCCAAGTCGATAATGGAAACCCCCGAACGGTGGTCGTAAACGAAGGGCTTTGATTTAGGATTCCAACGGCGGGTCTGGTGCCCGAAGTGCACGCCTGCGTCGAGAAGGTCTTTTACAGTGATATTCATATTGATTTGCTCCGTATTCGCTTCCGCGAACCTGGGATACTTTCTTTTTTAAGGTTGATTTTTATTTTCCGAAACGCACCGCGCGTTTTGGTAAAGTTGTAAGTTCACCATATATCCATCTATTGCACAAGCAAAAAAAACCGGAAAATTTACAAAAATTCCGGGAAAGCAATCGGCATTGCTGTTTTATGCACCTTATAGCTCTTGATTGCAAGACGGGCAAAGCGTAAATTTTTATTCGGTGTGGGGTTGCGGTTATTTTTGGGGAAACAGTCTTATTATCCTGCCGATAGCTGTTGCGGATTACGCTTAACCGTTGCTTGTATTGCGTTTATAGGATTGAGCCAATAGAAATTTTTTATGTTTTATCCGCTAAAAAGCGTGCGCAACTCGCACCCCGGCCTCAATATAAAATTTTTCCATTTTCTTTGTGTTTTCGGTTTTCGTGCAGGGAGATTGGAATAGGAAAAATTGCGCAATCCTCGCGGCTTTCCGCGCGAATATCCGGAATACAAATCCGCGCGGTTCATTTTTTATCCTGCTTGCCGTACAAAGAAATAAAAACAAATCACAAAACGTGAATTGAATTTGAGGCTCGGAGAAAAATTTGGGTGTTTAAGCTTTGCTAAAACATCAATGCTCTTTCTTCACAAATTCTTTCCCGTGCGAGCCACAAAACTGCTATTCGCATTTTTGCCTTTTCTTGCTTTTATTAGGCGCGCAAATATTCGCGCAAAATAAATTATTTAAAGACCGCCTTTTTGATTTCTTTTAGCTTTTTAGCGGACGGATCCGCCTTAGTGGGCACGAGATACCCGCCTTCGCCAAGCTCGTTCCAAGCGTAAACAAGGACAATTTTTTCCGGGACTGTTTTATCGGGATTTTCATTTACCCATTTTACGGCGTCCGAGAAAAATTTTCCGAACACTTGCGGGGTGTCACCCGTGTAGTAATCTCCCAAAGGCGTGTTCCATAGCCCCTCCGGCGACTTCCCCTCCCACGGGCGCTTGTCCCAGCCGCAAGTGACGACGGGAATGAACGGCTTTTTGTGTGGAGCGTTCCATGTGGCTTTCGTTGCGGAAATGAGGTCGCTGTACGGGCGTTCGCGGCTTTTGCCCGTATTGTATCCCGGAACGATGTTATAGAAAGTCGATATGTCAAACGGACGGTTTGGCGCATTGCAGCCGGCTATCGCAATTCCCTTTTCAAATCCGAGGTTTTTTGCAGTCTGCCTCATTATTTCTATTTGTTTGTCGCTAATGGATTTTCCCTTGCCGCTAAATATGACTACAAGGGGCTTGCCGTCCACTTTCATATATTGGGGGTCGGAAAAATACTTTGACCAATATCTAACAGCTTCAGCCCAATTTTCGTCGCCCTTTATCTCCGCGCCTGCGTGGTTGGCTACAAGCAGGCAGTATTTTAGAGAGTTTTTATTTTTGGATTTTAAGTAGAGGTTAAGGGAAGTGTGAAGGGGGTCGGACTCTATCGCCTTTTGGTTTATAGGGCCATTGTTGTCCCTCCAATACCAGCAAAAGAGGAAAAATGAGACTCCGTTTTCAGCAGCAAGCTCTATTTGGCGGTCCATAATTTCCTGCGAGTCGTCGCGCCACCCCCAGAGCGGCTCGCGGCCCGAGAAGTCGGTCGCCAATTTTTTGCTAAGGTGCGAAGGCGCCCCTTTCGCCCACGTATGTGCGGGATTGGAATCGAAGAGATTTTTGCCTGCCCATCCGTCGAAATAGTACACGCCAACATTTGCCGATTTTTCTGCGGCTCCCGCAAAAGATGTCGCCAAAACAAAAAAAGCAACCGATAAAAAAAGACTTTTTATTTTCTCCGTCATAAAGCTAAATAAACCACCTCCGGACAATTTTGGCAAGGCTAAACCAACGCGTTCCGTCGGAGATTTCCCGAGCTGCCACGGCATAATATTTTATTCTCATTAAAAGAAATTTTTTATTTTTTTGCAGATACTGTTTATGCCGTTTGCCTATTTTTGAAACATAGTTTTGAAGTAAGAAGCTTCGTTCAGTGGTTTGTTTTTCTGGAAAATGCAAGTGCATTTCCGCGCCAAAACTATTTTAGTTGTAAAGTAGGCTGGAAAGTTGAAAATCTTTCCGCATGGGAATATTGCGCGACAAATTGCGTTTCAAATACGAATGGAGAGAATACCAAAAAAGCGTGTTGGAAAGCTTGAACGCGCATTTGGCGGACAAAAAAGTCAATGTAGTTGCGGCTCCCGGCGCCGGCAAGACAACCCTTGGCGTTGAAATTATCGCGAGGCTCGACATTCCTACGCTCATACTTGCGCCTACCGTGGCAATCCGCAACCAATGGAAGTCGCGGATTTGCGAAGCATTTCTCGAAAAGCCAGAAGAGTACGAATCAATAATATCGCTTTCACTTAGAGCGCCGAAAGCTATTACAATAAGCACTTACCAGGGGTTGTTTGCTGCGTTTTGCGGCATTGACGAAGGCGAAAACAGCGCTGCAAGCGAAGCAAAATCCGGCGAAATACTGGACGATTTCCAGCCATATAATGCGCGGTTTGACGAGCCTAAAATAGTCAATGCAGTGGAAACTTTGCGCCGCGCTAGAATAAAGGCGCTCTGCCTTGACGAAGCCCACCACCTGAGAAACGAGTGGTGGAAGGCTCTAAATATATTGTGCGAAAGTCTGTCTCCCAAAACGGTGTCGCTCACCGCAACACCCCCATTCGATGTCGGGTACGGCGAATGGAAGCGATACGAGGCGCTGTGCGGGCCTATTGACGCCTGCATATCAATTCCCGAACTTGTAAAGGTGGGCGATCTATGCCCGCACCAAGATTTCATCTACTTTGCGGAATTGAGGAAAGCCGAGAAGATTGCGGCGCGGGAGCGCGAGCGGATGTTGTCGGATTTTGCCGAGGACGTTTTTAAGAATGCGGAACTTGCCGGCAAACTTTCACTCGCCGAGATTTTCCAAGAGGCGCAGGCGCGAATAGACGTTGTCCTTGACGCCCCAGATTTTTTTCTCGCGCTTCTGGCCTATCTAAAACGCTTTGAAATAAGGCCCAATACGGAACTATACAAAATGTTGGGGGTAAAATACCATCAAATAAAAAGCTTTTCCCTATCCGACATTGACGCGCTTTTAAACGGCCTGTTTTTTAAGGAGCGCGGATTGTTCGGTTGCGCTGAAGCAGAAATTTCAGAATTGAAAAAATCTGCGGAAAAGGCAGGGCTTATATGCAAGGGCAAATTCTCTCTGCTTGCCGACGGGAAAATAAAAAGAATGTGCGCGCTAAGCCTCGGAAAGCTCGACGCAATAGAAGCGATTGTCTCGGCGCAAAGCGCTGCTTTCGGCGAAAATTTGAGAATGCTAATTCTTGCGGACTATATAAGAGCGGAGGCGCTGAATTCCCAGATAACGAGCTTTGGGGTAGTTCCCGTATTCGAGATGCTCAGAAAGCGCGGCTTTGAGGGTTTGAAACTTGGCGTCCTTACAGGGTCGATTATAATACTTCCGCGCGAATGTGCCGAGCTTGCTGCCGAATCCCCAACGCTAAAAGGCGGAGCTTCCGTAAAAATTTTGGATTTTGACGAAAGGTACGCTAAGCTGCATTTGCGCGGAAATGCAAGGCATAAGGCGGTTGGTGTTGTGACTTCGCTTTTCGAGTCCGGCAAAATTAACGTTTTGGCGGGGACGCAAGCGCTGCTTGGCGAGGGGTGGGACGCTCCGTGCATAAATTCCATAATTCTTTCAAGCACGGTGAAATCCTATATGCTGTCCAACCAGATGCGCGGGCGCGCCGTTAGAATAGACAAGAAAAATCCCGAAAAAGTAGCCACAATATGGCATCTTTGTTCGATAAGATTTATAAGCTTTACGGACTCTTTAATGGCGCTTCTTCCAAAATCGTCGATGTTGGAGTCTGAACTTTTTGAGTCTGACGATTACCTTCACGATATAAGGACGCTAACGAGGCGGTTCGAGGGTTTTGAAGCGCCGTCAATATCGAAGCCGGTTGTAATTTCAAGCGGGATTTCGAGAATATTGGACGTAAATAAAATGCTAGCAAAGCGCGAAATTCCGCCGTCGTGGAACAGCCGCTCATTGGCGGCCTCGGTCGATTTGCCCGCCATTAGACGGGCTTGGGAGGAAGGCTTTAAGGATTCTTGCGACAATCCGGAATTGGCGTTAAAAAGCGAGCTTGCCTTTCATAAGATAGACAATAGGTTGTGGTCTCTCGCAAACTTATCGTACATTCTTTCATTTTATTTTCTGATTGCGGCCGGGGGTTATTTGTGCGTTTTGAATCAGGCGGGGATTTTCGGCCTTGCGACGGCTGCGGGAATATTTGCGTATTTTTCATTTCGTCCAGCCTTAATGTGGCTGCGCTGCGGGAATCCGAATAAATATATTAGGCAAATTGCCCGGACTGTAATCGAAACTCTATATTCAATGGATATAGTTAAAACGCGCTTGGATACGGTGAGAATAAAGTCCGAAACATCTGGAGATATGTCGTGCCTTCAAATATCAAATTTGCCGCAAGACGAAACTTCTGCCGTGATAAACGCCATTCGGGAAATAGTCGATCCGATAGAAAATCCCCGCTATATATTGGTGAGGCGGCAGACGTGGAAAAATATTAGGCAGGCGGATTACCATGCAGTGCCGTCAATTATATCAGCAAAGCGCGAAACGGTTGAAACATTTGCCGGATTGTGGCGCAGATACGTTGGCGACTGCGATATTGTATATACGCGCAGCATTGAAGGAAGAAAACTTTTATTAAAGGCAAAAAACGCCTCCTATTCATCCGCTTTAAAGAGGGGAAATGCGAGGCTTACAAAGAGGATATGACGCGCCGCAAACATGCGCTTTTTGCGGCTGGGCATTTTTCAGCACTGCGTATAATATTTTAAAATGCCTGTGAATTTTTTGAAATCTGTTTTCTCGAAAATCCGCATTCCACAACTTTTGGAGTTGAGTACCTTTCATTAAATTCCCTGACTTGTGGTTGACCTAACATTTTATTGCGCAATTTGCAAAACGACGGGTCGAAATGTAAAAATTAAAGAATTATATAAATAGAATTAACTATTCAAAGATTTCTAATTTGGGCTATTGGAATGTTGCGGTCGTCCTTACGCACCCAACTCCAATATGCGATGAACATAAAACAACTGCAATTATGGTAAATTTTTCCATATAATTTTTTTCATTCTATTTGTCTTTTATAAGTTTATTTTCGTCTTCATGTTTATTGGGACTTTTCATCGCATCATCTAATAATCTTTCTATGGCTTCTTCTTTTGTGGTTGAGCCATCAATCCCGGTATGGATGTATCTTGCATTTGTAATCATATTCCAAACAATGGTTCCCTCTGGGAAGGAAATGGCTGTTGATGAATTAAAGTTGTCGTTTATTCTAATCGATTTTTCGTCAATAGTGTAATCGTTTGTAACAACTATGTTTCCATCTGCTCCGTATATTTCTTCTTTTATTGATAAAGGGAAATTGGTTCCGTTTAGATTGTAAAATTTATTAAAAGTATATTTTTTGAATAGGTAGGAATAGGGTTCATTGTTATCCGCCGTTCTATCTTCAATATATTCTTCAACAATAGCCAACTGGTAGTCGTTTTTTGTAAAATAGATTTTTGTATTGGCATGATTTATTACAATGTAATTCCCGTCTTCATACAATTTTAGTTTTTTTGTATCTTGAACTGAAAGCCTTAAGTTATAGTCGGCATAAGGATCTACCCAAGGATTTAAAACAGATGGGAAATCCATAATTCCAAAGTCGTTTTTTATTACTCCATATTTCCTATCTTGCAATGATGTAATCTTATTATTTGAATAGGAAAGCTCAAAATTATCTTTACGAGACACTAATTTATAAGACCGGCTAAGCCGGTCAAATATTAAAAAATAATTCTTCTCGATTTTCTCACCTTTCGTTGCACTTTCCTTTTTATATGAAAATGAGATATTGTCAAAAGGGAAAAAATGTTGCCATAGAATTTCAGCTTTGGGAAGTCCTATGGCTAAGGCGCAATATCCTGAAAGATTCAATATTATAAATGCAAATATCTTATTCATTTTGATTGTCATCTTTTTTTACAGTTCTCATCTGATGCCGGAGAGGCCGGCATTATAATATTGTCCACATAAATTATCCAGACTTCCGTTGAATATTTTTGCTATGCGTTCCACGCTTTTTGTTAAAGTGGATTCTATTTCGCCATCTTCTAAATATCTAAAAGTTGTCTTGCCGGCTGATTTCTCAAAAAATACGGCAGGGCAGTGCCCATTATTATCGCTCCTCCCCCTCCCGGAACATAGAGCAGCATTCAAATTACTAAATTCAATTGACTGCACTTGCAATTTGCCCGCAAAGCTAAAAAATGTACTAATACCCCAAGAAATATTGCATGAAAGTTTTTTAGCTAAGTTTATCATTGAGATTGCGTATGTATATTTTATTCAAAATATTCTTTTTGTAAATATTTTTTTATAATGCATTTGCCATTGTCTTTAATATCCAAAGTATAAACTTACTATTTCCATATTTTATATTTTTAAGACCCCAGTTGCCAGAATATATAGTTATTTCTCTTGTTTGTAGCCTTTCATATCATCAACATTAAATTCACTTTTTTTATTCTAAGCAATAGTGCATGGCACATTCTTTCATCTTCTATTTTTATTGGCTTATTTGATTTATTTGTGGCCCTAAAAAATTTATATGTCTCAAAACCTGCGTTAGCAGTGGCATTAATTACGTTCTACGTCAAAGATTGTGGAATGGTGGGAAAAAAAGAGGGCAAAGAGAACGAAAAATGTTCTACAATGCCCGATGTGTTAATA
>URAJ01000052.1 GCA_900545715.1 uncultured Opitutales bacterium
AGCCCCGAAAGAGCCCGCGCGCAAGCCCGCGCCGCTCGTGCCTCCAACAATGTCGAAATCGCCTTCACCCGCGGTGCCGCCGACCATGGGCAAAGCGCCCGCGCCGCTCGTTCCCCCGGTATCGAAGGCGGCTCCTGTCGTTCCGCCGATGCCTGGAAGGGCGCCCGCGCCGCTTGTCCCGCCGCAGAATTCGCATATGCAGCCTCATGCGGCTCAGGAAAAGAAGGAATTTAAAACTATTCAGCTAAAAGCCCCAATCATTGTCCGCGACTTTGCAAAGGCTATGGATTTGAAGCCGTTTAGGCTCATATCCGAGTTGATGGATATGGGGATTTTCGCTTCGATGAACCAGTCGATAGAAGATCCAACCGCAATTGTAATAGCAAAAAAGCACGGATTTAATCTCGATATAAGGCATAGGGGCGAACAGCAGCAGCCCAAGAAAAAAGAGGCCGTAAAAAGGCCTGAGGACGACATTAAAAATTACGTTCCGCGCCCGCCGATTGTCTGCATACTCGGGCACGTCGACCACGGAAAGACCACGCTTCTGGACACTATCCGCAACACCAATGTCGTCGCGGGCGAGGCAGGCGGCATCACACAGCATACGGCCGCATACCAAGTCACTTGCAACGGCAAGAAGATAACTTTCCTCGATACTCCCGGCCACGCGGCGTTCTCAAAGATGAGGGAGAGGGGCGCGAATGTCACCGACATCGCGATTCTCGTAGTCGCCGCAGACGACGGCTTTATGCCCCAGACGGACGAGGCGCTCAGTTTCGCCCAAAAAGCCGGCGTTCCGATAGTGGTTGCCATAAATAAAATGGACGCCAAGGGCGCGAATATCGACCGCGTAAAGCAGCAAATGCAAAAACGCGGAATCACCTCCGAAGACTGGGGCGGCGAAGTGCTTTGCACGCCAATTTCAGCCCTAAAAGGCGAAAATATCGACAAACTTCTGGAGCTCGTGCTATTGCAGGCTGAAATCATGGAGCTCAAGGCAAATCCGAAAGCGCCCGCCGAGGGCGTGATAATAGAAAGCCAGCTCGAGCAGGGCAGGGGCGCCACCTCTACTGTGATAGTCCGCCAGGGCACTCTCAAAACCGGCGATGTAATCGTAAGCGGGGAGCACTGGTGCAAGGTAAGGGCTCTCATAGACGACAAAGGCGGACGCATGAAAGAGGCAACTCCTTCTACGCCCGCGCTCGTCATGGGCTGGACAGGCGCGCCGGAAGCGGGCGATTCATTTGAAAAAGTTGACAACGATAGAGAGGCAAAGCGCATCACCGAAGAGGCAATTCGCAGCCGCAAAATGCAGGCCGCCGCGGAATCAGAGCCGCACGCGGCAAGCATAGAGGAGCTGATGGCCGCAATCGAAAACAAGGACCACAAAGTTTACAAGTGCATTGTAAAAAGCGACGTGTCCGGAACTGTCGAGGCTCTCGTAGCTTGCCTGAAAGATATCAAAAGCGACAAGGTAGGCCTCGAAGTTATTGCCGAGTCTGTCGGCCAGATAACCAAGAACGACGTTGACTTGGCCGCCACGGCGGGGGCGTCGATTGTAGCCTTCAACGTCAAGCAGGAAAACGGCGTTGCGGGGCTTGCGAAACATAAAGGCGTTGAGATAGTCTCGCACAACATTATTTACGAGCTTATAAATACCGTAAAAGAGGCGATGAAAAACCTCCTCGACCCGGAATTGCGCGAAAACAAACTCGGAGCGGCCGAAGTCCGCCAGCTGTTCAACATATCGAAGGGCGGCAAAGTTGCGGGCTGCATGGTGACGGAAGGAATCGTCAAAAACGGAAAGTTTGCGCGGGTATTCCGCAAGGGCAGGGAAATTTCCTCGAGGGGAAAAATATCGGAAATCAAGCGCTTCAAGGACGATGTCGCGGAAGTCCGCGCCGGCTACGAATGCGGTATTACGCTCAACAACTTCTCCGATTTTGAGCCGGGCGATATTATCGAATGTTTCGAGATACTCGAGATACGCCCCGAATTGTAATACATCGGCGGTATTCCAAGTTTGGAATCAAAACTTTATAAAATCGCAAAATGGGTGAACGCAAAATAAGGGTGGGCGAACTCGTAAAGAGGGAAATCAGCCGCATAATCCATGAAAGATGGCGCTCGGAGTCCGTTAAAATAACGCTAACGGAAGCCGACGTATCGCCGGACTTGAAGCGCGCGCGCATATACTATTCGGTTCTCGGAGGCAGGGAGGACGCCGCGAAGGCGGCGAAGTTCCTGATGTCAAAACGCGGTGAATTGCGCAGAATGCTCGGCAAAAATGTGGTCTTAAAGTACACGCCTGAATTGGAGTTCGCATACGACCCTTCCATAGAGCGCGGAATGAAAATACTTTCCCTTATGGACGAAATTGAGGCCGACGAGGCGCGAAATTCCGAGGAAGCCAACCGCAATGCCAGCGACTCGCTTTCTTAGGCGGGCGCTTATTTTAAATACGCATACGTTTTTTATGAAAAAATTTTTCCCACATTTAGAAAAAAATTTTTCCGAGCTTTTGGAGGCCTGCCGCGGGCGGAATATAGCGGTTGTCGGGCATATGCGCCCGGACGGAGACTGTGTGGGCTCGCAATTTGCGCTTGCCGACATATTGGCGTCGGCGGGGGCAAAGAAAACCGTGTGCCTAAACCAAAACGGCTTGCCGCGCCTGTACGAAAATTTTGCCTACGGGCGGGAATTTTTAAGCGCCGAAGACTTCGACGACCCTTCGTTTGATATTGTCACAGTCGATTGCGCCGACTACGCCCGCACGAATTTAAAGTTGCGCGAAAGGTACCCGTCGCCCCTCGGGTGCATCGACCACCATGTGACAAACAACACTGTTGCCAAAATAAATGCGATCGACCCTTCGGCGAGCGCAACGGCTGAAATTATCGCGGGCATGGCTTTCGACGCAGGCATAAAGATTTCCCCGGATACGGCGAACCGCCTGTATATGTCGATTGCAACGGATACGCGGCAGTTTACGACTTCATCGACGCGCGCTCTCACATTTGAAATAGCGGCGAGGCTCGTTGAAAGCGGAGCGGACTCTGCGCGGGTGGCTATGGAGCTCTACCAGAGGGAGACAATCGGAAAGCTAAGGCTCCTTTGCAGATTTCTCGACACGCTAAAATTGTACGAAAACGGGCGGATATGCGTGGGGGTGTTGGAGGACGGAGTTTTTGCGCAAACCGGTTCCGAGAAAGCCGACAGCGACGGGCTTGTCGATTACGCCCGCTCGATAGACGGTGTGCAAATAGCACTGCTTTTGGAGCAGATGCCCAACGGCGTAAAGGGAAGCCTGCGCGCCAAGACGCCAGATTTGAGGGTAAACGAGATTGCCGAAAGCTTCGGCGGCGGCGGGCACTTTGCCGCGGCAGGTTTCACGGCCGAGGGCAGAACCATTGCAGACTTCTACGAACAGATACTTTCGACTGTAAAAAAACATCTCCAAAAATTTGACTCCATCAAATCATAGCGTTTGTATCCATCGTTTGTACGCCGTTAAAAAAAAAGACTTCCGAGATTAACAAAGATGCAAAAACAGCAATTTCCAGATTACGAAGGCATACTTCTAATAGATAAAGACGCGGGCTGCACCTCGCACGATGTGGTGGATAAAGTGCGCCGAATCCTAAAAATGCGCTCGATAGGGCATGCGGGAACGCTCGACCCAAATGCGACGGGGCTGTTGATATTGCTTGTCGGCAAGGCCACAAAGGCGTCGCAGTATTTGATGAGCCTCGATAAGACCTACGAGGGCGAATTTGAGCTTGGGGTAGAAACCGATTCGCACGACGCCGACGGAACTGAAATTGCGAGAATGCCTGTCCCGGCAGGGCTTACGGCGGAAACTCTAAAAGAGCAGATGGCAAAATTTTTGGGCGACCAATACCAGACTCCCCCCATGTTTTCCGCAAAGAAAGTAGGGGGAGTGCCGCTGTATAAGCTCGCGCGGCAGGGCCAGGAAGTGGCGAGGGAGCCGAGGTTCATACGCGTGTCAAAATTCGACTTGCTTTCATGGGAAAATCCGAAAGCCAAGTTTATTCTTTCCTGCACGAAGGGAACATACGTCCGCACGCTCTGCCACGATCTCGGCAAGCGCATCGGCTGCGGGGCGCGCATGACTGCGCTGAGGAGAATTTCGAGCGACAAGTTTAACGTTGCTGAGGCTGTGACGCTCGACGAACTCTCGCAAATGAGCCCGAGTACCATAAAAAAAATACTAATACCCGTCCGCTCCGCAGTGCCGAGTTTGGCCTTTTAAAAATGCCGGAAGTGCTGCAATTAGACGAAATGAAGAGCTACGGCGCCCCGTGCGTCTTGGCTATCGGCATATTCGACGGCCTGCACAAGGGGCACCGCAGGGTTTTGGAATGCGCGCTAAACATGGCAAAATCCGAGAATGCGAAGGCGGGTGTATTGACGTTCGATCCGCATCCGTCGCGCGTAATCCCGATGGGGCGCTCGGCGGTTGAAATAATATACCCTTCCGATTTAAGGGCATCCCGCTTTATCGAGGCGAAAGTTGACGCCGTTTTTTTCAAAAAGTTCGACAAAAAATTTGCGTCGCTCTCGCCGGACGAATTTGCCGGCTACCTTTCCGAAAAATTTCCAAATCTCCGCGGAATCGTGACGGGAAGCAATTTCTTGTTTGGCAAAAACGCAGCCGGCAATTCCGAGGTTCTCGAAAAAATTTGCGCTTGCCGCGGCTGGAAATACAAAGCTGTTGACGGCATGATGAGCGGCGGAGAGCGCATAAGCTCCACGCGCCTTAGAGAATGCCTTTCAAAGGGCGATATGGGCGAATACGCGAGGCTTGCCGGCGAAAACTACGCCGCAGAGGGAATCGTGAGAAGCGGAAGACACCTCGGCAGAAAGCTCGGTTTTGCGACACTTAATTTGCCGTGGGAGCCCCAATGCAAGCCGCCGTACGGCGTTTATGCGGTGCGGCTCGAAAGAAAAGGCGCAGTTTACAATGGCGTTGCCAACTACGGGCTCGCCCCGTCGGTCGGGGATTCATCAAAGCCGATTTTAGAGGTTCACCTTTTTGATACGCCTAATTTTGGCGCGCGCTCAAAGATTAAAGTTGAATTTTTTAAATTCATAAGAGCCGAAAAAAAATTCCCGAATTTGGACTCTTTAAAAGCCCAGATAGCTATTGACTGCAAAAAGGCGGAAGAATTTTTTAGGCGGCGGGATTAGTATTTTTTTTATCCGGCTTTTGCCATTTCTTTTTATAACTCTTGTTATTTTGTTGTATTTTTTTTTGTTTCATATACTTAATAAAACATGAAACTTTTGCGTATCTTGTGCGCCGCGCTGTTTTGCGCATGCGTGAACCTGCCGGGGCAAATTGCGGGCTTGCCCGAGCACAACTGCCTTTGCGAATCCTTCATCTCTCACAAAGACATAGACCGCCTAAAAAACGATTCCGAATGTATGGGATATTTCGGCGACGTCGGAGCCCCGGGTACGCCAAGCTATGTTGCGGTATGCACGAGGGGCTCAAAAAACTATTTCATTAAATTCATAGACTTTGACTATGCGGCTAAAAAACTAAGAACCTCGTCGGAAGCGTCGGTATCGCAAAAAACCGCCGAAGAATTGCTGGACTTGCTGAAAGAGGAAATATTCAATCGAAAAATTGTGGGAAGGAGAGGGTTCGACGGAGTTTGCTTAGAGTTCGGAGTAAGGGTCGGGGATTTCTTTTTGTGCGCGGGCGCGTGGAGTCCTCCGCGCGGTTGCGTTGTTAGGTTTATGGGCGATATTGCGCGGGCTAAATCTGTGGAAAAAATATCTGAAATTTTAGAAAAAATAAAAGAAATCCGCGCAGATTTAAAACTGACGCTCAAACTCGAAGATGCGAGCGCGGAAGATGTCGCAAACGCGCTCAGAGGCATATATGCGCGGGGCGTCTGCTTTGAACAGGCCCGCCGAAAAGAGTGCGACAAAATTACCGTCCGCCAAAGGCGCGAGGAACTCTCCAAAAAAAAGAATCTTTCCGAAAGGGAGCGCATTCTTTTAGCGGAAATAAAAAATTATAAATCCGAGGACGCGGCAATTGGCTGGCGCGAAGAAAGAAGAAATATAAATTTCGAGAATATATCGGCGCAAGAATTGATAGGGAGGCTGTCGAAAGAGTACAGCCAGTACGATTTCAAAATAGACGGCGACGGTTGGATTATCATACTACCGAAAGAATCCATGTTGAAGGTCAAAGTGCCCGCAATGGAGCTCTCCGAAAAAACTGTTTCGGAAATAATGTCTTTGCTGCCTAAATCGCTCAATGTAGTGTTATATGAAGCTTTGAATATATCTGTAAATAACACCGAAAAAAACTGGTGGTCTTATAAGTTAAAAGTAAGGCATATAAAAACTCCAGAATTGCCCTTGTGCGAATTCCTGACTTTTCTTTGCAAGTCCGCAGAGAAAAAAATTTCATGGTCGGCGCACGTTTTTAATAACGGAAGTATTGGGGTAATGTTTAGATGGTAGTATTTTTATAGCCTCTATTCTGTGCTTGCGCGTTGGCTTTATTTTAATTTTTGGGCGCGGTTTAAAATCTGCCGCGTAAAAAATCTGCCGCGCTAAAATTTTCCTTTTTGCGCTCTCCGTTAAGAGTGTTTGGGAAAACTTATTTCTCGCTCGGCAACTCCCTCTCAAGCGCATGGACGATAAAAAATATTTTTTTATCTCGGCGATTTTTTTAATATCAAAATATTCTGCACAAACTGCCGGCTGGGCGTTAAAATATATACGCGCTTCACGCCGCTTTTGTCTGAGTTTTTTGCCGCCGTACATTGATTAACCGAATGTCGGGCATTTTTTTTCGATTTTGCAATATATCTTGCTCCTTTTTTTATTCTGAAATTCAAAAGCCTCTATACTCGCCTTAAAAAGCGGTCGGAAGAAATTTAAAAAAGATTTCGCCATGCGCGCAACGGCGGTGGCTACTACCAAGTAGGTTAAATCATATTCCGGGTTTCCAGAGATTATTCGACGAAGATTTAATCTGCCGCGTAATTGTATAATCTGGAACACCACAGTGGCTTGGCGCAAAAAAAGGGCGGCTTTCGCCGCCCTTAATTTTCGCCCTGAATGTGCCCAAACGAAGTTAAGCCTTCGCTAGCGCTCCAAAAGCTTTTTTTAGAACCAAAGCCCAGAGAATATGAAGTATAGAAGGGCGCTTATGACGAGAACCGCCGCGCCGCCAATCTTGGCTCCGGTTGACGAAGTGAGGTCCATTGTAGTGTTGACTGGCATTTCGATGTCTTGCTTTAGCGGCTTTACGAGCGTGAGCACCGCCATTACCGCGAGCGAGCATGCGAACGTAATCGCCATTCTGTTGAGGAACGCAATGTCGTTAAATTGCCATTGCAGCAAGCCATAGACTATCGGGCTTGTCAGTATACCGAGCGCGCCGGAGAAGCGTGGAGCCCTCTTGGAGAACATCCCAAAAATGAACACCGCCAAAATACCCGGCGAGAGGTATCCTTGGAATTCCTGTATGAATGTGAATACACCGCCGAGATTGGGATTGGCAAGCAGGGGAGCCACAAGGCAGCCGATTGCGGCGAATATGAGCACCGCTATTCTGCCGACCAAAACTTGGTGCTTGTCGCTTGCGTGGGGGACTATGAACTTTTTGTAGATGTCGATTGTAAATATCGTCGAGGCCGCATTGAGCATCGCCGCGAGCGAGCTTACCACAGCACCCAGCAGAGACGCGAATATAAAGCCCCTAAGCCCGAATCCCTCCGGAAGCACTTTGCTTATTAACAGCCCGAAGGCGGAGTCGTACTTGTATCCGTAGAGCGTCTTTACGATGGCGTCGTCGCCGGAATTTGTTTTTGAATGCTTTTGATTCCAGAAGTCGACAAGGGCTTTCGGACCGTTTGCGCCGCCGTGGGTTTTTGCCCAGCCGCTGTCGTACTTAAAGCGGATTTTCTGGAGCGAACCGTCGGACTTTGCCTTCTGGTAGGCTTTATACAGATTATTGGCGCCCTCTTCCGAGATAACCGCAACTTGCGCGGGCGCTTCCGACTTTTGTATCGTGTAGGTAAACTGCTTGACTGTGTCCTTGGCGGTGACGGGCTTTTTGAGCGCCTCCATCATGCCAAAGTACACAATGGAGTAGTTGCCGGCGTTTGTTGCCAAAATTTTTTGGTCGTTCATTGCGGACTTTGCCTGGTCTGCCGCGAAAAGGTTGAAGGCGATTATCCCGGGGATTACAATTATAAAGGGAATTATCAGTTTAAGGCTCGCCGCAAATATTACGCCCTTTTGCCCTTCCGCGAGGCTCGACGCGCCGAGGGTTCTCTGAATGATGTATTGGTTGAAGCCCCAATAGTAGAAATTGGGAATCCACAAGCCAATTATGAGAGCCGTCCACGGAACTTCCGGGTGGTCGGCTGGCAGGAACATCGTGAGCTTGTCGGTATTGAGTTTGAAGAATTTTTCAAGCGTTCCGGCGTCGGAAAGCGACGAGAGAGTATCGGGCGATATTGTCGCGGTCGTCGTTATTTCGGCAACGGGCGTCGCCGCAAAAGCATTGAATGCGAAATATGCTATTAGGGCGCCGCCCACAATCAAAGCGGTTCCCTGAAGGAGGTCGGCCCAAGCGCAAGCCTTCAAGCCGCCGGCGCAAACATAGACGGCAGCTATGATGCCTATCGCCCAGCAGCAGGTTGAAATATCGAGGTCAATCGGCAGGTCTGCGCTGTGTCCGAACACTGTGTCGGCTACTGTCGCGCCTGAGTAGATGACTGCGGTTATGTTTACGAGCACCAGCACAATCACCATCATAAACGACATTACCGAGCGCGAAAGGGCGTCGAAACGATATTCCAAGAATTGCGGAACTGTGTACATTCCACTTTTCAAGAATTTTGGCAGGAATAGGAATGCGACGAATACGAGCGTAATTGCGGCCATCCATTCGTAGCTTGCAATCGCAAGTCCGGAAAGCCCCGAGGCGCTGCCGCTCATTCCCACGAACTGCTCCGTGGATATGTTGGCGGCAATCAGCGAAATGCCTATCAGCCACCAAGTCAGCCCTCTGCCCGCGAGAAAGTATCCCTCGCTGCCGTTTTCGCCGCGGCTTTTATAAAGCCCGAGCGCAACTACCGCTATAATAAAAGCGGCAAACACTATAATATCTATAAGTACACTGGAAGTCATAATGCTAAAAAGTTTGTCTAAAAATTTTCCCTTTTTCAACACTAATTTAACCTTCATTGTATATTGAATTTCTCGATTTTCACCGCACAGGAGCGGATTATTCCGCGCCGTAATCGTGCCGGTTTATATGGAGTATCATTTGCCAACTTTTTATTTTTTTTAAGCTCGCGGCAGCTGAAATCCCACAACTTGAAATCGATTTTGCGTGCGGAGGTAAACACGATACAGCCAAAGGCGGGGAAGAAGAACGCAAAATAAACGTGAAGTATTAAGTTTAATAAGGCGCGAAAAAGAGTGCATAATAAAACGCTAAACAATGCGCAAAGCAGAAAACTGCATTGCTAAACAAGGTACGGAACAGGGCATCAAATAAAGGGCCGTATAGCCAGACAAGGCATAGATAAAAAACGTGAAACAAAGCGAAAAATAAATGTGAAACAGGGTATGGAACAAGTCGTTAAAGAATATAACAAGGCGCGCAATAAGGCGCAATAACGGTGGAGACATACAATGCCGTAAACAAGGCCGCAATCAGGGCGTAGAATAAAAAACGGCGCGGAAATGAAATTCTGCGCCGCTTTATGAAACGTTATTTTATAAACCTATACGAGCTTGTATTGCGTTGGGTTTGGAATTGGCGCTATCGGCTTTTTGCCGTCGAGCGACAAGTTTTCAGGCAGCAGGCTCAGCTGGGATTTTTCCTTGAACCATGCAGTCTTAATTCTCTTGCCGGCGTAGGCGGCTTCGCGCCCGGCTATCGCGACAAAACACGAGTCCGCGCAAGTCTTCATCGTATTGATGTGCTTGCCTGAGCGTATGGCGCCGAAAAGCGCTTCGTGTTCGCATACGAGGGCGTCCTTTTTCGGCATTTCAGACTTCCACGGCTTCTCGCCGGTTATTGTCTGAATCCCGAAGGTCATGTCGAGCACGCCTTTTGTCCCGTACACTTTTAGCGGGCTGTACGGCGAAGTGCCGTTTTCCTGGCGGCATGCCGCTGTCAAAGATACGCCATTGCCAAATTCAAAATGAGCGTGCGTGTTAGATTGCCTGTCGCCAAGCTGCGGGTAGGGGATATCCGTCTGCCTTCCGCCCGAACCTATGACTTCCACAGGCAGCTTGTCAACCGCCCACAGCGCGAGGTCGAGATTGTGGATATATTGCTCGACAAACTGGTCGCCCGAAGTCCATGTGAATGCAAGCCATCTCAACAGCTGGTATCTGACGTCTTCCGGCACGAGGTTCGAGGGAACTTCGTACCAGCCTGTGAGGTATGTGGGCTCATACCGCAGACAAACTACCGATGTGATGTCTCCTATCTGCCCGTCGCGGACGCGGTCTATCGCCTCTTTTATTGCGGTGTGGTAGCGCATTTGTGTGCCGCACAGCACGTTCAGCCCCTTTTTGTCGGCGAGGGGAATGAGCTCATTATATATTTTTCTGAGCTGGACGCTGTCGATGCATATCGGTTTTTCGGCGAAGACGTGCTTGTTGGCTTTAAGTGCTTTTTCTATGTGGCTCGTGCGGAATACCGGAGGAGTTACGAGCGCGACTACGTCGGCGGGGGTTTGCAGAACCTTGTCTATCGCATCGAGCCCTAAGAAGGAGGTTTCTCCGCTTACCTTCCAGACGTCTTCCGGCTTTAAGCCTCTGCGTTTTGCAAAGGCGCGGACTTTATTGCCGCAATCTTCTATCCTCTCGGAGTACAAATCGCCTGCGGCGATTATCTCTATGTTTTTGTCGGCGGCGAGCATATTTTGCAAAGCGCCCGTTCCGCGCCCTCCGCAGCCGACTATGGCGATTTTTATCTTGTCGGAGCCTTTTGCCGCGCCAAATGAGAATTTAGGCATTGCCAGCGACGCCGCTCCCGCGAGAGCCGCCGTCTTTATGAAATCGTTTCTTGTCATATGTAATCCTCTAATTTTCGGTTTAAAAATTTGCAATATGTTAATAAATTTATGCTCAAATTGCAATACACGCAAGTTATTTTTATTTGAAGCATTTTGACATTGTTATATAAAATACTCTTGCCTTTTGCCTGGTAATGGCAATGTTTGGCGCGTGAAGATTTTTTATCCAAAGGGCTTGGCGGATATATGCGCGATACCGAAATCGCTAATTGGGCGGACTCTCGCGCTCGGCGCGCTTGCCGGAATTTCAGGAGGTGCCGTTCTCGGAGCGTGGCATATTTTATGGCGCGCAATAGGAGTTATGGCGTACGGTTCCGGGCTTGTGTTTGAATCCCGCGGCGCGGCTGCGGCGCATGCTCTCAGGAGCGTCGCGCAGGGGATTGTGTTTTTATTGAACTCGGCGGCGCTATCGTGCGTTGGGCTGGCGGCGGTATGGCTTGCGGTTTACATGGTGTTTAGATTTGCGAGAAATTCCCAAATGCAAAACTTGCAGTATTTTCGCATCTGGGTAGTGGCTCTCGTGCTGGCTTTTCCGCTTTCTATTGCGCTTGACGCTTGGGAGATTTTTGTCGAGGGGGCTCCCGGAGCATTTAAACTTGGCTCCATGATTTTAAATGCCGTATTGTTTGTCGTCTTTTTGGGGCTTGCAAGATTTTCATTCATCGAAAATCCCCCAAAGGGCGGGGGAGCTTGGAAAGAGGAGCTTTCAAAAGTCGAATTTGTAGGGATATTGCGCAAATCGATAAGGGCGCACTACCCGCATTTTAAGCGCAATGCGGTGGTCGCCGTACTGGTTTTTGCGGCAATCGCGCTCGTCGCGGGCGCATAGGCTGTGCGGGATTTTTTTAGTAAAAATACGCGCGGGATATTGAGACCGGCGCGTTTTTTTTTGCTTTGTAGGCGTTTTGGCCGAGAGCGCAAAAATTTTAAGATTTGCCGCCCAGATTTGCATAAAGATGTACGCATATTTCTTTTTCCGATTTAATTCGGCGCGCTGTATGATTTTGCAAAAGTCTAAGCTACAAGAAAATATTAATTTTTTCGCCGTTCCCGTACTTCGCGCAGAAAATTTTTGCAATTTATTAAAAATGGCGGCTTTAAAATGCGCAATTATTTATGCCGGGAGGCTCTCTGAAACTAATGAGAGACGATAAATCCATAAAAGTATTGACAAAATTTCCGCCCAGTGCGGTAATCAACGCAATTTTTTTAAAAAAAGGTTGTTATTATGATAAAGAAAATAGACCATATCGGTGTAGCCGTTAAATCAATTGACGACGCCGTCCCCTACTACGAAAACGCTCTCGGCCTCAAATGCGAAGGAGTCGAAGAAGTTGCGGATCAAAAAGTAAAGACGGCTTTTTTCTCCGTTGGCGGAGTTCATATAGAGCTGCTTGAACCCACCTCTCCCGACAGCCCGATTGCAAAATTCTTGGAAAAGAATCCCCACGGCGGAGTCCACCATGTGGCGTTTAACTCCGACGATATAGTCGCAGACCTCGCCCACGCGAAGGCGGCAGGCGTAGGCCTCATCAATGAAGAACCCAAGATTGGCGCGCACGCAAAGAAAATAGCGTTCCTGCACCCCAAATTCACCAAGGGTGTGCTGACCGAATTTTGCCAGGACGGCGATTGCTCCTGCAAATAAGCCCCGCCGCGCTTTGCACCGCCCCGCGGATTTCCGCAGGGCCGGCCGCATGGCGGCTTAAAAATTTACCGTTAAACATTCATCGCAACCGTATCTTATAAAATGGCAATAGCAAAAAAATTGATGGACGAACTCGCCCGCCGCCGCGAAGAGGCGTACAACGCCGGCGGAAAGGCGAAACTCGAAGCCCGCCGCGCAAAAGGTCTGATGACAGCGCGCGAAAGAATTGAAGCCCTGTTCGACGCCGGGTCTTTCATGGAGTTCGGAATGCACGTTCAACACAACTGCCACAACTTCGGCATGGAAAAGAAGGTGCTGCCCACCGACGGCATAGTATGCGGAATCGGCACCGTCAACGGAAGGCAAGTGGCGGCGTTCAGCCAGGACTTCACTGTCGCGGGCGGATCCTTGGGCTCCAACCACGCCAAGAAAATATGCGATCTTATGAAGTTCGCCGGCGAAAACGGAATGCCCGTAATCGGCGTCAACGACTCCGGCGGCGCGAGAATCCAGGAAGGCGTTGAGTCGCTTTCTGGATACGGAAAAATATTCTGGCAGAACGTAAACCTCTCCGGAGTAGTTCCGCAGATATCCATAATAGCAGGCCCCTGCGCGGGCGGCGCGGCTTACAGCCCGGCTCTTATGGACTTCATCATAATGACCAAGAAAAACTCCAACCTCTTTATCTGCGGCCCACAGGTCATCAAGGCCGCCACCGGCGAGGAAGCCGCGCTTGAAATGTTTGCCACCGCAGACGCGCACGCGACTGTTTCCGGCAACATACACTTGGTCGCCAACGACGACCGCCATGCTCTTGAGCTCGCCACAAAACTCTTGTCGTACCTGCCCTCAAATAATATGCAGGAACCCCCGCACGACTACTCCATTCCGCTCGAAAAGACCTACGATCCCGAGCTTAACAATATCGTTCCGGAAACTTCAAAAGAAGCGCTCGACGTATATAAAGTTATAAACAGGATTGTCGATAACGGCGAATTTTTTGAAATACAGGGCTCCTTCGCCCGCAATATAGTAGTCGGCTTTGCCAGATTCCAGGGAATAGTGGCGGGCATAATTGCTAACCAGCCCGCCTACAAGGCCGGCTGCCTCGACATCGACGCCTCGGACAAGGCTTCGCGCTTTATCCGCACCTGCAACGAATTTAACGTTCCGATTGTGAACCTCGTGGACGTTCCCGGATTTATGCCGGGGCTCGCCCAAGAGCGCGGCGGCATTATCCGCCACGGCGCGAAGATGCTGTTTGCATACGCATCGGCGACAGTCCCGAAGATTACTCTCATAATGCGCAAGGCATACGGCGGCGCGTATCTTGCCATGTGCTGCGTCGATATGGGCGCCGACATGGTCTTCGCATGGCCGACGGCGGAAATTGCCGTTATGGGCGCAAAGGGCGCGGTCAACGTACTTTACGGCAAAGAGCTTAAAACGGCGGAAAATCCGCAGGAGCTCGCTGCAAAGCTTCGCGCCGAGTACAGCGAAAAGTTTGAAAGCCCCTACCAGGCGGCCGAAAAAGGCATGATAACCGACGTTATTGAACCTGCGGAAACGCGCGGGGTCATAGCGCATGCGCTCAGGGCGACCCTCGGAAAGAGGCAGACCCGCATGCCGAAGAAGCACGGCAACATTCCGCTGTAAGGATTATTAATAAGCCCGAAATTAAGGCCAAGTCCGCTACCCGGCTTCCGTAATTACGGTTGCCGAAGCCGTGGCGGGGGGACTAAAAAAATAGCTTTTGCGCAAGGCGCTTTTCAGGGGCGCATAGCACGGGGGCAATAAAGGCCGCAAAAAAAGGAAAAATTTATGCAAATAATCGCCACATTGATACCGGCACACCCGAACCTCGAGCAGATGCTTATGTTTTCTGCGGTAGGGTTTTTGGTTGTGATTTTCGTTCTGATGTTCTTGTCGTATATGACTTCATTCATCGGAATGTTTTTTGCAATGAAAGAAAAGGGAAAAGCAGCTCCGGCAAAACCGGCCGCCGCCCCTAAAAAATCTGATATCCCCGAGGATCATGCGTTCGCGATTTCCGCGGCGGTGGCGTCGGTGCTCCCCGAATTGAAGGACGAAAGGGCCGAATTGCTCGCCGTAATCTCGGCGGCGGCAGCTGTCGCAATAGAGGAGGAATGCCGCGTTGTCTCGATAAAGCTTGCGCCGCCGGACATGGCTTTTGCAAGGCAGGGAAGAATGCAGATTTTCGCGTCTAAAAATTACATACCCACTAAATTCAATTAAAAAGGAACTATTTATGAAAAAGTTACGCATAACGGTAGAAGGTAAAACATACGAAGTCGAAGTTGAAATACTCGGCTCGAGAATAGCGTCAGTTGCTCCCGCGGCGGCTCCCGCGGCAGCTCCTGCGCCGGTGGCGACCGCTCCGGTTTC
>URAJ01000053.1 GCA_900545715.1 uncultured Opitutales bacterium
TCGTTCTCTTTGCCCTCTTTTTTTTCCACCATTCCACAATCTTTGACGTAGAACGGTTTAATTTCCAACTTATTGCCACTTTAAGCTTATTCTATCCTTTTTTAAAACTGAACTAAATTGGCAGACAAATATACAACCGCCTTTTTTTATTAAGAACGCGTCCATAACTTTTTTCCCATATCCGCTTGCGCAAAAGGCAATCCGAAGATTGTTCGGGAATTTCTTATCTCTTATAAAACAAAGCGCAAGCCTTAGTGGCCAAACTGCCGGAATTTCATCAATTGAATATTTACCATTATCATTTGTCGATACGCTCCATTCATCCTTTTTCACTGCTACTTCAGTGGGATATAATTCTCCTCTTTGATTACGTATCTGTTCTATTTTTGCTACGGCATTTTTAATTGAACGGCCATTTGCGTCTCCAACTTTTCCTCAATTTTCATAAGCAAAATACATAAGTAGAGAATTAAGTTTTTTAGCGCTTCAACCTTAACATCTTAAAAGTTAACGATTTTTTAATTTAATTATTTTGAAGGCATTATCTATCAAAGCGGGAACAATTTTGCCAATAAACACGGGATTAGCATCTTGCGGAAGATTGTCTTTATAGTTTTAACTACTCGCCAGGTTATCCCCTATGCAGAACGCTTCTTTGCGTCAGATTTTGAACCTTGCTTTCCAACCCAATTTATTTTTACTATTGCGTCATAATAAAAACGTTTCTTATTGCCGTATATAGCGAACTATCCTTAAAGCCCAGATTTTGTCTTATGCGAAAATTATTGGAATTTTAAGGATATATAAACGCATCTTCAGAACGATAAAAGCTTTTGCGGGCACAAATGTCGAATATACCAAAAATTGCAAACTATGAAATATTCCGTGAAATCGGCGAAGGCGGGTACGGGAAAGTCTATCTTGCAAAATTAAAAAATCGCGACGGATACGTTGCCCTAAAAGTCATTGCCTCTAAAGGAGTCGAACGGGAAGAAAAGGCATTAGAAAAATTTTTAAAAATTTCGGACCGAGCGTGCATAGCAGAAATTCTCGACATCGGATCTTCAAAGGATTTCCTCTACTATTCAAGCCCCTTGGCAGACCCGTTGGACGAGTCTTTTCAGCCGAAAGATTTTAGATGGCAGCCAAAGTCTTTACAAAATTTAATAGACAAAAAACTCACAGACTCCTCTCCTGAATGGTTCTCGCACTCTGAAATCTTGGAGATAATATCACCGATTTTTGACGCCGCAATCGCGCTTGGCGAAAGCAATCTTTTGCACCGCGATATAAAGCCCGACAACATTTTATTTTTTGGCGGAAAAGCAAAACTATTCGACTTCGGCCTTGTTGACAAAGATGTCAGATCGCTTTCAAACATAGGCACGCCGCTTTACATTGCGCCGTCCTGGTACGTTGGAAAGGGAGGAAATCCCGATGCCTATGGAATCGCAGCAACCTTATATACCCTAATATCCGGGAATCTTCCCGACACGTTGGGGCGCCCTGCATACAGATTTCCGGAAAAAGAAATCCCCGACTCCGAAAGGGAGCGTTGGCTGCACTGGCATAGGTGCATATTGCGCGCTGTTTCTGAAAATCCGGGAGACAGGTATGTGTCGTTGCAGGCTTTTAAAGACGCCGTTTTTTCGGAAAATTTTGAGAGCTCCAAGGTTTACAATGCCGTTGATAGACCCAAAAACAATCAGAGAAAAATATTTTTTTCTATTGGAATATGTGCACTGTTTTCCCTTGCCCTTCTAACTATTGCAGGAATTTTTTCAGGAGAAAGCGTTCACGACGGGGTATCGCAATCAAAGCCGTCCGAATATGAAATTCCGAACGACATATATATAAAGATAAAGGAAAATGGATTTCAGGACGGCAATTTCTTTATAGAGGATATCTATACTTGGAAAGATAGAAAACGCTCTGTTTTAAGAGCATGGAATGAGGATTTTGAGAAATCCAAATTGATAGCCCAAAAGACAAAAGAACAGGTTTTAGCGGAATCAGAAGCGAATTTTATGAAAGAAAAAACGGAGCTTTTGGATTCTTTCCCCCACATTGACAAGAAAAAACTGGAGGAAATTAGAACAGACGAAATAAAATTGGCCTTATTTGAATGGCAAAACGCGAGGGAAAATCTTGCTGACGAACAGGCCGGACTTGAAGATCTAAAAGACGCTATCGACAGCGATGAACAGTACAAACAATACGTTTCTGGTGAATACAAAAAATATTTAAAGAGATTAAAGTGATTTTCCAAAATTTTTTGCGAATATAATTGCATAGGCGAATCATGTTTATTCCAAGGACACCAAAAACAATTATTGAGCAGCTTGTGTCACCAGGCAAAGCTTCATTGTGGAACTTAACCTGGCGCAGGTTTTTTGACCTATACCACGCGCCGATTAAAATAATGGTCGGCAATTCGTTTTTTAAGTACGGAATTTACTCTATTCCAAACAATGTTATAGACGAAGTGGTAAGCGATGTCGTCATTTCCCTCAATAAGATTTTCAACGAGAACTTATACGATCCTAAAAAGTCGAGATTCCGTTCGTATCTTAAAACCATTTGCGACAGAAGGGTGGTCGATTATTTGAGGAAAAATGTAGACAGCTTTAAAACCGATTCTATCGACGAGGACGGCGGCGGAGTAAAAGCGATGGCAGAATCCATAGCGCAGGAAAGCCAAAATGCGAAACTTGCCGAGGAGGAACAGCGCGCATTTAAAGAATCTGTTGTTCTTGACGCATACATGTCCATAAGGCACAACTTCGACCCAAGAACCTGCACCGCCTTTGAGATGGTAAAGCTTGAGGATATGGATGTAGAAAAAGTTGTAGAAGAGCTGGGGGTTTCCCCGAATGTGATAAATAATGCTGTATATAGAATAACAAAAAAACTTAGGGAAGTAATTTCCGACAACCCGTCAATGAAGGAATTTTTCGATGAAAGCAAATAATAAACAAGAAAACGAAAAAGAAAACGCTGCCGAATCCGACAAAATCATAAAAGAATTAAAGAGAGCGTATCGCTCTATAAACGCACTTCAAAAGACGCCGTCGCACAGGAAAATCGTTTTAGATGTCGAGCGCAAGCTAAGAATAGAAGATAAAAGAAGTAAAGGATCATCCGAGTAAATTTTAACAGCACAATTAAAATCTTATTTTTAAAATTTTAACTTGGAATTTGAATGAATTTTTGCGCGAAAGCGCGTTTGAAATAGCATTCGATATATAAAATATACAACTTATACACAATAAATATCTTATAAATTTAGCAAATCTAATGCCATTTTTATGCGTATTGATTTTTTGCGCCTAAATCAGATGAAAAGATATAATTTATCAAAATAAACTACAAATTTATATATATATTAAACTATGAACGAAGAGTTTATATTTGTGCTATTCTTTGCCGTATTGCTTGTTATATTTTTCATTCCATCCATAGTCGCTTTTTTAAGGGGTCACCACTATAAATGGATTATACTTGCGCTAAACATATTTGGCGGCGCATTTTTTGGAGTCGGTTGGATTGTTGCGCTTATATGGGCGCTGTGGCCAAGTGAAACGGGTATTGCGGATATTGCAGTAAACGATCCGACAACAAATTCCTCGGCAGCCAATAGGAAAATTTACTCCCGATACGGCGAAAACTTCGCAGCATTCAATGAGGCAATGAATGCAAAATTCTGCCCAAATTGCGGGAATAAAATCCAGACTAATGCAACCTTTTGTCCAATTTGTGGAAACAAACTATAATAATCATATAAATAAAACCATATAAAAATATGAATAATAATAATGCAATTAACCGTGAAGTAAAACCGGAGCCAGCTCCTAACAGTAGCGTAACGCCGCCCGCATTTACAAGCAAAGAATCCGGGCAAAATGTTAATCAAATATGCGTTTCAAATACTCATATGAAATACCTCATTGCCGGATGCGGTATTCTCGCATTTATAGCCTCGCTTTTCCCCGGTTTTCCCTCGTCAGCATTGGCAGGATTGTCCTGGGGTATGTGCTACTTTTTCATATTCAAAGATAAAAAACTAATGGAAGAAAACGGTTTTGCTTCACCCTCTGTGTGGTGGTTTTTGATTCCGATAGTTTATCTGTGGAAGCGCGCTACTATACTAAAAACTAAGCGCACTTTATTTTTCATATATATTTTAGTCAGCATATTGGCAAGTATAGTAGGCGTTATATTAAACGCATTTTTAGTGGCCCTATATCAAAATCTTTAAATTATCAAAACTATGAGATGTCCGTATTGCCATAGCGAAGTTAATGAGAAAGACGTTTTCTGCCTAAATTGCGGAGCAAGGCTGGAAACTCCCATTTTGCAGGAGCGAGCATCTCCCCCGCTTTTTTGCGGAGGGAACTCCATAGCTGCTCAAGCGCACCAACTTCAATTTGAAGAAACAGCCCGCGAAGCTTTTATAAAAAAAGTATATGTACATCTATTATCTTCCATATTACTTTTTGGAATAATTGAACTAATGTTGATTTCTTCCAATTCCGCAAACGTTCTCGCGGAAAAGATGGTTTCCGGTAAAAATTGGATTTTTGTATTGATTGCGTACATAGGGGTTTCCTCAATCGCGATGAAGTGCGCGGAAACTAAAAACGACAAACTCACACAGTATATTGCACTATTGGTTTATATTGTGGCTGAGGCAGTCATATTCCTGCCACTTCTCTTATTGGCAGAAACCGTAGCCTACAATGCAATTCCGCACGCGATAGTCTTAACGGCGACTCTATGTGTCGGATTGACAATATGCGTATTTGTCTCTGGCAAACGTTTTGACATTCTATACAAGTACATAATTGTTGGCGGCCTCCTATCTGCAGGGTTGATATTTTCCGCTATAATCTTCGGATTCAACCTTGGGCTGCTATTTTCAGTATGTATGATTTTTCTCGGAAGTATGGCGCTGCTATACCAGACAGATGCTATTGCGTACGAATATGGCGAGGACGACTACGTTGCGGCATCTATGGCCATTTTCTCCTCAGTAATGCTGATATTTTGGTATATCCTTAGAATGTTTATTCAAGACGACGAATAGAGAGATGCGGAATGTTCCTACGGTATTCAACTTAGTATAAAAATATGGAAGACAATAAAAATCAGGAAAACGCAGATACAAAAAAATATTTTGTAAATGTCAAAGGGCAGCAGTTTGGCCCATTTACCGAATATGCCATATTAAATGGCGGGAAAATGGGGAATTGGAGTTCAAATGACTACGTATGGACACAAGGAATGCCCGAATGGAAAAAACTATGCGAAGTTTTCCCGGACAACTTTGAAGGCGCCCAACCTGCGCCCCAGAATTTCCCCGAAGAGCCGCCTATTTTAACAAGATCAAAATATGCGATTTCCGATAAATACGTATCGGCAATGCCGATAGCTTATTTTATTGCAAGCGCATTGTTCTGGAGTGTATTTTTCATCACTCCGGAAGAATTGATAGATATTGCCTTCATACTATTTATGTTACTTAGTTTTGGGCTATTGGGAGTATATGCTGTTTGCATCACAAAGGATAGGGAACTCATAAAAAATTTGGGAGTTGAGCCGCCTAATTCATGCTGGATATTATTCCCGCCTGTGTACTCCTTAAAGCGGTCTGAGGCATTAAAAACAAGCAATGAATACTTTTATTTATGGCTATTGTTGTTGATTCCCCAGCTTTTCTTATTTACGCTTATGTTCATTGCTGCTTTAGCCGAACTTGCGGCAGAATAAATCCAATGCCAGAGCATATATAGACAAGTCTAAGCTGCATTTTTTAGAAATGATATATAAAGCATAAAATAATTTAGTACAGCAAACGCAAAGCTTCATTCTCCGCGGATTTTAATTCAAATTAAGCCTCGCATCACTTTATTGTATAAAATAAAGTGATGCTATTTTCGGTAATTTCCAGAATGCGAATTTTAGGCTCTGAAAATTACTTTCGCCGCCTATTTTTAGAGGGGTGAGACATTCGAGAAGTGTCGATTCCCTCAATTTCAAGAAGTTTAATTTTTACATCTATGCCTCCGTTATAACCGGTCAAATTGCCGTTTGCGCCAATGACCCTATGGCATGGAATTATAATTGATATAGGATTTTGCCCAACAGCCTGTCCGACGGCCTGCGCCGACATTTTCAACTTCCCAAGCCTCCCTGCAACCTCACTTGCTATTTCACCATATGTGATAGTCGAGCCGTATGGAATTTCGAGCAGAATTTTCCAGACAATTTTTTGAAACGGCGTACCTTCTAACGGTTTTATTGGCACGTTCGATATCGGAGGATTTTCCCCAGAGAAATATTTTTTGAGCCATAGGTTTGCAGATTTGAAAACGGAGATTTCTTTATTTTCCGCAAGCCCGTTCAGCGCAATATTTCGCCTTCCAATAGCTTCCAAAGCATTGAGATTCTCTCCGTCGCTCATCATCAAAATACGGCCAATTGGAGAATTACTAATTGTAAAATATTTCATTTTTCTCGGACAATGGCAAATACTCATCAATAAAACTATATAAACCACCCTGACCTTACTGTAAATGTAAATTTTCTGCCTACTTTCGCTCAGACAATTTCAGTGCGCAAAAAAACAATAATCTCTCGTAGCAAGTAGGAGAGCTGAAAAAAATACATTCGACGACTGAAACTTATCCAATGAAATATTGGACGCCGTTAGGCTTAAAAATCTCGTGGGGTAAATAAGCGAATAGTTTGCACCAATAATAGGAATGTGGGGGTTTGCGAAAAATAATGAAATAATTGAGAGCTTCCGCCGCAAGATTAAGCTAATACAATACCCTGTCTACGGCTATAAAAACTTAAAAATTGTAGATTGAGAACCTTGTCCAATGCGGCGTCTTCCATTAACTTCCACTGAATTTGTGTTGCCCAGAAATCTCCTACTTTGGCGTTTACCCCTTTTACGCGTGGAAACCACAAAAGCCCCAGCGCTGTTTGCAAAAAAAACGCGGCAAAAACCGCGTCTATAAGTGGCGCGCCTTGAGGGAGTCGAACCCCCAACCTTCTGATCCGTAGTCAGATGCTCTATCCAATTGAGCTAAAGGCGCACTTACTTATTTAAAGCCCTATATAAATGCACTCCCCTTCAAACTTTGCAAGCTATTTTTTATTTTTCATGAAAAAAAATTACCTTTTCGCCAAAACTTCTCAGCCCCTAAAAAGTAAACATCACTTTATACTGCCCATTGCCAAGCTCCCTAAATATCGACTTCTGCGCAATGAACTTCACTATCGCCGCGTCGTTCGACTCCGAACCGGAACTTTTAAGCAACAGCGGGCGGCTTGCCAATCCACCATTAAAAACATCTACCAAAAATTCCGCAGGCGATATCATTATTCCGTCTGTATTCGGATTTGCGTAAACCCTCTTTACCGTTTTCCCGCTCGACATATCCACAACTTTTATCAATGCGCTCCTCTCCGCTACTATATCGGTTTTTGAATCCTTGCGCCCAAGCCCGGAAAATACGCTTCGCATTATGGACCGGTACAACCCAGTTTTCGCGGACTCAATATTGTCTTTCTCCAAAACAATGCTTTTATTTTCCAGCGGGACTGCGTATGTAGCCTTGATTGCTTTGGGCTCCGACATACTTTTATAGTCGGGCGAATATGCGTCGCGCCCGTAATTCCATCGAGTCGGCAAAAATAGCGGAGAGTAGTCCGACAATTCGTCAACGCCTATTTCGGCGTTTTCCTCCTCTACCTTATCGCGGATTTTTACAAAAGTATTCAAGTTGCTTCCGGGAAGAAGCTCCGGCTTAGCATCGGGAAGAAAATATATAAACGCTCCTACACATGCCGACGCCGTTATTACCGAAACAACAGCGTACATGCGGTCACCCATTCGCCGATATGGACTACTTCGATTCATTCGGTTCGGCTGCTATTATTGCGTTTTTGAATCCGGCGGCTTTGGCGGCTTCGCATATCTCTATAAGGGTTTGAACAGCCAGATTCTTGTCGGCTTTTATTAAAAGAGTCCCGCGGTGTTTGGGCTTTGCACCGGATGTGAAAGTCCTTTTAAATGTGTCCATGCTATAAATTGCGCCGGCAAATATCAGCATTGAGTCTCCGCGCGCCGACAGCACGTCCACATCCGAGTCGGCAATAACCTCGTCGGGAGACGCCATGCGCGGCAGCGAGGACTCATCGCCGCCAAACGATATCCCAAGACCTGTCGCCGCAATAAAGCTCGACCCCAATAGCGTCATCATCAGCGCTATCAGCAATATGTCGAACAGCGCAACGGCGTCGAGCGACACCTCCTGCTTGCGCACCCTCGACGTTGTGTTTACAAGGTTCATTTCTTGCGCTCCCCGTCCATATGGAGATTTTCATTTTCGGGCATTCCGCGTATGATAAATAGCATTATGTCGTTCGCTGACCAGTCTATATCCTGGGCGAGTGCCCTTACCCTACTGTTTATCAGCGCGTACGCAAGCCACGCAAGTATTGCAATAAAAAGCCCGACCGCGCTTGAAAGCAGAGCGTTGTATATCTGATAGGAAAACTCCGACGCATTCGCGTACGAGCCCGATTCCGCCATTTTCTGGAAAATCTGCAAAATAGCCAAAACCGTACCCGCAAGGCCGGTGAGCGGGGCGAGCTTGGCAATCAGCGCAAGGCTCGAAACCCTCCTGTCGATTAGGGCAAATTCGTTTGCTGCGGCTATGTTTACAGCCTGCGACATAGTTTCGGGCGTTTCCTCAAAATTGAGCAGCGCCGTCTTTATAACGCGCGGAATCGGCCCGTAGCTTTCGTCGCAAATTGTCACGGCTTCGAGAATCCTGCGCTTTTTCAACGCAGTCTTTATCCCCGCTACAAACTCAACCGCCCGAATTTGCCCCTTATGCAGGTACAATAGCCTCTCGATAAATATTATTATCCCCGCAAAGGCAAGCAGCGCAAGAGGTATCATCATCGGCCCGCCGAGTTTAAAAATGTCCGCTATTTTTTCCATAAATTATTTCTCCTTGTCCATTCCGAGCTTCTGTTTCGCGAGCTGCAGCGGCGGAAGCGAATTTTTTACGATGATTTCGTACACGCTTCTTGCATCGCGCCTCCGGTTTTCCGACTCCATCGATTTTGCGAGATTGTAAAGCGACCTTCCTATCCAATATCCCTCTCCCGAACCGCGGCTACGGTTGCCTTTTAAAAGCTCCGAGGACGTAATCCACCTGACATCGTTTGCCTCGCTCCGCTTTCCGGCCCTTTCGAGGGCGAAGCTCCATTTGAACGCGGCTTCCGCGCGCGCTTCCGGTGGCATTCCGGGAAGCGAATACAGCCTTTCAAATATCGCGGCTGCGTCGAGCGACCTCGTGTTCTGCGCGAGTGTCGCGTCTCCGAGCCCGAGCCATGCAAGGTGTATCTCGGGGTGCGACTGGTACTTGTTCAATATTTCATTGTAAAGCGTGCGCGCGTCGCCGAACGAATTCAGCAATTTTAAGATATCGGCCTGTTCGAGCCGCGCGTAAAAATTTCGAGCGTCGTCGGGATATGTAGAGCACAGCCTGTCGAGAAGCGCAAGGGCGTCTTTATAGCTAGCTTCAAGCCCTATTTTTGCGGCGTATCTTGCGGCGTCGAACAAGGCGGCATACGCGAATTTTCCCTTCGGATATTTCTCGCATAAGGTAAGGCATAACTTTCTCGCCTCCGAATACCGCCCGGCGGAAGCTTCGACTCTCGCCTCGTTTATATAAGATATTTGCGCGGCGTCCGTGGACGGATAATCCTTCCTCAGCTTCTCGTAAACCTCAACCGCCTTCTTTGATCCGTTCGCTCCTCCGGATAGTTCCAGGCACGACGCCTTGACAAGCATGGCGCTCGAAGCCACATCTGCCGCCAGTCCTTTTATTGACAATATTTCAGAACAAATTTTTTCAGCGTCCGCATAATCCGCCTTCTCCCTCAAAATAATTGCCTTCAGCCAGAGAAGCCTGCCCCTTAGATTGTCGGACTTTTTCAGCTTTAAAAGTTTTTCTATGCGATTAAGCGCGTCGTCGGAGCGGCCCGAGACCCTCAGCTTTTGGGTTAACAGCCATTCTGCATTCCACAATTCGTCGTCGGAAATTGACGGAGACTCCCATGCGTCGTCGAGCGTGCGTACTGCGCTTTCTTCGTCGGATGCCTCAAGCATTGCGTCAACCGCCTTGAACAATATGAGACCGGATTTCGACTGATAGCTTCCTATAAGAGACCTGTATATTGCAGCCGCGCTCTGAAAGTCGGAACTGAGCCTATAACAATCAGCCGCAAGCATCCTTATGAGCCCCGCCTGCTTCGAGTCCTTCTCAACCTCCGCAAGCTCGGACAAATAGGTCGCAGCAAGCCTGTATTCTGGCGCTTTGCCGGCCGCCTCGGAATACGCCGCCCAAGCGAGTATTCTAAGCGCGTCGCGCCTGTATTCGGAACCGGGATATTCCGCCGCAAGCCTGCCGGCAAACTTTGCAGCCCCGTTGTCGTCGCCGCGCTTAACGAGAATCTTCGCCTTCTCTAAGAGAATTTTATCGCGGATTTTCGGGGATCCGTTTTCAAGCACGTCGTCTATAAGCGCGTCGAAATCCTCGGTTTTGATTTCCGGATTTTTTTCGATAAGGGCTATCGCGTATTCGGCGACTCCCGGGGAAGATGTCTTTTTGAGAACGTCGCGCAGTATCGCAAGTTGGCGCGATGAATTGCGCGTTATGAGAGCGCCTATAAGCCTCAATTCTTCGCGGTCAATATCGTCCGCAAGCTCTATTTGAAGTTGCTGCTCAATCGTCTCCACCGCCTCGTCAAATTTTCCAAGCTTAAAGAGGACGGCGGCGTACTGTTTGGCAAACTGGAATCCGGCGGTAGTGCCCATGTATATTTTTACGTTGTCGGCAAGCTCCTCCTCGATTTTTTCGAGGTCTTCGCGGCTGAGATTTCCGGCGAGCCTCGCTATGTTCAACGCGATCTTTGCGTCGGCGAGCATATGCTCCCCCACCGATGCGGACTTTGCTTTCTCAAAATCCGCAATAGCCTTAGGCATATCGGAATTTTGGTATGCAATATACCCCAACGCAAGGTAATACCACCCTTTAAAATATTCCGGAACGCTTTCTTCCGAAACTGCCGATATCGCTTCCTCGGCATTGCCGGCCTCCCCAAGCCCTATATACGCGAGCGCCACCCTAATTTTATTTTCTGGCGTAGGGGCTGACTCCGCGATTGGCAATATGCGCCTGAGAGCCTTTTCAAATTTCCCCTGCGCGATTAGCGAATCAACGTAAACGAGAATCTCGTCTGTGCCGATTTGTCCGCCGCCGTCTTTTTCGCCGTCCTCGATTATCAGCTGCGCAAGCGATGGGAGCCCGGAAGATAGGGCGTCGCGCGCAGACTCTTCCCTGATTTTTGAACCCGCCTTCAATATTTGCGCCGAATCGACAAACGGCGCCGTCGGGGAGTGTGCATTTTGCGGATTTGCGCCTGCCGCCAACGCAAAAAAGTTTGCCGCGAAAAATAATGCCGCGGGGATTCTGCCGATTTTCAACATAAAAAACATAATTTCACAAATATGGGAATGTTTTCAAGATAAAATAAAAGCTTGGGCGGCCTTAGCCGCTTAAAAATTTTCCGATATGCGGCGGCTTTTTGCATTCGTTTGTGTAAGCATGCAGATTAAAGCCAATTTGGAGAGAATCGTAAAAAAATTCCGTACGGCTATTGCTTGTGGTGCCACCGTTAAATGCAATTCTACAAACTAAAAATCCTTGCGGCAATGCACCGCAAAAGCCTCCACAAATAAAGCGTAAAGGCGCGCTGAAGACAGCAAATTTAAAACTCTTCGTGCATAATAGTTATGAACTTATTAATTTTATAATTCAAAATATTATCTTTACATCGCGCATTCATTCGTCAATAATGACATTCAGATAATAAAACTTTTTTGTTTTAGATAAAGATTCCTCTATAAAAAGACGCCACGAAAACTGATTTTTCTTCGGGCGTTTTTTTATGCGCGCGCTTCCCCGATAAAAATTGACAAAGAGAGGTAGGCTTACGACACTGTCAGCATGTCGTCTTTGAGGAATAGAGAAATTCCCAACTTGCACCCGCCGGTGAAAGGCAAAATTCTATTGCATTCGTGCTGCGCGCCGTGCTCGGCCGCAATAATAGAAACACTCTCAAAGAGCGCGGAGGACTTTTCCGTGTTTTACTATAACCCCAATATCTTTCCTAGGGAAGAATACGAGCTTAGAAAATCCGAAAATATGAGATTCGCCGAAAGCGTAGGCGCTGATTTTATCGACGCTGACTACGACCACGATATATGGCTTGAAAAATGCGCCGCCCTCAGCGCCGAGCCCGAGCGCGGAGGCAGATGCCTTGTATGCTTCAAGCTCAGGCTGCTTAAAACTGCGCAATACGCCGCGGAACACGGATATTCAGTTTTCACGACAACGCTGTCCTCGTCGAGGTGGAAATGTATAGAGCAAATTTTCGAGGCTGGAAAATTTGCGGAAGAAATTGCGGGTCCAAAATTTTGGGCGCGCAACTGGCGCAAAGGCGGGCTGACCCAAAGGCGCGCGGAAATCCTGCGCGAACGCGGGTTCTACAACCAACAATACTGCGGGTGCGAATTCTCAATGCGCAAAGGCGGCGCGGCGGGTTCGGATAATTTAGCCGCTCAAACAAAACGTTAAAATGGACTCAATTTATATAATAGGGCATAAAAATCCCGACGCCGACTCAATATGCTCGGCCCTCGCATACGCCGACTTTAAAGAGTCGATTGGCGAAAAGAATTACAAAGCCGCGCGCTGCGGAAACTCGAACGCGAGAATAGACAGAATACTCGAAAAATTTTCCGCAGCTCTCCCCCAGTTTGTAGGCGACGTCCGGGCGCGCGCGAAAGACGCAATGAACGCGGATTTTATAAAGATGCACGACGACGCCTCATGCTTTTCAATAATGGACGCCATCGACAAGAACGACATCCGCTCCGTGCCAATGATCGACTCCGGCGGAAAACTTCTCGGCGAACTATGCGTATTCGACCTCGGCGAATTTTTTATCCCCCACCCAAAATCCGCGAAAGAAGTCCGCAGAGTCAGGGCAACGCTCGACGATATTATAAAGACTCTGAACGCAACGGCCCTCTGCAAATTCAAAGGCGACGTCGATGAAGAGATGTACGTTAGGATAGGCGCGATGGAAGTATCGACATTCGGGTCGTTCATAGAGCGCGAGGGGACGCCCCCCGAACAGAATCTAATAGTTGTCGGGGATAGGTTCGACATACAAATAAAAGCGGTGCAAATGGGGGTGCGCGCAATAATAATAACAGGCGGTTACGGGATAGACCAATCGGTAGTCGATATGGCGCAAAGCAAGGGCGTAAGCGTGCTGATGTGCAAATACGATAGCGCCACAACAGCACTGCTTGTGAGAATGGCAACGCGCGCATTGCCGCTAATCCGAAAGGATGTGGCAGTAGTGCCGGAAGACTTTTTGATTTCAAAAATATCCGCGCGCGCGAGAGAGTACTCCGGCAAGACGATATATGTGTGCGATTCGCAAAACAGGCCGCGCGGAATATTGTCCCCCGCGGAATTGATATCCGCGCGGGTGCAAAAACTCGTGCTGGTGGACCACAACGAACTTTCGCAAGCAGTCACCGGGGCGGACGAGTGCGATATAGTTGAGATAATCGACCACCACAGAATAGGGGTTAGCGCAACGCCGTCGCCGATATTGTTTTTAAACAAGCCAGTCGGCTCAACATGCACAATAGTAAGCGGGCTGTACAGGGAAAACGGCATAAAACCGAGCCGTCAGATAGCGGGGCTTTTATGCAGCGGTATAGTCTGCGACACGCTAAACTTAAAAAGCCCGACAGCGACAAAAGAGGACGCCGAGGAGATAAAATACCTAAGCGAAATAATAGGTATGACCTCCTCCGAACTTGCCGATTACATATTTAGCGCCGACAGTGCGCTGTCTGTAAACGACGCCGTGGAAATAATAACGTCGGACTGCAAGAGATACAAAGAGGAGAACGTGGAATTTTCAGTTTCGCAAATAGAGGAGCTGGACTTCTCAAGATTCTTTGAGAGACTCGAAGAAATCCGCGGAGCATTGGAAAAATACAGGCGCGAGAACGGGCTGCTATTTTCCGCACTGTTTGTCACAAATGTTATGACGCAGGATTCTCTGCTTATGATAAGCGGCGGCGAAAAGATACGCGAGAAGATTGGTTATGTAAGGGACGCCAAGCGGGATTTGTACGAACTTCCCAAAATAGTCAGCAGAAAGAAGCAGCTAATTCCATATCTTAGCGGGCTTGTAAAAGATGCGCTGTTGGAAGAAGATTAGGATTCGGCTAAGAATTGATTGGTTGGATAAAGACCATCTGTATATTTGCGGGCCAAAGAGCGGGGTAAAGAGGAAAGTTCTTTTAAACAAATACGGCATTTAAAGATTGTAGTTGGAAAATATTGAAAAAAATGCTTGCAAAAGAGCAGATATAATATTGGATAGAAGCCTTAAAACAAAACAGCGGGGGTATAGCTCAGTTGGTTAGAGCACTTGCATGACACGCAAGGGGTCGCAGATTCGAGTTCTGCTACTCCCACCATTTTAAGAGCCGTAAGTTCAACAACTTACGGCTTTTTGTTTTTCGTAAGTTTACATTAGCTCGCCGACTTGGTTGCCGAAAAATGCACTTTTTCAGTTTTTGAAGGCACAATTCCAGTATTTACCGAGCTTCGCGGGCGATTTTGGAGACGTAAGTTATTGATAAACGCACCGCCGAAAAGCCCGATTTTCGCCGAAAGTGCAACCAAACGGCAACCAAGCTTATTTCTATGATAATAAGCAAATTCCAACGAAACAGAGAAAACGTCATTTTTCGGCAAAATTCACATAAACGCGAACCTAATTCGCCCAATCCATGGCGGCGGAAAGACCGCAATAATCTCAAAGACGAATCTATTAATTGGGTCAACACCAAAGATTGTGGAATAGGTTGATTTTTTAGATTTGTCTTTCA
>URAJ01000054.1 GCA_900545715.1 uncultured Opitutales bacterium
ATAAACTGGTCTTTGCAATTTTCAAAGCCCTGGTTCGGGAATTCGTACTCCATATGCCTTACAATCGGCTCGCCGGTCTTGGCGGCGTTGTGCGCAAGTTCCAATATATACGGGCCGAACTGCTTATGCAGGTTCGCAAATTTCGCGCAAATTCCGAGGTGTTTTTTGTCGAGTATTCTCCACGGAGCCACTGAAAACTGCATCATCGGCATAAGCGCATGCACTTGGCATGAGCGCACAATGAGTTTCTGGTCTATTTTTGAAACGTCAATCGGGGTCATATCGGGGTTTAGGAACGACCTAAATTCTCCGCCGCCAATCATGTCGGGGCACGTGTACGGGTGTCCCAAAAGCCCCGCCGCGAGCATATCCGGTATCAACTGCTTTATGCCGTCCCATGAATACGGCTTGTCTTGCAGCCTCTGGACAAGGGGTTGAAGCCCCATTTTCCAGCAGGCGCGATATTCGTTATAGGGGAAGTCGAGACCCATTTTTGCCCAAGCTTCGCAATAATCGGACGGTGTCGCGCCTTCATAGAAGTCGATGTCTCCGGATACAGCGCCTTTGTCGCCGGCGTCAAATTTAAAGCCATCAACCCCGTAGAGCTTTTGCATTTTAACAAGCTTATTTTTTAGATGTTCGCGAGCTTTGGGATTTGTGAGGTCGTAGCAAGCGCTTATGCCGTTCCACCACTCTACCATTGCGGGGCTCTTTTTGCCCTTTTCTTTAAGAAGCAGTCCGGCTTTGTTCAATTCCCTAAACTCGGGTGAAGCGGGGGAGACAAACGGGCATATCCAGAACATAACTTTAAATCCCTCGGCATGGAGCTTGTCCATCATGGCCTTTGGATTTGGGAATTTGTCCACCCTAAAATCAAAATTGCCGTAGTAATTTTGCCAGTTGTCGTCAACCATGAAAACTCCGACGGGGAAACCGTTTTTGATAACATTTTCCGCGTATTTTTCAATGTCGGCCTGGTTCTGGTTGTACATCAACTCAATCCACGTATTGTACTGCGGCATTGAAAAGAAAACCTCCTGGGGAATTGCGCCGGAGGGCTCGAAATGTATTTTCGACGCCGCAAGGTAGGCGTCCTTCAAAGTTTTTCCGGCAGCTACGGGGTTTATTTTTTCGTATTCGCTCGTAATAGATATTACGCCGTTTTTAACCGAGAATTTAAAAGGCTTGTCGCTCCAGATATACCTGCCCTTCGACGATACGAATAGCGGCGCCGACTGGTTCGAATAATTGCTTTTCGACAAATCCTTTTCTGCGAAATTATCATACGGCATATGCGAGCCGAAAAATGTTCCAGCCCCCCACCATTTTTCACCTTCCAGCGGAGTTATTACGGAAGTGTAAGTTTCGGCGTACGCCGCGCCCGCGATGGCAGCGGCTCCCAAAAGCAGTAAAGATTTCATCTTCATAATTATGGATAATTTTTACTTATTTAATTTTTTCGAAGTACGGGAGTCTCTCTATTGGAGCGGACACTTTTATGGTTGTCGGCCCCTTTACAACGTTGCCGAGATCGTCCTTCCACTCACCCGCAGGAAGCATTACTTCGCGCTCGTCGGATTCGGTTATTATTGGAGCCACGAGATACTTGGGGCCGAGCATAAACTGGTCTTTGCAATTTTCAAAGCCCTGGTTCGGGAATTCGTACTCCATATAGCGTACAATCGGCTCTCCGGTTTTTGAAGCGTTGCGCGCAAGCTCTAAAATGTACGGCCCGAATTTTTCGTGCAATCTGGCAAATTTTCTACAAATTTCCATATTCTTTTTAGAGAGCACGCGCCACGGAGCAACCGAGAACTGCATCATAGGCATCAGCGCATGCGCCTGGCATGAACGGACTACCAGTTTTTCGTCCAATTCCGCCCCTGGTTGGAATGACACATAGTCGCCGCCTCCTATCATATCGGGGCAAGTGTACGGATATCCCATTATGCCAGCCGCGAGCATATCGGGAATTATCTGGCGCAGATCTTTCCAAGTGTGGTGCTTGTCCTGCAAACGCAAGACAACAGGCTGCCCTCCCATTCTCGCATTCGCCCTGAATTCATTGTAGGGGAAGTCGAGGGCAAATTTTGACCATTCGTGGGTGTAGTCCATGGGAATTTGATCGGGCTTGTTAAATTTGAAGTCGCCGACTACAAACTTAGTGTCGCCGGCATCGAATTTAAAGCCGTGCATGCCGTATTTTTTCTGCATATCCCTGAGCGTGCCTTTGAGCGATTCCACCGCCTCGGGTTTGGTGAGGTCGTAGGCGGCGCTGTATCCGCTCCACCAATGGAGGATTCCGGGGCTCTTGCGCGACTTGCGCATAATCAAAAGCCCCTTGTTTTTAAGGTCGCGGTATTCAGGCGAGTCGGGCGCAACAAAGGGCCCAACCCAAAGCAATGTCTTAAAGCCCATGCCGTTTATCTTATCGAACATAGCCTTCGGGTCTGTAAATGCCTCCGGGCGAAATTCGTAGTTGCCCTGGTATTTTTGCCAACCGCCGTCTATCATAAATACCCCTATTGGGAATTTGTTCTTTATGATGTCGTCGGCGTATTTCTCTATGCCCTTTTGGTTTTGGTCGCGCTGGAGTTCAATCCAGGTATTGTATTGGGGTTCTGAGAAGAAAATCTCTGGCGGGATTTTCCCCGACGGCGGGAAATGCTTTTTTGCCGCAGCTAAGAAAGCGTCTTTTAGTGTCTTGCCGGCGCGTACGGGCTTTACTTCCTCGTAATCGGAAGTTATTGTGATTTCGCCTTCTTTCACGGAGAATTTAAAGGGTTTGTCGCTCCATATGTACCTGCCCTTTGACGATACGAATAGAGGATCGGCCTGGTTTGAAAAATTGGACTTGCCTATGTCTTTTTCGGCAAAGTCCCGATACGGCATATATTGCCCAAAGAAATTGGCGCCGCCCCACCAATACTCGCCGTCGAGGGGCTTTATTTTCGACACATGCGACTCGCCGAATGCGGAAACCGCAAGGGCGACAGACGCTATCGCAGCCATGATTTTTATTTCGGAGTTTATCATATTTATTACCGTTATTTTTTAGCTTCCGCGACCGCCTCCGCGGCCGTCTTAAAGTGAAGTTTTGCAAATTTTTTAAGCGCGTCGGCGCCGAATTTTCTGACAATTTCCACCGCCTGAGCCTTGGCTTCGCTGCCGGAGCCCTTTAACAATTTGGCGCCGAATTCGTCGGAAAGTTTTTTTAGGCTATATATATAAGTGGCGCGGGCGATAATCGAGGCCGCCGCAACGACCGGGTCGGATTCCGCCTTCGTTTCCATCTTTAGCACAAATCCCGGGATTGAAAGCTGTTTTTGGACGAGCGGCTGCTTGGTAAACTGGTCGAGCATCCCCCACCCCACATGCCGCACTTCAAGCGCGCTTTTTATGGACTGCGCATGCATCCACGCCAACAGTTTGTTCAGATTCCGCCCAAATTTTATATAGAGGGCGTTGTATTTTTCCATTCCCGCGTACGAAACTTTTGCGACTACCCCTTTTGTCTGTTTTATCATGCGCGCCATTTGCAATACGGCGTTGTCGCTCGTCACTTTTTTCGACTCCTTCAAGCCTTTGTCAATCCATAGCTTTACGGCGTCGGAATCCGCCACTACGCACGCCGAAACGAGAGGCCCGAAGAGGTCGCCCTTTCCGCTTTCGTCAATCCCTGCATGCGGCTCAAACCACTCTGGATGAGACAGGAACTCGTAGCCCATCTCAACGACGCCCGTTATCTCGGGTTCGAGCACGAATTGCACAAAGCTTTCCGTCCCTTTGCCCTGCACCACGAGCTTTCCGGAATTGTAGGCAACAACATTCACGTCCGGACCTTTGTATGCGAAGCGCGAATAGTCAACCCTATATGGCGCCCACAAATGCCTGTCCAGCCATTTGTCGAGCTTGTCCATCTGCGCGTCGGTAAGAGACTTTGTGTATAAAGTCTTTTTTACCGGTTCGTCGGAGACAGTTTTTTTCTTGGCGGCCATTTGTATGGTGTTGCTAATTGTAATAATTTAGTGAAGCCCTTGCGGAGAAGTCCGCCGGGCGCAAAACGGTTTGTATTATCGCAAATTATTTTACCCGACTTCAAGCCCTATTTTTTAAATTACCCGATAAAAAATGCGCAATCCCGAGGAAATAATAGCTTTTGCTTAATCCGAAAATTCTTGAACTTTCAGGAAAATTTTGCGAATGTGGTGGTAAATGGGGATTAATTTTGAGGAATAATATATGAGCAAATCCATACTTATAGTTATTTGCGATTTTCTTGTACTGAGCCTGATAAGCCTTGTAAACTTTGAAGATATGCCTTCCGCAACGCAGGAGGACAAGCAGAAAGAGGAGGCGATTGTCGTCAAAAGTTTCGCAGACGCGCAAATGGTGGACCTATTAAAAATGTCGCTCGACAGCGAGCGGGAAAAGCGCGAAGCGTTAAAGTCGGACGTCGAAAAGCTCTCGCAAGCTGCAAAGGAGAGCCTGGAACAGTCGGACAAGCAGCAAAAAATAATTGCCGCCCGCGAAAAGCAGCTTGAAGAAATGCGCCTTACAAAAGAATCGGTCGAGCGTGAAAAGCTTACCATTCTGCAAAAGAGCAAAGAACTTGAAAAACGCGTCTCGGCGAGCGAGACAAGAAACGCCGCCCTGCAAAGGGAAATTCTAAGCGCGAGCGAAAAGCTCGAAAAATCCGCCCAAGAGAGGATTGATTTGCAAAAGAAGCTCGGAGACATGCGCGAAACCGACGTCGCCGCGCGAATGAAGCTTGAAAGCGTCCAAGCCGAGCTGAAACAAAATAAGGAAAACCTCGAGCGCCTACGCAAGGAAAGCGAATCGCTGAAGCTCGAAAACAAGGCGATAGAAGCCGAAAAGAGAGCCCTTGCAACGCAGCTTGAAGTTGCGTCGACAAAAACTCAAATATACGAAGAAAATTTAAAGAGAGCCCAGGCGCTCGTCGATATCGAAAAGACGGAAAAGACAAAAATACTTGTGCACGCCGACAAGCTTGCAGCCGGCGTAAACGAGCTTGCCTCCTCCCAAAAGCAGATGGCAACCTCACAGAAGGAGATTACAAAACAGGTAAAAGACCTCCGCCCTCAAACTCCCTCGGAAATATTTTCAAAAATCAAGTCGTCACTCGTAAATATAACTTTCACACACACGCGCAAAGGCCTTCTTGGGGAATCGGTGACAAAAACTGAATTGCGCAGCGTGCCGATTAAAATAGACGGCAAATATTGGCTCGCCTTTTCCGCCGACTCAACCGCCCTCGCCCCGGTTCAAAACAAATATTTCCCGCCGGAAAAGATGTCGGTCTCGGTATCGGGAAATTCCTACAGGTTCGAGCCGTTGGCGATATATTCTCTCGCGAACGATCCGAGGCTTTTGGCGATTCAAGTCCCAGCAGAGTTCATAGAGAAAGAAAAGATAGAGCCGCTCGTTCCGGCTTCAAATTTCTTCCGTTTCCCGGAATGCATTGTTGTAAATTCTAAGGATTTGTATTATGGGCAAGTTCCGTTTAGGGCCGATTTCAAGAACCAGTCGTACGCGCGGCTTGATGTCGGCCTTTTACAATCAATTTTCGGGACTTTTGCTCCGGCCTCCGGGGACATAGTGATTTCGAGAAGCGGCGAATTTCTGGGATTTATGACCGAAGGCGACATCGCCGCGCTTGTCTCGCAGCTAAAAACGGCGTCGAGCCTATCTATGGGCGCCAAATATACGCCTGCGGCCGCAAATATTTTTGTAAATTCAATTTCACACAGGGTGCGCGCCATTCCGTATTCCCTAAAATAATTATAAGCATAAAATTTTGCGAAAAAAAATGCCCGGAAAATCTCCGGGCTTTTTTTGCATCTGGATCATTCCGCCATTTTTTACTAAAAAACACTCAATCCTAAAAGGCAGATTTAAGCATGCTAATTGGCGCGCACACCAATAAAACTTTTAATATAAGCAAGACTGTAAAAAACTAAAATAACCAAGCCCTTGGGTATGCCGACACAAAAGCGACTACAAGCTTGCTTAAAAAAAGAAGCCCCTTTGCTCGGCTAAGTGCACAAAGCGACAAAACAGAGCTGATTTACACTGCAATTTCCCGTTTTCGGTAAATGTTAAAGTTTTAGGGAATTATCCACTCGTAGTGGTACCTTGAAAGCATTCGCGCCCCCGTCTTTGTCACGACGACAGTGTCTTCTATTCTGCAACCGCCGACACCCCTATAATAAAGGCCCGGCTCAACAGTTACTACATTGCCTGCGCGCAGAATGCATTTGCGGGCGCCCAGCGACGGAGCCTCATGCACATCGAGGCCTACACCGTGGCCGGTCGAATGGAAAAATCCGCACCAACCATCTTTCGAGGCCTTTGTTTCAAATCCGTTTTCAGCAAAAAAGTCTTTCACATGCGAATGTATCTGCGCCCCGTCTGCCCCTTCCGATATGCACGAAAGCGCGATTGCCTGGGCGTCCAATACAGTCTCTACGAGGCGCGCCTGTTTGGCGGAAGGCTCGCCTTTGAGGAAAGTGCGCGTCATATCGCCGTAATATCCCGATTTTTTTAAGCGCGGGAAGATGTCCATGACGATTAGCGAATTTGCCCTTACTACCCCCGAGCCCTCGCAGTGCGGGTCGCACGCGTCGTTGCCCGCGGCGACAATCGTGTGCATGGAATCGGCTCCGAGCGACAGCGCCGCGCGCTCTATCTCGGAGCGCAGGAATTCGCACGTCAGCGGTTTTGACTCGAAGAACAGCCGCCCGCGGTTTATTTTTGAAAGCCTCAAAATTTCCTCTGCTATTGCGAAACCCGCCGATGCGGCCGAATTTGCGCGCGTTATTTCGTCAAGCTCGTATTCACTTTTTATGGCGCGGGCGCAAAAAAACGGAGATTCGGCTACTTCTACATCAAACCCCGCCTCCAATAGATCTCTGTAAAATTTGGATGGAAAATTTTCCGGGACGCTGAGGGCGGAAATTTTTTTCGATTTTAATACCGAGCAGAGCGCGGAAAATTCCGAATACGGCATTTTCTTGCGCGCGCAAACTTCGGAAATATCGAATATTTCGTCGAACTTTGAGCCGCGCGACGCCCTTCCCGCCTCCAACGGGCTGAGCAAAGCGCATCTTTTCCCGCCGAGTGTGAATGCGAAAAACGGGTCCGGAATTTGTATTCCGGAAAAGTACAAAATATCGGCGTCGTATTCAGAGCTGCCCCGCAATAGAATTTCCCTCTTTTTTCGATTCATTGAAATTATTGTTGCGCATCTATTTTGTTTATACAAATTAAAAATATGCAAATTATCGACTTTTTTAACATACGCAAATTGGCTTTGTGCGGGGCAATATTTGCTTCAATCCTGTGCGGTTGCCGCGATACCCCTCCGAAACCCGCCGCCTTTGACACCGAATTTGAAATGTCCGTCGGCGGGAAGCCGTTCAAGGCGGAGATAGCTCTATCTGATGCAGAAAAGGCAAAAGGGCTTATGTTCAGGGAAAGCCTTGCTGAAAACGGAGGAATGATATTTGTTTACGATACCCCCCAGCGCGTCTCTTTTTGGATGAAAAACACAAAAATCCCGCTCGACCTGGCGCTGTTTACCGCCGACGGAACGCTTGTAGAAGTAAAAAAGCTCTATCCCAACAATCTCGACCCGGTAAAATCGGCACGCGGCGACATATTATATTGCCTTGAAATGAACGCGGGCTGGTTCTCTAAAAATTCAATATTTCCCCCCGCAAAACTCGATATGGCTAAGCTAAAAAGCGCCATAGACGCAAGAAAATGACTAAATTATCAAAACGCTCAAAATTTTTAATAATTGTCTTTTCGCTAATAGTCTCCGCTTGCGTCTATGCTGCATGCTGCACAAGCTTCTACTCAAAAATGACGCCGTGGCAGCTTGAACAAAAAATTGACCCCGACGCAAAAACGGGCTTAACCAAGCTAAAAGCGCACATAGATTCGGCGACCATCGCGGGAATCGCCTTTTGCGCAACCGCAATTTTATCGTTTGCCGCGCTAAAAAAATTCGCAAAGAAATGAATGATACAATAGCCGCAATATCAACCCCCACGGGAGAGTCCGCTATCGCGGCCGTAAGGCTCAGCGGGCCCGACTGTCTAAAACTCGCGCGCGAAGTTTTTTTGCTTGGGCGCCCGCCAACCCCGCGAAAAATGTCGTATGGCATATACCGCGACAGATTCGGGAACACCGTCGACGACGCCGCATTTTGCGCCTACGCAGCCCCCTCCTCCTACACCGGCGAAAATATGCTTGAAATATTTCCGCACGGCAATCCGTTCATACTCAGAAAAATTCTCGACGACCTCGCTGCCCGCGGCGCCAGACTCGCCCAGCCGGGAGAATTTACAAGGAGGGCTTTTCTGAACGACAAGTTCGACCTTTCGCAAGCCGAGGCGGTAGCCCGCATAATAGGCGCCCGGTCTGACGCCGCATTGTCGGCGGCGCGCAAACAATTTGGCGGGGATATCGGTAGGCGCATTTCTGCAATATCCTCAGAAGTGCTCGATATGAAGGCGCTAATTGAAGCTTACATTGACTTCCCCGACGAAGACTTGCCTCCGGAAGATTCCCGGCGCCTTTGCGAAACTGCGGACAGAGTCTACGGGGAAATGTCGAGACTCGCCGAAACTTCAAAGTACGATTCCCTCTTGCACGACGGAATCAAAGTTGTCATAGCCGGAGCCCCAAACGCAGGGAAGTCGTCGCTCATGAACGCGCTGCTTGGCAGGGAGCGCGCCATAGTAAGCCCCACTGCCGGAACGACGAGAGACTTTATAGACGACCGCATGATGCTTGGCGAATTTGTCTTAAACCTCACCGACACTGCAGGGCTCAGGAGGGACGCCGAAGACATAGAGGAGGAGGGAATTCGCCGCGCTTACGAAAAAATCGGCGATTCCGACATTTGCCTGCTTGTTCTCGATTCCGCCGGAGGCGTCCGCGAGTCCACGCGCCGAACCCTTGAAAGCGCGGGAGAAAGCTCGGTCATAGCAGTGCTTAACAAATGCGATTTGCCCGAAGCCCGTCCGGAAGATTTTGCCAAAATGCTAAGCGGCGTTGAAACCGTGAAAGTATCCTGCAAAAATTTTGACGGGATTGAGGCGCTAAGGGAAAAAATTTTGGAGGTAATAAGAAGCAAATTCATAAGGCCCGCCGCGGACGATGTGACAGTCGGGGCACGCCATGCCGAGGCTTTGTCGCGCGCTAAGCAGTCCCTCAAATGCGCAAGGGATAAAATAATAGAGTCCGCCCCGGCCGAGCTAACTGCCTCCGACCTCTCAGATGCGCTCGACGCGCTCGGCGAGATTGTCGGCAAGACCGATTGCGAGGAGGTTCTCGACAGAATTTTCTCAAAGTTTTGCATAGGTAAATAACAATGTGGTACTATAAAAAAGACGGAAATATAATATGACCAGCCAGCGCGCGAAAAATTGTCTCCATGCGCGAGCTTGGCATAATAACGGATTCCACCCCCGTATCGCGGAAGAGGAATGCAAAAAATTGGGAAACCTTTGGCGGTTTGTCGGAAAAGATAAATCTTGAATCATCGCAGTGGGACAGGCAAAGCCATGTACAATCCGGGCTTGCAAAAAATACAATGATTTTGAGGGCGCTACTGGTATCAACAATAGCCGTAATGTGCGTTTTAATATTTTACACGCTGCAAAATTACAATTTGCTCGGAGAATATATAAACGGAGTTGAGGAGAATAATGAAATTTTTTTCGATATAGAAGTCTCGACCTCAGTCGATACGCGCAATTTTGCGAATATTATGCTTCTTGCAATGCTTGCGGCTTCATTTCTGCAAAGCCTAAAATGGGCAAAAAGCGCATTTCTAAGCGCGTACGCATTATCGCCCAATTTTCGGCTATCATTTAGTTCAGAAAACTCTTACAGGTGGTTCATTTTTAGGCCATTCAAAACATTGCGAAAAATTTATTATGCAGCCGCAGATAAATTAGGCAAAAAGGGTTTCGGTAGGCGATAAAATCTTCTTTTTTGCGCTACAATTTCTGAGCATTTTGTATTTCGTGTTAATTCTGGTAAACAACATAAACTACATATACCTAAACTCATTCAACTTATCCTCTGCAAAAACCGCATATTTTTACCTTGTCTATACACAATTTGTAGGGATATGCGCAGCGTTTCTTTGGATTATCTGCATTACAAAGATTGATACCTCATTGCGCGCTGCAAAGAGGCGGCACAGGCATCATAGCCACACCTAAAACGAGAATCGCAATTCTGCCGTATAAGACTTAGTTAGAAGCGGCAAAATCCAAATCGACGACAATCGGCAGGTGGTCGCTCGCCTCCCGAGCCGACTGGCAATTTATTATCTTAGGCGCACCGGCACAGCTACGCATTTGTTGATTCACGAGAAAGTAGTCGTACACATAAGGTATGTCCTTTTTCTTCCAATAGTATGTGTAAGCTGCCTTCGATGCGAAGTCGCCGCCGCCGAGCATCGAAAGTTCGAGCTTTTTAAAATTGCGCAAGAGCGCGGAGGACGGTTCATTGTTGAAATCTCCCGCAACAATCACTGGCGAACCGCCGACAGCCGGAGCCACGCGGGCGTCTATCGCCCTAACCTCTGCAAATCTGAACGGATAAAATTCTTCGTCGGCCTTTCTTGCACCCGACTTGCTTTTTAGATGTATTGCGAAGGCAAACCAAGTCCTGCCACTGGAAGTAAACTTGGCGCCCAGCGCCCCGCGGGGCGAAAAAACTTTTTCCCCTTTAAAGGCAAATGATACATCGGAACAATCGTAGAAATTTTTCGGGCGCAAACGCGACATTATTGCAACGCGTGTGTAGGCATCGTGGGACGTAGTTGCGCAATACGGATAAGACAGTCCTTCGCGGGCGAGCGCGTCGCGAAGCTCGGCAAGAAACACTTCATCGCCCATTTCCTGAATTAGAACCACATCAGCATTTATCTGAATAAGAGTCTTTCTAAGAGCCGCCTTTTCCGATTCAGGCTTTGGATGCTGGCGCCACTTGCCGTTGACATATCGGTTTGCGACGCTGTAATTGTTGACATTCCAAGAGCATATCCTAATTTTGCCTCCGGTTATTCCGGATTCAGCGTGCGCAGCGGGTATTGTGTCGAACTCCAACGGAGCCGTGCCGAAGTCGGCATTGCCGGCAAAGTGCGATACACCTACCCATGCAAGCCATATTATGAGAACCACAATGAGCTTGCCGAATGTCAATTTGCCGCGCAGCAACTTCTTAGGAAACTTCACGGAAAATCTCTTTTACGGTTGATAAGGCGATTTATCGCGGTTGCCTGTGGCGATTTTCTCGACGTACTTGGCAAGCAGGTCAAATTCCAGATTGACGTATTTGCCCGCTTCGCAGTCTGAGAGATTAGTCACTTCAAGAGTATGCGGAATGAGCCAAACGGCCAGCGAATCCGCATTGGCTTCGGCGATAGTCAAAGAAATTCCGTCTATTGCGACACTTCCCTTATAGACTACATATTTGGAAAATTCTTTTGGGACTGCCACTTTCAGATAAAAGTTTTTCCCCTTCTGCTCAAAGACCTCCACTTTGCTTCGCACGTCGATGTGCCCGCTTACAAAATGTCCACCCAACCTTGCGTTTGCAGCTAAGGGCCTTTCGAGGTTTATCTTTGTTCCCGCTTTCACGCCCTCGAAAGACGTTAGTCTTATGGTTTCCTCCAAAAGTTCAAACGACAACTCGTTTGCGTCGCGCCCAATAAGCGTAAGGCAGCAGCCATTGCACGCGAGGGAATCGCCGTCAGAGAGTGTTTCGGCTATAAATTCCGGCGCCTGCAATTTCAAGAGCCATGCGGCTTTTTTTTCCTCGAAAGACACTACCTTTCCCACTCCTTCAACTATTCCTGTAAACATATAAATTCCTCTTATTTATTATTATCAAATAAAAAACATTTCATTTTAAGACTAAATTAATAGAGATTTTTGTCAAGGCAAAACAAGTATTTTTGCCCGCAAATCCCGAACAAATCTGCACTATCAGCCGCGCGAAAATTGCGCGATTATGAATGCGAATCTCCGCCAAGCCAATGCCGCTAATACGCCCCTAAAAGCGCAATAAAGACGCAGCTATGGATTCCTACCTATGAGAAAAAACGTCAAAGCCTTTGCAAAAAACATCGCAAACACAATATTTGTTTTTTTCAATAAGGCCTAACCCTGTACGTACTTTTAAGTATTCATTCAAATAGTTTTTTTTGAGTGGGGCGGATTTTTTTGCAGACAGAATTTCTAGCCACCCCAAATTTTTTTAATTTAAATAAAAAAGCGCGAAACCCGCAATCGGACTTTCGCGCCTCAATTAAAGATAGGTAAAGAAACTTAATGCGACCGCAAGTATTCTATGCTCTTGCGCATTATTGAATCCAGATTCTTCTTGTCGCCGCCCTCGTATTCGAGGACAAAATAACCGTCGAATCCGATTTTATCGAGAGTATCGAGCATTTTCTGGACATCGAGCGATCCGCCGCCGAGGTACGTGTCGGTTCCTTTTGGAAGGATAACATCCTTAAAGTGCAGCATAACGAGCTTTTTTCCGATTATCCCATAGCCTTCGCATGCATCTACGCCAGCACGGGCCCAATGGCCGTTGTCCGCGCATACTCCGATATGTTCGTAGGGCGCGACAGCTTTTGCGATAGTCTTCGGATTCCAGAGCTCGTTTGTTTTTTTGCCGTGGTGGTGCAAGGCGATTTTTACCCCGTACTTTGCCGCGGCGTCGTTCCACAACTTTTGCTCCTCGGGCTTGTGCTCCTCGGTAAATACGGGTATTCCCATATCCTTGCAGAATTTGAGGTGCGCGTCGATATCCTTTGTATTTATGCGATAAACGCCGAATCCCGCAATTTCGAGATTATTGTCTGCAAACATTTTTTTGACGTATTCGCGCTGCTCGGGCGTCATTTTTTCGTCCGTTTTTACTTTGGGATATTTCCCGCCGATAAACTGACGCTTTGTCATGACTACGCCGTCGACTTTCATTTCGGCAGCCTTCTTAACAGTGTCAGCGAGAGATATGTCGCTATAAACGTATCCGTGAAGCGCAATTTTCCTCGGCTTTTTCGCCGATGCGGAAGAAACGTCCGCCCCGGCGCATCCGACGAGAACCGCTGTCAGCGCAATTGCAATATAAGAAAAAAACTTTTTCATTTTTTACTCCAATTGAGATTAGAACCAGCCCTCGCGCATTGCGGGCTTTACAAGAGCATTTGCCGCAGGGTTGTCCGCACAAGCCAATTTTTCGGCATCCCAAACAATCTTGGAGTTTGTGCGCAAGGACATATTGCCAAGCAATACAGACTCGGTGAGAACCGCCGCGACATCGAAACTTGAGCAGGAAGATTCGACATTGCCGCGAACCGCGTCGAGGAAATTCAGCCTATGGTCGTTGTGGCGTACGCGCGGCAGTTTTTTAGCGATTGCCTTAGCGTCTGCCGCCTTGCTTTTTGGAAGCACGACTGGCGCCCCAATGAGGTGCATTTTCGGCGAGAATATAAAGCCTTCCGTGCCTACAATAAACTGCCCGTCGTACGGCAACTGTTCGTATCCCCTTCCCGTCTTCAAATATTCGTCGGGAAGCGGAGGAAGGAATGACTTGTCGTAGTCTTTTTCATACTTTCCATTCTTCGGCTGGACAAAGCCACTAAACCACCTTATAGTTACGGGCTTTCCCGACGCGGATGTATCAAAGTAGTAGTTTACGTTGTCTTGAAGCGGAACAGATATTTCCGTGCCTCCCCTTTGTCTGGACTCCACGCGGCTCGGCGAGCCAAGCCCAAGGCACTCAATCGGTACGTCGAGCATATGGCAGCCTATATCGCCCAAAGAGCCGGTACCGAATTTCCAAAAACGCCTCCAATTCAAGGGAACGACCCTCTTTGTGAAAGTTGTTGTTGGGGTAGCAATGTTTTGCCATTTGTCCCAGTCAAAATTCGGCGGAATTGGATCCGGCTTAGGCCAGCTCTTATAGCTGCCGGGGCGTTCGTTTACGCCGACAAGCGGACGGCAAGTCCACATTATGACTTCCTTTACAGTCCCGATAAGACCTGCGTCAATCCACTCTTTCGCAGTGCGGATACCGTCGCCCGAATGCACAAAATTTCCCATCTGGGTTTTGACGCCCGCAGCCTTCGCTGCCTTGGCAAGTTCTCGGCATTGCCATATTGAGTAGCATAGAGGTTTTTCAAGATAGATATCGTAGCCGTGTTTTATTGCGCACATTGCCACTGCGAAATGGTTGTGGTCGGGGGTACTTATTACGACGGCGTCCATCTTCCCCTTCATTTTATCGAAC
>URAJ01000055.1 GCA_900545715.1 uncultured Opitutales bacterium
CCTTCTTCTCTTATCCCCTCTTTCTTCCTCATCCCACTGAGTTTGACGAAGAGCGGTTTCTTTTGTGTGTTTTTTAGTTCGAAAAGTCGGGGTAATATCAAGAGGCCAACGCCAAAGTCTGTGGAAGTTAGTGGAATATACCGCATTGGACAAGCCACTATTTAGTTTTGTATAGCCCAAATGCCAGTGGAAATTAATTAAATATGCCGCATTTGACGAGAACCCTCAAAATATAATTCTTAGAGCTTTTTCATTCGCAATCAAAGTTTCTGATTAGTTTTTCTAGGTTGTTCAATTTCTGCAAATACGGTTTTTTCTAAGGATATTTATTGCGCTTCTTGCATCTACAATTGCCGCGCGCTGCAAGATAAAAAACTGCGCCGCCTATGCGCTATTCATACTTAAAAGCGCAAGGCGGCGTAAATTTTATTCGGTTTCTGTTATTTGCCGGAAGCTTTATTGTTAGGCAAAATTCCGTATATAGACAGGATAAAAAGTGCGAGAGCTACAACCAGCGCTATCGCGCTAAAAAGCCCTCCGAGATTGAATATGTTGCCAAATACAATCCATGAAATGCAGAATGCCGCAGCCATAAGCGCAATTCTTAACGCGTAATGTTTGTCGCCTCCGCAAGTTTCCCTTTCCTTAAAGTTCTTAAAAATAAAATTGTCCAATGAGAATCTTCCGCCGCCGGTTATTATAAGAAAGGCGTATATGCCCAAGAATACTGTCGGAAGAGCCTTAACGGCGCAAAACGGATCGAAAAAATGGAACTTTACGGCAACTGCCATATTTGAAAATAGCATCAGAGCCGCAAATCTCGACTGTATTCCCAATACGAGCATTATTGAACAAAATATCTGCTGGAATATGCAAATTATTAGGCTTGTTTCATCGCCTATACCTATGGGATCGCCGAAAAAGTTCTCTTTCAGGGTTTCATACCTCTCGACTTTTCCCCAGCCGTAGGGGATCATCATCAGTCCGGAAAATATTCTCAGAAAGGCGACCGCGAAATTCATGTTGTCGCCGTCGGCGGGCGGGTTTTTTAAAAAATAGGATATGAGCTTTTTCATATTTGGTAAAATTGTAGTATTTTTACAATATATCAAATTAATTTTGTTGTACTTTTATTTGATGAAATTGTACTTTTGCAAACAATGTTTAAAGAAAATCTATACCGCCCCTTTGAAATTTTGCTTCGCGAGCATAAGACTTTCCCGCTGAAGGAGCATCAACATTCCTTTTTTGAGGCTGTATATATCGCTTCCGGGGAGGGAAGTTTCCGGATATACCGCCAGATACCCGACGCGTGCGAGTTTAAATATTCTGCGGGCAGTCTTTTCTTGATTCCGCCAAATACTACCCATTGCTTTAAAGTTTCCAAACGCAGCAAATTTTTATTTGTCCGCTTTACCGACCACTATATTGACGAACATTTAGGCAACAGGGCAAAACATTCTCTATACTTGTCCTACGCAACGCCGCGCATATTGTTGGAGGGAATGCAAAGGGAAGTTGCGGAGGCTCTTTTTAAGCTTGTTGAGTCGGAGCTTGCCGAAGGTCGCGGGGCGTCGGAAACAATGCTTCAAAACTCGGCCGATATTCTGCTTTCGTTGGCGTCGAGAATCCTTGCAGTATCTCCCGCCGCGCATGTCCGCGGCTCTGACGAAACTGAAATGCACATGCTCCAATATATCCAGACACACATACATCAGCCCGACGAACTCAGGCTAAATGCGCTCGTAAAGCGCTTCGGGCTTTCTAAAAATTACATAGGCCGCTATTTCAAAAAACATTTTCAGGAAACTTTGCAGCAATACATAACACGAAACCGAATGAAGAGAGTTGAATATTTGGTGGCAAACAGCCTCATGTCGGTTAAGGAGATCGCTTATGACATGGGCTTTTCCGACTCCTGCCACCTCGTAAAAAATTTTAAGAAATACAGCGGAATGTCTCCGCTAAAATACCGTGCAAAGTGCAATTCGCGCAGAGCTTAGTTAAAGACAGGAAAAGTACAATACATCGGACAAAAATACAATTTTTGCGCGTTGATATATTGTATAATTTTTTGATTTTATCGCCGGAATGAAAATTTCCAAAATTGTATTTGCGCTTGTTTTTCTGTCTATACGTACTATTTTGCAGGCGCATGCAAGTCCGATGGAAAAGGAAACGGTATGAAGTTGAAAGTCAAGGTTGGGCTCTTCCCATGTAGCACTCTTGAAAAGGGAAGGGCGCTTGCAGGCGCGTTTGCAAAAAATTCAAAGGTTGCAATGCTGGGTATCTATTCGGCGTGCGCAACATCGGCTTGCTGCTGATATGAACTCGTCAAAACTTGTAGGTCACGGCGCAATGTTCGCCGCAAATGCAATGTGGGGGCTTATGTCTCCAGTGGCAAAGTTTGCAATGTCATGCGGGGCAATAGGGGCTTTCGCTGTGACAGAGCTGCGGATTGTAGGAGCCGCCGCGCTATTTTGGATTGCGTCGTTTTTCCAAAAGCCGGAGCGCGTCAGGTTTACATGGTGACGGTATCGGAAAAGTCGCGCTCTTAGTTTTAAATTATACGCTGCGGAATGTTGTGAAAATGCGGAAATAAAACTGTTTGGCGGGCGCACTAAATGCATGCGTAAATGTTGCGCCGCAATTTCTGGTCTGAATGGGCAAGGCTTTCGGGCACTGGCGAATTTTCGCTTACATACATATATGACTCCCTTTCTACGGGGAAATATTCTACCCACCTTATGGGAACCCTGTGGAACCTTCCGTCGCCGCCCCAGACGCTTTCGTAATCGACGCGGTTTTTGCCGCCAAACCCGTTTGCAGTCACGCGCACTTTTGAGACTCCGTCCTTCCTTTCCACAAGCTGGGTCTTCAATATGTTTTCGGTGATGCTGCTTTCGTGCTTAAAATATACGGCGCCGTAGTAATTGGCGATGGCCTCTTGTTCCCAAGATGAGGGCGGCGACTGTATTTCGCCTCTGCAAATATCTTTGTAGGTTCTGGTTTGCTGGTAAAGCGGAATCGCAAGCAGAGGCGCGAGCGAAAAATACAGGTTTTTAAAATAGTTTTCGTTAAAGTTTTTGAAGTTTAAATGGGCGCGATCAAAATCCCAATCGTGGAAGATTTCCGGGTCGGTGCTCAGGCTGGAGGCGGACAAATGCTTTGAGTGCAGAAGATTTATCTTGCCGCGTTTTATGAAAGTAAAATCGTCTCCGTATCCGATTTCGTCGTCCTTCAACAATTCAAGCATTTGCTCCTGGGCGAGGGAGGTGAAAAGCAGCCGAAACTCTACTTCGTTGTCGCGGTTTTTTGCGTGGAAGAGCGTTTCAAACTCGTGGTTGGACATCAGCGTAAAGTCTGAATCGTCGTCGAGGTCTTCGGAATATTCTTTTAGGTCGCGCAGGGCAAACCACTTTCGAATACTTGTGACAAACCCCTCCTCGGCGTTTGACAGGCCAGTGGGCGAGCGGGAAAAATTTAGGTTGGGGGCGGCGTCGTTGCCGTAAATTAGGAGCCTGTCTCTTGAGAATTTTGGATAGGGCTTGTTGACGCTCGCCGACAGAGTTTGCGTTCGTGTGACAGTGCGCCTCCGCCCGTTGCCGTCGGTGACGCTCTCCCTCCACGATATGGTTTTATATCCGGTGTATGTTTTCGTACTCCAAACCATTCTTAGGTATTCTCCGAAAACGAACGGATTGCCGTTTATAACGCCGGATTGCGAAAAGAGAATGGACTTGCCGTCGGTGAAGGAGTCGTCCCAGCCGAAAATCCTTTTTAAGTCGTCGAGCCTTTGCGTGGTGAGATACGGATCGAAGTCAAGCCTGGGTACTGTTTTTTCGATTAGCGCAATCGGGATATCCCATGTATATAGTTCGTTAAGCGGGCGCATTTGTTCGCGCGCTTCGTCTGTTTTTTTGGATATGAGGCTTTTTAGGGCGCTTATTTGTTTGCCAAGTTCTACGCATTTTTTTGCCGCAAAAAACGCCAAAATGCACGATGCGACACACGCTGCAACAAGGCATGCGATTTTTTCAGGTTCTAAAGAATAGCTGTATGCGATAAATCCGCATGCTACCGCAACAATTATCAGCAATACGCAGGCAAATGCGAGCATCGTGGACTTTTGAGATTTATCCGACGACTTGTTTTTCAAATCCTTGATTTCCGCCACTAGCTTGCGGTTGGCTTCGAAGTCGATGCCGGATTTTTCGAGTAGATCCCTAAATTTCTGGGCGGTTAATTCCGAGAATTTTTCGCGGAATGAATCGCGGTATTTTTTTAGGGGCTCGTAAACGTCTTCAATCATAGAAGAACCGTTTTTGCGGCGGCTTTCATTTCGGAGCTTGTTGAAAACGGAATTCTCGTTGTGTATCCGGCGCGCGCGGCAACTATCATTTTTGTGGGCCAGTTAAAAAGGGACGCGTTCCATTGGTTTACGGTGTCGTTGTACAGGTTTCGCGCGGCAGTTATTTCCTTTTGCAGGTAGGCGTTTTGCTGCATTGCCTCGGCAATGGCCGCGTGCGCCTTTAATTCGGGGTAGGCCTCTACTTGCGGAAAGAGCCTGCCGAAAGCTATGTCAAGCTGGTTGGATACGGCGTTTCTGGAAGTGTCGTTCAGATTGACGCCGCCCCTGTACGCGGCGACGGCCTTCATGACGTCTTTATCCAAGTCTATTGCTTTGCCTACGAGGCTTGCCACATTTTTTAGAATTATTACGCGCTGTTCTATGTAATTGTCGATTGTGGAGGCGTCGGCTTGCAGCTTTTGTTGCAGTTTTCTAAAATAGTTGGCCGCGGAAATTTTCATAAAAATGAAAATAATTCCGGGCAGAATGCCGCACACCCATAAAAGAACCTCAAATAATACGGAGCCCCAGCCAATTTTTACCGGCAGCTGCTTCTGTATCACGTTAATGTCGCGCCCACCCGCTTCAACGGGAGATGTAAGTTCGTCTAATTCATTGGCCATATGGAAAATTTTTATGTAAAAATCCGCCAGTTCAAGGAAATTCTCATCCCGTTGTATGAATATGCGCCATACTTAATTGCAAGTGCGCGCTTACAGAGTTTCGCGGAGGCAATTTTTTTCATCTAAAAATACTATGAAAATACATGCCAATAAGAATATGCGGCGCGCAATTTTTAATGCTTTTCCGAATCGGCTTCGGCACTCTCGGCGTTCCCGCTTTCGCGGTTGAAGCGCATCGATATCAGCCTCGTGACTCCGCGCTCCTGCATGGTCACACCGTATATCGTTTTTGCCGCCGACATTGTGCGCTTGTTGTGCGAGATTACGAGGAATTGCGAGTAGCGCGTAAACTCTTTTAGCATGTCGGTGTATCTGCCTATGTTGGCGTCGTCGAGAGGCGCGTCGAGCTCGTCAAGCACGCAGAACGGGCTCGGCTTTACCATGTATATTGCAAATAGCAGCGAGACTGCCGTCATCGTGCGCTGTCCGCCCGAGAGCAGGGAAAGGCTCTTCAAAACCGTTCCGGGCGGGCGCGCGACAATTTCTATGCCGCTGTCGAGCACGTCCTCGCTTTCGACGAGGTTCAAGTCGGCTGTTCCGCCGCCGAATATTTTGTCGAATGTAAACGAAAAATTCTTTCTTATTTGCTCGAAAGTCTCCGAGAATAGTTTTTGGGAAGTGGAATTTATTTCGTCGATGTCGGCAATGAGCGCGTTTTTTGACGTCCACAAGTCGTCGGTTTGCGCTTTTAGGAAGTCGTACCTCTCTTTAAGTTCGGCATACTCCTCTATTGCAACGAGGTTTACGGCTCCCATTGCGCTTATGCGCTCGCGCAGTTCGCGGACCTCTTCGCCGACTGCCGCGAAGTCAACGGAATCCATTGCGGCGAAATCCTCCTCCGTGGGTTCGCCCCTCTTGCCTTTGCTTTTCGCCTCGATTTCGCCGTCTTCAAGCTCGTCGAGTTTTATTTTTGTCTCAAATTCTTCGTCCGCCTTCCAGAGTTCGCGCTTCCAGTCGGCCGTGGCGATGGACACTTCGTAGTCGTTTAAAATTCTTTCGGAGATGTAGTCGAGCTTCGAGCGCAGGCGGGCGGAGCGCACGTCCAATTCGCTCTTTTGGGCAGAGGCGCGCATATGCTCCTCGCGCAGGCCGACGAGCGACGATTCGTATTCCGAAAGGCGCGTCTCCTCGGCCGACAGCTTTACGCGGAAGGCCTCTATTTCTTCGAGGGCGGTTTCGAGGCTCTGCGCAAGCGCGGTGGCGCGCTCCGTCTCCTCGGAGGTCTCACGCTCCAAGTTTTCAACTTGCGCCCTTATTGATTGCGATTCGGACTCGCGCCTTTCTATTGCAGCCTGTGCTTCAGCCTGCTGGACCTTTATCGCCCCCAGTCCGCGCTCCAAATTTTCCAAGCGGGATTTTTTTGACGCAAGCTCAATGCGCGTTTCCGACAAAACCGCAAAGCGCGCGTCTTTCGCTTCCCTGAGTTCCGCGAGCTCGGCTTCCCTTTCGGAGATTACCCTCTTTGAGGATTCCACCGCAGACTCTGCCTCTTCAAGCGCCTTTTGCGCGCGGTCGAGCCTGTCCTGCACTTCAAAGCGCGAGTTTTCCATCGACTGCATTTCCGCATTTTTCCTTTGCAGATCGGCTTCCTTCGCGCCCATCTGGGAATTTGCCTCGTTTGTCTGGGCGTTGATTGCGGATATTTCTCTCTTGATTTCTGCCGCGGCGTTTTTCTTGTTTTCTATTTCGGCTTCGGCGGCGTCCATCATGCTTTGGAGAGCCATGGCGGCCTCGTTGAGCGCGGTGAGGTTGTCGTTGTCGGTGTCTATTTCGCTTTTAAGCCTTTTTATTTCGCTTGCGCGCAACAGAAAGCTGCTTTCGGTGTCGCGCTTTTCCCCGGTGGAGGCATAGACTGTCCCGCGGGCATCGAGCATTGAGCCGTCGCGGGCAACTGCGCAGAAAAATTTAAATCCGGGGTTTTCGGATACGAATTTTGCAAAGTCAGAAATATCCTCGCAAAAATAGCAGCCCGCAACGGCGTTGCGCGCGTATTCGGCAATGTCATCCGACTGGCATTTTACCACGTCTGCCGCTTTTTTTATGGTTGGCGGTAAAGGGAAGTCGGCGTCGGCAAACGCCGATTGCGCAAGCTGAAAACATGCTTTGCCTAGGTTACGCTCGCGCAGGGCGGCGAGAATTTTTGAAAGCTCTGAGGCGTCGGGCAGGGCGACCGCGTCGAGCGCCGGCCCCATTAAAGTTTCAAACGCGGACGTCCATCCTTCTTCAACTTCGAGATGCTGGCTTACGATTTTTGCGGAATCCGCCGGCAGGCAGTCGTTGAGGGCGCCTTTCATTATGGATTTAACACCGTCAGAAAATCCCTCCATTCTCGACTGGAAATCGTTTAGCAACCCAAGCCTTGCGGCTTTGCTCGCAATGGCCCTGTCGGCTTGCTGTATCTCGGCCTGCTTGTCTCTGTACTGCCTGCGCAGCTCCTCTATTTTTGACTGCTGCTCCGCAACGTCCGCGTCGGCCTCTCCGAGCCTTTCGTTTGCTCCGTCGAGCGCCTCCGCAAGCTCGAGAATGCGCCTTTCTAGCGATTGCGACTCCTCTTTTATTTGAAAAATCGAATCAGACAATGCTGCGTGGCGCACTTGGTAGGATTTTAAATCCAATTCGAGCGTCGTGCAGTTTGAGCGCAGGCGGGTTATGGTTCCGTCGTTTACGAGGGCGTCCTGCTTGGCGCGCGACAGCGCGGATTCAGCCTCGCGAATGGATTCCTCTATTTGCGTAAGCTCGCCCGCCTGTTGCTTAAAAACTTCGTCGTCGGCCATGACGAGCTCGAGCTGCATTTGCTTTACTTCGGCATCTCCCTTTGCCTTGCCTTCGAGTGCGGACAGCTGCTCGCGCAGGGTTTCAAGCTCCTTCGAGATTTGCGAAAGCCTATCTTCGAGGTCCTTCTTTCGCACTTGCGCAAATTCCGAGCTCCTTTGCGCCTGCTCCTTCGCCGAGCGCGTCTCGGCGGCGTTTTGGCGCATTGTTTCGAGCTCCGCGAGCATTGCCGCCCTTTGGCTTCTCATCGCTGAAAGCGACTCTTCGCTTTCAGCGAGCCTCTGGGTTAGAGAAAAAATTTGCGCCGACACTTCTTTGAGCGACTCCGCGTCGCGCGCAAGTTCCGCGCTCTGCTCGGCGTAGCTCTTCGCGTTTAAAGCGAGGTCCAGATGCCGCAGGCGGTGGCTTAGGCGCTTGTAGCGCAGGGCCTTTGACGCCTGCCTTTTAAGGGTTCCGATTTGCCGGGAAATTTCCTCGATTCTGTCGGTTGCGCGCGCGAGGTTTTGATCTACGAGCGCAAGCTTGTTTAAAGCCTCCCTCCTTTGCGTCTTGTATTTTGTAATACCGGCGGCTTCCTCGAATATCGCGCGGCGCTCGCCGGGATTCGACGATAGTATTTGGTCTATCTGCCCTTGCACCATGAACGAGTACGATACCCGCCCTATGCCGGTGTCCATAAACAGGCTTTGAATATCCTTTAATCTGCCTGCCTTGCCGTTTATAAAATAGTCGCTGCCGCCGTCGCGCGAGACTTTGCGGGTGATTTCAACTTCGTTAAAGTTTGTGCCAAGCTGTTTTTCGCAGTCGGAAAAGAGCAGGGATACTTCGCAGAATTGGAGCGGCTTGCGCGTCTCCGTTCCCTGGAATATGACGTCCTGCATTTTTCCGCCGCGCAGGGCCTTTGCGCTTTGCTCGCCAAGCACCCAGCGGATGGCGTCAACTATATTGCTCTTGCCGCAGCCGTTTGGGCCGACTATGCACGTTATGCCGTCGGTCAGCGAAATTGTAGTCTCGTCTGCGAAGCTCTTGAAGCCGTTTATCTTTATCCGCTTTAAGTACATTTTACGGTGGGCAAATTATTTTGGCTATTTTATTGAGTTTGCGAAGTCCGCGATGGCGTTGTCGAGATTCTCAGGCTTGCCGCCGCCCTGCGCAAAATCCGGTTTGCCGCCGCCCTTGCCGCCAATTTGGGAGGCTATTTGGCGGACTATGTCGCCGGCTTTGAATCCGGCCCCAACAGCGTCGTTTCCGCAGAGCGCCATTACGGTCGCCTTTTCCCCGAACTTTGCCCCGAGGGCGACAATTCCGCCGCCGATTTCTTTTGCTACCTTAACGGCGAGCTCGCGCATTAGCTGCGGGTTTTCGGCTTCGACCACGGCGGCTACTACCGGCACGGAGCCTTTTGCGAGAATTTTCTTTGCGGCGAGCTCCCGCGCGGCGTTGCCAGCGTTTTGGCGGAGAAAATCCCTCAGCCTTTTTTCAATTTCGTCGCGGGCGGAAATGAGCTTTTCAATTCTGTCGGCAATCTCCTCCTGCTTGCAGGAGAGTTCGCGTGCGGCGTGCGAGAGCGAATCCTGCATGGCGTCTATCTTTTTCAACGCGGCCGTTCCTGCGACTGCCTCTATTCTCCGCGTCCCGGACGATATCGCAGATTCGGACACTATTTTTATGAGTCCGATTTCCCCTGTTGCCGAAACGTGCGCGCCGCCGCACAATTCCTTTGAGAAGTCTCCCATCTCTACGAGCCTGACAACCGCCCCGTATTTTTCGCCAAAAAATGCGAGAGCGTTTTTGGGAATTTCGCGGAAGGGCATTTCGCGCCACTTTACTGGGGCGTTTTCAAGAATCTTTTTGTTGGCGAGGTTTTCTATCTCGCGCAGTTGTTCTGGCGTTGGCGCCTCAAAGTGGGTAAAGTCGAAGCGCAGCCTGTCGGGATCGACGTACGAGCCCGCCTGCCTTACATGCGTTCCCAATACCTGCCGCATCGCCCAGTGCAGTATGTGGGTCGCGGAGTGGTGCCTTTCAATCGCGCGGCGGCGCACTATGTCCACCGTCACCGATACTTCCGAGCCTATGCAGTCCTTTTTAAATACTCCCTTGCGGACTTTGTGCAGTATGTGGCCTGCGTTGTCCATTTTCGTGTCGAAAACTTCGCGGGCGGTGCCGTTGATTTCTATAAAGCCGGTGTCGCCGACTTGTCCGCCCTTTTCGGCGTAAAACGGGGTTTGGGGCATTATGACAAAATCGGCGTCGGGACCCTCGACTATCGCGCTTATGGAGGTCGCAAAATCGGAGAGGTTGGCGTGGTCGTAGCCGGCAAACTGCGTGGCGTGCTCCACTTCCGCGGCGTCGGACACGCTTATGACTTCGCGCGTTTGGGCGTTGCGGGCGCGCTCGCGCTGCTTGTTCATCTCAACCTCAAAGCCCTTTTCGTCCACGGGCATATTGCGCTCGCGCGCGATGAGCTGGGTTAGGTCGAGCGGGAAGCCGTATGTGTCGTACAGTATGAACGCCTGTTCGCCAGAAATGCTGCCTTCTGTGACCGTTATGTGGTCGAGAAGCTGCAAGCCCCTGTCGAGCGTGCGCGCAAAGCTCTTTTCCTCGTTTTCTATTACTTTTAAAATCACCTTGCGCTGCTCTTTAAGCTCCGGGAAAACCGGCGACATCTTTTGGATTACGGGGTCGGCGAGCTTTGTGAAAAATCCGTATTCAAGCCCGAGCCTCTTACCGTACATTATCGCGCGGCGCAGAATCCGCCTCAGAACGTAGTTGCGCCCTTCGTTGCCGGGAATTATGCCGTCGGCTATGGAGAATGTAATTGTCCTGATATGGTCGGCGAGAACTCTAAATACGCAGTCGGTCAGCTCCTGCGACGACATATCGCGCGGATCTTTCGGCAGGGTTCCTTTGTAGGTCTTGCCGGACATGTGCGATATGTGGGTAAAAATGTCGGTGAACAGGTCGCTGTTGTAGTTGGAGGCAAGCTGTGTGAAGTCGGTAAAATTCTTTGTGGTGGCGATTATCCCGGCGACCCTCTCGAATCCCATGCCGGTGTCGATATTTTTATTTTTCAGCGGGCGGAAAGTTCCGTCTGTTTCGGCGTTGAACTGCATGAAAACGAGGTTCCATATCTCGATGCAGTATGGGGAGCCAGCGTTTACGAGCGCTCCGTCCGAGTCTCCCTTCTCGGTCAGGTCCATGTGTATTTCAGAGCACGGTCCGCACGGGCCGGTCTCGCCCATCATCCAGAAATTGTCTTTTTTACCGCACTTCTTTATATGGATTTCAGGCGACATGCCTTCGTCTTTAAAAATCTTTTCCCAGATGCGGTACGCTTCGGCGTCGAATTCCGAAGGCTCGCCTTCGCGGGGATCGTAAACTGTCGCGTAAAGCCTTTCTTTTGGGAAGCCCCACACGCGAGTGAGAAGCTCCCACGCCCATTCTATCGCCTCTTTCTTAAAGTAGTCGCCGAACGACCAGTTGCCAAGCATTTCAAAGAAAGTGTGGTGGTAAGTGTCGAAGCCGACGTCTTCGAGGTCGTTGTGCTTGCCGCCGGCGCGTATGCACTTCTGGGTGTCAGCCGCGCGGCGGAAGGGGGCCTTTTCCTCTCCGAGAAAGTACGGCACAAATTGGTTCATGCCGGCGTTCGTGAACAGGAGGTTTGGCGACGACGGCATCAGCGACGCCGACGGGACTATCGTGTGCCCTTTCGAGTTGAAGAAATCCAGAAAGCTTTTTCTTATTTCCGTTGAGGTCATATATTTTGGTGCGTAATATTTTTGCCTGTTATTTTTTTTCGTTTGGCGCGCGAGTGGCGGCGTTTTGCGTTGCCTCGGGATGAGAGTCGCGCCGCGGCGGGGAAAGGAAGATAAAAAATTCCCTGCCGCGCGGCGGACTTGGATTAGAGCCTTTCGATTACGGCCGCAGCCATCTCGTCGGTGGAGACCGCCTGCTTGCCGAAGGCTATGTCTGCCGTGCGAACGCCGGAGCATACGGCGTCTCTGACGGCTGCCTCGATTTTCTTGGCGGTGGAGTCGCGCCCGAAGGAGTAGCGCAACATCAAGGCGGCGGATAGAATCTGCGCGCAGGGGTTGGCTATTTTCTTTCCGGCGATATCGGGTGCAGTCCCGCCGGCGGGTTCGTACAGGCCGAATTTGTTTCCGAGCGAATTCTTCGACACCCCTAAAGACGCGCTGCAAAGCATTCCCAGCGACCCGCATATAACCGCCATTTCGTCCGACAGAATATCACCAAACATATTTTCCGTAAAGAAGACGTCGAATTGGTTGGGGTTGCGGGCAAGCTGCATGGCGGCATTATCGACATACATGTAGGAAAGCTCAACTTCGGGGTAGTTTTTCTTGAAAAATTCGGTGACCGTCTTGCGCCAGAGAACGGACGTTTCGAGGACGTTTGCCTTGTCGATGGAGCACACTTTTTTGCCGCGCGCCATTGCGGTTTTCCCCGCGACGTCGGCGATGCGCTCTATTTCGCTTTTGCGGTACATCATAGTGTCGCATGCGGCGGGCTCGCCGTCGATTTCAAAAGTCTTTTTTTCGCCGAAGTATATGCCGCCCGTCAGCTCGCGTATGCATACGATGTCAATGCCCTCGGGTATGCGCTCCGATTTTAGCGGGGAGGCGTCTGTAAGCTGCGGGTAGAGAAGCCCTGGGCGTATATTGGCGAAGAGTTTGAATATTTTTCTGAGGGGCAGGAGAGCCGCGCGTTCGGGCTGTTCGTTGGGGGGCAGGTTTTCCCATTTCGGGCCGCCGACCGAGCCGAAAAGAATGGCGTCGGAATTGCGGCACTGCTCTACCGTGGATTCGGGAAGGGCCTTTCCGCAAGAGTCGATTGCCGCGCCGCCGACGTCGCAAATTTTATACGATAGCTCGTCGCCGTCCTTGCGGCACGCTGCTTGTAGAACGCCGAGGGCGGCGTCCATTACTTCCGGTCCGATACCGTCTCCGGGGAGAACTGCAAATTTGAGTGTTGCCATATTTGTACCTTTTTGTTTTGGCGAAAAATACGCCTCTAAAATAAATTAAATGAGTAAAACACCTTTCCTCTCCGATTTCCACAAAAATTTTTAAGGCGCGCCCCTCATTTCCGGTGGCGCGCCCTGAGGTCGGGGTACAAGCCCTATTTTAAAACGGCGTCGACCGCCACGGGGAAGTGGTCGGACGGGTAGACCGCCTTAGGGTTCGCGGGCAGTCCGAGATCGGCGACGGAGTCCCTTATAACGGCGTAGTCCATGACGTCGACTCCGTCGGATACAAATATGTAGTCTATCCTGTCGGGTTTCGGCTTGCCTGTGAAATTGTGGAAAGTTCCGCCGGCGGATTTGGGCGCTCCGCGCAAAACGGAAAGCGAGTCTTTGAACGACTTTTCGGCGAATATGATTTTCATCGGCTCTGAATCAGGCGTCGCGTTAAAGTCCCCGACGCAAAGAAACGGCAGGTTCCCCGAAATTTCCGATACTTTTTTGACTAACAGCCTTGCGGACTCCGCGCGCGCTCTCTTGCCTTTGTGGTCGAAATGCAGGCTGAAAAAGGCGAATTTTTTGCCCGTTTTGAGGTCGCGGAACTTCCCCCACGAGCATATGCGCCTGCACGCGGCGTCCCAGCCTTTGACGGGCTTGTCGGGCGTCGGCGCAAACCAGAAGTCGCCCGAGTCGAGCAGCTCGAAGCGCGCGGGATTGTAGAATACGGCGGAAGTCTCCCCGCCTTTCGCCCCGTCTTCGCGCCCTTTGCCGACGTATTTGAAGCCCGTGCGCGCGCTTATGTCGTCGAGCTGGTGAAAGTGGCCTTCCTGCGTGCCGAATATGTCGAATCCGTGCTTTTTGATTAACTTTGCCACGGAGTCGCGCCGCAAATCCCATGCGTTGACCTCCGGTTCCGGCGAATTTTTTATGTTGAAAGTCGCCGCCGTAAAGGGGGCGGGCGCCTTTTCCGCCGAGGCGCATCCGAACAAAACCGCCGCGGCCGCGGCCAAAAACATTTTGATTATTATTTTTTTCATGGTATTTTTGTTACGATACTTAACCGTTTAAACGGCAATCAAGTCCTTTTTTCAAAACGCCAGTGCATAACTGGCAGTAGATGTTTTCAGATATTGTTGGTTTTTTGTAAATATTAAAGTTATTGATTCATTTACTAATTGCCCCCTAGGGGGCGGCGCACTTTAGT
>URAJ01000056.1 GCA_900545715.1 uncultured Opitutales bacterium
TATGAAAGACAAATCTAAAAAATCAACCTATTCCACAACCTTTGGTGTTGACCCATTCCCTCTGAAGCAGAATTTGAAGGTTTAAAATTTTTATGTAATTTGCAGTTTTAGTTTGAGAAGTCGTCTAAAACGATAACCGAATGCTTTGCGCCAATGGTTGATTTATGCGGTTTGTCGCGTCCTCGATATATTGATGCCTTTCCAACCGCGCTATGTTGCAAAAGTTGCAAAAGCGGCAAAATTCGTAAATAAAAATAAATATATTTGCGAGAGTTTACAGGCATATGCGCCGCAATCCCGCAAAAAATAAAGGCTTTCCGAGTGGAAAGCCTTTATTTTTCAGTGGCTGTTCAGGCAGGGATCGAACCTGCGACCAAGTGATTAACAGTCACCTGCTCTACCGCTGAGCTACTGAACAATCATCACTGAATTTTGAAGCGTTAATTTCCCATTTTTCGGCGCGCTTGTCAATATATTTTTCCGTTTTTTTCAATGGAATTATTTTTTGCCGCCCACATCTGTAAATAGAGCTGTCAATACCTGGGGAATTTTGGCTTCGTAAATCTTGCGCGCCTTGTTGGCAACTGTTGCAAACCTTATGAGCGCAGGTATTGAGGCGGGGTTCTTTATGATTTCTGAAATAGATTTTAACGGCGAAATTTTAAATCCCCCCGTTTCAAGGTTTAGCCCGCTTTCTACGACACCCGCAGGGACGCATGTCTTTAAAGTGTCGCTTACGCACCTTATATGGGTGAGAACAGGCTTAAAGTCGTCGTCGTCTCCAAGCGCTGCTGAAAATATCGCGCTTTCCATCTCAACAATGTCGTATCCTTCTGACGCAAACTTTCTCTTTGCGTTCTCGTCGGCTACTCCTTCAGAATAGGCGATTTTCCCCTCCCGCATTCCGTTTCTCGAAAGGAATTTCGATATTTCCGCCGACCCGCTCTGGAACACAAATTCTCCTATTTCCATATCCTCGTCGCACGCGCCCCCGAATCCGCACAAAACTACGTCCGTTGGGCAGAAGCTTTCAACGCATTCCCGTACGCGCTCCGCGGACTTCTTGCAGCCTATGCCTGAGACAAGAGCCTCGCATTCAGTGCCGTTTGCCAGCGTAAATTTACATCTTCCCCCGAGCACGCATTTTAGAGGCTCGTTGAAAAACTTAAAAGTGGAGCGAGCCTCGTAAACCATTGGAAAAATTATTAACGGTCTTTTCATATATCTTTTTTTTGTTTAAAAATTGTCATGTCGTTCACGCTCTTTGCGGCGCTTTCCATAGTGCAGGGAAGCCCCGTTTGAACCCAGTCCCCGCAAATATGCAGGTTCTCGACTCCGCATTGGGAGTCGTCCGGCCGCGCCTTTTCGCTCGCGCAGTCTCCGGATATGGTCGCCCCGCGGTAGAGTGAAGGCAACGCCTTTATGATTTCGCATCTGCCAAAAATGCCGGTCAGTTCCACTCGCAAGGATTTGCGGATATTTTCGGCTTCAAAAGGAATTTTTGCGTCGCTTATTGTAGCGCCGTACAAATAAGTGCCGTCTTTTTCGCATTCCTTAGACTTGCGGGTGTGGTCGAATATCCAGTGCAGTTTGGAGCCTACAAGGCATGCGTAGTCGCCGTCGGTTAGCTTTCGGTCGGTTGTGAAATATACATTTATTATGTCGGTGGACTTTATATCTCCGATTTCCGCCCTCAAAGCGGAGGCTTCGGGAAGCATATTCGCGAAAACTTTTGCAGGCAGCGCGCTGACGCAGTTCCTAAATTCCACCCGTCCGCGCTTTGCCGTTTTTATGGACTCGAATCTGCCATTCTTAATCTCGATTTCCTCCACGCGGTCGGAAAGGCATATTTCCGCCCCTACTGACTCTAAATACGTAACTGCGCGCGGAATAAAGGCGTCTATTACCGCCGTCTCTGGGAAATATAGAATGCCGCTCTCGCCGCCTGAGAGCACCGATTTTCTCAGTGTCGAGACCATTAGCTTCGCCGACGCCCCCGCGCAGGTTGTGTTTAGGGCGGATACGCAGAATGGCTCCCAGAATACTTTTATGGATTCTCCGTCTATTCCGCGCTCTTTTAAATATTCGAGCGCTGTCTGTCCGCCTTTCGGCTCGCCAAGTCCTAATTTTAGTTTGGCAAGCAAGATTACGTTTGCGGCCTTCCCAAGCCCGGGAACTTTCAAATACCTTAGAAATGCGAAAAATTTTTTCACAGGGCCGTCGTCGGGCTTTGGAAATTCTACGCGGAATTTTTTCCCGCCCGGGAAAGAAAAGTCCATTTCTTTGGCCCTCTCGAATGCGCCGTGCGCCGAGACCCCTATCAGCTTCAAAAATCCGAAAAAGTTTTGGTAGCACCCCATTACGGCGTGCGAGCCGTTGTCGAGCCTGGCTCCATTCCAATCTATCGCAGACGCCCTTCCGCCGAGGGAGGCTCTTGCCTCAAATAGCGATACGTCGAACCCTTCTAATGCGAGTTTTAAAGCCGCGCATATCCCCGATATTCCGCCACCCAAAACGCATGCGCTCCCAAACTCAACGGAGCCGGATTCGGCGCGGCGGTTCGCATTGCGCAGCGCGGATAGGGCGATGGCGATTTTCTTTGGCTTGCTCAGCTTTATGGGGGAGCTGGTTATATTGAAGTCTGATTCTGCTATCTTATCGAGAATTTTCTCGTATATTGCGCCCATGATAAAGGCGGGCTTCATCGCGGCCCTGTCCTCTGGCGGAAGCAGCCTGTCTGCCTTCCTAAAAAAATGTTTAGCGCGGAAGTGCATCATGCGGAAGAGCTCTTTGCTGTTCGGATTGCGGCTTGGCTCCGACAAGTCGCCTCTCTCAACCCCGAAAAATTCGAGCTCCCGCAAGGGAATGTAGCAGCGGTTTTGCGTGCTCATATCGTATGCCACATCGCGCAAAATATTTGTAAATTGCAGCGCGTAGCCGAGAGCTTCCGCGTATAATTTCGTGCGTGGATTTTTAAATCCGAAAATGTATATTGAAGCAAGCCCCACCGCCGAGGCGACTCCGTAGCAGTAATTGCGTATGTCTTCAAAAGTCCGAAAAGGCTCGTCCACGGTGTCGCGCATTACTCCGTCGATAATCGCCTGTATATATTCCTGCGGTATTCCCCTGCGGCGTATGACGTCCGCCATTTCCCCGCCGAGCGGGCTGAGGTCTTTTGAGCCTCCGTATATTCGGCTTATCTCGCCTTTCCATGAGGCGAGTTCGGCGCGCTTTTCGGGAGCGGCACGCGCTGGCTCGTCGGCGATGTCGTCCATCAGGCGGCAGAAGGCGTAGAAAATTTCCATGTCTTTTGCGCGCTCCTTGTCGAGGCAGAAAAACGCGAACGCCAAATTCGACTTCTTCCGTTCCACGGTTTGGCGCTTGCTCGTAGATGCTTCGTCGGACCTGTTCATGGGATTAGTGCGCGCAATAGGATTCTTAATTTGTCGAGCTTGCCGATAGCCGGGCGCTTTGACAGGGTATCGAACCCTTGCGACTGAATTTTGTCGAGAATTGCGCGGCCGCCTGCAAGCGTGGCGCGTATTTCAAGGCTCAGCGGAAACGGAAGCAGCGAGGGCAGCTTCTCTCCCGCGTCGAAAAGCCCGCGCGTGCGCTCAACCTGAAATTTTACGATTTCCCTTACGCGCGCAGTCGCAGTGTCGGCGAATATTTCAGCTTCGTCCGCCCCGTTCCAGTCGGATTCCGGAATGTATATGCGGTTTTTAAGCCTGTCAACGCTCATGTCTTGCCAGAAATTGGCGAGTTGCAGGGCGGTGCAGATATTGTCGCTCATGCGGAAGCGCTCGTCGTCGGAAAATCCGTGGAGAAGCAGGACGAGCCGCCCAACGGGGTTTGCGCTCCTTCGGCAGTAGTCGAGCAGCTCGGGAAAATCTGCGTAGCGCTTTTTTACGATGTCCTGGGCGAACGCGCTTATCAAGTCGCGGAAAAGGCTGTCAGGTATTGAAAATTTCTTTATGGTGTCGGCGCAGGCTATGAAAATCCAGTCCCAGCGCGGATCGAGCTTCGATGCGTCGGATACGTCCAGTTGCGATTGGAATTCTTCGAGCCTGCGTATTCTTATCGGATCGTTGTCGGCTATCGTATCGTGGTTTTCGTCGGCGATGTCGTCGGCTGTCCGCGCGAAGGCGTACACGGCTGCCACGTGCTTGCGGAGCCGTTTGGGAACCATTTTCGCAACGGGAAAATTCTCGTAGTGGGAGTTCGCGAGGCTCTCGCATTTTGCGTATGACGTTTCCAGTGACGGGGGCATAATTCTTAGATTCCTATTCGTTTGCAGAGCTCCCACGCGGGGCGGATTTCAAGGGTTGAGTTTTTCGGCTGTTGGCATTCGGACGGCGCAATCCATGCGGCAAAGGCTATCATTGCGGCGTTGTCGCCCCTATGCTGCCTGTCGGCTATCAGAAATTTTGCGTTCCTCGACCGCGCGAGTTTTTCGAATACTCCGGCAAAGACCGAATTGTTGGAGACTCCTCCGGATATGCCCAGGCTTTTATACGGCTTGCGCTTCGCAAACCAGTCGCACCGCCGCCGCAGCTGCTCTATGACGGCAAATTGGTACGAGGCGCAGAGGTCGGGCATCGCGGCCTCAATTTCCGCTCCGGACATCTTTTCAAGCCTATAACGCAGGCTCGTTTTTAGCCCGGAAAAGCTGAAATCGGGGTCGTCTTCGATTTTCCTGTTTTGCCCGTACGGGAACATCGTCTTGTCGATTTTGCCCGATTTTGCGCGCTTTTCGAGAATGGGGGCGCCAGGATACGGCATTCCAAGTAGCTTTGCGCCCTTGTCGAGGGCTTCCCCTGCGGCGTCGTCCTCAGTCTCGGCGAGGGTGACCATATTCCCGTCCTCGCCTATCTCAAAGAGTACTGTATTGCCGCCCGAAACGGTGAGCCCTATGTGCGGAAGCAGTTCGGAAAAATTCTTGCGAAAATTTGCGGGATCTTTCGCGTGTATTGGAATAAACGGAGAGTACGCATGCCCCCGCAAGTGGTTGATGCCTATTAGCGGCTTTTTTAGCACCATTGCAAGCGCCGATGCCGCAGCTACGCCCATTGCCAGGCAATTTGGCAGCCCCGGCCCGCTCGTTGCCGCTATTTTATCGACGCCTGAAAAGTACTCCGACTCGGAGATTTTTTTTACAAGCGCGGGGAGTTTTTTAAGGTGCTCGGAGCTCGCGAGATCTGGAACGACTCCGCCGTACAGCGCGTGCAAGTCTATCTGCGAATGAATAAGGCTTTCGCGGACTCCGAAATCGGGGTCGAAAATCGCGGCCGCCGACTCGTCGCAAGAGCTTTCTATCGCCAATATGCTCATTGTATATCCTTTCCGTCTTCGGCGACTTTCTGCTCGCGGGTTTTTCTCGACGGATTGGAGCGGCGCGGCGGCGGAAGGCTTTCGTCGTATAGCACGTCGAATTCTCCGGAGCGCCTGAACGAATAGCAAGAGTTCCTCCCCACTACGATATGCTCGATAAGGCTTAGGTTTATCGGCCGGCATGCGTCCGACAGCCTTTTTGTAAAGCGCACGTCTTCCATTGACGGGCGGGGGTCGCCGCCAGGGTGGTTGTGGGCTATGGCAATGCTTACGGCGCCGAGGCGTATTGCGGTTTCGATTATCTTTCTTATGTCGACGCTCGCGCAGTTTACGCTGCCCTCGCAGAGGCGAACGCCGCCGTCTGGGACAATTTTTAAGTTGGAGTCCAGGCAGACCATCTCGATTACTTCGCGCGGCTCGGCGGATATTTTGCTTTTAAAGTATTTTATGAGCTTGTCTATTGTCGGTATTTCCTCCTGCTCTATTTCCAGCTCTTCGAGGTGGTAGAGGGTAATCAGATTCTTAATAAAGCCGATATACGCGGCGGACGACTCTCCTATGCCTTTTATTTTGGACAAGCTTTCGCGGTCGGCGTCGAGTATCCCGCGGAGGTTTCCGTACGCCTTTATCAAATCTTTTGCAATCGGCTTTACGTCGATTCTCGGAATGCACATTGTAAGCAGCAGCTCGATTACCTCGTAGTCCGACAGCGCCGACATTCCGCCGCGCACAAAACGCTCGCGTAGCCTTTTGCGGTGCCCGTCGTGGCTGTATGAATCAGATTCTCCGCTCATTTGCTGTATCCTGGGAGATGGTTTATAAAGTTTTGCCCGCCGACCCTCACCGGGCGCGATATTCCGTCAACGAGGTATTCTTTTGCGCGGCGGCATGCGTCCGCAAGCGGAAGGCCTTTTGCGAGGTTTGCCGCAATGGCGGCGCTTAGGGTACAGCCGCTTCCGTGGGTGTTTACGCCCTCTATGCGGCGGGAGTCCATTGCGATTGGGCGCACGCCGTCGAAAAATACGTCGGATACCGTACCGCCTTCAAGGTGCCCGCCTTTCAGGAGCACGGGAACCGAGAATTTTTTATAAAGAGCCTCGGCGGCGTCCGTCGTGTCGTCTATGCTGTCGGCGCCAAGAAGCATTTTCGCCTCGTCGATATTTGGCGTGAATACGTCGGAAATCGGGATTAGCGAGTTTTTGAGCTCTCCTACGGCGTCGTCGCTAAGCAGTTTGGCGCCGCTTGTCGATATCGCGACAGGGTCCACCACGAGCTTTATCCCGCGGTTTGCCCTAAAAAACTTTGCGACTGCCGCCACTGTCTGTGCATCGAAAAGCATTCCAGTCTTGGCGGCTCCCGGGGAATAAAAGTCAGCAACCGCCTTCATCTGCGCCTCGACCGATTCCGCCCCGGCGGGTAAAACGCCGTAGACTCCGTCGGGATTTTGAGCCGTAAGCGCCGTCACGACAGAGCACGCGTAAACGCCGTTAGCCGCAATCGCGAGGATGTCGGCCTGTATTCCGGCACCGGCGCCGGAGTCGCTTCCCGCGACGGTCATGGCGCACGGCATATTTGCAGTCTTTACCATTCCAAAGTATTTTTCACATAGAGATTGCATTATTTGACAAAACTTTCAAGAAATGCTTTTGTTTTTTCGATAAGAAAATATGGCGGACGACACACAGGAACTCCCGTTGGACGGATTATTCCCGAGAGAGCGCGAAATTCCGAGGGTTTCGGCGTGCGCGCCCCTTGCCGTGAGAATGCGGCCGACGTCGCTCTCCGAGATGGTGGGGCATTCGCACATATTGGGGCGCGGCTGCCTGCTTCCGGAGCTTGTGAAGTCCGACACATTCGGGTCCCTGATATTTTACGGCCCCCCGGGCTGTGGCAAAACAACTCTTGCAAACGTCATAGCCTGCGAGACAAAGTCGAGATTCGTAAAGATAAACGCCGTGCTTTCAAACGCCGCGCAGCTAAGAACCGAATTGGCGGAGGCCGCCCGCCGCCGCGGAGAGCGCACAATACTTTTTATAGACGAAATCCACCGCTTCAACAAGGCCCAGCAAGACCTGCTGCTCCCAGACGTCGAGGAGGGAAATGTGCGCCTTATAGGGGCAACCACTCAAAACCCGGGCTTTTATATAAACGCGCCGCTTCTTTCGCGCAGCCACCTGTTTAGGCTTGAGCCGCTTGGTGTAGAGGACGTAGTGAAGGTTTTGAGGCGCGCGCTTGAGGATTGCGCGCGCGGAATGGGAAATTTCGGCTGCAAGGCTTCCGACGATACATTGAGGGCAATAGCCGCTATAAGCGACGGCGATTTGCGGCGCGCTCTCAACGCGCTTGAAACCATTGTCGTCTCGGCCGGCGGAGGGGCAGAAATTACCGCCGACAGCGTAAAGATTTTCGCGCAAGAACGCCGCATAAGGTACGATTCCGACGAAGACGAGCATTACGACACAATATCGGCGTTCATAAAAAGCGTGCGCGGCTGCGACCCCGACGCGGCGCTCTACTGGCTTGCAAAGATGCTCGCCGGGGGCGAGGACCCGCGGTTTATTGCGCGCAGGCTCGTGATTTTGGCGAGCGAAGACGTCGGGTTGGCGGATTCCCGCGGATTGCTTGTGGCAAACGCGGCCTTTGACGCCTGCGAACGCGTGGGGCTCCCCGAATGCGAGCTAAACTTGGCGCATGCCACAATATTTCTCGCCGCCGCTCCGAAGAGCAATTCGGCAACCGCCGCCCTTGCCGCCGCCAAGGCTGAAATCGCAAAAAACCCCGTGCAGCCTGTGCCCAAGCACTTGCGGGATTCCCACACGGCGTTCAACCGCTCGGGGGGCAATGGCGCCGACTACATATACAACCACGACTGCCCCGGGGCGATAAGCGGGCAGGATTATATGGAAAATCCGAAGACTTTTTACAGGCCGACTCCCCGCGGGGCGGAAAAACTTATTGCGGAACGGCTGGAAGAGTATAAAAAACTCAAAAGAAAGTTGAAAAATGGAAAATCGCAGTGACGGAGATGAAGGTGGAGGTTTTCGGGGAAGGGTCCGGAATACCATACGAATAGAGTTGAACTTTTGGCGCAACTGTCTGCTTAACGCCGCAGGGTTGATATTCGCGTGGGTTTCGCTGCCGGCTGGGCAGATAGAGTTCAACAACGCGTTCTCATTTGCGGCGCTTGTCGTGGCGATATGGTTTATGAACTGGATAATCCGCCCGATATTGGTGCTGTTCACCTTGCCGTTTATAATATTTACGATGGGCATAGGTATGCTGTTTATAAACGCGCTGATAATATATTGGGCGGCGCGGCTGATTCCGGGCGACGGCATTTTGGTGTCGTCGTATTGGGCGGCGCTTTGGGCTTCGTTTATAGTATCGACGCTCTCTTGGGCAATAGCAATGGCGCGAAGCGAAAAAATAATCCGTAAAGTTCTAAAAAAAGACTCTGAAAAATCGAAAGACGACGACGTAATCGACATATGACACACTACTTAAAAAAGGCATTGTTTGCGATAATGTTTTCCGCCGCAGCGCTCTGCGGCGCCGAAAACGGAAAGAACATATCGGTATTTTCGCACGAAAACGCCGACTACTGGCTGCCCGACGCCAAGGCGGCTTTTGAAACTTACGTGGGGAACTGGACGGGTTCTGAAAGCATGACGGTGGAAGGCAGCGAGATTATGAGGGCAGAGGTGGTTCAAAGCTATGTGCCGTCGTCCGCCACGGGAACTCCGCGCCTCGTCTGCTCTGGCAAAATAATAGCGAATGGCAAGAGCATACCGACTAGCTCGTACTTGTACTTAAAAGGCGACAAGCTCGAGCTTGAAATAGAGACGATTGAAAAAGACGTCATAGCGTACGTCGGTGAGGTTAAAAGAAACTACGTTTATTGGACGCCCAAATACTTAATCTACGTTTTCGACGTGCAGCGCGATTCGTTTTTTATTTCCGAGCGCGGGCTTATAATGTCTTCAAACTCCAAAAAGTATGTGGAGATGCCCAACGGGGGATTTAAGGGATATATAGAGGTCGGCATGATATTGGAGCGCGACAACGCCTATTTCCCGGCTTCGTCCGTATCGAATTCCATAAAGAGGGATTTCACCCCGTCCGCGCTCGACCGTGCAGACTGATGGACATTTTTCCTGAAATAGACAGCGCCTATGAGCGTCTTGAAAACGGCCTTGAAGTAAGGCATATTCGCTGCCGTTATTTCGCAGCCGTTGGGATTTCTGTGGTTGTACGCACGGGAAACATTCACGAGGGGGCAATGTGCGGCTGCGGAGTTTCGCACTTTGCGGAACATATGGCGTTTGTAGGGGCCGGGGGGCGACGCGAAGAAAGCGTTTCGGCCGATGCCGCAATGTTTGGGGCGGAGCTTAACGCATACACTTCCCACGACCGCACCGTGTATTTTGCGGACTGCCCGACGGAAAGTTTGGGAAAGACTCTCTCTTTGCTGTCAGAAATGCTGTTTGAGCCGAATTTCACGGAGGGCGCATTTGAAAAGGAGCGCGACGTAATATTGCGGGAAATAGACATGTGCTCCGACGATGCCGGCGAAAAAGTGTATGACAATCTCTTCCGAAAGATGTATATCTCAAGCCCGCTGCGCTATCCGGTAATAGGGCTTAAAAAAAAGTTTATGGGAGTGCGGCCGCCCGATTTGCGCGGATATTTTCAGGACAGGTACAGCGCGGACAATATGTGCGTTTGCGTGGCGTCGGCACTCGGGCATTCCGAGGTTTTCGATGCGGTGTCAAGGGCTTTTGGGGGAAGGGGCGGAAATCTCAAACCTGTCATGGTTGAGCAGGAGCTTCCGCAGCAGTGCCCGCGCGAAGTCTTGGAATATTCAAATTGCGACGTCTCGAAATGTTTGCTGGCTTTTAAAGTGCCGTGCGGAAATTCCCTGGAGTCCGCTTTCTGGGATTGCGCCGCGATGTCTCTTGGCGAAGGTAATTCGTCCATATTGAAGAAAAAGCTAAAATACGGTGAAAATCTTGTGGATTACGTCGGGGCGTACTTTTTTTCGGCGGGGGCGGAAAGCGCGCTAATTTTGTCGTGGGAATGTGCGGCTAAAAATGCGGAGTCGGCGCGCGAAACGGCCGCGCGCGAGGTGGAGAAATTTGCGCGCACGGGATTTTCTGAAATGCAGATAAGCAGGTACGCAAAAACGCGCCACGCGGCCGTCACCGAAGCTCTGCGAAACTCCCACATAGCGGCGGATAGGCTCTCTGATTGCGCATATTTAGGGGCGGGCTTGGAGCTTTACGCCCATAGGGCGAAGTCTGCCGGCAGCGGGATTTTCTCAAATTCCGCCGACTTTCTCTCGGCGCGCCTGGATTTTGGTTCGAGCACCTATTCTGCGGTTTTACCCGGGCGTTCAAAGCCGCGCGTGCGCAGAAAAGCCGCACCTTCCCCCGGCTTTAAGATTGAAACGCGCGAGCTTCCCAACGGCCTGAAAATTGCGGCCATAACCCGCCCGGGATTGAGCAGGACTAATATGCGCTTGTGCTCGTTCGGCGGAATTTGCGGATTGGACAAGCCCGAGAGGGATATTTATAAATTGGCGTCAATATGCTTATTGCGCGGAACTTCAAATAGGACTTTCGAGGAAATTTCGGAACTTGTCGAGAATAACGCAATCTCGTTTTACGGGGTATTTTCGGACTATTGCACGGCTGTGTGCGCCGAGTCTCTGCCCGGAGATTTGCCGATTTCCACCGGGTTGATATCGGACGCCGCATTGAATTTTAAAATAGACTCTAAAATTTTTGAGTCCGAGAGGCGGGCGGCGATATCCAGGGAACTCGACGGGCGGGACGATCCTCTGACTTTCGCATTGCGCGGATTGAGAATGGAGTTCTTTGGCGCATATCCGCTATCCTCCGCTCTCTGCGGCGACGCCGACGCTATGAAAGTAGCTTCCCCCGCCGATGCCGAGAAGGTGCTCTCAAAAGTATTTCCAGCCGACAAGTGCGCTATAACCGCTGTGGGAGATTTTGATTCCGCCGAATTTCTCGACGATTGCGAAAGCCGCTTTTCCGGCCTTGCCCGCGGCTGCGCGAGTCTGCGCAAAAAGGCGGCTTTTTCGTTTCCAAAAGCGCGCGAAAAGGTTGTGAAAATGGATAGGGAAAAGGAGCAGTCTGTAGTATTTTCCGCATTTTCCGACGCTGGGGCCGCAGAGTATAAATACAAAGCCGTGCGCGCGATTTTGCTCGAATATCTCGGAGGGGAAAATGGTGAGATATTTAACTGCGTACGTCAGCGCCACGGGCTTTCTTATTCGGCGTCCGCCAGTGTTATTTCCGGGACTGACGCTGCGGCGCTATATTTCTACGCCCTTACTTCGCATAAAAATACTGGAAAAGTTTCCGACATATTTTCAGAGATATCCGAAAGGCTCGCAGAAGGCAAAATAGACGAGCGCAAATTTGAGGCGGCGCGTTCCTCAGTGTCTGATAGGTTTCTTGAAGCGCTTTGCGATCCCGCTGAAATGGGAGCGTATGCGGCAATATCGCAAATACTCCGCGGAGAGATTTTGACTCCTGAAGAAGTCGCGCGGGAAATACTAGAAGTCGATATACAAGAGGGGCGCGAATACGCCGCGCGGGTTTTTTCAAGGGAATTTAAATTTATAATGACGAGATGACGCCTCCTGTTTTTGAAATTGAAAACAGCCTTTACGGAGAACTGGAGCGCGGGAAAAGGCGCTTCGTTTTGTCGGCGCCGACTGGTTCGGGGAAGTCTACCGGGCTTCCGGTTATGCTTTCGCGCAAGCTTGGGGGAAGGATTCTCGTGCTTCAACCAAGGCGCGTTGCGGCGAGAATGCTTGCCAAATCAGTCGGAAAACTGTTCGACATGCGCGACGAGGTTGGCTGGCATGTGCGCTTTGAAAAACGCTACGGGGAAGATACAAAGATTGTTTTTCTGACCGAGGGAATACTCGCGCGGATGCTTCTTGCGGATCCCCAATTAAAGGGGGTGTCCGCCGTAGTGTTTGACGAGTTTCACGAGCGCAACATTTATGCGGACGTTTCCCTAGCGCTCGCCCTTCACACGCAGAGAGATTTGCGTCCGGACTTGGCGATAGCTGTGTGTTCGGCGTCGATGGACTCCTCCGCGCTGCGCGAATATCTGGGCGGTGAGGGCGAGTGCGCGGAGTTTTCGTGCGGCTCGCGAATGTATGAACTCGACATATCCTACGCGCCGCCGTGCTCGCGGGACTGCGCTGTGTGGGACAATGCCTGCGAACAATTTGAAAAGCTTGCGAAAACTACAGACGACGGAAATTTTCTGATTTTTATGCCGGGCGCGTACGAAATATCGCGCACCATTGGCAGAATTTGCAGAAGCCCCGCGGCGCGGGGATTTGAGGTTTTGGCGCTGCACGGGGAACTTCCGCCCGGAGAGCAGGACAGGGTCCTATCGGAAAGTTCAAAGAGGAAGGTAATTGTATCGACAAACGTCGCGGAAACGTCTCTTACGATAGACGGAATAAAATTTGTGATAGATTCTGGGCTGGCGCGCGTGGCGAGGTACGACCCCGCGAGGGGTGTAAACACTCTTTTGACCGAGCGCATAAGCCTTGCGAGCGCGGCTCAGCGCGCGGGAAGGGCGGGGCGCACTGCGCCCGGAAAAGTGGTCAGGCTTTGGAGGGCGTCCGACGAGGCGGCTTTTGAAAAATACACGCCTTCGGAAATATCGCGTCTGGATTTGAGCCAGATAGTGTTGTGGCTTGCGGCGGCGGGAATGGACGCAGGCGGCATCGGGCTGTTTGAGGCGCCGCCAGAAGATTCGTACGCCCGCGCCTTGCGCACGCTCTCAAATCTCGGCGCCCTCGACAAGAGCGGAAAAATTACGCCGCTCGGGCGCAAAATGGCGGCCTTCCCGGTCCAGCCGAGGTACGCGAGAATGCTCATAGAGGGCACGCGCCGCGGGTGTTTGCGGACGGTTTCCCTCATAGCGGCGCTTTCCGATTGCGGAAGAATAAAGCTTCCGCTCGACAACGCATTTGCGGAGGCGGCGAGGGACGAATATGTCGGCGAAGTCCACTCTGAGCCGGAGGAAATTGCCCGCCTTTGCGAAATCGCCCGCGAAAATTCTTTCGACGAAAAATTTTGCAGGGATTTTGGAATCCATGCCGCGAACGCCCGCAGCGCGTGCCGTGCCGCCGCCGACCTC
>URAJ01000057.1 GCA_900545715.1 uncultured Opitutales bacterium
CCCGCGCTGCGCACCCTCTTTGTGGGGTTCGTCTTCAATGATAGGGAAATGCGCTTGCGGGCCTTGTCAACCTCTAAAACGTAGGCGTTGACTTTTTGCTGCGGGCGGACTGCGTCTTTCGGGTCTTTTACAAAGGTGTCGGAAAGTTCGCTTATGTGCGCCAGCCCGTCTTGGTGGACCCCTATGTCTATGAAGGCTCCAAACGCCGTGACGTTGGTGACTATGCCGGGCAGCCTCATGCCCTCGCGCAAATCGTCAATGCTGTGAACCTCGTCAGAGAATTTGAATACCTCGAATTTTTCGCGCGGATCCCGCCCGGGCTTTCCAAGTTCCTGCATGATGTCTTTGAGCGTAGGAAGGCCGATGTCTGCGCCTACGTATTTTTCAAGCTTAATCTTCGCGCGCGCGGAGGAGTCGCGCATCAGGGATTTTACGTCCTCGCCCATATCGGCGGCAATGCGCTCCACAAGCTCGTAGCGCTCCGGGTGGACCGCAGAGGCGTCGAGGGGATTTTCGGCGTCGCGTATTCTGAGAAACCCTGCCGCCTGTTCGAAGCCCTTCGCTCCCAGACCGCGCACGTTCGTAAGCTCCTTGCGCGACTTGAACGGTCCGTGCTCGTTTCGATAGGCAACTATGTTGGCGGCCGTAGTTGAATTTAGGCCGGAAACGTACGACAGAAGCTGTTTGCTCGCCGTGTTTACCTCGACCCCGACGCTGTTTACGCAGCTTATTACGACGTCGTCGAGCGATTTTTTAAGCATGCTCTGGTTGACATCGTGCTGGTACTGCCCGACGCCTATCGATTGGGGGTCGATTTTTACGAGTTCTGCGAGCGGATCCATGAGCCTCCTGCCGATGGATACGGCGCCCCTTACTGTAATGTCTTTGTCGGGGAATTCTTCGCGGGCAACTTCGCCTGCCGAGTATATCGAAGCTCCGCTTTCGTTTACCATGACAACGGGAATGGAGGCGGGAAGGTTGAGCGACCTTATGAAGGCCTCGGTTTCGCGCCCGGCTGTTCCGTTTCCGATTGCGACAGCCTCTATTTCAAAGCGGGCGCAAAGCGCGAGAACTTTGTCGGCCGCCTCCCTTTGGCGCAATGCCGACTGCTCCGGGTAAATCACGTCGTTATACATCAGCGCTCCCTGCCTGTTTAGGCACACGACTTTGCAGCCGGTTCTAAATCCAGGGTCGATTGCAAGCACGTTTTTCTCGCCGAGGGGAGAGGCCATAAGCAGCTCTTTTAGGTTTGAGGCGAATACGGCGATGGCTTCGGCGTCGGCGCGCTTTTTCAGTTCGAGGCGCATGTAAGTCTCGGTTGTGGGGCTGAGCAGGCGCTTGTATGAGTCTTCGACTGCGAGGGCGACTTGCGCTGCGGCCTCTCCGCTGCCTTTTACATACATCTGTTTTAGCTTTTCTATCGCCGGCGCCTCTTCGGGAATTACGCGCATTATTAGAAATCCCTCGGCCTCGCCGCGCCTGACTGCGAGGATTCTGTGAGATGGCGCGGTTTTCGCGCTTTCGCTCCAATTAAAGTAGTCGCGGTATTTTGCGCCTTCCTCCTCTTTGCCGGTGAGTATTTTTGACGACATCACTGCGTTTTGCTCAAAATATTCGCGCATTGCCTGCCTTGCGGGGGCGTCGTCGCTTATGGTTTCGGCGATGATGTCGCGCGCGCCGGCAAGAGCCGCCGCGACGTCCGGAACGTCCTTTTCCGCCGAGATGTATTCCGCGGCTTTTTCGGAGCAGTCGGAGGATTGGTTTTCAAATATGAACGCGGCGAGGCCTTCAAGTCCTTTTTCGCGTGCGACAGTCGCGCGGGTTCTGCGCTTTGGCTTGAAGGGCTGGTAGATGTCTTCGAGCTTGGCGAGAGTTTCTGCGGCCGCGATTGCGGCTGAGAGTTCGTCGGTCAGCAGGTTGCGCTCGGACAGCGATTTTTTTATGGATTCCCGCCTGTCGTCGAGGGCTTTCAGCCTTTCGAGTCCGTCGCGGATTGCAGTTATCGCGACTTCGTCGAGAGTGCCTGTGGCCTCTTTTCTGTATCGGGCTATAAAGGGCACGGTGGCGCCGTCTTCAAGAAGCTTCGCGGTTGCCGCGATTTGCATTACTGGTATGGAGAGCTCTTTTGCGAGCTGTATCAAATGGTCTTCGTTCATAAGAAATTTTTCCGCCTATAATGTATAAAATGCGCGCGCCTGTAAAGGATTGTCGCCTAAAAAAATTCTTTTCTTGGCGGTAGGCGCGCAACTTTTAATTCCTTCAAAACTTGCAAAAAAAGTTTCTGCGTTTGGAGTTTTTTTACTTTCTTTTTATCTCAAAACCGCTTTCTGTGTGCGACCTATTCGACTTTCCAAAGAGCTCCATAAAACTCCATTTTTAGAGCGCTTTTTTATTGGCGGAAATCCACTCGAAAAAAGACGCAACGCGGCGCACGCATTTGAATAAAAAAACGGACAGTTTTTAAACAGTCCGCTTTTTGCCGCCTTGCGCTTTACGCCTTCCATTTTGCGAATGCGCGGCGCTTGAATTGCGGCGCACTTCTAAGCGCCATTTGCTATTTCTTCCTACGCAGCGCAAAGAGCAGGGCTACCGCCCCGACAAGCGCTGCTACTGCCGCCGGCTCGGGCACTGTGTTGTAGGAGACGTACAAGCCGTCGTCTGCGATTGTGAATTCGGCGATTTTCCCGTCGATATTCGCCGCTTTAAATTCGCTTTCAAGGAAGTCGGTAGGAGTGTTGCCCTCCGTCCATGAAATGAGTTTTATGCTAACTCCGTCTTCGGTGAGATAGTTCGTATTGCCTACAAATTCAAACCAGAATTCAGAGCCTGCGTCTTCGCCCTTTTGCATCGTTCCGGAAAGCTCGATTAGCGAGGCCTGCGTTTGGCTAATTATTCCGGAAACAATCGTTCCGCCCGTCCATATTAGGTTGTCGCCGTAAACCACCGCGTTGGAGTCGGTCTCGCTGCCGTTTGAGCCGATGGCGCCAAATTTTGCTTCAATGCCGTCGGAATTCCCGACGAGCCTTATGTCGCCCCACTTGCCCCATTCGCCTTCTGCGGTGTTGTTTTTGTACATGGTGTACATTCTCAAATCCCCGGATATTACAGTGACTCCTCCGCGGAATGCCCTTTGGTTGGATGAAAGAACAAGCTTTTGCTGGGAGTTGTGCGCGCCCATCATTACGACATCTACTACCGTATTTGATCTTTCCTTTCCAATTTTGCCTGACATGTAAGAGAACAAGTCCGTAATGCCGCCTTTCATTAATGCTTGGCCTTCGTTGGCGAGTACAATTGTTGCGGAAGAGCCTACGTCTCCGTATGCATCGTTTGTGGCGCGCATATCAACCGAAGTGGATGTAATGCCGTTTACTTTTATTATTAAATTTTTGGTGCCAGTGCTGTTTAAGAATAGAGTGCTATTGCCGGTAATTGAGCCTCCTATTTGAATGTCGGCGTTTTTGTAATAATAATATTTGTCTTCGGCAATTTTTGCGGCGTCGCGCTCGCACACATTCGCTCCAAAGGAAATCTGGCCTGTTTTGTTATTGAAATTACCGTCAATTTTTAGGCTTTTTAAAGCGTTGCTCTGGCTGTTTCCCCCGAAGGAAAATGTCAGCGTTCCGGTATTATTTAGTCTGGATAATTCAACGTCCCCTTTTATTTGGACTGAGAGCGGATTATAATGGCCGCCCATTAAATATTTTCCGTTGTACCCTCCGGCTCCGTCAAGAATTACGGACATATTCCCGTTTACTATAAGCGATGAAGTAGAGGCAGTTTCTGCGGTTTTATTGTATGCGCCAAAACTCAGCTGGTCTAAATTGCCCGTTATAGTGAGCGAATCCATTTCTATATTGCCGTCGAAATACAAGTTCATTCCTTTGCCGTCGGGCCAGAAGGCGATTTTCGTCTGGTCGAAAAATACATTGTCGGAGGCGGAAGGGTAGTCTGTTGCATCTGCAAACGATTGACCCCCGTCTTCGGAAATTTTCCAATTTTCGAGGTGGTTCCAATTTATATTGTCCTTTGAGGGCGGAATGAAATAGTAGTCCGCAGCGCTCGAAAACGTTGGGGATAATGCGCCGATTGCGGATAGTAGGGGTAAAATAACTTTCTTCATATTAGTCGTTTGTAAAGGAGATTTTAATTTAGTCAAGTTTTTAATAAGCCCCATTATTGGGATTTGTGGAATATCATTTCACTTAACGGTATCTGTATTTCCAGAAATAAATTCTATGGGATTTTTATTTGCAAAGCGGTATTGCGCGCCGACGATAAAGTAAAAATTTTTTTGGCAATGTAGGGTCTTCCCCGGTATGCGAGGCAAAAATATCGCGAGGCAATATGAAAATAAAAAGCCGGCGCCTTCAACCGAGGCCCCGGCTCATAACGCGGCTTTTTAATCCGCAGATGCTATTTAGATTCGCGCTCTATCACGCAGGCTACATCGCTATTGAACGGAGGCGTTTTGAGCTTTAACACCCCATCCGAGTCCGTCCTTACAACGCCTGAAGCGATTTCCTTCTTGCCGCGCGTATCCCACCAAGTAACCTTGAAATTTGTAGACGGGTTGCCCTCGATTTTTATCGGGTACTCAAACGAGCGCATCCCCGGGATTCCGTGCGTATATAGCTTGTATTTAGCAACTGTATAGGATTCCGCTCCGGCTCTTCTAAGCCACAGGTATATTGTCCCGGTTTTCTTGTCTATTGCAGCGAAGGGTTTTACGGATGTCACACCTCTCATTGAGCCAGTCTTTGGAATTTCGAGCTTGCCCACTTTCATAGACACCCCCGTTCCGGAAAGCTGGAATACCAAATTATTTTCTCCCTTTGCGAGCGGTATGGAGACTTTCTTGTTTATTGCGGCCGTGGGAACCCCGTTTTCATTGGTGAGAACTTTTGAGCCTTCCGCAGTGATTTTTGTCCTGGAAATTTCGGTGTCGTTTGAGAGGCATATAAGCTCAAAATTGGCCGCCGCCGGCACGCTTTCAATCTCAATGTCGAGCGTATTCTTGTCGGTCGGAACATTCTCTATATTTACCAATACGGTGCCTGTGTCTTTCCACACAATCGGCACAGTGTTCGAGGATATTGTCCCGGTTGAGAGGTCTATCCCGACTTGCGCGAGGTCGTTGGAAGATTCCTTGTCTGGGTATGTCTCTGAGAATGCTGGGTAAATGATTGTCGAATTTTCGGCGGCGGAAGTCGAAGTTTGCACTATCTTTTCCGGCAGCCTCAGCGGGTCGAGCGCGGCGTTTGCCGTTTTGAAGTTCTTTTCAAATGCAGATACTTCAGAAATTGCTTCTTCTGCTGCCGAGCGCGCGGCGACTTTGCGGTAGTCGGCAAGCGGCAGTATGGGAGCGTCCGTCATCAGCCCCGCCCACATTGAGTTTCTGATGTACGAGTACGACGGGTCTGGCGGAGTGCTGGCCGCTGGAGTTGCGGAAACTGCCCCGACCGGCTTTTTGTAGCGTTTCGGGAAGAATGCGGCGTGTTCCCATACGCCCTGTGAGAAGTCTCTCAATCCCTTCAAATCTATGCCGAGGAAAGAGCATGAGTCGCCGCCCCACAAGTATTCGAGCTCTCCGGAGGTTGCCGCAGTTATCATTATCGGGCGCTTTGCGGCGCTGTCGGAGTCGCGGATTGCGGAGGTTGCGGAGTTCAGCCAAGACGAGCGGGTATCGAGCTTTTCGGGGCTGAGCGCATCTATGCCCGAAAACGGCTCCCACATTATTACCGCCTTGCTTGAGCCGAAGCGCGTCACGATGTATTTTACAAGTTCGTTGTAAATTTGCGCGGCGTCCTGCGATTCAAAGAATTCGTCGGGAGTTTTCGCGATTCCGTTTTTTGCAAAGTACGAGTTCGCGTAGTTTGCGCCAAAATCGGCGGCTTCAGCAAAGGTGATGATAACGTTTAAATTCCTCTTTTGTGCGGAATCGAGCAGCGTTTCGAGGTTTTTTAACAGCGGCTGGTTGTACTTGCCCGCGTGAGGCCCGGACGCGATTATAAGCGATGTCGGCGCGGAGAGTTTTACCCTTATGATATTTGCGCCGGCGTTTGCGACGGCGTCGAGCGCCTTTTCTCTCGCGTCTCCGATGAGTATCAGCGGGAAATCGACGCCGATTCCACGGATATTGTCCGAGCCCTTCAAGTAGAAGTGCGAAGGCTCTTTCTTAGACAGCCTATATATACCCAATCCCGATCCTTTTGTTGTTTTAAGCGGGAATTCCGGCGAGAAGAAACTTTGCCCCGAGGCTTTAACCGACACATTGTAGCGGTAAGAGCCCGATTTTGGAATTATGACCGAAAACGACCACGTTGATTTGTCCGAATTGCCGCGGACATAATGCATGGGAACATTCATCGACACTCCGTTTGACACGCCGTTTACCGACAATTCGACAGATATGTCGGAAGAGTCGAATGCGTTTTTAAACGGAGCGCTGATATCCACACTCCCCGAGAATGCGCCGCCGGATACGACATTTTCCGTGTCTATATCGAAAGACAGAAAGCGCTTATCCCATTGGGGTTCGTTGGAATCGGCCGTTTTGGTCTGTTCGGTCTTGGCCTTCTTTACCTTTTTCTTTTTTGTTTTAACTTTTTGGGTGGACTGTTCTTTAACAGTCTCCCTTACTGTCGGTTTTTTATCGCACGAGCATATTGAAACCGCTGCGGCGATGAGCACAGCTATTTTTAAAATTCTTAATATATACATATAGTTAACGTTATATATGGGGTTTTAGGGGGGGGGTAGATTTTTTTAATAGCCTTATAGGCTTTCGAGTTTTCTGCAGACTTCGTCTATCAGAAAATCGGGAGTTGAGGCGCCGGCGGTGACGCCGACTACCGAATATTTTTTTACGGAGTCGATATCGAGCTCTTTAAGAGTTTCGATATGGTAGCATGGCAGCCCCGTCCTTGTGGCCATTATGGCGAGCTTTACTGTATTTGCGGAGTGTTTTCCGCCAATAACAATAATTGCCTCCGCGCCGTCTTGGGCGAGCTGCCTAACGTCTTTTTGGCGCTCTTTTGTAGCGCCGCAAATTGTGTCGATTACCTTTGTGTTTGGGAATCTCTTTTTAAAATACTCGGAGATTTCGCGGTAGTCGTCCGTAAACATTGTCGATTGCGACACCATGCATATCTCGCCCTCGATATTTTCGAGCTTGTCGATGTCTTCCCTCGATTTCACCACAAACCCGCGCCCGCCTGCGTACCCGAGCAGGCCGATTACTTCCGGGTGGTTTGGGTCGCCGACTATGGCGATTGTGTAGCCTTTATTTGAATGCATTTTTATGATGCCCGCAATCTTGCCGACGTCTGGGCAGGTGGCGTCTTTGCAGGGCATCCCGAGCGATTTTAGGTATTCGCGCCTTTCGGGCGATACTCCGTGGGCTCTAAATACGAGTATGCTGTTTTCGTCCGATTTGCGGATTTCGTCCTCGATAGAGCTTTCGCTCTTGTAGTCTCCGATTTCGAGAATGCCGTCCTTTTGAAGCCTTTCCATCATTTGCCTATTGTGGATAAGCGGGCCGTCCGTATAGACTTTGTAGCGCCCGCCGTCGGTGCAGCCTATTGCTATGCCGATTGCGCGCTCCACACCGAAACAAAATCCGGCGCTTTTTGCTCTGATGACTTTCATGTACGGTTAAATCCTGTTTAGCTTCCGCTTTTGCGCCGCTTAGGCGCCTAAAAAAAGCGGTAAATGAAAATTTCCTTTCTGAAAATCAAAAAGGCGTTTTTAAAATTGGCAACCATTTTTGCTTCGCAGATGTGTTTTTTTGCAAAAATTGGGAAAGGGGCGTTGGTATGCCGCTTTTTGAGACGGGCTTTTTTTTGAGAAAGGCAAATTTTGTGTTTTGACATGCGCGTAAAATTGTCAATTATACATGAAGTTTCGGAGGCCCGATTTTGCGGGCTGCTCCGGCAGCCGGTTTTGACACACGCGCATGGAGTGCGCCAAGAGACGGTTCTTTCGTCTGAAACAATAACAGATGCCATGCGTTATAAGATGTAAACTTTTATGAAATTACAGAAAAATAATAGAATCCGCGCGCGCGCCGCAAAGACGCGCTTTTCAAGAGCCGCCTTCACGCTTATGGAGGTATTGCTTGCAATAGCAATGATTTCAATGCTGGCGTTTATTGTGGTCGTCAACCTCGACAAAACTATGTCGGAGAGCCAGACTAAGATTACGGAGTCTTTCGTGAACGGCTCGCTCCAGACGCCGCTTATGACCTTCAAATTGGCTGTCGGGCGCTATCCCACAACCGAGGAGGGGTTGAAGGCGCTGCTTGAAGCTCCCGAGGCGGTTTCCGATAGATGGAAGGGCCCGTACGTCCGCAACCTTCCCGCCGACCCGTGGGGAAATCCGTACCAGTACCGCTGCCCGGCAGTGAAGAGCAAGGACGGATACGATGTCTGGTCCTCGGGCCCCGACGGCAAGAGCGGAACCGAAGACGATATCGGAAATTGGTAAGATTGCGTGCGTAAGGTGGGCTTGCGGCGGATTTCTCGCAAAATGGCGCGGATTGCGGAAGATGTGCGGATGCGGCGCGCAAGGGGCGCGTTTACGCTCGCCGAAATAATCCTTGCAATTGCGCTTGCGGCTGTCGTCGCAACGCTCGCGGGAACGCTCGTGTTCCCCGATTCCTCCGCTTTGGAGGACAGGCCCGCCGATTCAATATTAAAGACTGCCGTCTTGAGGGCGCGCGCGGAGTCCGCTAAAATCGGCGAACAGACGGTTCTGAGATTCCAACCAAGGGGCTATTTTAGCGTGTGCGATTTTAAGACCCGCAAGGAAATCGCGAGGCTATATTTGCGCAAGGCCGACGAGCGCGCCGATAAATCCGATTCCGAAAATTCGTCCGGAGACGATGCCGAAAGCAACGTAAAAATATCGTTTTTTACGCGCAATCCTGAGATAATCGACAATCCCGGCGTGGAGTTCCCTGACGGGGAAGTCCGCGAAGTGCGATTTTCGCCTGATGGAGCGATGACACCGTTTTGCGCTGTCATAACCTTTTCGGACTATGTAAAAACCGTTTTTTTCGATCCGTTTTCGGGCGACGAAACATATCCTGATAAAAAGGAGAAAGATGATTAGGCGTTCCGCAAATAATCTGCGCAGTGGCGGGCGCGGTAAAATCGGAGGGGAGAGAAATGGATTCTCCCTCGCGGAGGCCGTATTGGCGCTCGCGCTATTTTCGATATCGGCGTTTATGGTGTCGCAAGTTTGCTACAACAGCGTATATCCGCTCGTAATGGAGGGGGAAAACCCGGAATTGGAGGCCGATATACGGAAGGGGGTCGAGGCGGTTTTGGGAGTATCCGATTACGATTCGCTTTCCGACGAAATAGACATAGACGCATTCGACGGCGATATCTACAAGGTGAGCGGCGAGGCCCAATCCACCCCCATAACCGATTTGTTCGAGCTTGTAATAACTGTAAGGGGAAAGTCTTTCGAGGCCGTGCGGAGAATGTTTGTAGTGCGCCCGGGCTGGTACGAAATTTCCACCGAGCGCGACGACATAGTCGAGGACCGCACCGACTATCTCGATGAATCCAGAAGGGAGGCCGCGAGATGAATTCCGGCTGCCGCAGCGCGCGCGGCGGGGTGTCGCGCGGCTTTACACTCATAGAGGCCGTGCTTGCAATATCAATATCGGCGCTTGTGATGTTTGGAGGGGTGGCGCTTCTCTTTGACATGTCTAAGCTTTCAGAGAGCCTTGAAATGGGGGGCTCTTTGAAGTCGCATGCCGACGGTGTCGAAGGGTTTTTAAGATCGGCGTTTTCCACGTCTTCCGTGCAGTCGTCGGGGGATCTTGGCGAAACTTTCGCTTCAAATTCCGACAAGACGGTTTACGTCTCGAAAAATCCCGATACGATAGGCTCAGGCGATTGGCTTTTGGCGTACGGCTGCGCTTACGACCACCCGTTTTACGTTTCTCCAACAGGTTTTTCGCCCGAGAAACTGTGCTGGCTCGAATATAAAGAGGGGGTTTTGTCTGTGATATGGAAGTTTGTAAAATCCGAGGAGCACGACCAAGAGTGCGCCCTTTACAGAAGCGAGATTTCCCGCAGGGTGGTAAATGTCGAATACTGGTACTACGACGATGTTGGGGCGTGGCAGCTCGAACCCCAACTGCGCGACACCACAACCGGCTCCACAATGCCGCAATACGTAAAAATAACGTTTTCCGACGGAGCGGAGACGGACGAACGCCTCATAAGGCTCGATAATTTTACCGACGGAGGCATAAAATGAAACTTTTTGGGAAACGTCGCGCCGCCGCGCTCATTTTTGTGCTTGGGCTGATAGCGATAACGGGCATTGTGGCTGCGGTAATCGTGGAATTTGCGTCGGTGAGGCTTAAACCGAGGGCGTCGTCGATGCTCGAGCAGCAGCTTAAACTCGATGCCGAGAGCGCGCTGAACGCCGCGGTTGCAGTGCTGCGCGAATACGCGGAAATAGACGGAGGGCTTTACTCCGAAAGCCAGGGGTGGTCGAGACCCCTGTCAGACGGTCGAATAGTTTTCGACGGCTGTGAAGTTGACGTGAAAATAAGCGACGAAAGCGGCAAAATACCGCTTGGAATAATGGACGCCGAAAGCTTCGTAAAACTGTTCGAGGAATGGGGAATCGGCTCGGCGTCGGCGCAGCAGGCTGCCGACTGCATAATAGACTGGAGCGACTCCGACGATGCGCGCGGAGTTTTCGGGGCTGAATACGAGGATTACGAGAGAGGTACGGCGCGCCCCCCCAACAGGAGTATAAAATCGTTTTCCGAGCTTGCGTTTATAGAGAATGCGAAGGAGCTGTTTTTCGACGACGACGGGAACCCCACTGAGCTATATACCCTGTTTTCCGAAAATTTTTCTACGGAGAATTTTTCAAAGGTGAATCTCAATTCGGCGTCGGAAAAGACGCTTGAGATTTTGTGCGTGTTGGAATCTGAGGATTACGATGTCGATTTGTACAGGGCAATAAGGGGCGAAATTGGCACTGTGGACGACGGAAAGTATTGGGTGGAAAATTTGACGGACATAGAGAATCGGGGCGCGAGGTTTGTTCCGCGCAAAAATGCAGGTGTAAATGCGAGCCTTTTAAAGATAGAGATAACTGTAAGGCGCGGGATTGCAGAATACAGGCTGATAGCCTTCTACGGGCAGGACAGCTCGTCTTCGTCGGGCTCTGACGGGGCAAGGCGCACAGGCGGCGCTTCCACAGGCGGCTCTTCAACGTCACGCCCGCAAGGCTCGGGCGGAAATGCCGGTGATTCTTCGGGAGTTTTGGCGTCTCAATCGAGCCGAAGTGCATCTTCAAAGGGGTCGTCTTCCTTGAAAATTTTAAAAATATACGAGAGGGGAATGTTGCAGTAACATTCTAATTTGCGCATTTAGCGCGCGAAGGACCCCCGCGCTGATTGCATGCGAAGATTAGGACATTTTTTTTCTTTCTTTCATTTTTTTTAAAGCATATCGCGGGTTAACTTGTGGCCTCACCCAAAAAAGCGGTTCAGTAAAATTTTTTATAATGTTACCGAGGTGTGTGGGCGCGCAGAGAAACAGTTTCCCGAACAGTGAATTGCAATATGCTGGTTGCGGTGCTTGGTTCGCGGTTATGCTGGGAAAAATATAAATGATAAAAGTATAAAAAAAGTCTTGATAGAGCGCGCGGAATTTGCAATATTGAACTTTATATCTAAGGGCGATTAGCTCAGTTGGTTAGAGCGTCTGTTTTACACACAGGATGTCACAGGTTCGAGTCCTGTATCGCCCATAGGCTTTTGAAGGTTGCAAGTTAAACACTTGTAGCCTTTTTTTTGTTTCCAGGTTTGTTTATAAGCGAGCCAAATCAGTTCGTTCTACGTCAAAGATTGTGGAATGGTGGAAAAAAAGAGGGCAAAGAGAACGAAAAATGTTCTACAATGCCCGATGTGTTAA
>URAJ01000058.1 GCA_900545715.1 uncultured Opitutales bacterium
CTTGTCCAATGCGGCGTCTTTCATTAAAATCCACTGACTTTGGTGTTGACCCAAATATAAAGGTGTCCGAGCGGTTCGCAATTAAGTCCGTTGCGTCTGCGCGTTGCCACACTGACAACGACAAACATATCAATGCCGCGACCGCAATTCCCCCTTTCATGTTTTCATCATAACTGAATTTTTGCAGGCGTGTCGAGTGTTTTTGCTGGCGTATTGAGCGTTTTCGGAATTTCCGCATTTTTTACGCAAAAAATCGCTGAAAGAGCTATCCAACAATTCTAAAGAGCTACCGTAAATTCCAATATGCGTTTTGCGGGCTGTATAGGCAAAAAAAAATCCCCGCATTGCGGGGATTAAATAAAAATTTCTTATGCGCTTTTTGAAAGCTTTGCGGGTGTTTCCGACTTGCGCTTAATGCGCTCGAGCCTGTGGCGGCGGCGAATCTTTCTGGCGAGTTTTACAAGGAGCTCGTCGATAGATTTATACATGTCGTCGCTCGCGACGCTTACTACCATATCGGGGCCCTGTATTTCAAGGCGTCCTTTCGCCGTAAACTCATTGTGGTGGTGCTTGTTTGGTTGGTAGGCGAGCTCGACCCTCAGCCTGATAATGCGTTCGTCGTGCACGAATAATTTTTGCATCTTATTCGTTACGCTTGCTTTTAACGCTTCGGTGAGTTCGAGGTTTTGACCCGATATGATGATTTCGTTGTCGCTCATATTTTCTTTCTTTCCTGTTTTTGTTTTGGAGGCTGCGAGCGTGGAAACTCCGCGCGCGCCCCGTTTAAATTCGCAAATTATATATCGTCTTTTCCCGCGCTGTTATTAAGCCTCCCGCCTTCTCAATACCCCCGGAAAAACTGCGTTTTTTTTCAAAGAACCGTTGGCTCAATGCCTTCTGGGCTTAAAATTTTCTCCAAAAAAATTTTTCAAATACTTTCTTGGAAACATCGCCCCGACCGTTTATAGATTAGAAAGTTTTTTTGATAACGACAAGCTTTAAATATGAAAAGTTTATCAGCCCGCGCGTCAGCCGAATTGTCGGCGTACGACGCAATATTCATAACCGGAGGCTCATCGGGAATAGGAGAGGCCTTTTTGCGCGATGCTCTTTCCTGCGGCTCTTCCCGCGTATTCAACATATCCCGGACGCCTCCGGCGCAATCCCTGCAAAGCTTGCGGAAATTTTCGCACATAACATGCGACCTTACCGACGAGGCTTCCATACTGAGCCTTTCCGTGCGACTAAAACTCGAGTTTGAATCACTCGACAAATTTTGCTTGGACAATTTCGCGCGCCCTCCGCGCGTGCTGCTTGTAAACAACGCGGGTTTTGGCCTGTACGGCCCATTCCCAGAGCCAAATATTGGGCGCAACACGGATATGATAAGCCTCAACGTTTCGGCTCTCACTCGCCTTTGCGCTGAATTTCTGCCGATTGTAAAGAGGGGAAAGGGTTCGATAATAAACATATCGAGCGTGGCGGCGTTCGAGCCATGCCCTGTGCTTGCAGTCTATGCGGCTACAAAAGCGTATGTAAAAAGTTTTTCCCTCTCGCTCTCCTACGAATTGGGAAAATTCGGCTGCAAATGCCTATGTGTCTGCCCGGGGCCTACTTCAAGCAATTTTTACAAAACGGCGGGCTTTGACGAGCCTCCGCTCTCTTGCGGGCTGTGGAATGTGCCCGAGGATATATCGCACGCGGCGTATGCGGCGCTCGCGAAGGGAAAAGTTTTGCTAGTTGTAGGATTTCAAAATAGGCTTCTTGAGTTTTTATCGCGGATATTGCCTACGCGCTTTATGCTGACGTGTTCGGGAATGATCCTCGAGCGCGTTAGGGGAGGGCGCAAATCCAAGTAATGCCGCTATTCTTCAACTTGAATGTTGCATTTAGGTTTTTTTTGTGGTCTTGTTGCTATCTATGCTAAAATTTATAGAAAAAATAAAAAATCCGAACGCCAAAATGCACAATATTGCGCTCGGATTTATATACGTCGCGGTCTTTGGCGCGATGTTGGCATTTTCAATTTATTGGCATTTCTTTCTCCGTGCGGAGGGCATTTAAATGGGACAATTAAAGAAAACGGCAGTCGTCGGAGCCGGCGCTTGGGGTACGGCTCTTTCCATAATATTATCCAAAAATTTTGAAGAAGTGTCGGTTTGGGCGCGCGAGGCGGAGATTGTGGACTCTGTCGCGCGGCTGCGCGAAAATTCGGTATTTTTGCCGAATATTAAAATTCCGCAAAATGTGCGCTTTTCCCAAAATCCGGGCGAAGTTCTCAAGGGCGCGCAAATGGTCGTATGGGTCGTTCCCATAAAATACCTCGCGGCAACTGCGGGGGATTTCTCACAGTTTGTGGAGGAAGGCTCGATTATGGTGAATGCCGGCAAGGGCATTGAGGTCGGCACGTGGCGCAGACCTTCGGAAATACTTGAAACGGCGATAAGGCAAGCTTCAAGCGTGGGTTCGATAATGGGGCCAAATATCGCCTACGAAGTCGCGCAGGACAAGTATGCTGAAGATATCGTAGCTCTAACCTCCCATTCGGATTCGATTATTGCCGCAGAGGCATTTTCAACTCCCAACTTCATAGTTAGCCCCTCGGACGACGTTGTCGGGGTGGAAATTGGTGCGGCTCTAAAAAACATAGTGGCTCTCGCGGCGGGTTTTTGCGACGGAATGAATCTGGGGGCAAACACGAAAGCCATTGTTATGGCGAGGGGATTCCAGGAAATTTACAGGGCGGCGGCGTCGCTCGGCGCGTGGAGCGATTCCTTCATAAAAGAATCCGCAATTTTGGGCGACGTTTTGACTACCTGCATAAGCCCCGATTCACGAAACCGCACGACCGGCGAACACCTCGGCAGGGGGCTTAGCGTGCCGGAGGCTTTGAAACTATTGAAAGGTAGGGTTTGCGCGGGTTTGGAGACTATACAAATATGCAGAATGTTTGAAAAATCCAATGTAAAGCTGCCTATTATGACTGCTCTGTGCGATCTTTCGGAGGGGAAAATAGACAGGTACGAATGCCTTGCGCACATTTTGCGTAAAAATCCGTAGAGAGAGTATGCTCTCCGGTGCTCCCCGCAGGTTGGGGGAGGGCTAATTGGGAAAACTGAAAATATTTTGTGTTCAGTTTTCTTTTTTTTCGTCTATCTTGCGGTTTGGCTCTAAGAAATGAAAAGCTTTGCGCGCCAATTTTTTTGCCTTGTGGCTTCTATATTTGTGCGTGGAAACTTTGCGCATTAAACTTTCCTTCCGCATTTGTATGCTAAGTGGCTATCCCCGCGCGCGGCTTTGCGGTCGTTTTTCTTGCGATGAATTTTTTTATCCGCTGACTTTTTATGTCGGAGGCGAAAAATTTTTATTTAGGTGGTCTGTGGTTGTCGGCGGGCATTGCGCTAATTGGCGCAAGTGCGGCAGTTTTGCGGGAGGTTCTTATCTTTTAGCATTGGGTTCAGCGCAAAAGAAGGCGCGGAACGCCGCGCCTTCTTTTCGCCGGATAATCCGGCTTTTTATGGGCAGTTTTAAAAAATGTAGCCTACGCCGCCGCCGGTCCATACAAAATTATCCGGGCCCATATTCACGTTGTCGGGGCCGATTTCTCCGTCGTTGTTGCAGGCCCAGCCGACTCCCACAAAAAACCTCCAAGATTTTCTCTCGTAAACAAGGTTGCTCTCAACCTGAATATATCCGTAGGAATTGCGCCAGTAGTTGCCGTTTGACAGGCGCGCCTCTCCCGCAAATCTATTGGCGCGGACGTACCCGAATATTATCTGGGACTGAATTGAAAGCCCCTTTATTGCCGTAAGCTCTTCAAGGCTTATAACTGGGTTGAACCCGCCCTGGAATTTTAGCGAATCGTACGTCGGGTCGTAGCCGACATATACGAACGGGCAAAGGAAGATTTTGTCTGATGTAAATCCGGCGTAGATATCTCCGCGCCAATTTTCGCCTCCGAGGCCCACGAGGCCGGGGCCGGCAACTTTTTTTGTCGTGTAGATTATATTTCCGCCGAGGTCTATATCGACGTATTTTGTAAGATTGTACTTCCAGCCTCCAAAAAACACCGCCTGCTGGGCATATTTAGAGTCCACTGGGGCGGAATAGTACAAATCCATATATCCGTCGCCGCCAAAGAACGCGCCCCTGTCGGTGAGCGACGCGACCGGCGTAAACTCTCCGACTCTCCGGCCCTCCATTACAGATGCCGAATAAGCCTCTATTTGAAACACGGTGCGGCGCGGCTGGTTGGCGCCGATTATCTCGTCGCCGTCAAAAGTCGTAAATACATCCCAAGTATGCGGGTTTACATCGTAAAATTCCGCGGACTCCGGAAGCGGCTTTATTCCGTACTTTGGAGATTCGCCGAAAGCCGTAATTCGCGCCTGCAATGTTGCTGCTGGGATTATTCCGGCAAAAAAAAGCAAAAAGAATTTTTTCATTTGCCTTAGACGATATTTTTTTATGAGCGCCAATGGAAGCATATTTTTTATAAAAAAGCCGATTCAAGGCGTTAAAAAAGAATTGCGCGCGGGCGAGCTTTTTGAAAAATTATCGGGATATGATTCGCAGAGTATTTGTTGAGGACAAGAACGGACATTGCGCGGGCGCGCTACTAAACGATTTGAAGGGCAATTTAAACCTGAAAAAGCTCGAATCGGTAAGGGTGTTGCAGCGCTACGACATAGAGGGGCTCGACGACGAAGTTTACGGGCGCGTCAAAAACCTCATTTTCTGCGAGGCGCCTGTTGAAAATTTATATGAGACCGACTTTCCTATGGAATCCGGAGAGACGGCGTTTGCCATAGAATATCTGCCGGGACAATTCGACCAACGGGCAGACTCCGCCGAGCAATGCGTGCAGATAGTTGCCTTTAAACGCCCGAAAGTAGCATGCGCGAGGGTGTATGTATTAAAGGGGGCGCTCTCGGAACCCGAAATTGCGGCGGTTAAAAATTATTTAATAAACTCTGTTGACAGCCGCGAAGCCGACATGAAGATGCCCGAATCGCTCGAGCGCAAGCCGAGCCCGGCGCGGGACGTCCAAAAAATAGACGGCTTTATATCTATGCAGCCCGCGCAGATAGCGGAGCTGCACAAAAAAATGTCGCTTGCGATGTCGGTTGACGACCTCGAATTTTGCCGAAAATACTTTGCCGAAACGGAGCGCCGCGACCCCACCATTACGGAAATAAGGGTTCTCGATACGTATTGGAGCGACCATTGCCGACACACGACTTTCCTGACGCGCCTTGAAAGCGTCAAAATCGACGAAGGAAAGTACTCGGAGGCGATGGAGAAATCGTGGAAATCTTACCTAAAATCGCGCGAAATTTTAGGCCTCGACAAAAAGGGCAAGCCGATATGCCTAATGGATGTCGCGCTAATAGGTATGCGTCGACTTCGTGCGGACGGTAAGCTCGACGATCTCGAAGTTAGCGAGGAAATAAACGCGGCGAGCATAGTTGTGAATGTGGATATAGACGGCAGGCCCGAAGAATGGCTTGTAATGTTTAAAAACGAAACCCACAACCACCCGACGGAAATCGAGCCTTTCGGCGGCGCGGCGACATGCCTTGGGGGCGCAATCCGCGACCCGCTTTCCGGGCGCAGCTATGTGTACCAAGCAATGCGCGTGACAGGCGCCGGAGATCCGCGGACGCCGTTTTCCGAGACTTTGCCCGGAAAGCTTCCGCAAAAGAAAATCGTAATCGGCGCCGCCAACGGTTACAGCAGCTACGGAAACCAAATCGGGCTTGCGACAGGGCAGGTGACAGAAATCTACAATCCGGGATATATCGCAAAGCGCATGGAGATCGGCGCGGTTGTCGCAGCGGCTCCGCGCGATATGGTTGTCAGGGGAACTCCCGAAAAAGGCGACGTAATACTTCTCGTGGGAGGACGGACAGGCAGAGACGGAATCGGCGGCGCGACGGGCTCTTCAAAGGACCATACTGAACATGCGCTCGAAAATTCCGCGGAAGTTCAAAAGGGCGACGCCCCCATGGAAAGAAAATTGCAGCGCCTCTTCCGAAACCCGGCGGCGAGCAGATTGATAAAACGCTGCAACGACTTCGGCGCGGGCGGAGTGTCTGTCGCAATAGGAGAGCTCGCGCCGTCCCTCGAAATAAACCTCGACGCAGTTCCCAAAAAATACGCAGGCCTCGACGGAACGGAGCTTGCCATTTCAGAATCGCAGGAGCGAATGGCGGTTGTGGTTTCGAGCGCCGATGTCAAGGCGTACAAAAAATACGCGGAAGAGGAAAACCTCGAATGCACGGAAGTCGCGGTAGTCACCGACACCGGTAGGCTCGTTATGAAATGGAGGGGCGGGGACATCGTAAACTTGTCCCGCGCATTCCTGGATACAAACGGTGTGACGGCGACAGCTTCCGCCGAAATTGTATCGCCTTCGGAAAACTCTCCGCTTACGACCCCGTCAAACCGCGCCCCGGGCGACACCGAGTCTTGGAAAGAAGCGCTCTCGGACTTAAACAGCTGCTGCCAACGCGGGCTTGTCGAAAGATTCGACTCTTCAATAGGCGCATCCGCAGTTCTGCACCCCTACGGCGGAAAAAACCTCGCGACTCCGCCAAACGCAATGTGCTCAAAAATACCGCTTTTGAAGGGCGACACCAAAACCGGAACTCTCTTTGCATTCGGGTTCAATCCGGATATTTCTATTTGGAGCCCTTACCACGGGGCGATGTACGCAGTGCTCGAATCCTTCGCAAAAATTGCGGCTTCAGGTGGAGATGTCACCCGCATAAGGCTGACTTTCCAAGAGTATTTTGAAAAACTCCGCAAAGATCCCAAGCGCTGGGGCAAGCCCCTCGCGGCGCTGCTTGGCGCATACGAGGCCCAGATGGGGCTCGGCGCGGCTGCCATAGGCGGAAAAGACTCGATGTCTGGCTCCTTCAACAATATTGACGTGCCGCCGACTCTCGTAAGCTTTGCGATAGTTCCGTGCAATGTTGAAAATGTGATTTCTCCGGAATTTAAAAAGGCGGGCTCAAGAGTCGCGATAATCGAAATAGATAGGGACGATTCTCTCGCGCCGGTATGGGCGGACGCGCTAAAAAAATACTCGGCCCTATTCGGCGCAATCAAGAAAGGTGAAATCCTCTCGGCGCAGGTAGTAGGGGTAGGCGGCATTGCGGCGGCTGTCTCAAAAATGTGCTTCGGCAATTCCATAGGATTTTCGCTCGATAAAAACTACGGCGGCGACATTTTCGCTTTAAATGAAGGCGCGATAGTTGTTGAGCTTGCCGACAGCGCCCAGGCTTCGGAAATCTTTGCAAAACTTGTGGGGGAAACGGTCGATAGCGGCAAGATTTTCGCAGGGGGAAGCTCAATTGAGTTGTCGGAGCTTTACAGCGCGTGGACAAAGCCGCTCGAGGGCGTGTTTGCGACTCTCGCGGAGCCGTCACAGAAAGGGGAGCTGCTGAAACCGTCTTACAAGTTGCGCGCCCCGAATCTCGCCCGCTCGAAGTTTGCCAGCCCAAAAGTGTTCATACCGGTATTCCCGGGCACGAACTGCGAGTACGATACGGCGCGCGCGTTTGAATCCGCGGGCGCAATTGCCGACACTTTCGTTTTCAACAATCTCTCGGACGAAAAAGTTGCTGAGTCGATTGCGGAGATGAAACGGCGCATTGACGCTGCCCAAATCCTTATGATTCCGGGCGGATTCAGCGCGGGCGACGAGCCGGCGGGCTCCGGAAAATTCATAGCGGCAGTGTTTAGAAATCCGGCGCTTGCGGATGCTGTGATGTCGCTGCTAAAAGACCGCAAGGGCTTGATATTGGGCATATGCAACGGTTTTCAGGCGCTCATAAAATTGGGTCTTGTGCCGTTCGGCGAAGTTAGGGAGCTCGGTCCCGACAGTCCGACTCTCACGTACAATAATATTTCGCGCCACGTATCAACCTACGTCAAAACGCGGGTTGCGAGCGTCCTTTCGCCATGGCTTTCGCAGTGCGAAGTCGGCGACGAGCACGCAATACCCGTTTCCCACGGGGAAGGCAAATTCATCGCCCCCGAGAGCGTTATACAAAAGCTTGCGGCTAACGGACAAATCGCAACTCAGTACGTCGATGCCAAAGGCGAGCCGTGCTCTTGCATACCGTTTAATCCCAACGGTTCAATGCATGCAATCGAGGGGATTACAAGTCCGGACGGCCTTGTTTTCGGCAAAATGGGGCATAGCGAAAGGTTTGGAACTAATGTGGGAAAAAATATTGCCGGTAATAAAATACAGCCGATATTCTCGTCGGGAGTTTCCTATTTTAGATAATAGCTTTGTTGCTTAAAAAAATTGCGCGGGAATTTTTCCCGCGCTTTTTTTTGCCGTAAGATGGTTACATATTAGGCGCATCTATTTGCACCTAAAAGCAATTGCGCCCCCTGTAAAAATATGGCGCAATCTGAGGCGATAAGGCAAAGAAGGCATAAAAAAAGCCGCTAAAAAGCGGCTTTACATTTTTTTTAAAAAAAACTATTCGGCTGCGAGCACGGAAACTTTTCTGTGCGCTCCGTCCCACTTTACAGTTCCGTCAACGAGGGCGAAGAGGGTGTAATCCCTTCCCATTCCGACGTTCTTTCCGGGGTGGATTTTCGTGCCGCACTGGCGGAGTATTATGTTGCCAGCCAAAACGTATTCGTCGCCGTATTTCTTGACGCCGCGACGCTGCGCGTTGGAATCGCGCCCGTTTCTTGAAGTACCCTGTCCTTTTTTATGTGCCATGTGGTGGATCCTTTCTTTTTACGCCTTTATGGATTCGACTTTTATGACGGAAAGCTCCTGGCGATGCCCGCGCTTGCGTTCATAGCGCTTCCTGCGGTGCTTTTTGATTATTACCACTTTCTTCCCGCGCTTGTTTTCGAGAATCTTGGCCGAAACGCTCGCGCCGTCCACATACGGAGCTCCAAATTTGGCGGCTTCTCCGTCACCGACCATAAGCACTTCCTTGATTTCAACTGTGTCTCCGGCGTTCGTGCCCGCAAAGCGGTTTACGAAAAGAATGTCGCCTTCTTTTACGGTCAGCTGTTTCCCTTGAATTTTGATTGTAGCTTTCATTGTGTTTAAATTGTCAAAAAGCGAACAAATAAACGCTTATTTTATTAGCTTGCAAGTTTATTTTTAGGTATCTGCCTAAAAAAGTAATTTTGTGATTTATTCCATAAAAAATTTTTTATGCAAGCTCTTTATTGATTTTTTTCAATTTTCGTGGCAAATATCTTTGAGAAAAATGTATTTAATATCGGAAGAGTTAGTTTTGGCGATGCTTTCGGATTCTGGATTTAGCGTCCTCGACTCCGACGACGACTCGCTGTCGCGTTCGTACGCGGCGGCGGCAGCAGCCGATATGCTGCTAAGTGGCGCCGCAAAATCCGACGGGGAACGCATATCGCCGAGCGGAGGGGCTTCCGCGCGGACTCTGCCCGGAAAATTCGCATCTTTCATAGAAAAAGATTCTACCGTTCCCGACGCCCTACGCCTCCTTGAAAAAAATGCCGGCGAGATAGAATCCCTTTGCATAAAAAACCTCTTGGAAAAAAAATCCATAAAAATGGCCAAAACTTTCGGTTTTTTCGGAAGGGAAGTCTTAAAAGCCGTTGACAAGCAGGCTCCAAAGGAGCTTAGGCAAAAAATATGCCTAGCTCTCGCCTCTCCGATGGACAAATGCCCGGAAAAAATTGCCGGCGCTATATGGGCGCTTTCGCGTGGAAATCTCGCAAGGGTAGCGCTTTCACGTGGGCAGTTAAAAAAATACCGCGCGGTTTTTTTAGAAATCGCCGCTAATTTCGAAAAAAGATTTGCAATCGCAGGCAATGCTGCGACGCCGCTTTCTGATTAGCTTTTTTAGTTCCTTTTTGTAAACTCTATCGGCGTCCAACTAAGAAACGACGCGGCAGCTGATTTTTTTGCGCTTCTTTGCCTACTTTATTCTGCTCCCTCTACGTCAGGGGAAAATGCGATATTTTTTCCCGTTTTTCACTTTTTCTATAAAGCAATCTCTTTTGATTTTACCGCGGCAAGATACGCATAGCCGGTTCGCGCGCGGGGACTCTTTATGCCCAGCGATAAAATGTGAAAATATCCAGGGCGCGTTTGCGCGACTTGATAATTAACTGTGCAAACATTTATAACGTGTCGGCATAACGAGCGGAAATTGCAGAGATTTTACACTCCTAAAAAAATTTTTAGCGTTTTTTACGTAAAAAAATTCCGCGCTCTCAAATTTTCTTTAAACAAAAACGTTTCGCAATTTTCAGATTTTTTTAATGGATTTTGCCTATCCCGAATTTTTTTGTATGAAAAATTTTTTGTCTGAAAAATCTATCGGGAGGATTTTTTAAAAGGGGCAAAGCGAGTGTTAAGAGCAAATAAAAAATATCAGCGTTTAAATTCCAAAACGCATATTGCGGAGGAGTCGGGCGCAACGCCGATACCCATTTTGCCCGTAAAATAACTCGATTTGAGCTCTACAGATTGGGCGGTAGAATGATTTTCTTTGTCGAAATTTCCAAGTCGTGTGGGTGAGGGCAACTCGAGCGCCGCGCAAATGAGAAGCGCGGCTGCAGACGCGAGCGCAGTGGCTGCCGCCCATTCGGCACGCGCATTGCAGGCGATTTTTTTCTTTGCGGGATTTAGAGGGTTTGGCACTCCGTCCAATTCTTGAAGCGTGGGCTCGCGCCCGTATATTTTGCATGTCGCGGCGTAAATTTTGCATTCTCGATAAAATATACGCGCCATTTCGCGGTCTTGCCTTATGCATTTTGAAAGCTCGATTTTTTCTTCGGGTGTGGCTTCGTTGTCGAGATATGCCGAAACAAGCTCCTCAAACTTCTCCTTGGAAATCTTCACGATAGAAATCTCGCATGGTTAGCTTCTCTTTTCAAGCTCGATTCTCAAAAATTCCCTCGCGCGCGAAAGCCTGCTTTTGACCGTTCCTACGCTTATGTCCAGGCGCTCGGAAATTTCTTCGTAGCTTAAATCTTCCGCCACCCTCAGCCTTATCACTTCGGAATATTTTGGGGGAAGGGCTGCCATCGCGGCGGGGATACCTGTGATGAACTCGCTCGATTCAGCCTCTTCCGCGGGGGTGTCGTCCTCGCCTGGTATGATGTCGCAAAACCTCACGTCCTCGTTTTCGGCGATTGGGGATTCGAGCGACACCGACTGCGAGCGTTTCCGCCTCCACCAATACCAGTGCTTGTTTCTGGCAAGGTTGGTTGCGATATGGTATAGCCAAGTCGATATGGAACAGTCGCCCCTAAAGTTGCAGAGGCTTTTTCTCGCGCGCAAAAAGGTGTCTTGGGCTACTTCTTCGGCGTCTTGGCGGTTGTCCAGCAGCCCGTTGGCCCTGTTGTATATTTTTTCCCAGTTTGATTGAACCAACTCGTTGAAGGCGCAATCGTCGCCGCTTTTAAGTCTGCTTAAAGTATTGTCTGGATTTTGATTGGCGCTCGTTGCGGCATTCATATATTGCACCTTTCCCTTGTTATATTTTATTTTTAGACAGGAATTATTTTGTCTTGTTCCATTTTCCTTCTATTGGCAATTTCTTGCTTGGATAATAATGAACAATAAAAATTTTATTTCTATATTATATATATTTTTTTAAAAAATAAAAGAAAATAATTTTATTAAATAAATATG
>URAJ01000059.1 GCA_900545715.1 uncultured Opitutales bacterium
GGCTCCGGCGGGCGCAGCCCAGGCGGGCGCCGCAGCTGGCGATAAAAAAATACTTACCATTGCAGAACTCAACCTGATTGCCCGCGAACAGTTCAACAAGCACACACTCACAATCGAAGGCGAAACTAAGGTAACTGGCCTTCCGGTCAAAATGTATGACAAACAAGTTATACTAATACCGTTCACCGTATTTTCAGCGGGCCCGAACGTATCAATAATGAACAATCTCGGGGAACAGGTTGATTTTGACAATACTAACATATTTGCCTCGAAGGATTATCCCCTTGTGATAGTAGTTCCCAAGGGCGAATTGCCCTCCACTTCGGTAAATGCGAACCTCCCGCAAGACAAAAATTATAGGGAAATTATAGGAAAGCCCATATTCTTTATGGGATACACAACAACAAATGTCCAGATATTCCCCGTAAAGCTGAACGCGGTTTCAGAGCAGACACTCGTGCTTTCATCGAGAGTTCCAAACAACTTCCTCGAAGGGACTATCCTCATGAATCCGGAGGAAGACATTACGCTCGGAATGATGATGTCATTTAAAAAGAAATTCCCGAACGTAAAATGGAATCAGCGCAGCAGCGTAAACTTCCTGCGGCGCACTATCGAAAATAAAAACCCATTTCTTACATGCATACGCCTCGACAAACTAGAACGCTGGGAGAAAGTTGACTTCGATAAATTGGAACAGCAGAGGAAAAAACTCGATTCCCTAAACAAACTGCTTTGGGACTTCATTCTACTCAACACCTCAAACAGAATTGTCGATACTGCAAAACTCGCAATTCTCGGCCCGACTGTTTCCAAGTATAAGGACGAGCTTAAAGTCAGGATGGAAAAATCGCGTTTTGACAGGATGTTCAGACAGTATTTGCAAGACTTGATGCTTATGATTAAGTCGGAAATGCGCGACGTAAATCCGAACGAATTCTATACCCTCTACCGCTACGACCTGAATCAGACTCTCGATGCGCTAAAAGACGTTATGGGCTATTACGATAACGCTATACGCACAAATTCGTTCACCCAGCTCATACCCGACGATATAAAGAGAGCCCAAAATAAATAAGCATAATACAAATTGCGTTGCCTACTCTTTGCAGTGCAAAAAATCCGAAGCATTCGCTTCGGATTTTTTTTGCGGAAATTAAAGAGCCATATGGTCAAATCCGCCGCCGCGGAAAATTTTGCGATTTTCTTCAGCCAAGATTATCTGCCCGCTCTCCTCCGGCGCCAAAGGCGTGGATATTCTGCCTATGCGGCTTATGGGCGTTTTAAATTTTTCGCGCCAACGGCGCTCAAAATCTTCGCAATCGCCATTGTAGGAGAGCAGCAATTCGTAGTCCTCGCCGCCACACAAAGCTTCCTTCAACGAAGCTTTGCGGCCTCCGCAAGAGCGCCGCGGAACGGCCGACTCGCATATTTCGGCGCACGCTCCGGCAGGAATTATATTTTTAACGTCCGACGCAAATCCGTCGCTAATATCCGTGCACGCCCCGACATTTCCGTCTTCAGATAAAAATAAACCTTCTGCGAGCCTCGGCTCAAAAATTAAATGGTATCCACTTTCAAAGGAAAGCCCGAGCTCTCCGCTTACATAGATGGCGTCGCCGATTTTCGCGCCGCTTCTTAGCATTGGTTTTTCCGGAGCGGCGCCTATGAGCGCCATGTGCATTGAAAAGAAATTTCCGTCGGCGCGCGCGACATCGCCTCCGACTATTTTTATACCATACTTTTGAGCCGCCTCCGCCGCCCCGCGGCAAAATTCGTCGAGCCAATCCACCGACAATTCGGGAGACAAAATGCCGCTCGTAAGGGCATATAGGGGAATCCCGCCCATGGACGCAATATCGCTCACATTTCTGTTTACAAATTTTTTCCCTACAAGAGAGGGCTCCGAAGATTCGTCGAAGTGGCGCCCGAATATTACGGCATCTGAAGTGGCGAGCATTTTGCGCCCGCAGAATTTTTCTGAAGGCACTACGGCGCAGTCGTCCCCCGCGCCGAACGGCGGCGGTGGAACCGCCCCGCCAAAAGCCGCGCATATTCTCGATATAAGCCCCTTTTCTCCGAGCCCTGAAATTTTGTCGCTTCCCCCAAACGGATTCATTTTGCAAACCAGACTATTGCAACATTTAGCGCGTTAAAAGCCGCATGCACAAGAATGGGCGAAAGAATCGACCCTCCCTTTTCGTACGCCATACACAGGAATACCCCCATCAGCGCGAGCGGGACAAACACGTACGCATCGGCGTGAATCAGCGCGAACAGCACCCCCGATAAAACTGCGGCGGCAAACGCTCCGAACCGCGATGCCGCAAACGCCCACTTAAAAATCCTGTAAAGCACGCCCCTAAAAAACATCTCCTCCGCAAGCGGCGCGAGAATCAACACCGAAATCACGGCCAACGCCATCTCCCATCCGCCTCCAAGCGATGAAAATATATCGACAATCTCCTGTTTTGGAGGATACTCTCCCTCAAAAATAAAATAGATCTGGACAATTAATGAGTTAAGCGACAGCACAGCAAGAACCGAGAGCACAGAAAACAGAGCAAACGAAGCAGCAGCTTTCCGCGAAACGACAAAAAAAAGTTTAAATTTTGTGTCGGCAAATTTTTTGAAGAGCAATACGGCGGCAATCACGCAAACTTGCATTATAATAGTAGGCGCAAAAACCGACACGACCGACTCTCCTCCTAACACATTATAAAATGCCCTCGCGGAGGAGAACCCTATAAACATAGCCGATACCGCAAGAAACGCCAAAAGCACGGCGTCGTGAAATTTTTGTAGGCGAATCGGCGGAAGTCCGCCAGGCACTAATCCGGAAATCCTAAAAGCTGTAATGACGACAGCAACCACAAATATGCCAGAAAGCACCGCGACGGCGGCGCCACCGATCAGAACCGAGCTTTCTCCATACGCTGTCGCAATCATTGCATCTGAAAATTCTACCATCGCAACGCGCGCCGAACCGGCGCAATATAATTCTTAACCTTTATTTCAAAATCTCATTAAAAGCCCCCAAGTCTTTGGCCGCGCTTTCAGAAAACCTAAATTCCGCAAACTTCGCAAGCGGCAAAGGGACGGCATTTTTATAGACTAAACATAAAAAATTTCCGCAGGCAGCCCAATGCCGCAGCCAACTACATCAGGCTTCAAAAACTTTTTTGCCTCCGACAAACGTGCCGACTACTTTTCCGCGAAGCTTTTTCCCGAGCCACGGAGAATTCGCCGAGCGCGACTTTGGCGAATCGTAGGTCCATTCGGCATTTTCGTCAATCAGCGCAAAGTCGGCGGGAGCCCCTTCCTTTAAAGTCCCGGCATCTATGCCCAAAATTTCCGCGGGGCGCGTCGACATAAGCCGCACAAGCTTTGCCATATCCATAATTCCCGAACGGACGAGAACATCGTGGCATATCGAAAACGCCGTCTCAAAGCCGGTTATTCCGAACGGAGCCGCGTCGAAAGCCATATCCTTTTCTGTGTCTGTATGCGGGGCGTGGTCGGTTGCAATAACCTCTATTGTGCCGTCGCACAGACCCTCAATCAAAGCTTCAACATCAGCCTTCGTGCGGAGCGGCGGGCACATTTTATAATTCGTGTCGTACCCAGACAAACATTCGTCTGTGAGGGATATATGGTGAGGGGTTGCCTCCGCAGACACGCTCGTACCGCGCCTCTTTGCGTCCCTTATAATATCAACAGAAAGGGCGCTCGATATGTGCTGCAAATGTATGTGGCATTTTGCATAGTGGGCCAAAATAACGTCGCGCGAAACAATTATGTCTTCGGCGGCAGACGGCCAGCCTCCGAGCCCGAGTTTTACAGACCACTCCCCCTCGTTCATTTGCCCAGTTTTGGTGAGAGTGTATTCCTGGCAGTGGTCCATGACAAACAGCCCGAACATTTTAGCATAGACCATTGCATTGCGCATGAGTTCCGCGCTCTGCACGCAAGAGCCGTCGTCGGTAATCGCCCTAACGCCAAGGCGCGCGAGTGAGCCTATCGGCGCGAGCTTTTCGCCGCGCCTGCCTTCTGTAATGCACCCGCTTTGATATACGCGGATTTTTGCCGATTCCGAAATAATATCGTTTATAAGGCGGATTGTTGACGGAGAATCCGCCGCGGGGGACGTATTGGGCATCGCCATCGCGGAAGTGAATCCACCCGCTGCGGCTGCCGTAGTCCCCGTTGCTATCGACTCCTTCGACGTCTGCCCCGGCTCGCGCATATGCACATGCATATCTACAAATCCCGGCACGAGCACCAGCCCCTTTGCGTCGATTACCTCGGCCGCTCCTGAGACGGAGCCGCAAAAAACGCCGTCTTTAACGCATATTTCGCCGACTTCGTCTATTCCGCGCGAAGGATCGACAACGCGCGCATTCTTAACTATAAATTCCTTCATTTAGCCCTCCTTGCGGACATCGCGCCCATGCAGAGTTTCATTACCGCCATTCTTACGGCAACCCCGTTAGTCACTTGGTTTAGGATAACAGACCTCTCGGAATCCGCGAGGTACGAATCCAACTCTACCCCCCTATTTATGGGGCCCGGGTGCATTATTATCGCGCCCGGTTTTAGCATGTCGGCGCGCATTTTGTTTAGCCCAAAAATATTCGCATACTCGGAAATCGACGGGAAGTGCGCCGAGCTCTGCCTTTCATGCTGTATGCGCAAAAGCATCACGACGTCCGCGTCGGACACCGCCTTGTTAAGGTCGTAAGATATTTCGACCCCCATTTTTTCGAACTCGCGCGGAACCAGCGTGGAGGGGCCCGCAAGCGTCACTTTTGCGCCAAGCTTGTTTAGAAGATATATGTTCGAGCGCGCTACGCGGCTGAAAAGAATGTCACCAAGAATCGTAACCTTGCGCCCCTTGAAATCGGGTCCCAGTTTTTCGCGCATCGTAAAGGCGTCAAGAAGCGCCTGGGTGGGGTGGGCGTGCGCCCCGTCGCCCGCGTTTATCACGGGAATGTCAACCCTGTCTGCGAGGTATTTTGCCGCCCCCGACGAGCTGTGGCGCACTATTATCATATCGGCCATAAGAGCCTCTATGTTCCTCGCCGTGTCTTTGAGAGTCTCGCCCTTTACCGAAGACGATATGCTCGACGAAAAGCTTATCACGTCGGCTCCGAGCTTGTGCGCAGCCATTTCAAACGCGGTCCGCGTTCTGGTGCTCGGCTCGAAGAAGAGATTTACGACCGTCTTCCCTTTTAGGTACGGGAGCTTCGTCCTGTCTTTTTTTACCTCCGCCTTGAATATGTCGGCGAGGGCGAATATTTCATCTATTTCACGCAAAGAAAGATCTTCTGTGCATGTCAAATCTTTGCGCGACCACGAAACGTTGCATAAAAATTCTTTAGCTGTCATGCCCATTTGAAACTCCAAGCTAACAAATCGGCGGCAGTAGTCAATAAAAACAAGGATACAAAAAAACGCACGGCAAAGCTCGTGCGTGGATATTCGCCATGCGGCAAAAGATATGCGGCAATGTTATTCCGCGGGCTTTGTCTTGGGCAAACCGGTCACGCGGGTGACCGTTTTTATTGCGCCGCGCTTGCGCAAAAGGTCGATGCGCTCAAAACGTTTCAGTACGCTGCGCTTTTTGGACGACGCGGAGCCTCCGCTTTTGAAACTGCTGTGCTGGGACATAAATATTCTCCTTCTTATAAAATCAATATAAAAAGCGTTATTAAAAGACGCCTTTTTCAAATTGCAACATTTTTTTTGTCCTTAACTAATCTCTTTTATTCCCCCAAAAATCGACTGCCTCAATATTTTTTCGCTTATTCCGATTGCAGCAATCCTGCAAAGTGCGATTTTCAGCGCGCATTATAAAAAATCGTCGCGCTTTGCCCGAATACATGCACTAATTGAGCTCTCTCTTTGCGCTATCGTGTTCGCATTTTGTCATTTTCCTACCGCGCCCTACTCGGCACAGATTGGCGTATTTTATTATCACATTCCGCATTTTTATCCATTTTTTTGCGAACATACCTTGGCGCGGGTTGCCGCCTCTTTGAGAGCCCATACTTACGCGCCGTTTTAAGAAAAAAAAGCCCAAACTGCAAAAATCCCCAATCTAAAAAATATTTCGGGACTTCCTAAATTTCGCAAAAAATAAAAAAAACGCGGATTTATACAAATCCGCATTTTTGTTAAGAGAGGGAAATTTCGGCTGTAAGCCGGATTTTGTAGTTTCCGAAGAAACCGGCATTCATTTATCTGGCCCCTTGCGAAGCCTCCCCTCGCGGGGATGCGACATACCCAACGCGTTAGAGCGAGCAACTCCGCGTCCTATGTTGTCTTGCACCGGATTGGGTTTTCACTGCCCGCTCGGATTGCTCCGCGCGGCGGTGGGCTCTTACCCCGCCTTTTCACCCTTACCGCTTTCGCGGCGGTTTGTTTTCTGCTGCACTTTCCATGCGCGAACCTTTCGGCGCGCGCCCCGTTTTTTCAAACGGAATCCCGCTCTGTGGTGTCCGGACTTTCCTCCAGCGGACGAGCCGCCGGCGAATGCCCGCCGAAAATTCCCAAAGAACTAAATTATTTATCGGAAATTTTTAACCTTCCGACATCTTTTATTTAAAAAAAATTAAAATACTCCATTCCCGCATTGCAAGCCCAATCTCCAAGAAGCATTTTCTTTCAGCACTTTGATATATGAAATTTTACGGACGGCCTGATAAAAACCCGCATACATCAATCCGCAACATTCAAAATAAGAAAGCGGCCTTGAAATTGATAATTGCTTACCAACGGCACTAATCTCTGCAAGGTTTAAAAAAACGTTATTTTCACTTTTCGTCGCCTGCCATGAGCCTCCGCCATAGATCTCTCCTACGGGATTTCAAAAAAATAGCATACGCGCAATAAAACTTTTCTCCGCGAGCATCTATATATGGCCCTGATTGAAAATTCTCCAAATGCGGATTCTTATCTTGCGCAATTTATTTTTTCCCGGTTGCCCTACCCTCTGCGCCATGCCCTTTTTACCGCCCACGCAACACGCAAAACAAAATTGCCTGCAACTCCAACGCAAACGGCAACGCGCCGATTTCAAACAGCCAGCCGCCGCACGCAATGGGCAAACTTTTCGGCACAAATTTAAGACAGATTATAAGTGCAAACTGGGCTTTAAAAAATCTGGGAATTTGAAGTCGTCGTATTCTCAACCTCGAAAATATGCGCCCTCATTACGGATATGTCGGACTCGCTCGCATCGGAAGTCAAATATACCGGCGGAAGCTTTAAGTTTACAAGTCCCCCCTCGTCGCCGCCTATATACTTCGACGTTCTCCATTCGCCGTTTTCGTACCCGCCCTCGCGGACTAATCCATAGGCTATGGAATTGCCGCTTTTTGCCGAGAACTTTACATAGACCCCGCTTGCCGCAATCAGAAAATCCTCCTTCGACAGCCTTATTATCAGCCCGTATCCCTTATACGGAAAAGCGTAGGACACCTTCGCAACTATGTCGCCAAAATCCAAAGTGTCCGACTTTTGGGAAGTCTGCATAAACCCGCGCATATTTTTTCCTGCCTCCGCCGCCGATATCGCGCCCGAGATATTTTTAAGGACTTTGTAGGCGCTCGAAAGCGGGTGCGATTTTGCATATGTGCGGTGGTTTATAGCAAACGGCGAAAACCCTATCGCCCCAAATTCGCCTATCGTATAAAACGCCTTCGCCTGCGCGCTCATATTGTCCCCCAGCCACAATGCGCAAGCCTCTGGAACAAAAATAGGATTCCCGTTTCTGTGGAATTGTTTAAGCTTGGCGGGGTAATCCGCAACGTAGATGTCGGGAGATATAAAATCTATATTTTTAGCCGCCGTTTGCCAAACGTCCAGCATTCTGCTGTTCGGCCCGCCGCTCGGATACTGCCCCGGCTTGGGGTTCTCCGGAAAAATAACCCACGCGTTTACGAACATTGGAATGTTGTGCGCGGCCTTACCTGCCGCCGCGAGGGAATCGACAAAACGCGCGTAATGCCACGCCATAAACATCTCGTCCGCGAGCATATTTTCCTGTCCGAAAACCTCCGCCCAGCTTCCGGACTCCCTCTTGCCGTTTTTAATCCAAGCTCCCAATATTTCTTCCGACACCGTTGCGCTTTTAACGCGGTCTATCAGCTCTTCAGGAACTTTTTCCAAAAAAAGTTTTTCGGCGGTTTCAGAGCGGTCGCGGGAATCGTCCAAAAGCCCTATTTCGTTTTCAACTTGCGCCATTATCACGACCTCCCCAGAAGGATCGGCTTCGGCGACAAATTCCATGAGCTTAACAAACGCCTTCTTGTCAGCCTCCAATACGGATTTCGAGAAAGGCGAAAGGCACGGCCTGTTCTGTCCGCCTTTGCTCTTAACGCGCGGGAAGCGTTTTGTATCGCGCATGGCCCAATGCGGAACGTATCCGGAAAATCCGTTTTTCCAGCTTCCGAACCACAGCAGCACCAATTTCATTTTGCGCTCGCGCGCCTGCGAGATTATCTTTCCTATCTCAGAAAAGTCGAAAACTCCTTCGCTCTTTTCTATCTGTTCCCAAGCGACAGCCAGAAGCACAGTGTTTAAGTTTAAGTCGGCAAGACCGTCCCAGTGCTTTTGCATGTCCGACGCAGTCGAACCGCTCGAATTCAAAAGCTCGCCGCCAAGAACTACGAAAGGCTTTCCTTCAACCACGAGCCTCGCGGTTTTATTTGAGTCGCGCTCTATTTTTGGAAGCCCGTGCGACGCGCACGCCGCAACTGAAAGCGCAAGCGCGCACGATATGGAAATCTTAATAAAATCTAAAAGCATTTACCCATTTTCTAATGTTGAAAGAAATTGGGCAAGCAGATTTATTGCTGTCCGATTGCCACAAAAAAAAGCCCGCCGCAAAGTTGCGGGCGGGCATTTTTTTATAGCGCTTATGCTATTCTCCGATTCGCGGGAACAGTATCTCGGGAGCCGCCAAAGTCGAATTTTCGAGCCTATTCGACCATTCGATATTTCCCTCGTATCTCTCAGCCTTCGGCTGTCCCAAAAGCGAGAGTATTTTTTCCGAAACAGTCGGCATAACCGGCGCGAGCAAGACCGACGCAATCCGCAGGGCTTCCGCCATATTTGAAAGTGTAGTCTCGAGCTTTTCCCTGTCAGATGGTTCCGAGCTCTTTGCGAGCTTCCACGGGGCGCGCTGCTCCGCGTACTTGTTTATCGCGCGCACGAATGCAAAAATCTTTTCGAGGGCCAAGTGGAACTGCATTCCGTCGCAGAGGCGCAGCACCTCGGAAGAAGTCTCGGCGGCGAGCGATTTCAGCGATTTTTCAAAATCCTCCTCGACCTTTGCCGGCGCGACCACCCCGCCGCAATAACGCTTCTGCATGTTTAGCAGGCGGCTTACGAGGTTTCCGAGGTCGTTGCCAAGGTCCGAAGTGTACCTTGTGACAAACAAATCTATAGAGAAGTCGGAATCCTGCCCCACATTCATTTCCCTCATCAAAAAGTAGCGGAACGCGTCAGCCCCGAATTTTTCGACAAGGTCGAGCGGGTTCACAATATTCCCGAGGCTCTTTGACATCTTCTCGCCCGATGACATCCACCAACCGTGGACCAGAAGCGATTTCGGCATTTCCACTCCGATAGCTTTCAGCATAATCGGCCAATAGACGGAGTGCGGCGGTACGAGTATGTCCTTGCCTATAACGTGGAAGTCCGCCGGCCAATATTTTGAAAATTCTTCCGTGCCGTAGCCGACTGCGGAGATGTAGTTTACGAGGGCGTCGAACCAAACGTACGTCACGTAATCGGGATCGAACGGAAGCTCGATTCCCCATTCGAGGCGTTCCTTGGGGCGCGATATGCACAAATCGTTAAGCGGCTCTTTCAGGAACTCCATTACCTGCTTTGCGCGGAATCTCGGGTAAATAAAATCTTCGTGCGTCTTTATGAATTCGACAAGCCACGGCTGGTAGGCGCTTAGCTTAAAGAAATAGTTGCTTTCTGTAATCTCGACCACATCTCCGAATATCTCTGGCCACTTTCCGTCAACCTTGTCTTTTTCCTGCAAAAACTGCTCCTGGCGCGCGGAGTAAAAGCCCTTGTACTCTGCCTTGTATATCTCTCCGCGGTCGTAGAGGTCTTGAAGTATTTTTCTTACGACTTTCTTATGGCGATCTTGGGAAGTCCTTATGTAGTCGTCGTTGGAAACGTTTAGGATTGAGCATAGGCTCTGGAATTTCTCCGCCTGTCTGTCGCACAAAACGGAGGGCTCAACACCCTCGCGACGCGCGCTTTGCTGGACTTTTTGCCCGTGTTCGTCAAGCCCCGTTAAAAAGTACGTCTTTACGCCGCACATGCGCTTGTGGCGAACTATTACGTCGCTCAATATTTTTTCGTAGGCGTGGCCGAGGTGCGGCGAACCGTTTGCATAATCGATTGCAGTTGTAAGATAGAAAACCTTTTCCATAAAAATACTGTTTTCGCAAGACTACCCCAAACGCGCGTTTTGAAAAGCTTTTTTTCAATATGATTAAAATTGACTGTTTGAGGTACGGCCAATACTATCGCGAATTAAAATCTCCAGTGCATAAAAGCTAAAGGAGTTAGACAAGCGGCTTAGGGAATGTAGAGTAGATGTTTTTCGA
>URAJ01000060.1 GCA_900545715.1 uncultured Opitutales bacterium
TAAAGAAAACCCTGCGATAGAGCTTGCGTACGAATTTAAAGAGAAGCTATGCGAGTTGCTAAACAAGAAGAGTCAGACGGCAAAGCAATGCAAGAATAACATAAGTAAGTTAAAGGAAATGATGAAGATAATGAAATACGAAGCGCCGACAGAGTTTGGGAAATTGGCGGAAACAATAAGCTGTATCGCATCGCGGGGTTTGAGGAAATAAATCGAACGTTTGAGGAATTTCACTAAAAAGAATCTGCATTATCAATGCAAGTGGTTTGCAAAGAGTTTGCACTCGACGTGCATTTACATAGCAATTATTTAGCCCTGGTAAAAAAGTCTTCGCGCAACCATAGCCCTTTATAAACCTCAGTTATATTTGTCGGACTTGGCCTTATGTCGTCGCCGCTATTTATCATGTTTATATATTCGTTATAAGTCGGTGTAGTACCGGAATCAATTTGCGGAGATTCAAGCCCTGTAGCGGGAAATTTTGGGAAAAATCGTTCGCTTGGCGTTGGCATTTCAGTGTAAAAAGACGATTCCTTGCGCACTGTCACCTGCAAGGATCGCTCGCTAAATTTGCGCGTCGGAGACTTAATCCAATAATAGACGTGATCATTATTCCTTTGGTCGAAAACTACATCCCTTGCTGTCCATGTAAGACCGCTATATGGGTTTGTAAAGCTCGAGGCCTTTGCCCAAACCATATTGCCTTCTCTCCTACTAACAGTCAGCATACTTGTTCGGCATGGATTGTATCTTGTAGCCCCCCAATTTTGTTCCGGTCTATCTATGTAAAATTCATCGCCGAGCGCAAAATCTGCAGACACAAAACCGATTTCATCGAGCCCACACAGGTATGATACTTCACTGCACAAGTATTTTTTTGAAAAGTTATAATCAAAATTAACAAGCAGAGGAAAGTTTACGACTTCTGTCGAATATTTTGTAAACACAGTTGCCGAACCTGCCGTTTGGGGCGCATAAACGTAAAGCTCTGTCACATGATATATATCTCCAAAATTAGACGTCGAAAGGTCTATATTTTCGTCGGCCAAAAAATAGCCGCGGGACTTTATCAATGCAAGTTCTTCAGCAGATACGTCCCTGAATATCCGTTCCCCGCCGCCGGAATCGTCGTAGTGATGAACATCAGTATCGAGCGCGCGACCTATGCGGGACGCAAACGCTTCACGCATTATCCAATAGTCTAGCTCTATAAAATACTCCGCGCTATTATTGAACTCTTTAAAGTAAAAGTTGCGGCGAAAAGTGTCGTCGTAGCATGGCGAATTAAAATCATTGGCTGGGTCGAGCATTATTTATTCCTTTTTTCGGCGAGCGCTGTCACCGTAGTTTTTAAGCTTTTAATGTCTTCACAAAGAGTCCTTACAGACGCCGCGATATCCCCAAGGGACTGAGCGGAATTATTTTCAGTTGTCTCCTCGGATTTAACGCCCATTGAATCGAGTTTATTGTTTAATGTGGGAAGCGCGGCCTTTTTTTTAAGCGATGTCTCCGCAGGTTTTAATGTTTGGCGGGTGCGAAAATCATTTGATGTGCTTTTCGAAGCGTCATTGACGGCGCCTCCCACATTGGGAGTTGCTGTTTTAGGAGGATTGTTGTCTTTAAAGACAACCCCGTTGGCCATTGCCCACGAACGTTCTTCTATATTGTCAAGTATGCTTACCGACTGCGAGCTATACGCACTGCTTGACGGCTGTTTTTTTCCATTGGATTGTTTAGATTCCTGGGCTTGCTTTTGTTTTCGGAAATCAGTCCAAGATATCCCGCTTCGAGAGCCGCCTGCCGCTTTCCATTCATCATAATATCCTGCCGACTTCTCCGAAACAGTTGCGGGACGACCGTCTTCTTTGCCGCCGGTTTTCGGCGGCGACGACGTACGTAGCGAGCTTGCAGCAGTAGATCCCGTCCCCGGCGTGCGCGCGTCGCCTGCTGCAGATTTATTTTGCTGCTGCTCGCGGTAGGCATTAGTTTGGCGCATTGTCTCGGCAAGGCTTTTCTTTTGTTCTTCGCTAAGGCCTTTCATGCCGCTTAGAGTGCGCTTTATAGACCGCTCGTCTTCGAGACTCTGAGCTTCGGCAAGCTTTCCTTCCGCCTTGAGCTGCTCAATTTTATTTGTTAGCAGTATATCTTCAATTTTGGCTTGCGCGTCCTTTGCCAAGTTCTGGCGTTCAACCTCGTCCGTTATGGATTTTTCAAGCTCGCACTTTTCGCGCGCCTTTTCGTTGGCGGAGGCTTGCAAGCGTTCGAGCTCGTCGCGGCTCATACCCTCCTTGCGCGTGGATTCAAATATTTCCGCCGCAGTCTGGGCTATTTTCAATTTCAACTCGAGTTCCTTTGCCCCCGCCTCGTTGCCCGACGCCCGCGCGCGCAATATCTCCACTTCTATGTCCCGCTGCGCCGCTTTGTTTTTCTCAATTTCGCCGTTTAGCCACTTTTCAGAATCGGCCTTTTGCTTTTCAAATTCGAGCGTCGCGTTGGCATAGCGCGCCGCGTCCGCCTGTATGCGGTTCAAGTCCTCCGCTGTTTTGATTTCCGACTTCCGCGCAGATATGTACGCCGTTATTATGTCGAGCCGCTTCCGTTGGATTTTCACCCCTTCAAGCTCCGTTTCAAGCGACTTGGCCTCCGCCGCGTTCCCGCGCAGGCGCGCGCCCGCAAGCCGCGCCTCAAGGTCGTTTTGCTTGTTGAGCTCCGCCGTCTTCAACGCGGCGTACTTCGACGTCGCCAGAGCCGTTTCCTGCTCGATTTCCTTCTTGCCAAGCTCGAGCAATTCCAGCCGCGCGCGCCGCAAACGTTCCGCCTTCGCCACCCGCTCGGAATCCGCGATTTTTCCGCCGTCAAAAGCCTTTTGAAGTTCGGCGATTTCCTTTTCGGTTCTGGCGTATCTTTCCCGCGTCACCTTCAACGCCTCCGTCGCAGACTGCGCCGCCCGCATCTCTTCCGCGCTCTTGGCAAGGATTTCCTCCGACGCCGCAACCGCCGCAGCGTGGCGTTTCGCGGCAAGAGCGTCCAATTCCTTTACGTTGGCCGCCGCCTTTTGCCGTTCTTCAAGCTTTTCAATCTTGGCGCGGTAGTTATCGATTTCCGCCTGCTCTTCTTTCGAGTAGACTTTGTACATCGCCCCGCCATAGGCTCCGCGCAGCTGGCCGTGGGATTTCCGGTACTCTTCCTCTTCTGCTTTCAATTTGGCAATCTCGTCGGCCACCTCCGCAGTGCGCTTTTCATTGTCCTCGGCCGATATGCCCCACTGCTTCATGGCGTCGATTTCCGCGTCTATGCCGTCGCGGTATTCTTTCGACTGTTCGATGTTGGATTCGTACCTCGCCTTTTCCTTCGAATGCAAATGCGACACGAGCAGCGCGAACGCCGAAACCGCCGTCATCGCGATTCCGAGAGGATTGGCCTTCAAAGATACATTCAGCGCGTCGCTTGCGGCTTTCGTCCCCGTAATCGCTGCGGAAACCGTTTTAAAAAGCGCCGCCACGGACGCGAGCCCGCCTATTCTCGAAAACGCAAACCCCACCGCGAGCGATGTAAGCCCGCCTACGAGAACCTGAATAATTTCGCTATTCTTTGAAAGCCACTCGCAAACGGATTTTAACGCGCCAGCGACTTCTACTGCCACCGGCGCAAATGTCTCTCCGGCGACTTCCGCGAGGTCTCCCCAGGCGTTTGCCGCCTGTTTAAGTTTGCCTGATGTGCTTTCCGCTTCGGCCTTCGCCTGCGCAAAGCCGTCTTTCATCGCTTTCTCTGCGATGGCATATTTTTCCGTTTCAGACTTGCATTTAGAAAGAGCCGGTATCATTTCATTCAGTTTGTCCGTTTTCCCCTGGACAACTGTTGCCGCCGCGCGCACTGCCTCATTTAGCCCTATGCCAAAAACATTAGATAGCCCTATAGCGCCTTTTATGCACAAGTCCATTTGTTCAGACGTCACTCCCATTGCAGTTGCCGTGGATTGCAACGCAAGCACTTCCTCATCTCCGTAAGTCGTCAATCGCTGCATTTCACCCGCAAGCGATTCGTATATTGGCAGTATTTCGCTAACATTTCCGCCTTGCGACCTTATCGCCGAAGACAGTTTAAGCACGGCCATCTCCTGCTTTCCAAAAGCCTCTATGGTTGCCGTCGCTAACTTCGGAAGCTTCATCGCGAGGTCGGATATCTGCGCGCCGATATTATACATGGCGCCAGACCAAACCCTATTTACATCTGAAGCTCCTTCAGAAAAACCCTTTAACTTTTGGTTTATTTCGCCAATAGCGTCTTGTATTTTATTGAGAGAGTCAAGCTGGGCTTTTACTGCGACTTCAATATTAAATTTTTCGTCTGCCATATCCGTACGATTTTTGTTGATTTAATAAATTCTTGTGCGATATTCTAATTACAGAAAGAAGAGAATATGACAGAAGAACCGACACTTTTATCGCAAATACTATGCGTCATATTTTGCCTGTTCATAACCGGCGGCTTCATATTATTTTTGTGCTTGTTGAATTATATTTTCAAGCATGCTAAATGCACTGTCTTTAATGTTTTTGTTCCTCCATCTGAATAGAAACTTCTCTTTCACATCTGTACCTCCCTCAATTCGCGGTTAAGCCGGTTGAGGGATTTTTCGTCTATGAGGGCGGCCTTTGCGTCGAATATTGCGAGCTTGTCGAGTGCGCGTTTGCGCTCTATTGCGCGGGCGACAAACTTTAATCTAAGCGGCGGCAAGTCCAATACATCTTCCCATGTCATGCCGGTGCTTGCGCAGATCCACCCTACGAATTTGCAGAGGTCTCTCCATCGGTCTTCGCTTCCTCCGGAAGGGCTATCCCGTACGCTTGGGCTTTCATTCGGACGGCCTTCCCCTTCCGTTTCAGCCACTCCGAAAAAGGGTTGAAATTGAGTTCGTGCGCTTTGTCAAAGAGCTTGCCGGAATCATCGGCGGACAGCATATCGACTTCTTCGGGTGTTAACTCTGTGCAGAGTTCTATAATTTCCGGTTCAAGCGATATCAGCGCCGCGTATTCGGCGAGCTTGCGCACAGGAAGGCATTTTACCTTCACCTTCTTTTTGCCATTCACTGGCCTTGAAAGTTCCACTTCCTCGTATCCGAGGAACGTCGCCATATTGTTTTCGTTTTCCATATTTTTTTAAGCGCTTCGGAGGTATTCCCTCCGAAGCTTTTTGTTGTGGTTATTTCGCAAGTTTTGCGTCAAGCAGGCGCGCCGTGAGAGCTTTTGAGAGGCCTTGCACTTGTTTTAGAGTGGACTCTTTGTCGCCGCGCAAAAGCAAAGATGTCTCAATTTTATTGCAAATTTCCTTGGCCTTTGAGACGTCAGACATTGCGAGCAGGTTGTTTGCAAAAAACCTAAATACTTCTCCGTTGTCCCAATAGAAGCCGCTATATGCCTCGACAGGCGCAGTCTCAAAGTAGGAGAAGTCTTTTGCGGCATAGGCAGCGGACGATATTTGCGGTTGGGTCATCTTGTTGCCTTCAACAACCCAGCCTCCGGCTTTGAGCTCGTCGTAAAAAGTGGGGTTGTCGGCAATCTTTGCGCGCGCCCACGTTTCGGCGTGCAGACAGCAGAGAACCCAGTCGCTCCCCGTGAGTTCCTGCCCCGCGCAGTAAGCGATTGAGAAAATGCGCCTGTCCAATATATAGTCGGATTTCTTGGCGTCGGCAGTCGTTTTATAGGAATCCCACGCGGCTTTAATGTCGGCGGAATTGGCGTTCATAAAGGCGACGGTTTCCGACCAGCCTTTCTTGTATTCAACTTCGAACTCGGTTCTGAGTTCGGTTATGTTCTTTGCAAATGCGCCTGCGGCTATCGCGAGCGCCGATATTATGGATATTATTTTTTTCATATTAACGATTAGTTAGTTGTTTTATGTCTTGGAAAATAAGGGGTTTTTGCCATACGGATGCGTCGTCGTAGTCGCGCCAGCGATACCAAATAAAAGTGTTTGGGTAGGCGTTAAATTTGTCCGCCCAAATTTTAAGAGGCGCTTGCTGCTCCATTTTAAAGAGGAGCGATTCTCCGGCAAAGTCGCTCAAATCAGCGAGCGCGAGCAAGTCGTTAAAGTCGTCCTCTGCGGCGCAGATATGGGATGCCGCCGCAATGGCAATAAGATATATAATTTTTTTCATAAGAATCCTTAGTTCGTTTTAACTTTAAAATCCCCGTAGTATGTCGGCTGTACGACAATCCAGCGCTTGCGCCCGCCTGATAGCTGTTCGCCGTAGCTCGTTGTTTGCCGCCAGACGATTATTGTATTTTCGGGATTGGTGAAAATTTCACGGATATAGTCGCCGAACTTCATAGATCGCTTCTTAGAGTAGCTGTTATATCCGGTATAAACAGGGGCATTTATTGTTGTTTGGGAATCGAGGTTCGGGTAAAACCACACCCCCGAAACTTTGTATGAGCTGCCGACTGTTGCGCCGATAGATGAGTTAAAATTTGAGAATTGAGTCTTTGCGCCGAAACATCTGTAGTAATCGTAAGAATCTCGGTCGCTAAGGTAATAAATAGTCGGACTTTTATCTATGATATTGGAATGTCCATTTATGACATATTGGCTGTTCAGATAAATCGTCCCGCTAAAATATAGCGTGTTGCGGTATTTATCTATGACTTTTATTTCAAAATCAGTCCACCAAAGGATGTCCCAGCGGGTATCTGCGTCGATGTAAGTCGATTTTGTGGCGCCTGACGAAGTAACTGTCCTTTTCAGTGCATTTGAGGCGTCTCTGTAATAAAAGTCGTTAGTCTTTGAGGGATTGGCTTGGTAATAAGAAGTCGTGCTCTGAGGCGACGGCGCCATATCCACATAGATATAGAAATCGCGGTAAAGTTTGTTGAGCGCGGGCGCATTGCCCGTCTGCGTATCATAGACAAACGGCTTAGTTGCAGCCGCCGCGCATACGGCAAATATTAGCGTTGTAAAAACTGTTAAAAATTTATTCATTTTCGCCTCCATAAATTTCATCAAATTCAGCCTGCGACAAATACGCTGGCGATATGCTTCCGTCGCTCGACTTTTCCATAACTAAATAGCCGTATTCGTCCGGCACAACTTCGCCGTTTTGCACGAGCGAAAACTTGATAGCCGCAAATACGAGGCCTCCGGACGCAATGCTTGCAACGCTCGATTCCACACTTTTTAGCTCATTTTCCAAATCGGATGCGCGCGTCTCGACGGCAGATATCCTGCCCGTATTCGATTGGATCGAATTCTTCGAGGCGGCCAACTCTCCTGAGAGGCTCGCGAGCGACGTGTTTGTCTCGGCCAACACAAACGTTTTAATTGCAGAAAGCTCTATCGCCCCATCTCCGGACAGCATTTTGCGGCTCGCATTGGCGGCAACCGGAGTCATTGAATTTACACTATTTGTTTCCATTTAAATCCTTTCTATCCCTTAGCCACGCGCACGAGCGGGTAGCAGTCGTCAAGAGACGCAATATACTCCTTTCCGTCGTTTTCATCGGTAATTGAGACTCCAAAATATGTTATGGCGCGGCCGGCTTTAAATTTGTATTTGATTTCCACGCTCACTCCGGTTGCGTCAACCACCTCAATATCCGACAGAGCCGCAGATCCGTACAAATATCCAACGCCCAAAAAGCTCTCAAAGTCCAAGTCTCCGTGCTCGTAGAGAGACTCCATCTCTGCCATGTGCTCTACGACCCACACTTCCGCCGCGCGGTAGCTTTCAAATTCTCGCAATACGGTTATTTCAATCTCGCGCGACACGCCTTTGCGCTGAAAGTGAGTCGGATTGCGCGAGCCAAATGGCTGCACGCTGTCCGATGCTTTCGTCAAGGTCGGCGTCGGAGCCGACAGCATCTTGGTTATGCCGTCGGTTTCCGAATTGCAAATTACCGTGTTGCCGATTTTAAGATACATTTCGCTTAAACTCCAACGCCGCCATTTCCGTCAGACTCGCTATCTTCGCCGGATCCGGTTGCGCTTTGAGTAGAAGCCTGGCTCGCTTCCGCCTCAAACTGGAAGTCGGCGGAAGCCGTGTCTATGGTGAGCTTGTTGTCGCCCAATGCGTCGCCGAGGGCGTCGAATGTCACCTCGTCCATCAGTGCCTCCGACGGGCTGAATGTCGCCGAAGGATCCGTGCAGCGCGCGCTTTTTAGCGTAAACTGGAAGTCGCCGCTTTTGACCCCGCGAAGCACAAGATCCGGCGACGAGCTTATGCCTTTAAATTCACCAATGGTGTCGCTTGTCAGAATGCCGGTAAGCTTCTGCCAGTCTTCGTAAGTGATGTTGCGCGGCTTGAACTTTGCCGACACTGTTATGTCGGTAAGATTTTTGCCGTATTTTATCAGGCGGTCGTTTGTGGCGTCTTCGGTTGAAAGCGATATGTCTATGCTCGCGCCGTCGGTGTCGAACTCAACCTTGCCTTCGCCCGTGCCGTAAACGCCAAGGCAGCGCAGCATAAACTTGCCGGCGTCTTCCATATTGGGTATAACGGGAGCCTCGTCGAGCTCCGTGCTCGTCACCATTGGAGAAGTCGGATTGAGCGGATCGGGATACACCGTCCAGCCATGCTCGCCAAGAGGCAAGTTCGCGCCGAAGGTTATGCTGCCTATCGTGTCGTGTATTGCGGGCAAGAAAGTCCACTTTATCCACTTGTCCGCCGCGATCCGCGCGACAATGTAAAAACTTTCAATCTTCGGAATGCGCGCGCCTTTGACGAGCTTTAGCTCCTTAAAAAGCGCGTCCGTGTTGCTAAATGCCACGGGGGAACCCTTGATTGTTATCGCTTGGTCCGTGATGATGTCGCCCGCCTTAATCGCGTGCGAGGTCGCCACGTCCGTGCGCGTCGAGGTCTTTTGCACCTTGATGTTGTCCTTGATAAAAAGGACGCTTCCGCCGACAAACAGATACGCCGGCGCCTTTATGTCTTCGATAGGATATTGTTTCATTTACTGCCTTTGTTTTGTTTTAAAAGTCCACTTGAAATTTGATTTTTTGCACAAGTATCATTACGGGGTCGTTTTCCGGCGACATGTCCTCCACCGGCTGAAACTGCGGTATGTCGCCCTCAAAGCGCTTGTCGTAAAGCGTCCGCACAACGCACTCAAGCAGGTTGTCCGCGTGCACCTCAACGCCGTCCAACACGAGCGAGTTATTCACAACGTTTTCCACAACCGACACCGCAACCAATCCTTGAGCCACTATGTTTATCGCCCTGTTCTCGTACTCCTGCGCAATGTACGGGCTTACAACCACCGCAAGGCCAATCCGCGACAGAGCGTCCTCAACGTCGTTTGCAATGTCGCCCTTCAAGCGCGAAAATATGGAGATTTCCTCGCTTGGCAGGGCCGCGCGGACCTGCTCCACAATCCATTCCTGCAGTTTGCGCGATTTCGACTTACTGAATTGATAGGCCATAGCAGTTGTTTGTGTAGAGTGTTATGATTTCTTTTGCGCCGTCCAATATTTGGCGGTCTGTGGGGAATTTGTCGCGGTGCGGCTTAATTACGGCTTTGGGGGTAAGCAAGTACGCAATCCTAAGCGCTGTTCCGTCCTTGTAGGCAAGAAACCTTTTGCCCGCAGCTCTATGCTGCCCGAACACAAACAGCCGCTTACCGGTAAGCTCGCGCGGGTTCTTGCTGCGGAATTCCTCCCGCATGGGTATTGCAAGGTTGCGCGCCTTCTTCGGGCGCACCGTTCCGCCGTAATATTGCAGCGCAACCCCAGGCTTGTTTACCACTACCGAAG
>URAJ01000061.1 GCA_900545715.1 uncultured Opitutales bacterium
ATAATGAAGCCCGGACGTTTAGTTAAGCGTTCGGGCTTCTCCGTTTTTGGGGGTTGAGTGCTTATCATCTCTCCTCCTCCCCCTGAATTTGCCTTGCTGTTTGCATGATTGTGGCAACGCAGAAAATAGAGTTTTGCTTTAGGGGATTGTGAGGGGCTGTTTTTTTGTCGATTGCATTAAATAATCTTTGGGCTTGGGGGAGCTACTATATGATGATGAAATGAACTTTTCTTCTTCAAAATAGAAAAATGAACTCTATCTCCTATTTACTTCTTCTTTGATCTTTTTAACGCTACTCCTTCCTCGCTTACTCTTTTTTTCCCCCCCATCTCATCCCTCCAACACGCTTCTTATCCTTTCTCAATCTCCTTTTTATACCCCCTCACTATCATTCCTTCCCCAACTTTACTCTAGTAAATTATAAAGGGAAAAGAAGCTAAGGGGAACATACAATGAAAAATTTTTTAAATCTTGGGCTTCCTTTCAAAATAGCCCCTTCTGTTAAATTTTTATTTACTTGCCATTGTCTATGAATTTAATATTATTTTATCTTTAATAATAATTATATGTCCAAGTTAAATATTGATCAAAAAACAATTATGGGGCTATTTTCCGATAGTCGTGCCGATTTCTTAATTCCAGACTATCAAAGGCCATATGCATGGGGAGAGCTGGAATGCCAAACGCTTTGGGATGATATATTCACGTTCGCAATCCCAGATGAAGATTTCTCAAAGTTTGATAAGAATGACGAATACTTCCTCGGGCCAATAGTGACATTTAAAAATGATCAGGGAAAAATGGAGGTAATCGACGGACAGCAGCGCCTTACTACTTTGATGCTACTACTTCGCGCTTTTTATGCGAAGTTCAGCAATATGAAAGACAAAAATTCTTTGGCGACTAAGAAGAATATCGAAGAGTGCATCTGGAAAACAAATGAATTTGATGAACCAAATATGGATAGTTTAAAAATAGATTCCGTCGTTGCCACAGACAATGACAAGGATGAGTTTTTAAAAATCTTAAAATCTGGCATTGTAGAAAAAGAGCAAAAGAGCAACTATGCCAATAATTACCGCTTTTTTCAGATGAAGATCTCTGAATTTCTCGATAAATATCCAACATACTTTGCATATTTACCTACAAGAATCCTAAAAAATTGCATTTTACTGCCAATAGAGGCTGAATCTCAAGATACCGCTTTGAGAATATTTTCAACTCTAAACGACAGGGGCAAGCCTTTGTCCGATGCCGACATCTTTAAAGCACAATTTTACAAATATTTCTCGAAGGAAAATAGGAAGGACGAGTTTATTCGGCGCTGGAAAAAATTGGAAGAAATATGCGAGAAAACATTTACTACGGGGTCTAATACTCCGATGGACGAAATTTTTACCCGATATATGTATTTTTTAAGGGCAAAGAAAAATATAACTCAATCTACCACGGAGGCATTGCGGAAATTTTTTGAAAGGGACGGATATAGAATCCTTCATGACGATAAGGCTCTATCAGAACTTGAAGTGTTGGCCAGGTTCTGGAACGATGTTTCTAACCAAGATACGGATCGCTTTTCTGATAGAATATTGCGTAGGTTGTTTGTACTAAATTATGCGCCAAATGGAATGTGGTCGTATTTTGTTTCTGTATATTTTTTAAAAAATAAAGATGAGAACGAGAATCTGGACGATGACAAATTCTTCAACTTTCTATTAAAAATTACAGGCTTTATATGGGCGTATGCTTTGATAAACCCCGGTGTAAATGCGCTGAGAACCCCTATTTATGCTGAGATGGTAAAAGTCGTAAATGGCGAAAGTGCCGATTTCTCAAAATATAAATTTGATAGAGAAAAAGTAATCGCAACTTTTAATAACAGCAGCTTTGACAACCGCCGCCCGATTACAAAATCTATGCTTGCATGGTGGGCATTTAACAATCCAAAACAGAAATGTCTTTCTATTGATACGCCTCTTGAAATAGAGCATATTTATGCAAAGAACCGCTATGATATGGAAAAATCTCTTAAGTCAAGGGACTATCTCGAATTGCTTGGCAATAAGTCGTTGTTGGAAAAACGCATAAATATAAGAGTCTCGGACTATCGTTTTGCCGATAAAATTAAGTATTACAAAGGATATACAAGTTCGCATGGCGAAAAACAGGGAACTGACATTTATGAGCTTAGAAATATGTCTGATGATTTTAATGACTTTACTGAAAAGGACATACTGGAGCGCAACGGTAAAATAATCAATGGCTTCATCGATTTCTTAGATGAAAATAGCCTGTTGCAATAGCCAGATTGAATCAGTATAAGATTAAATCCCAGATTTAGTTTTATAATCCTATAAAAGATAAAAACCTCCGATAAATTTGGAGGCTATTTTATTTATTGGTAAACTAATTTTCGGACTTTAACCGTTCTATCTTGCGCGCTATCTCACGCCGCGGCTTTGTGTATTCTTCAGAATCCGGAAGAAGCATCGGGGCGTTTTTGGCGCCTGCGCGGAAAACATCTTACGTATCGTCCGCCCCTATCGGCTTGAGCTTTGCGCATCCGGAAATCGGGACGACTATTTTTGACACCCCAGCGGAATATTTTCTCCCTTTCCCGACGGATTCGCCGAGGGCATTGAACGTTTCGGCGTAAAATTCCGACGGAGAGTCTACGACAAGTTCGCTTTCCGCAGTGGCGTTGAAAACATGGCAGGTTTTGCCTTCCGGCAAATCCGCAACCTGTCTTGCCCCGTAAACTGCAATGACGGCGCGGTTTCCCTTTTCAGCCCTTATTTGCGGATAATTCTGTTCGGGGGAGAGCGGCAGAAATTTTCCGTTTTGCAGAACCTCGCGGTGCTCTGCCATAAAGCCGAGATAAAACTTCAACATTTTGCGATGCTCCGGCGGGAGGTCTTCGAGCCTTACCGAAATTTGCGGAACGGCGAACAGGGTCGCCAGCAATTGGCGCGCGGCGTCTTCAGCAGTCGTATCTGCGCGCCATGTCAGCATGTCGGAATGCACGGCGGCGGTTCCGCTTGCAAGGCGTAGGTTTACCGTCCCGAGGCGGTTTGTAAGCGCGTCCCCCGGGCAGTCCGCAACGCGGAACATATTGCCGTAATTGCGGATTGAAGGCCCGATGTACGGCTGTCTGAATTCAATCAGCAAATCTTTTTTTATTTTTGAGAGCCGTTCGGTCATGGAAGAAAGCAGAAAATCCACGGCAAGCGGCAGGTTTTTTATGTCGCGGCCGGCGTAATTTTCCGCTATTGCGGGATCTTCGCCGTTCCAGCGGAACATGTCGATAAAATCGAACTTGAATCCGTCGATGTCCCACTCCCTCAAAATGCGCTCGCAAGTTTCAATTAGATATTCGCGCACCTCGGGAAAGCGCGGGTCGAGCGACGCGCAGTCCAGATTTTTCATATCGTTCAGATACTTCCCTTTGAAGCGCCCGTACGCTTCGCTGGAATAGCCGATAAACGGCACCCCAAACCATACCATGTATTTCATGCCTAGCTTGTGGACGTTTTTCACATGCGCACGCATATCGGGGAATCGGAGCCTGGAGGCTTTGCCGTCTCCCCAGAAATCGCAGCCGCGCTTGCCGTCGTCGGCATACCATCCGCCGTCGAGAATAATCCCCTTCATACCGTATTGCGCGGCGAGTTCGCACTCCTTTTCGAGTTCGCCGGCAAACACGTTGTGGTGGTATGAATACCATGTGGAATAAAAAGGCTCGCGCGCGGTTTCCGGAACCGGCAGCGGGTTGTTCCCCGGGAGTTCCCCAAGCCAGCGCGCCGACGCTCCGATTGCGTCGCAATATGGGATTTCCCGCGTGTCGAGGCGAATGGTGGCGCTGTAATTTTTTAGCGGGGATTCCCTTTGGGAAAACAGCCTGATTTCGCAGAATATTTCGTTTGTCTCCTCGTGGACGCCTGCTTTGAAGGAGACCCTCCTCTTTGCCTCCGAACACGCGAAGGTCAGGCGGTTGTTCCCGTCGTTTCCCATGAGCGCGAGTATTGGAGAGTTTCCGGAAAGGCTAGAATAGAGTGGCTGCCCCCAGTCGGCGGGGATTGCCCCGCATCCCTTGGAGGTGTGCCAACGGTATTGGATGTCGCGCTGGGGAATGTTCCACGATATGCATAGCTGAGGCGGAAGGCTTTCTCCGCGACGGCTTTCTATGGAAATGGTTATTTCCTGCACGCCCTTTTCCTCGGTGCGGCATTTTGCCGACAGATTCCAATCCTTCTCAAAATTTCCGGAAATGCGCATTTGTCCCACAGACGTGTCGACCTCTGCCGGAGATTGCGGTGCGCCCTCGGCGGATCCCGCAAAAAGCTGCGGTGCGGCAAGCTGAAATGCGAGCGCGATTGCCAATAGGTAGTTTGCGGACTTATTTATCATTTTTTGCATTGTTGTCTGCGGTATTGGCGGGGGAGTCCCCCGCCGGATCACTTTTATCCGACTTTAACCGTTCTATCTGGCGGGCGATTTCGCGCCTCAACTCTGTGTACTTCTCCGGTTCAGGCAGTAGCATCGGAGCATTCCTCCCGCCTGCGTTCGGTATGAACGCAAACTTCTTTATACGCTCCAAAGTTTCCAACGCCTCTTTGTCGTTCTTTTGCTTCGCGAGTTTTTCAAGAATTATAAAATATTCGTAGTCTTCCACGCCGTCTCGGTGGCTTTCCATTCTCACGCTTGAAAATGGCTCCTTTTGCCCGATTAGCTTGCCTGGATAGAATATATATCCGTCGCCATTGGGATAGCGCACGCGGTAGTGCTTTCCGGGGGTGTCGGACTGCGGAATATCCAGATGTATCCCCCACTTCAGCGGATTCAGCGTGTACCAGTCGGCGCCCCAGAATTCATATCCCTTAAAGCCGTATTTATAACAATAAAGCGGCATTAATCTTTCGAGCGCATTGTACGGATTGTCCAAAACGAAATGGCCGTCGGTCGTTGTTATTATATCGGCGCCGCTCTTTTTAAGCAGCTCTATTTCCTCTTCCGAGGCTTGTCCCTGTGCGCCAACGCCCCATATATTAAGTTTGCCTATCCACTCCGGAACATACTTCCATGTGCTGCAATATATTTTCATTTTTGGAGCCCCTTCGTGTATGGCGTCGCATAGCGCTATCATTTGCTTTATTATGTTTGGGTGCCATGCGAACGGCTCGTCCGATATGTAATACATAAACCGGTCGGTCCATCCCTTCTCCTCGAGATGCTTCGATATCTGCTTTAAACTTTCAACTATGTATTCCCTATATTTCGGATTTAATCTTGTATGGTCGGCATTCTCATAAGGCCATTTTCCCGGATACGGATTTTCTCCGAGGTATGGCCTTGGCGGGTTTGCCCACCCGAATGTTCCCGCGGAAAACGGCAAATACAGGTACGGAAATTTTAGCTCGTTTAGGTAGTATTCAGCTTCTTTGTCGAATTTGCTGAAATCTGCAACTGGCTTCCCGTTCTCCAATTTGAAGGTTATCCGCGCGGGCAGGGTATCTACGCTGAGCTTCTTGGACTTCATAAACTTTGCCGCTTCGCGGTGGGTGTAGTTTTTGTATTGCGCGCCAGCCCCAAGCCTTAGGTCGAAAATCGCGTACACTTGTGGTTCGTCGGACAGCGAGAAACCATAGACTTTTATCTTATACGGCAACGTTTTTAATATTTTGCCTTCGTTTTTTAACTCTATCTTCCCTTCGTAGATGCCGGGTTTTGCATCTTTGGGGGCATAGAATGTCAAATATACTCCCTTTGTTTGTTTGGCGGGGAGATCGAATTTTGCGGACGGTATAATCGGGTCGGGGTACAATACCGCAAAGTTGTTCGGGCGGACAAACCGCTCGTATTTTTTCAAATCGGTAAAATGGAAATAGGCGCTTGCGGTGTCGATTATCACATTTTCTATGTGCCCAATCTGGGGTGCGGGCAGAGCGGGAGGATTTTCTCCGGCGTCTTCTCCTGCGTATTTGGGCGCGTCAACAGACACTTCCAGCGCCTTTATTTCTGTAGGATTGCGGATCGCAAGCTGCATGCCCTCGTATTCGTTGCCGGCAAGTTCCAAATATGCTTCTGTCTCCGCCTTCGGATAGTCGCCAGGGAATATTTTTATGATATTGTCCGTTTGCCATACGGACATTTTTTTATTCTTTTTAAAGTCGGCAATATTCTCGTATTCCAAGGAGCTTGCTTTTACAGATTCTGCGACGATTATTCCGTCGTACATATATTTGCCCTTGGTTGCCGTTAGATGGACGCTCGTTTTTCCGGGGCAAGTCGCCGATACAAACATTGCGAATATTTGCCATTTGTCTCCCATTACTGTGGACGAATAGGCATTGAAGTCGCCTTTCTGAAAGTCGTAATGCGCGTGTACCGTACCGGCTCCGCCGTCGGGAAGGCGACACCAGCCTGCTATGATATATTCATTGCCTGGTATTCCGGGAACAGCTTGCCTGAATCCGTGCCAGGCGCTATTTTTGGGATCTTTTATTTCAAGCATTGCAGCGTGTTCTCCGTACAAGCCCCCTTCCACAATTTTTGCGGTTGCGCGTTCTGTATCCATTGTGCCGCCCCACGATTCTGTCCCCATTTCAAAACTCGGGTTTTTTAACAGGTTAGTGGCGGAGTCCATTATTTTACCGAAGTTTTCCACGTCGGCCGAAGCGGCTGCGTCGGCTTTATAGTCGCTCAATATTCCGCTTGCGTAATCTCCTTTTACATTTGGTATTTGGTTCTTTTTATTTTTATTTAAGTACACGTAGAATACTTTTTCCGACATTGGCCCAATGTCACCGACTGAGGCAAGCATGTAGCCGGAGGCGAGGAAAAATGGCCTGCGTTTGCCGTCAACTATCACTGCGAACGCTTCCTTTTCGTAGTTTGCGTTTGTTATTCTATTGATAGATGCGCAGGCGATGACATTTCCCTTTTTCAACGGCGAGATATTTCTCACGCAAAATTTTATTCTCGAAGGATATTTTGCGCTTGAAAGTTGCCATTTATCGCTTTCGCCTGACGATGCCAATTCTAGCGATTCGGTTTCTCCTATGCTTATTCCTATATTATTTTTTTGCGCCCTTTTTATATTTAATTGCAGGTCATCAAACCAGGCTTTGCCTTCTGTTGCGTAGAGGACGGTTCCGAAGCTCAGGTCTTTTACTCCTTCTGGGATGACTCCTTCAAATTCTATTTTTTTCCAGTCAAATGAATCTTTGTTTTGGTCTTTATGTATATTTCTTTTCCCTTCGTGGATATAAAAGCCTGCGCGCCCTTTTACGTTTTCGCCGCGCACCCAGCCGCTAAATTTGTATTTGTCTCCGGCATTTACCTTAAAGCTCCGCGATATGCACACCCATTGCGGTGTTGAGCCTTTTTCTGCCGTAGTGCTTACGCATTTGCTATCGTCTTTGCCGCCGCTTTTTTCGAGCGAGTTTTTGTAATTTTCTTTCGAGTTATTGTGCCAGCCGGAGGGCGGGAGCTTGTCTAATGCCTCAAAATCGAGCTTTTCGTTTATGTCGGATACACCTTCGGCATTTAGGTTGCTCGGTAATTCCCATGCGTGGGGGTTGTCGTAATATACCCAAACGCGCGTTTTCGAGTTCGGCTTGCAAGCTACGGGTACAGCGAGAGTTGAATTCTCTCCTATTGTATCGCCTTCCGGAATGACATCAAAGAGAAGTTCCTTGCCATTTTCGCCGACCACCCTCAATTCTTTTGTTGGTCGGGAAACTATCCCTAACTTTTTTGCAGGAACGCAGAAAATTTCTCCGTCGAGTTCATTTGCGGTTTTATTTTCAAATGTTATTTCAACGCGTTTTGCGTGCGGATAGTTCCCGTCGAGGTACAGCGGATAATGCCATGCCTGTTGCCCGACAACGCAAAATCCTGTAGATAGTAGTATGTACGCAATAGATAAAAGTTTTAAGATTCTTGGCATATTGTCCTTTCCGATATATGGGATTTTTACGCTCTTCGTCAAACTCAGTGGGATGAGGAAGAAAGAGGGGATAAGAGAAGAAG
>URAJ01000062.1 GCA_900545715.1 uncultured Opitutales bacterium
TCGTTCTCTTTGCCCTCTTTTTTTTCCACCATTCCACAATCTTTGACGTAGAACGTTTTTTTGTGCCCATATGCAGGCTCTTTGGTTTTTACTGCTGTATTTTAGCCTGAGAAAGCGACGTTTTCTGCAAAAATTTTTAGATAGCGACCTTTGGGAAAATTTCTTTTGAACAACACCAAAGATTGAAAAATTTTTGCGAAGCGTTTTTTACAGTCCCACCATAACGTTCCGCGAATTTTTGCGTAGAGCGGAAATGCAAGTGCAGGCGCCAAAGACTGTGTGATAAGTTTTCTTCTTTTCTCCGCAATTTACCCTTTGGCCTCTATTCCAAAGGCAGGGGAAATTAACGAAAGCTAGGGTCGTTCCAAAATCGGTAGGATTTAGTGGAAGATGCCCATTTGATAAAAACTCGGGTCAATACCAAAGCCAGTAAAAATTAATGAAAGAAGCCTCATTTAGTAAAAACTTTTAAATACAAAAGGTTTTTACTGCCGCAAACCAAACGCTCCCGCTTACGCTCTTTTGCGGACTATTTATCATGTTGCTCTGCCAGCTTCCACAAATAATAATTACGACAAAACACAACGAACCGCAAACGCATACTGCCAAAAAGTTCGGACAATCTGCCTCACAGAAAGGGCGAGAGGAAAACCGGCCCGTCCCCACAAACCAAGTATTGCCAGAAGCCGCGCTATTTGCGCGAGCGCGGCAATATTCTGATTGTCGGGCGCGGCGGCGTTTTTGTTTCAGGCTCGAGCGTCTCGTCGTCCTCAAAGTCGGGGATAAAAGTTCTGCGCTCTTCCGTGGGAGCGTTTTGCGCCGGCTCTTCCGCCTCGACTGTCATAGAGCGGCGGCCGCGGTTATACACCATTCTCGGCCCGGACACTCGCGTGTTGTCCTCGCGGTCTATGACCACCGGATCTTCCGAAAGCACGACCATCTCGTCTTCGGGAAAAATCTCGGCCTTGCCGCATGTAGCGGCTTTTAGCCCGCTTGAAAGGTTTACGTTCCCGTACAAGTCTATCTTATTTATGGAGTGGCCGCCGCCTTTACGCTTGCGTATGCCTACTTCCGCCTTGTCGCAAGAAACGTCCATATCAGTTCCGACAGCCTTTACGTCGCCTTCAAAAAAATACCTGTCCGACTCCGTACCGCCGACAAGCCACTGTTTGTCACTCGTTATTACTGTCGGCTTTGATTCAAGCTTGCTGCCGGCGCGGACCTCTTCAAGGCCTATCGACTTTGTGGCGGGCAGGTATATTGTCGGCCGTTTCCCAGGATTGTTTGCCGCAGTGAGCAGTTCTACGTACCTGTGCGCCTCCGCTTTTGAATTATCAGCTTTCCCTCCTTTTAATTTGGGATAAATTACCGCCGTCTCGGCCTCGGCTGAATAGCCCTTCTGGCTGATTTTTACATTGTCGGAAGCCGTTATTTTCCTCACGGAATCCCCGCCCTTTTTGTCGCGCATCGCCAACACCTGCATTTTTTGGCAGGAGGCTTTTATGTCGTCGGAAGTTATATTGACGTCGCGCTCAAAATCAAAGTGCATATTTTTTTGATTTTTTACGAATTTTAGGCGCCGCGATTTTACCGTAGTCTCCGTTTGGGTTTTCAGCTTTTCGTCCGCCGATATTCCCTCGCGCATTTTGAGGGTGACGTACGAATTTTTGTCGGACGGATTTGAAAACGCAAGCCCCGTGCTCCTCTCCTTCAAGAACACAATCGCCTGCGCATAGAGCCTCATTCCGCGCTCGTTGTCCAAAAGCGATGCGTTGTCGGACAGGGCAACCTCAGACTTCGACGGAAGTATCTCCATATTGTCCGCCGTCGCAACGCCATTTTCATTTGAAAGCCTTATATGCCCGCTCCCTTTTATATACGCCACTTGCGGCTTGCCGCCGTCCTTTGAGGACGACTCCGACACAAGGCTGTCGCAAGAAACTTTGAAAGAGTCCGCCTCCACGTCAACATTTCCGGAAAAGTCAAAAAAGTTCTTTTCGCCCTCCGTGCGCATTTTTATAGAGTCTGCGGAAATTGTTATCTTTTCCCTCTCACCGTCATCGTCCGTATTGTAAATCACGGCCGTTGCGCGGATTCCGCCCGCAGACTCGGCAGCAAGCGTCTTTTTGTTTTTATCGAGCGCTATCGAGCTGCCTGATATTTCCGCGCTGCTTGGAATGTCTTTGATATGGGGGTTGCCGCTCAAAAATGCGGTAGATGCTCCGGGATCTATCTTCGCCTCTCCTGCGCGGATGTCCTTCTTTTCGTAGAGCATTTTAACATTCCCTGAGGCAAATATTTCGTCGAGGCCGGTTTCGGATTTTTTTTCTTTCGGGGCATTTACACGCAACCTGTCGCATTCGAGCTTCATTTGCGAATTTACAAGCTCAACGCTTTTGCGGACCTCAAACACATTACTCTCCGCCCCGTTTAGCATCGAGCCGTATTCTCCGGTAATCAAAGTCGCATAATCCTTTGCGGCTTCACCTTCCTTGCCGGTGGATTTTTCCCCGCCGTCCGGCGGCGTTATATTGACTTTTATACCGTTAAAAACCTCGACAAATTTTTTCGCCGAATCCCACGTCCATTTTTTCCCGTCTATTTTAAATTCGGGGGCGGTCACAAATATGTCGGTGTCGCCGGATACGAATTTTTTTACGGGGTTTACATTAGCCTCGGGGCTAGTTATGGTCGCTTTGAGCTTACCGTCCTTCTCCTCGAAGAGCATCAGTTTTAGGCCTTCAACGTCTATTCGGGTGTCGCTTTTATACGTGGCGGAGTTCCCGAACAAGTCCCACTGTTTGGCGCCAGTATTCTCGTCGAAATTTGGCAATTCAAAATTCTTAACGGTTCCGGGCAGCATAGTCGTCATTCTTTGCGCATGCGACTGCTGCGCGGAAAACGCGGCCAATGCAGCGGCCGCGAACACTATCGCCTTTATAGTGCCAAACGCCATATTATAGAGTCTCAAACATTCTTGAAATCATTGCGGAAACGCCCTTTTCGACCTCCGCCGCATCTTTTGCAAGCATATACGCGGGCGTTGAATAGACGTTTTTGGACTTGTCCTCCACAAACGAGTCCACCGCGCACGGAATATGTTTAGCTCCCGCAGCCTCAATGGCGGCCGCCGTTTGTTTGTCGTTGCCGATTGTAAGCATAACGCCGTCACCGATTGCCTTTGCGCCTATTACGGGAGATATGCACATAAACGCTATTTTTCCCCCCTTGCCCATCATGTCGGAAATCGCCTTTTCCACCGACGGCTCAATCGTGCAATCCGCGCCGTCGTAAGCGAACGTGCAAAGGTTCTTGGCCGCCCCGAAGCCCCCTGGGAAGAGCAGCATGTCGAATTTTCCGGCGTCGAAGCGCGAAAGCGGCTCTATCTTTCCCCTCGCAATCCTCGCCGATTCGGAAAGCACGTTGCGCGGCCCTTCGGAATCCGAGCCGTCAAGATGGTTTATGCAGTCGCTTTGGCGAATATCGGGGGCGAAAAACGACACCTCCGCGCCGCCCTTTAAAAGGCAGAGAAGCGTTATTACAGCCTCGTGTATTTCAGTGCCGTCGAATACGCCGCATCCGGACAATACCATTGCGGCCTTGGGTTTCTTTTGAGCGCCAGTGTTCATAATTTTTTATTATCTGCTGCGATTTTAATGCTTATATTTCGACAGTCAAGCCGTCGTAGGCTATATGACAATTTTTGGGTAGAGAACGTTCGATTTTACCGTAATCTATGTGGGACGTAGTATGGGTAAAAAACGCGAGCTTCGGCGAGAGCTTTTCTACGACCGCCAGCGCCTCGTCGAGAGTCATGTGCGAAGGGTGCGGTTTTAGCCTAAGGCAATCCACAGCCAAAACGTCCGCGCCCGCGGCGAGCTCCTCCGCGCGCGGAGTGAGCGACTTGCAATCGGTATAATAGGCAAAGCGCTTTCCGCCGCATTCAAAGACCAAACCGAGCGTCTGTATGTTCCCGTGGGGAAGCTCCGCCGAACTGATTTTAAGCCCGCCGCCCATGTCGAGAGTCTCCGGCATTTCTTTTAGGCGGAAGCACGGATAGCCACGCTCGGTTGGCTTGTCGCCAAGCGCGTACGGAAACATTGCCCGCACGCGGGAAAGCCCGTATTCGTTGGAGTACACGTCTATCGCATTCCCCTCCGCCTTGTCGCAGAACCGCCGAAGGTCGTCCATGCCGGCGATGTGGTCTGCATGTCCGTGCGTGAGGATAAAAGCGTCGGCGCGCGATATTGAATTTTTAAGGCACTGCAACCTGAATTCCGGCGCGGCATCGACCTGTATTTCTTTGCCGGCAGCATAAACATGTATGCTCGAACGCGTCCGCCAGTTCTTGGGATTTGAGAGGTCTATGCCGCTCGAATCGTACCCTATTACGGGAACTCCCTGGGAAGTCCCCGTGCCCATAAAAACTATTTTCATTTTTGTTAAAGCCTAAAATTCCGCCTTTCCGGAGGATATTTTTTTGTCGCCCCTTGCGCCTGAGAATGCGCTTATAGAGCCTTTCGCGTCGCCGTCGGCCTCAACCACCGCGAGAAGTTTCCCGGAAAACGCCCTCATATAATTTGCCGAGAACGGCGTGAGGTCGGTCGGGTCGCCGTTGCACAGGGCGCGCAGGCGGACATTGCCGTCGGTCGAGAAGTATATTATATTGTCGGCGCGCGGGCACAAATTGCCGTCCTTATCGACAACGCTCACCTCTACAAAACAGAGTTCGTCGCCGCCAAATTTTTTTCTGTCGGCTTTTAGGACTATCCGCGCGGGTTCTCCCGCGGTCTTGACAGTCTTTTCGGCCGCCTTTTTGCCGTCGGCGCCGTATGCCACCACTTTTATCTCTCCCGGCTGGTAGGCGACATCTTCCCATATTAAACGGCTCTTGCCGAACTTTCCTGACGCCTTCTTTTCGCGCACTCCCATGCTCTTGCCGTTTACGAACAGCTCCGCCTTCGGATAGTTAGTGTAGCAGTAAACGGGCGTTTTCTGCCCGAGCCTGTCAGGCCAAGTCCAGTGCGGGAGAACATGCAGAGTCTCCGCCTGCGGGTTCCATCTCGCGCGGTAGAGATAATACCTGTCCTTCGGGAAACCGCACAAATCGACTATCCCAAAATACGAACTCTTTGCGATGAAATCGCCGTCGTACGGGAAAGGCTCTCCGAGATAGTCGAAGCCCGTCCAGACGAACTCGCCGAGTACAAACGGGTTTTCGTCCTGCCCCTTCCATTCGTCCTCCGGCACTTGCGACCACGGCGCGCAGCACAGGTCGTAGGAGCTGACCTGGTAGTCGTACGACCACGGTTGTTTGCTTTCCTTCGTCGGGAAATGATATACCCCGCGGCTGCTGACAGTTGACGCAGTCTCGCTTCCGTAAATTACGGCCGAAGGTTTTTTGTCGTAGCATTCTTTGTAGTAGAAGGGCTTGTAGTTGAAGCCGACGAGGTCGAGCTCATCGACGAAGCCGTATTCAACCGCCTGCTTGTTGCGGTCGCAGCCCGCCGTCACCGGGCGGGTGGGATCCATCGCGCGCGCCGTCTCAGCGAGGAATTTTGCCGTCTTTCTGCCATCGGGAACGGTCTGCTCCGGGACTTCGTTGCCGATGCTCCACATAACAACGCACGGGTGGTTGCGGTCGCGGCGTATCATTGCCTCCAAATCTTTTTTAGCCCACTTGTCGAAAAGCTTGTTGTAGCCGTTTTCGCACTTTGGCATTTTCCATTCGTCGAAAGCCTCGACTTGAACGAGCATGCCGAGCTCGTCGCATATGTCCAGCAAGGCGGGCGACGGAGGGTTGTGCGAAGTGCGTATGGCGTTTGCGCCCATTTCTTTCAATATTTCGACTTGCCTACGCGCCGCCGAGACATTGAAAGCCGCGCCAATCGGGCCCAAGTCATGGTGCATGCAAACACCCTTAAATATGGTCTTTTTGCCGTTTAATTTGAATCCGCCGTCGCGGTCGTAGGATATGGAGCGCACTCCAAACCTGCTAAAATATTCGTCCACCGGCTTGCCGTCGGCGAGAATCTGGGTTTTTGCAGTATAGAGCTTTGGGGAGTCGATGTCCCATAGGGACGGATTTTCTATATCAAACTCCTGAACAGCCTTACCCGAGCCGTTATCAATGGCGATATCGGCCGATTTTTGCGCGACCTGCTTTCCGTCGGGAGATATTATTGACGTTTTTACGGATATTTTCTTTCCCGTGCCTGAATGGTCGGCGACGAAAGTCTCAATGCGGCATACGGCGGAATTTGCCGAAACCTTCGGCGTTGTTATGTACGTTCCCCAATTTTCCACATGAATCTGCGGCTTGACTGCAAGCCTGACGTCGCGGAAAAGCCCCGCGCCGGCATACCATCTCGAAGCCGAAGGCAGATTTTCGAGCCTCACGGCGAGCGTATTTGGGCTCCCGAACTTGAAATGCTTGGTCAAGTCGAGCTCGAATGAGGCGTAGCCGTACGGCCACTCGCCGACATATTCGCCGTTTAGCCAAACTTTCGCGCGGCTCATTGCGCCGTCGAACTGTATATACACTCTTTTGCCTTCGTCGGACTTCGGGAGCTCGAGCGTTTTGCGGTACCAGCCCACGCCTTCAAATGGGAGCGCGCCCGTGCGGCCCGTGCGCGTTCTTGCGCGCGTTTCGCCGTCTTGGACAACCTGAGTGAACTGCTTGTCGTAGTTCATATTGAAGTTTTGCCCGATAGCCCAGTCGTGAGGGACTTTTACGGCCTCCCAAGTTGAAGTGTCTGTCGATGGAATTTGGGCATTTTTAAGCTCTCCGCGGTGGAAGAGCCAGCCATCGCCGAGTTTTACGTCGGACTGCCTGTAAGCAAATAACGATTGAATTGTTGCGGCGCAAAGTATAGCTACAATGGTCTTTTTCATAAGGCTGAAATATTGCGGTTGAATAATTTGTTTTAATTACATTTTAAGAGGGGGCGCTTTACAAGCCTTTTTGTGCGCACCAGCAAGGATTTCAGCTCTGCACCTAGCGTCTGCGCGGGAAAGCCGGTACAGCGTTAATGATTGCGCAATTTTATGTATTAGCGCAACCTTGCGAAAACAGGAATTTTTTTATTCTTAAAACAGCCCGCAATTATATATGAATAAAAATTTAAGAAACGGTAAATTATGGACATGTACGCAAAAAAATCCGCCCCTGCCTCTTTGCGTTTTATACAATTAGCGCACATCGGCGCAAAATAAAAAAGAACACTTCAATATAGAATGTAAAATGAGCAGGAGCTCTACCCTCCATATAAAGCCTACATTCCGCAAGTTTTTTACTTCTTATACTTGCTTGCAAACAACTTTTATTCATTTGGGGTATTCGGCACACCGCAGTTATTACATATGCCGGCAAATAACCTTAAACCGCTTCTGCAATATCTTACGCCAAGCCCGCAATTTTACGCTGATTCCGAAAATTTACAGAGCCCGGCAACAACGCCTTTTTCTCTTAGAACACAAAAAAGCCGCAATCTCTTTAAAATTGCGGTAAAAAAAGAGCGCTCTACGTCAAAGATTGTGGAATGGGAGAAAAAAAAGAGGGCAAAGAGAACG
>URAJ01000063.1 GCA_900545715.1 uncultured Opitutales bacterium
CAATGCTTTACATACCTTACGCCCAGAACACGACAACTTGGCGATTACCTCTTTTGCAACCGTCAATTGCCGCTCTGGGCTTAGAAGTTTTTTCTTGCCGCTATATCCAATGCCCGAACCTGCAAGCTCAGTTCGGCAATCATCTTCTTTAGCTCCGTGTTTTCCTTTTCAAGGGCTTTGAGCCTTAAGGCTTCTTGTACGTCCATTCCTTGGTACTTGCATCTCCAACGATAAAATGTTTGCTGGCTGATGTTGTACTTCTGCAGAACTTCCGTCTTACTTCCGGATAACTCGTATTCCCTTAGTATCTTTATTATCTGCTCTACGCTGAATCTTGATTTCATTTCGTTCCTTTATGTGATTTTATGTCGGCTATTTTCTCACATAAACTGGCTCGCCGTCAAGGGGCACGCGCACGCTTCGTACATAAGTTAGATTTTTTTAACTATTTTCTTGATTTTCATGCACACGACCAAAGACTTGGAATAAAGTTTGGACGAATAAATTCAAAAACAGGAGAAATAATTATATGCACATACCCTCAGAGATGCTCTCAGGAACGGTTTGCCCTTTAACCGCCACAATAGCTGCCGTAGGAATTGGGGCATCAATATATATGTTGTCAAGTGGAGCACGAGAGATACCTTCACCATTAAAATTCTCCCTTACAAGCGCTGCGGTATTCGCTGTGCAAATGTTAAACTATCCTATATGGGACGGAATTTCAGGGCACCTTATAGGCGGGATATTTGCAGCTGCAATATTGGGTGTTCCTGCCGCGGTGTTATCAATGTCTATAGTATTGCTACTTCAGACACTACTATTTGCAGATGGCGGAATTCTAATGTTGGGAGCAAACATTGTGAACATGGCTCTTATCGGAACTGGCATAGGAGGCCTCGCAAGAAATATACTTGCCAAAAATGGGATAGGAGCGAAGGCTTCCATAGCAATAGCCGCATTTGTTTCAGTAGAATTGGCAGCATTTTCCCTATGTATAGAACTATATTCCTCCGAAAAGGGCAATGCTGAAGTATTCGGCACTCTGCTTGGAATACATGGCGTTCTTGGAATCATTGAAGCAACGGCTACTATAATGCTTTTAAGCCTTGTACAAGCAGACGAGAAAGAGTCCGCCCGTTCTAAGCGTACAATTTATGCGCTTGGTGGCATAGTTATTACAGCCTTGGTGCTTTCGCCGCTTGCATCGGCATTTCCGGACGCTTTTGAGTGGACAATGAAGAATTTTTCGCTACTTCCAGACGCTCCCAACTTTACTGGCGCTCCGTTTGCCGACTACTCTGTGACGGCGATTTCCTCAGAGATTCTCTCCGGGCTATCCGCAGCTATAATAGGGATAGCATGCACGACGGCATTAACATTGGCAACCGGCATACTATTATCCTTTTGCCGCAGGGGAACCGCCCAATAACATAAGCGTCAAAAAAACTAAGATTCAGAAGTGAGTTTTCGACGCGAATCCTCTGATTATTTTGATTCAGCTCCAATGACGCGCTTGTTATAGGCGTATTCAACGGCTTTCCAGAGCCCGTCAACCATATTTGACGGTTTTCTGAAGCGGTCATAGAAATTTTTTGCGGACTTTCCAATATTTATGAATCTTTCTGGGCGATCCGCCAATTCGGCGAGGAAATCTCCGATTCCATAATTCTCAGAAAACAATATACCAGTTTGCCCGTGCACGATATCGAAGCGTTCTCCGCCGGTAAACGAGTCTGAATTTGTGGCAAAGCATACGCCGTATCCCATGGATTCTTGAACGGCGAGCCCAGCCTGGCACGGCGACACACATGCTATCGCCCGAGCAAAATATTCCGCTTTTTTGTCAATATCATAGACGGCCCCTCGAAGAAAAATCTTATCCGACAGTTTATTTTCCCGTATCCATTTTTCTACATTTGCGAATTCGCTTCCCGCGCCTATTATATCCAGCCTCGGAAGTTTCTTATATGCGCCTACCCTCTTATAGACATTTAACAAGGTTCCAAGACCTTTCTGAGGATACAGTGAGCCGATAAAAAGAATGGAATCTTTCTCCAAATCGCTCGGGACAGAATCGGCTACGGCGACAGTATTGTTGGCAACGAACATTTTTGCGGGGTCTATGCCCATCTTTTCGTACTTAAGTTTGGGATAGTCCGTATAAAACACAATGCTGTCGGCCATATTGAATATGGTTTTGCGGAGAAAATCCCAATTCTTCTGGACGTCGTATTTTTTTGTGTAAGAGGCGGAGACGCCGAGAGACCATATTGTAAACCCATATTTGCGAAACGGATTTGCCCCCAGCGCCATAAACGATAAATATGCTATATTGCCCATCGACAACACTGCGTCAAAATCGCGCGCAAGCGAAAACATATTCCGTTTCTGAATCGAAAATTTTCCGAAAAAGCTCCATTCCGGGATATATAGAATTTTGAAATTTACCCCTTCCAATTTTTCGACTTCCGATTTGTCGCTTGAATAAGCCACCGTAAGTTCGCAACGTTCGGCTAAGCCGTTGAATATTGGAACCCTATACGGCTTTATCGTATTTTGTAGCAATAACAGCTTTAGTTTTCGCCCGTCCGACATTTTCCACCAATAAAAAATTACCCTTATTTTCCAAAGGTGCGCAATAGTTTTAACACCTCGTCGAGCTTGGCTTGGCAATCGTCGAGCTGGCGCTTTGCGCCGTCGATGACTTTCTGTGGAGCCTTGGACACAAAGTCCGCGTTTGCCAATCTCGACTTTGCCGATTCTATCGCCGTAGAGAGTTTTTCGCGCTCTTTTTCCAAGCGGGCTATCTCCGCTCCGGAATCCGTCTTGATTATGTCCAGATATACCGCTCCGAGTTCGGAGAGGGCCACGGGAGCGTCCAAAGGCGCATCCACGGTTTCAAGGCACTCGGCTCTCACAAGTTTCTTCAGTTTGTCGAAAGATGTTTCAAACAACATTTTTGACGCGGGATTGGCGGGAACAAGAGAAAATTTGGAATCTTTCGAATTCGCCTTTCCGCACTGCGCCTTTAGGGAACGGGCCTTCACAACGAAATCTTTGAGGGCGTTTATCTGCGCCGCGGCGAATTCGTCCACCGACAATCCGCAATCTTTAAGAGTTTCAACAAAGGACGGATTTACATTCTGTATAAATTCTCCATCTCGGCCGTATCCCATTAGGTGCCACAATTCCTCTGTAATAAAAGGAGTAAACGGATGCAGGAGAAGCAGAATCTGCCTTATGCACAAATCCTGAACCGCCAGAACCGTTTCCTTTTGGGAAGCATCTGACAGCCTTGCCTTCGACACTTCAAGATACCAACCGCAGAAATCGTTCCAGAAGAACGAATACACTCCCTGGGTTATTGAGTTGAACTGATAAGAGGCGTAATCCGAATCCACTTTTGCGGCGCATTTAGATAGGCTCGACAATATCGCGTGGTCGTCGGGATCGAGCTTTGATGAGTCAATCCTGCCTATTATTTTTTCGGCAGAGGAATTGTCGCCCAATCCTCCGTTCATTTGGCGGAATCTGCAAGCATTCCAAAGTTTGTTGCAGAAGTTGCGGCCAAGTTCCACGCGGCTCTCGTCAAACAGGATATCCTGCCCTTGCGGGGCACAGTTCATGACCCCGAAGCGAAGGCCGTCAGCCCCATATTTTGCTATAATTTCAAGGGGATCAGGAGAATTGCCGAGACTCTTAGACATTTTTCTCCCCTGCATATCCCTAATTATGCCCGTAAAATAAACGTTTTTGAACGGTATTCTATCCGCCATATCGCCTGGCAGGAATTCAAGGCCTGCCATTATCATTCGGGCGACCCAGAAGAATATTATATCAGGCCCGGTGACCAAATCCGACGTCGGATAGAACGCCGACATCTGCAGCCTATCCATTTCAGCCTTATCCGGCCAACCCTGAGTGGCAAACGGCCAGAGCCACGAACTTGCCCAAGTGTCGAGAGAATCTTCGTCCTGAATCCAATTCTCCGGATCGGAAGGGGCGTCAACTCCTACATAGACCTCTTCCGGATTATTTATATCGGGATTCTCCACACCCTTGCGATACCATACCGGAATGCGATGCCCCCACCATATCTGACGGCTTATGCACCAATCGCGTATATTGTCGAGCCAATGCACATAGGTTTTTTCCCAACGCTGCGGCCAAAATTTTATGGCTCCCGATTCCACTGACTGCTTGGCCTCGGCGATTTTCGGATAGCGCATAAACCACTGGTCGGAAAGGCGCGGTTCTATGGGCACACCGCCCCTCTCTGAAAATCCAACGTTGTTCTCGTAATCTTCCACGGACACGAGCTGCCCCATTTCATCGAGTTTCTTTACAGCCAATTCGCGCGCGACAAAACGATCCTTTCCGCAAAATTCCGGCCCGGCGAGTTCGTTCATTGTGCCGTCGGGATTCATCACGTCTATTACCGGCAGATTGTGTCTCAGGCCTATTTCAAAGTCTGCTGGGTCGTGGGCAGGGGTGACTTTCAGAACTCCAGTCCCAAACTTCATGTCCACATACTCGTCGCCTATTATCGGTATTCTGGCTTGAGGAAATGGACGCAGCGCAAAACTTCCTATGAGATCCGCATAGCGCGGGTCATTAGGATTCACGGCTACGGCCGTATCTCCCATAATAGTTTCGGGGCGGGTGGTCGATATCTCGAGAAATGTTCCGCGCTTATCGGCAAGCTCGTACCGCATTTTATACAGCTTGCTCTTCTGAGGCTTCATTATAACCTCTTCATCGGAGAGCGCAGTCAGATTTACCGGGCACCAATTCACCATGCGTTTACCGCGATAAATATAGCCTTCTTTAAAAAGTTTCACAAAAGCGGTCAGGACGGCTTTTGAATAGCTGTCGTCGAGGGTATGGACAAGCCTGTCCCAATCGCACGAGGCTCCAAGCTTTTTGAGCTGTTCTATAATTATGCCGCCATGTTTGTCGCGCCATGCCTTTGCTCTTTCGATAAATTTGTCCCTGCCGAGTTCGCGGGCGGAAGTTCCCTCCTTGCGCAAGGCCGCGTCGACTTTTGACTGCGTGGCTACTCCGGCATGGTCCGTACCCGGAATCCATACGGCGTTTTTACCCATCTGGCGGGCGCGCCGAATGAGAATATCCTGTATCGTATTGTTCAGGACGTGTCCCATCGTCAAAACACCTGTGACATTCGGAGGCGGAATGACTATAGAATATGCGTTCTTTGGGTCGGCGTCGGGACGCGCTTTAAAGCATCCTGATTCCAACCAGGTCTTATACCATTTGTCCTCCACAGTGGAAGGTTCGTAAGCTTTAGGAATATCGCTCATTTTGATTCTGAAAAATTGCCGCGTAAAATAAACTTCCATAATTTGCCGACGGCCTTTTATGTCAAACATTTAGTGATAATTCTGAGAATCCGCCCCCTCCAAAAAAAGTATTGCACTACGACTCTTAAAGGCTTGTTTTAATGCAAAAGAGGCTTTTAGCAAATTTCCAGATGAAGGTAATACAAATCAATACGGTTGGAAACTACGGCTCTACGGGGAGAATCGCCGAACAGATAGGAATTGCCGCAAGCGCCAGAGGCTGGAAGAGCTATATAGCATGCGCCCGCAAATTGAGGCCGAGCGCGTCGGAAATAATAAAGTTATCGTCTCCGGTTCAGATAGCCTTCAACGGATTGTGGCAGCGGATTTTCGATACAGACTCGCCAATATCAAAAATAGCCGTAAAAGAGCTTTCCGAGGCTATCATAAAAATATCCCCCGATATTATACACCTTCACAACACGCACGGATACTATCTAAACAATCCCGAGCTCCTAAGATTTCTCTCATCGTACGGACGTCCCGTAATATGGACACTTCACGATTGCTGGGTTCTCACCGGGCATTGCTGTTATTTTGAGAGCTCCGGATGCCGGAAATGGAAAACGCTATGCGGAAATTGTCCGCAAAAGAAGGGGTATCCCGCAAGCTTCATTTGCGACTCTTCCCGACGCAACCACAAGCTTAAGCAAGAACTTATAAATTCAATTCCAAACCTCACATTAGTTCCAGTCTCGCACTGGTTAAACGGTTTGCTGAAAGAATCCGCCCTGAAAGACATTCCATCGGAAGTCATACACAACGGCATAGATTTGGATACCTTTAAACCGACATATATAAAAGGATTTCTTGAAAAATATTCCATACCAAACAAAAAAATAATATTGTTTGTATCAAGCATTTGGGAGGAACGAAAAGGATTCAATCTGATAAGCAGGATTGCCTATCTATTGGGCGAGAAATACATTTGCGTTGTAGTGGGAGTAAACCGCAGACAAAAAGAATATTTGTCAAAATATGGCATAATAGGCGTCTCAAGAACGGAAAGTCCGGCTGATTTAGCCTCCTTATACACCGCCGTTTCCGTGTTTGCGAACCCGACTTTCGAGGACAACTATCCCACAGTAAACTTGGAATCTATCGCATGCGGAACCCCGGTAGTGACATTTAATTCCGGCGGGGCGTCTGAGACCATTCCCGACGGGGCGGGAATCGCCGTGCCGCGCGGAGATGTTGAAGCTATGGTTCAAAGCATAAAAAGATTGTCCTCAGAAGAATCAGCCGAAACGGCGGGCAGGCTCCGGGGAATCGCCGAAAATAACTTTTCCGGGAAAATTGCCTGGAACAAATACATTGATATCTACGAAGAAAACCTGAGTTAGGAGTACATCAGGATTTTCCGAATACCTTGCGGGCTTTATAAAAGAGGGCGGCAAAATAACGCATTGCCAAAGCGCCAAAGTTTTTCTTAGGAATCATGCAATATGACGATGCCGCCTTTACAAAATTATTCTTCCCGCATATAAAATCCCTATTCTTCAGCCATGAGAACAGACGCGGCAATCCGTATTTTTTCTCGCCGGGCAGGTGCCAGATAATGGTATTCTCGTCCCCATCGCATATATTGCGGGCTCCAAAGGTCCACATGCGCTTTATAAACCCCTTCCCGGATATATCGTTTACCTTGCTGTAGTGCACCCCATTAAATCAAGGTAAAACTTGGAGAATATTTTGGTTATTTAGTTGATGGTTGAATGTATAATTTTT
>URAJ01000064.1 GCA_900545715.1 uncultured Opitutales bacterium
TCGGCTTGCGTAATCGGAACTATATCCGGCATCGCGGTTGTGTTCGCAGTTTACTTCTTCGACAAGATCTGTGTTGACGACCCGGTTGGCGCCCTTTCGGTTCACCTCGTGTGCGGCGTATGGGGTACTCTAGCAGTCGGTATATTCTCGCCTGACCACGCGTTTATGCCGCAACTTATCGGAGTAATCGCAGTGGCTGTCGCAAGCATCGTTATCAGCTCCATAATATTCCTCGCTATGAAGTATACTATGGGCATAAGGGTCTCCCGCAGCGACGAACTCAGAGGCTTGGATATCTCCGAACACGGTATGGAAGCATACAACGGGTTCCAAATCTTCTCGAACGAATAGTTCAGTCAATTCCGCAAGTCCGCTTAGTACGGGCTTGCGGTTCTTCTTGACAAGGATTGGAAAAAAACAATTTTAATCAACTTACTAACCAAAACAAAACGAAAATGCAAAACAAACTAATCATATCAATCGTAGCAATATTCGCTTCTGCTGCCGCGACTTTTGCAGCGGAAGCCGCAGCGGCTGCTTCGGCGGCACAGGGCGCTTCCTGCCCGGCGGGCGCGCAATGCGCACAGAAAGAGGTGAATACGCTCATCGAAAATGAATTGTTTTCAAAACCGTTTGAAAACTTTTCTGCTTCCGCAACGATGGCTTATGAATCGGAATACATCTTCCGCGGTAAGGCTCAGTCAGGCCACGGCGTAAACCCGATGGTAGACCTCGGATACGACTTGGGAAGCGGATTTGCCGCCTACGCGCAGTATTGGGGATTTTATGGCGTAGATAATAGCTTCGGCGAAAACGATTTTTATGCCGGAATTACTTACACCATTGAAAATATCACTTTTGATGTCGGATACTTGGGATACACTTACACCAGTAGCGATTCCAAAAATGAAAGCGAAATAATGGTGCAAGTCTCCTACGACACAACCGATTTGCTCGGAGACTTCAATGTTTCGCCGTACGCCGCTTTCTACTATAACTACACTTATAGCGGAACGACTGTTGAAGGCGGTCTCTCGTACGAAGCTCCTGTCACGAAATGGCTCATCGACGAAAATTGGGGATTTGTCAATCTCGCGGCTTATGTTGGCTACGCCGACTATCGCGGCGGACTCACATACGGCGGGTACGTTTACACCGGCATTTCTGCCGACGCGGTTGTGCAAGTGACCGACAACATGGCAATTTCCGCCGGTATCCGTTGGGCATGCAACAACGACGGCGATGCCAATGCAGACGGCAAAGAACAGAACCTCTGGTTCGGCACTGCCGTTGTATTCGGCTTCTAATTGCAGCTCAAGTGCAAACGCAAGCTCTGCGGGCTCTATAAAGCCACTCGCAGGGCAATGCGCAAAGTCTAAAATAAAAGCGGAATCTCAAAACGGTTCCGCTTTTTTTGTATTTATATCTCTTAACCCTAAACTATGGATTGATTGGTATAAAAGCCTCAAAATTCTTTTACGCGCGTAAAAATTTCTTAAATCTAATCTCAATTTGCGCGGCGCAAAAATTTTAAAGGCTTTTTTTTTCGTATCAAAGATTTCTATACCAAGAAAGATTCGGTTAGCAAAGCAGGGGGAGGGCGACTATTGAGGGCAGATGTCCGCAGACTTAAAATCTCCAAGTGGCGGAAAATTGCCGCATGCAATAATCGTGTAAATATTCAAAAAGCAAAAAACGCAACCCGCCTCATCGCAATGCAACTTCGCGCGGCAGCGGTTTTCGCCAGCGCAGCTTGCAAAAAACATTCCCAATTTTTTCAGGAATTAGAGCGTTTTTACATATTCTTCAAGGTCGCGGAGATCGTCGTCTGTTAGGTGGGACGTGTGGCCGTGTTTATCGTCCTTGTTGTAGAGCTTAAACATCTCAAAAATTGTTTTAGCTCTGCCGTCGTACAGGTATGGGGCTGTCCGCCATACTTCGCACAGCGTCGGAGTGTCGAACGCAAAACCTTTGTATTCTTCAAGCCCCGAACCAACATCGTGGCGCTTCATGTCAGTGTAGTATTTGCCCGTGTGGCATACGGAGCATTTTGCTTCCTCAAAAACAACTTGCCCGCGCAATGCGGCGTCTGAAAGCTCTCCGTTTTTTATGTGCGGGCTTTCAACGGCGCGCAGAGAGCTCAAATATTTGTCGATTGCCTTTGCGTCGGACTCGGGGCGGCGCGTAAATTGTATGTATTGTATCCCCTTGCGGACTGCAATATTCGCGTTTTTGCGAACGGCCGTTATCATTGAAGGCGGCGTAAAATGCGCGTAGAGCATTGATTTTGACTGCTTGGGGTTACCGATGCCGTCGTTTAGCAAGTCCCAGTTCAACGCGTCGGAGCGCACTTCCGTGTGGCATGTAGCGCAGGACAGCCATTGTTGGAAGCACAGGCGGCCGTCGTGGTAGAACAGATCGCCTTTCCTAACCTCGTTCAAATTCTCGTTGCCGCCTATCGATATTTTTTTTGCGGAGGAATCGCCAAAGTCTATCTCGGCGAGGATGTCGGAATAGTATAGGCCGACAATCGCGCGTTCATTGTCCGCGTCTATATGGCGCGGGCCGCTGCCGGGCATCGCTATCCTTTTGCGTATATTGGATAAAAACGCGAGATCGTTGCATATGTCGTCAAAAACTTTTTTTGAGTCCGGATTTGCGGCGTATTTATCTGCCAGCCGTTTTTCGAGTGCGGGCAAATCTATGAGGCTTACTTCGTGTGTCCCTGCGTGGGTGACGAGCAGTTTTGAGCCGTCGGGGGTAAATGCAAGCCCGTACGGGTTCGCCGCCCCCAATTCGATGTCGTCCAGCAGAAATGTGGCGTAGAGAGTGTTTTTTTGAGTGTCAACCAAACTTACGGCGTTGGTGTTTATCCAGCCTCTTTCTACTTGCGTCGTGGGGACATTGAAGCGCGCCACCACATGGGTTAAGTACGCAAACTTTCCGTTCGGCGACACTTTTATATCTTGCGCGTTTATCGAGCCGTTTGGAAGGTCTATTTTTGCGAGCGTTTTGAGCGTTTTTGCATCGAAAACCGATACTGCCGCGCCGATATTTTCTTCATAAAGTCCGCCTTTGGATTCGGGCAACTGGTTTGCCGCAAAAAGTTTTGAGCCGTCCTTGGAAAGCGCCAGGGCGAACGGGTCGCGCACGGCTTTGCCCCAGGCAGTTTCTTTGAGCGTTTGAGAGTCGAATGCGCGGACGACATTTTCAAACTGGTTCGCAAAATATAGAGTTTTCCCGTCGGCGGAAATTATAACCGCGCGCGGCATGTGCCCGGCGGGCGCGCGTTCGGCTATTTTAGAATCTCCGAGAGAAATTTTCAAAATTTCGCCTTTGGGAGCTGCTATTGTCACATACGCAAACTTCCCGTCCGGCGAAACGGCTATGCCCGACGGGTGCCCTCCGAGTGCTATGCGCGATTCGACCGCCTTAGTTTCCGGATTTATTTTGAGGAGCTCGTCGCCGGTGCGGCATGCTACCAATATCCCCGCATTTTTGTCGAGCTTTACGAAATCGGGGCTCAAGTATTTTTCCCCGTAATCGGGTATATCGCCGTAAACAGAGGGATTCGGTTTATCTTGCGCGGCTGCCGTTAGAGTTACAGCAGAAAACGCCAACAATGGAATTAGTTTTTTCATAAATCTTGCATGCATTTATATGGTTTGGGAGCGGTGACTTTATCCCAGTATTTTTTGTCGCACTCAAAGGCGTTGAAATTATCAAAGTTGTCGCCCTTGATTATTCCATACCTTTTCATTGCCTTCAGGTACGCTCCTTTGGGCTTGTAATTCGGGGAGTCGTAGCGCGGATTTTGCGTTTCAACATATTTTTTTGCCTTATTTATGGCTTTTAATATTGTTTGGTAGCGGGAGTCGTCGCGCGATGTGAATATAACGGGGTGCTGCCCGTCGCCCGCGCGCCCGCCCGCTTTTGCCGAGAGTGGCGCTTTCAATACAGCCGAGTTTTCGGGGTACGTCAAATTAAACACAGCTCCCGCCGACAACCTCCGCCTCGGATCATTTTTACCCTTCACATAAAAGGTGAAATGCCAGTTGAGCTGCTCGCGGGAATCCTTGCTTATCATGTTGGGTAGGCGCTTTTGCCCGCTATGGCACGACGCGCAATTCTTTTTGAACACGTCGTTCATTTCGGCGATTTCCTTCCAGCCGGCGTCGCGGTTGACAAACCTGTTTAGATAGTAGCTGCCAAGCATGCCGGATTCGGCGGCTGCTATGCTTCCGGCGTGCAGGGCGCCGGTATCGAGCCATACTTTAACGAGGTTTAGCTCTTCGTCTGTTGCGCGCTTGGCGTGGTGCTTGCCCTCAAATTTTTTTAGGAGCTTGCTCGATCCCGAACCAAATTCATAAGGCGGCATATTTCCGTTCCGGTTGAAGCCGTCAACTATTTGGTCCGCCATGTAGAGCTCGTAGTAGCTGCGGGCGAACATCGGCCCCATTCCAGGAGTCAAGTCTATTTTGCCGGCAAACTTTTGCGGATTGTGGCATTCTGTGCAATACTTGTCCAAAAGCGGCTGTATGTCGCGCACAAAGTCGGGGACTTCTCCGCATTTTACGCCGGGTATTGGCGCAAGCTTGTCGGCGGGGCGGCGCAGGGCTTTTAGCTTGTGCATTATCGGCGGCGGGGCCATGTCCCTCTGCTCGTGGCAGCCTATGCATGATGTTGTAGTTCCCGGGGCGAAGTTTACAAAGCTCTGCATCTTTTTTATGGCCTTTCCTTCGGCGTCAAGAGCAGTGAAAGAAAGAGCTCTATTCGCGGGCACCTTGAAGTGAGCAGACCCGTCCTCCTCGACATTCACAGTTCCGAGCGGTCGCTCCAAACTGAAAGTACCAAGCATCGTTATCGGCTCCATTCCCCCGGTTAGATGGCAGGCAAGGGGGAGTATCTCGCTAATGAGCAGCTTCTTTATGTCTGAGCTTTTTATGTTGCCCATATTTCTGCCTATCGCGGCGTCCACTACCGATACTGTCGCGTCTTCCTCGTCGTAATCTGCGGTATCCGCCGCAATCTCGCCCTTTTGGGATTTTTTTATGGGAACGGGATTTTTTATTTCCAAGCGGCGCTTTTTTAGCTCGGCGGAGAAATCCGCAGGAATTTTTATGTCCTGAAAAATATGCCCCTTGTCGTCCATTATCAGAATGGAATCCTTGTCGGATACGAGCGCATAATTCTCGTTAATCGGAAATGGATAGGAAAATTCGCCAAATGATTCGCCCGACGCGAGCGAAAAGGCGGATGTGTCTGACGGGTTGCGCGGGTTGCGCAAAAAGGCGACGCGCCCCAAGTGGTCGCGGCTGCCGTGCCAGTCGGAAAACGTCAGGACGTACGAATTTTTTGTCCCGGGGATTTCTTTGGCGTCTATGTACAGATGGTTCGGTATATCGTTGCCGAAGTATATCATGTCGTTTGCGCCGTTGGCGTCCTTCTTCCACAGGGCGTGGAAATTCATCTGGTTCTTGTGGACGTACTCCCACTTCATATATATTATCTTCCCGTCGGAAGTCGGCCACGGGGAGTTGTCTTGGTCAACGTTTGCAGAAATCGCCCTGACTACGTTTTCCGCGGCGTAGTATCTGTATAATATCGCGACTTCGACCGCCCAGCAGGGAACCATTCGGCGGCAGCGGCGCGGTGCTGCTGGCTTTGCCGCCGGACCCAAACCGATTGGACATTTATAACGACTTGGATGCCGAGCTGGTGAACCTGTTCTCTTGCATCAAGGAATGCTCCAATGTTTTGCTGCGGGAACTGAAATTCCTGCCCATCCACGGCCGCAAGCTCTTCGAGTATTACCGGGACTTTGTCGCCCACAAGGAGGTCTACTTTCAAAATGTGCAGGCGGAGATCGCGTGTCTGGGCGACCGCTCCTGTTTTACGGAGGAACAGGCCGGGGAGCTGCTCCCCATTTTTCAGGAGCGGCTGGCACTGTTCGATGTAAAACGGGCGGCGGCGTATTACCTCGCCATCCGCGGCAGCTTCAGCGGGACGATCAACTCTTTCGGTGTCAAAGGGTTGGATGTCGAACGCTTCCTAAAGCTGTTTCCACCGGTGTCCGCACGGTTAAAAGATGTGCCGCTGGAGAACAAAAACGCCTTGCAGCTCATTCGGGAACGAGATAAAAAAGGCAGTCTTATCTATGCCGATCCGCCCTATGTCAAAACGGAGCGGCTCTACCGTGTCGCTGGGAAGCTGGGACGTTTCCGCAGATTCCATGTCCGGCTCTGGCAGGTACTAACTGGCCGTGACAGTTATGTGGTACTGTCCTACAACGACTGTCCCTTTATCCGTAAGCTCTATCAGGATTGGTACATTTCATCTTTCCAGCGCAGCAATCCGCTCTCTCAGAAAAAGGGTTCGTCCTTCGGCGAACTTATCATCACCAACTACGATCCCCGCCCCTACATGACCAGCCAGATGAACCTCTTCGACGAGCCGTTGGGCGAATGGGAGCTGAAGCTGATCCATATTCCAAAATATCCACCAAGGAGGAAAACAGCATGAAATTCAATTTGAACCATGATCCTAACAATAAAACTCTTGCCATCCCCCGCGCCGCTTTGCAGCTCTCCGGACTTGCAGGCGTCAGCGACCTGATCCTCCATACCGACAGCGGCTGTATTCTGCTGCTGCCGGGAGATCCTACCGTAGCGGAACTGCTGAAAACCATTTCTCTCATCTCCGCCGTTACACCGCAGCTGAT
>URAJ01000065.1 GCA_900545715.1 uncultured Opitutales bacterium
TTATACATTCAACCATCAACTAAATAACCAAAATATTCTCCAAGTTTTACATTGACTAAAAGGGGGGCACTACAAGAGGGATACAGTCTGGGTATCTCGACTTCGAGTAGGAAATACGGTGCGGCGCGGCTGGTTGGCGCCGATTAGATAGGAATCCAGTCTGGGCATGTCAACTTCGAGTAGGGCTTCGCTACTTCGCAAGCGGAAGCCCCCTTTCTTCACTTAGACTCCTTAGGCTGTTTCCCCTTGCATGATTCGCGCTACTTTGCCTCGGCGCGGATTTTGTAAAGCTCGGAAGCCACCTCGCGGCAGGCGTCGGCAAGCGCGTAATCCGGATTGTCTGTCACGCTTACAAAGCCGCATGTAGCATTCGCACCGTCTCCGCGGCCGGTAACGAACATATCCTGCCATTGGAACCAGTGCGCACCCACGATATTCGGATTTTCTATCGCGGAAATCATATATTTCTTGTAAGCCTCAGCCGCCTCTTTGGCGTTGGGGACTTCAAGCAAACCTCCGTACGGAGAGCCCTTGTCTATCCTTCCGATATGGAATTCTCCGATAATCATTGGCTTGTCTTTTGCCCCGGGCGGAGGAGCGTAGAACGACACGTCCGAGCGGTATATGTTGCAGCTTACAACGTCGCATATATCATACGCAGCGCGCGCGGTCAGTTCGTTCTCTACTGTCATAAAGCGGCAGCCCAAGTAAAGAGCCTTGGGGCACGCCGCCTTTACGGCGTCTCTGCACACTTTAAAGTAGTGTTCCAAAAAGAGTTTTTCAAAGGCGAGCAAATCGTCTTTTGCGTTTTCCATCTTTGGCTCAAAGTCCGTGCGCGCCAGGAAATCGCTCCAGTCAGAATAATTGCTTTTCCAAACTTTGTTCAATTCCGCAACAGTTCCGTACTTTTTTGCCAGCATCTTTTGCATTTCAATCTTGGCGGGCTGCGTCGCAGGGCAAGATAAAACGGCGAGAGCTGTCACGCCCATTTTACGCTGCCATGAAATCTCGTTATCTACAAATGCGCCTATGCAGTATTTCAAATTTAGCAGACCGGAATATTTTTTTACCCTTTCGGCAGTTTTCTCGGCAAATGTCGGAGCAAAATAATCCTGCATATTTCCCCATAGGGCAAAAAGCTTGCGTTTTGTATTAAGCGGTACAGTTCCGGCACTCTGTATATAGACGGTAAATGGAACAGTGTTCGATTTCATCACCGTAGCCGACGACCACGCTCCAATCGTATTCAGCCCCCATTTCTTTAGACGCTTCGACGCTATTTTCCAATAGTTGGCGACTCCGTCTTTGCCGTATTTGAGCTCGATATTCCTGCGACCGAGCGCGTATGTCTTAATCTCGCGGTTATAGTATGTAGTCCCTGGCTTGTATCCGCGCGATTTTGACACATACGCGGGATCTATTTTTTCAAAATAAAATTCCCTGTCTGTAATTGGGGTTGATTCAAAAGCGCCAACGCACGTCACCCCGATAGACCAGAACAAGTTTCCGTCGGGATCGCGGAAGTACCATTTGCCGCCGACTTTCGCCGTTGTGAATCCCGGAGTTTTCGGCGCACCTGAGGCCGAATTTGCAAGTCCGCCGAACTCGTCCCTTCCGGCGATATCGGGTCTCGATTCATTATAGCGGTTTTCTTCCTCTATTTGTTTTTTTAAGTCTTCGACCGAGCGCGCCTTTCCTTCCCATTCTACATGCTTGAATTGCCCAAGCTCGTCCACCATCGGGAAGTATTTGTCCTTCGGGAGGTAGTATGATGGGTTTTTGATATCAAACATATTTTGGTTTATGGGGGTCTTGCGCATTCCAATAAACGCGTCGGACTTAGTTATCCATGAGTCGGCATTTATACCCTCGGCATGCGTAATTTTTAAGTCGTCTATTATTGTCTTGCAACCCCATCGGGAGGAGAATCTAAACGCCGCGCCATTGGAGTCGGAAGGTATCATAAAATACAATTTTACATTTCCTTTTTGCCCGGGCGCCGAAGCGAAAAGATTCCGACCATAAAATTCTCCCTTGTCGCCAACCATCGAGACGTAATTATCCGAAGATTGATTTAAGGATTTTAGGAGATTGTACTTAAACTCCACAACATACACATTTCCGGGCTTAAACCTCATGCTTTTGTTGAGCTCTGCCGCAAGAATCCATTCATTAGTCGAACCCATTGAGTCGAGGCACAGCGATTTTTTCCCGGAAATCGCCTCATCTCCGGAAACAAATTTTAAAGCAATCCCCTTCCCCACCAATTTTGTGAATTTTGAAGTATCCCCTTCAAAATCTTCATCTAACAATACATTCAGCTTACTGACTCCCTTAACGGGCGCGGCGGCCACCGAGTTTTTCGGCGTATTTCCAACGGCATTTAACTTTGAATCTTCAAGAGACTTTGCCTCGCCATTGCTATTATTGGTAGATACGTCCTCAGTGCAGCCAAATATTGCAATGATTGATACTAAGAGTAATATTGATATTTTCTTCATAAAAAATTTAGCTTTTTTTGCGGCGCGCAATTGCCGTTGCCAATGCTATCATGCCCAGAAGTGCTGCAGTAACACAAGGTTCCGGAACATTGTAAACGAGAGTTCCACCTTCTCCGACTGAACCGTTTAGAATGAACTCACCGCCAAGCTCGTTGCCGTTTTCGTCGAATGCCACGAGTGCCGAATTAGCATCGAATTCGTCGGACAGATATTCAAAATCGACAACTATGATATCGTGCGAAGCCAAGTCCTTGGAAGAGAACACAACCTTAACCGCATCAGCCTCCGATACCGACAGCGTATCCGCAAATATCGTGCCTCCGTAAACGAGCTCTCCTCCGCCAATCGACAGCGTCCCGACCTTTTCAGAGGTTGTGAGCTTCAAGCTGCCGCCGTCAAGGGAAACCGTATTTATTGCAAGCTCGCTGTTTAATATGAATTCGCCTTTGGTGACGTTTACGTTGTCGATTTGCATGTCGCTCTTTTCAGCAACCCCCGATATGCCAATTGAAGCCCCGTTTGCCGCCTTGTAAATGCTCACGGATTGGCGCCCGTCGCCATTCATGGTAAAGTTGACCGTCGAGCTGGAAGTGGAGAAGTCTGCAAACACTCCCTTGAAATCGCCGCCCTTAAAAGTTCCGTCGGCGGAGTTTTGGAAGACGAAGTCCGCAACGACATTTTTGCTGGCGGTCATAAGCACGCCTTTGCCACTCGATGAGAGCCCGCCCAAATTCGCCAAAAAGTTGGATCCCGTGCTTGAGTTGTTGTCGCGCATATCAAATGCGTGGCCTCCGCCTGCAGACGCTTCGCCGGTATATTCAAATTTTAGGGCGCCGGCCACGTCCATCTGCATTGTGTTTCCCTTTACAAAGCTTACGCGCGTCGCGTGGTATTTGGACGTGGAGAGTATCATGTCCCCGCCGACATTCAGAAATTTAAATGTCGAGGCGGAATTGTCGTTGGCAAACCTCAACTGCTTAACCGACTTGCTGTCGTACATATAGTCGGAATCTACCCGGCTAATATAGTCGCCGGTAAAATTCATAGTGTTCAATACGTGAATTTCCGTATTTACCGTCGAGATTAGTGAGCGAAACGCTTTCGTAGTGTTCCCCTGCAAACGCGCCGGATTTGACAACTGCCCTTGGGTTGGCTTATTATTTTTGTTAACATTAAAAATGGTGTTTTCATCGGGCGCAACGGTGACGGGATTGTCGTATCCGGACTCGTCTTCGCTCCAGCTCGTAAGGGCGGTCATAGTTCCTTCATATTGACCTATCCAGTAATAATTCTTATAATTGTCCTGCGCAAACAGTGAAGCCGCGCAAAACATTGCTATGGTGAAGGGAATTCTTTTCATAACAAATCCTTATTCTTTTCCTGTAAAAAGAAATAAATTCTGCGCTGCAAGTCGCAAGCAAAACAATGGTATATTTTTTTTAACAGTTAAAAAAACGCAAAAAAATCAGCGCGCTTTGGAATCAAATAGAGCTCAACGCCGCAATTTTAAACGTATCCGCACTAAAAAATGGCAACTAAAAAATCGCCGCCGCATGCCGCGACAAAAAAAACGCCTGTTAAGGCGGCTTTAAAGTGTCCGTTGTACGAATATTTCCGAGCGCTTTATTCGCGCGACGAATTTGCGCGGGCGAGCATATACAAAAGCCATCCCAACGACGACACAAAAGCCGCAACGTACGTAAAAGCGGCCGCGTCCAAGACGCTTTCAACGCCCTCCGACTCCCCTCCGCCGATAATTCCGAGCTTTCTTAGGCTCTCTTTCGCGCGGGTCGAGGCGTTAAATTCAACCGGCAGCGTCACGAGCTGAAACACCGTAAGAACAAGGTATATCGCAACGCCCACATAGAGTGTTGCAACGCTGTGGAATAGGAAAAATCCGCCAATCATTACAATCGGCAAAAGCTGGCATGCAAAATTTGTAATCGGCACAAGCGCCATTCGCAAATTCAGAGGCGCATATCCAACCTTATGCTGTATGGCATGCCCAGCCTCGTGCGCGGCGACTCCGAGCGCCGCAATGCTCGTTCCGTAGAAATTGTCGCGGCTTAACGCGAGAACTTTTCTCGAAGGATCGTAGTGGTCTGTGAGCGTTCCGTCTATGGGGACGATATCGACGTCGGAAATCCCCGCCGAGCGCATTACTGCCGCCGCGGCGTCGCGCCCCGTAAGTCCGGATGCCGACGCTATTTTTGAATAGTGCGAATACGCGCCGGATACGCGCGCTTGCGCCCAAATCCCCACTATTATTGGTACTATTATTAAGATCAAAAATTCCATCGATATAGTCTGTTTATTTATTGCATGCAAAAATACCCTCCGACGGCATATTCGGAGAATTTTTACTTTCTTATATACCTAATAACGTCAAAAAGCTCATTTTCTAAAATAATTTCTTTTTTCTCAAACAGGTCGGCGAAGTCGGGGAAATACACGTCGCCCTGCGGCGACATTTTAACTCGGCTGAGAATGAGCTCCGAGCATTCCGGCAAAGCGGCCTTGTACAGGGCAGCCCCGCCGCAAATCCATACTGTGCGAGGGTCGCCGCGATAGGCTGAAGCCGCCTCTTCCAAAGAAGCGAACGCGCGCGCGCCTTTTACGAGCTCCGGGCGCGATGTGAGCACCGCGTTTTCACGTCCCGGCAGGGGTTTTGCGCCGAGGCTTTCCCAAGTTCGCCGACCCATCAATAATACGCCGCCCATGGTTGTCCGTTTGAAATGGCGAAAGTCCTCCGGTATTCTCCACGGGATTTCAAGCCCCCTGCCTATCACCCCGTTTTCTGCGACTGCCGCTATTGCCTTAAAATTTCTCATACTGCAATCGGGGCTTTTATGGACGGGTGTGGATCGTATCCCTCGAATACGAAGTCTTCAAAGACGAAGTCGCGGATATTTTTGCGCGCGGGGTTGAGATGCAGAACAGGCAACTTGCGGGGCTCGCGCGAGAGCTGGGTCTTTACCTGTTCGAGGTGGTTCTTATATATGTGCAAGTCTCCGAAGGTATGGATAAATTCGCGCGGTTTGTATCCGCAGACCTGCGCCACCATCATTGTAAGCATTGCGTATGAAGCTATGTTGAACGGCACTCCGAGGAATAAATCGGCGCTGCGCTGGTAAAGTTGGCATCTGAGCTCGCCCGCGGCGTTTACATGGAATTGGAAGAGCGCATGGCACGGCGGCAGCGCCATTTTGTCGAGTTCTCCCGGATTCCATGCGCTCACGATATGCCTGCGCCCGAACGGATCTTTTTTCAAGCCGTCGATGAGCTTGTCTATCTGGTTTACGCTCCGCCCGTCCGGTGTTCGCCAATCAGTCCATTGGGCGCCGTATATGCGGCCGAGATCACCGTTTTCGTCTGCCCATTCGTCCCAGATTGTGACGCGGTTGTCGTTTAAATACTTAATATTCGTATCGCCTTTCAGGAACCATAAGAGTTCGTAGATTATCGAGCGCGTATGGAGTTTTTTTGTAGTAAGCAGCGGGAATGAAGTGCGCAAGTCGAAGCGCGTCTGGGCTCCGAAGACGCCTATTGTGCCCACGCCCGTTCTGTCGGAGCGTTCCTCTCCGTTTTCGAGAACGAATTTCAGCAGATCGAGGTACTGTTTCATGCGTATAGGAGTAAAGGGAATAAAAAATTAACGCAAGTTTATATATTTTGGGCCTTGCCATGCAACACCAAATGGAAAATAGTCGGAACGCGGCGGCATCTGTAAAAAATATGACACCGGCGCATGCCAACTATGCGCAGCGGTAATTATTCGCAAGTGTGTGCCGAATAGATAAAAAATGCATAAATAAAAATACCCGACATTCGATTTTTGCTGTTTTAGTGAAAAAAGTTCATTTTTTTCTTGCATAGAGTGGGCAAAAAAATACGTTGTATAGAATAATAATTATGCCTGACTAGCTCAATCGGTAGAGCAGTTGACTCTTAATCAATTGGTTCAGGGTTCGAGTCCCTGGTCAGGTACTTCTTTAAAACAAAGGCTTTCCACTCGGAAAGCCTTTATTTATGCGGGATGAATCTATGAAAGACAAATCTAAAAAATCGGGTCAACACCAAAGGTTGTGGAATAGGTTGATTTTTTAGATTTGTCTTTCATAG
>URAJ01000066.1 GCA_900545715.1 uncultured Opitutales bacterium
AACAAAAGCCAGAGCACACCAGACGTGCAACTAAACTGCAACCGCCACTTGGCGACGATATTTTAGCGCAAGAAACTTATTTAATTCTTTAATGCACCACAAGACGTTTGGCAGGTCCGTTTCCCTTGCGAATGGATTTTTTGAAATGTCCCAGCTTTTTTTAATGCCTCACAATATTTATAATTCCATTTTTATGGAGAATATTTTTAGTTTTTGGGCATGATATCGTTATTCCATTGACATACTATTGCTTCGTTTCTAGCTTCTCAACATGCGGTCGCTTATAAAAATACTTCTGTTGGTACTTGCCAATACTGCACTAATTGTTGGAATTAATGCTCAGTCTGTCGTAGAATTACATGAGAAGTTCGATTTCTCAAATCTGAAATTTTCGCCAATAGAAAAACTCGCCGATGCAAAAAATGGCTTTGCGATAAAATTTAGGCTTAACCCCAGAGTGTTAGGAACGAACTCGGATTTACTAAATATTGGCAATTATTTTAAAATTTTCGTTAACGATGGTGAGCTATTTTGCCAACTGAATTTTGGCAAGGATGCGAAAGCTCCATCTGGAAGAAAATGTGAAGTACTCAAAATCCGAGCCCCCAAAGGAGAGCTCGCAAAGCAAGCCGTGCCTGGCTATAAAATGCAGACTTTCGTCATTCAAAAGCCCGCCGTTATTGTCAATTAGTTCTCTTAATGTGTAATATTCTTTACTCATAAAAAATAGCTTATAGAGCTATGTCTTATGGAATAAAAATTTACCCAAACCCGTGATTTTTATTCTAAAACAATTTTATTTCCATCACTTAAAAACCTTTTTCTTGTAATGTTTACGAGATTTTATAAATTAAAATACACATTTTTAAGAGGAAGTGAAATATTCCATTCAAACGTTAAAATTTAACAAGGACATTCCATGGGATCGGGTAAAGCAATCAACTTACGCGCACCGAGAAAATCGCTCAATACCATCTACAAAGAAAGTTCTGTCTTGGGACAAGGAGGCGTGGATTTTGGCGAGATTGTCCTTATCGTCGGAGAGACTGACGTCGGGAAAAGTGTGTTTGCCTCTGACCTAGCCTTTGATCTTGCTGCGGGACGCAACATTTTCGGAGGGGTTAAATTGTCCAACCCGATGAAAACATACCTTGTTTTAATGGAATCCACCAAAGCCGATTTCACTAAAATTGAAAATGGTGCGCAAGAATTGGCAGGGTACGATAAAGCACAGCTAACAAGGATATCGCACAATCTTTTGCTTGAAACAACTCCAATCGATTGGACTTCGGATTTTTTAAAAGAATTGTCGCGGTGTGTAGCTGACGGTTTTAAAGCAATAATTGTCGATAATCTGAACTTCATTCCCATCAACAAAACAAGTACGACTGCTACTGTAAATTTCATACAGCAAATCCACAAGATTTTGGATAAAAAGGCGGTCTTGTACATTGTTGCGCATACCCCGAAAGTTAATAGTGCAACGCACGCGTCCAAAGCGTTAAAAGGTGTCAGTGAATGGGGTGATATGAGTAGAACCACTTTGAATATACGCCAATCGAAATACTATCAAAACGTCGTTTTAGCCGAATGGACAAAAAAATTGTCAGCATTGGGTATCGGGGAACGACAAATTTTTCTTGCCAAAAGTGGCGACGACACAAAACGCTACTTCGTGGAAATTGCATTCAAGGATTCCGTGTCTAAATACGCAAATAGAGGGTTCGAGTTTATCCCGCATACAACAAAGGAAGAAATAATAAAATACATAGAAAAATTACGAAACAAGGATAAGTTATTGGAGGTTCTATCTGCAAACGAAATCTTCGATTCCATAACCCATACAGGGAAGTATAGATATTTGCTCCCGATTTCGGAAAAAAATTTAGATGAAACAACACAAATCGATCTTTATAAATTTGACGACCAAAATGCTTTCATACCGACGGATAAATCGCATTTCCTTCCTGCGGGAACGAAACTTTGGGTAGGAATAAAATACGGCATCCCTGAAAAATTTGCGGCGCAAGTAAACCGCCCCAAACTTATTACACCATTGAATCCAAATTGGGAGAAGTATGTTGGCGAATTAACAAAGGAAGGAAAGCGTAAAGTGGAGAAGCAGTTAAAAGGCTGCAAAAAGAGAATCATATGTTGAAAAAACGTTTTTATCAAAATGTTATTCCCCGCCCCAAACCCACTATTTATCTGATCGTAGCAGATGCTGGGAAGAAAATGTTGTTTTTAAATAGCACGATTTAGAATTACCTAATAGTTGCCTCGAAATCCTCTTTTGACGCGAGTCTTGACTATGTCGGCAAAATATTTAGGCTAGATAGAATATGACAAAACCCCCGTTTACAGTTTCGAGCAAGGCGATTTCGATGATTGCGGAAATTTCCGCGCTTGTCGAACGGTTTGCCATTCGCTTTGAACGCGACGCTCTGAAGCTTAGGCGGGCGAACAAAATCAAGACCATTTATTCGTCGCTCGCGATTGAGGGCAATACCCTTTCGGAAACGCAGGTTGGTGATATTTTAAACGGCAAAAATGTAGTTGCGCCGATTCGCGAACTTCAAGAGGTGAAAAACGCGATTGCCGTATACGACAATTTTGCCTCGTTCAATCCGTTTTCGCTCGAAGACCTTTTGAGGGCACACGCGCAGATGATGTCGGCACTCGTCGAAACTGCGGGACAATTTCGGAGAAGCGGAGTCGGCGTTTTTGACGGAGATCGCGCGGTTCACATTGCCCCACCATTCGAACGCGTACCCGAGCTGATGGCAAACCTCTTCGACTGGCTCAAAAATGCCGACGACCACCTGTTGATTCGCAGTTGCGTCTTCCACTACGAGTTTGAATTTATCCACCCGTTCGCCGATGGAAACGGCAGAATGGGCCGCTTGTGGCAATCGCTGATTTTGTCGAAGCTAAATCCCGTCTTTCAATATCTGCCAGTCGAAACGCTCGTTCACGACAACCAGCTGAAATACTACGAAGCCATCAACGCGAGCACGGCAAACAACGATTCTGGCGCGTTTATTGATTTTATGCTCGGCGAATTGCTCAATGCGCTGAAAATCCACCAAGGTGAGCCGATTGGCAGAGTAAATGGCGGTGTAAGTGGCAGAGTAAATGAAGTGTTCGGCTACATAAAAGCACACGAAGGTTGCAATGCCGGCGAGCTTTCCGCCGCGCTTTCGATTCCCAAGCGGACTCTTGCCCGCGACTTGAAAAAGCTTGCCGACCAAGTAGAATTCCGCGGTGCACCCAAGACTGGCGGGTATTATTTAAAGTAATTGCGAGCCGAACATTATACATATTCCGTATAACAGAAAGTCTGTGAGGTGATTTTATACGTTATTTGTATATTATTCTTGATTTTTGCAAAATATATACGATTATTGTATAAAATGAGCGAGCAACTGAAAGATTTTGTAAAAGCGCGGCGCAAAGAATTGAAGATGACCCAGCAGTCTCTTGCCGACAAAAGCGGCGTGGGCATTCATTTCATTCGCGACATTGAGCAGGGCAAACAAGACCTTCGGATAAAAAAGGTAAATCAGGTTCTGTTTATGTTTGGCGCGAAGCTTGCGCCCGTTCCGCTCGACAAGGAGGATAGGCAATGAGGAGCGCAAAAGTTTTCTTCAAAGACGCCTTCGCGGGAACCCTGCGAGAAACGGAATCTGGCTACGAGTTCGCCTACGACGAAACATACCTCCGCGCCGATACCGCTGAGCCCGTCAGCCTTACCTTGCCACTCCGCGCCGAACCGTATACGCAAAGAACACTCTTTTCGTTTTTCGACGGGCTTATTCCCGAAGGTTGGCTACTCGATTTTGCCACGCAAACTTGGAAGCTCGACCCGCGTGACAGAATGGGGCTATTGCTCGCCTGTTGTAAAGACTGCATCGGCGCGGTGAGCATCATCGGAGAGGAGGACGGCAAATGAAAAGATGTTTGTATTGCTACAAGCCTCTCAAAGACGGCGAGGTAGACTTTCACGCAGTCTGCGCCAAAAAATTTTTCGGCACATCGGTTGTCCCGCAACTGCCCTACTCGCAGGCAGACTTGAAAGAGCTTGCAAAGCAGGTTGTGCTCTCGCAAACGACAATCGCGGGGGTTCAGCCGAAGCTTTCTATGTATCTCGACAAAGCCGTTCGCACCAACCCGAAACTCACGATTGTCGGCGTATTCGGCAACTACATTTTGAAGCCGCAGGCGGCGCGCTTTTGCAACCTTCCCGAAAACGAAGATTTGAGCATGCACTTGGCGGAAATCGCGGGGCTTGCAACGGTGCCACACTCGCTGATGCGCTTTGCCGACGGCGGGCTTTGCTATATAACAAAGCGAATCGACCGCGGCGCGAACGGAGAAAAATTCCCCATGGAGGACATGGCGCAGCTTACTTTGCGGCTGAGCGAAGACAAATACAAATCGTCCTACGAACGCATTGCAAAAACAGTCCGCGAATATTCCGACAACGTCGGGTTCGACCTCTCGAATCTCGCCGAACAAGTTTTATTTTCGTGGATAATAGGCAATTCCGACATGCACTTGAAAAACTTTTCACTCATAAAAAGCGACGGCAAATGGGGACTTTCGCCCGCCTACGATATGCTAAATGTAAAGCTTGCTTTGCCAAACGATGCAGAGGAATTGGCACTAACACTCAACGGCAAAGGCGGAGCATACCAATATACGAAAGTAGATTTTGTCAAGGCATTCAGAACATTCGGGTTGACGGACTCGGCAATAGACAACCTATTCGCGCGAATGATTAAAGCAGAATCCAAACTTTACGATTTTATAACCACGAGCTTTTTGTCCGTCGAAATGCAAAATGTTTTTTGTGGGTTGATAGCGGAAAGAATCGGCAGATTGCGGTAGGAATCAAATGATTTCGTTAGATGTTCAACATTACAAACAGGCAAAAATTACGAGCCAATAATTGCCAATTTCGGACATCCCCAAAAGTGTCAAATTGCAACCAAGCGGCATGACGATTTCATAACTTATTGAGCGCAAAGAAACATTTCTTGCATGACACGCAAGGGGTCGCAGATTCGAGTTCTGCTACTCCCACCATTTTGAAAGCCGCAAGTTTAATAACTTACGGCTTTTTATTTCGCTCTACGTCAAAGATTGTGGAATGGGAGAAAAAAAAGAGGGCAAAGAGAACG
>URAJ01000067.1 GCA_900545715.1 uncultured Opitutales bacterium
AAAGACAAATCTAAAAAATCAACCTATTCCACAACCTTTGGTGTTGACCCAAAAAAAGACCGCCTCTTTGCGAAGCGGTCAAAATGGTGGCCGGACCAGGAATCGAACCAGGGACACAAGGATTTTCAGTCCTCCGCTCTACCAACTGAGCTATCCGGCCAAAAATTGAAGTTCTTACTTCATTTTAAATATGCCAATATGTCAATATATTTTTTCAACTTTTTGCACTCTTCTATTATTCTTTTTACATTTTGGCTTGTACCGAATTAATCCCCACATTATAACTTCCCCATTTCCTAAATATTTACTTCTAAAAAAAATTCTTATGAATTTATACAAAATATTCCTCTCTTTCATAATAACTATGCTTTGGGGGACAATGGCATCGGCAAGCCCAGATCTCCCCGAAACGCTAAGACCCCTCGCCGAGTCTAACGCGCGGCTCGGCATGCCAAATCTGCTCGAAAAACTCAAAGCAGGAGAACCTGTAAAAATTGCGTATCTCGGCGGAAGCATTACCGCACAAAACGGGTGGCGAGTGCTATCGCGCAAATTCATACAACGCAAATTTCCCAATGCAAAAGTTGAAGAAATAAACGCCGCTATCGGCGGCACCGGCTCAGACCTCGGCTGCCTGAGAGTCGGCGCAGACGTCCTCTCAAAAAAACCGGACGCCGTTTTCGTGGAATTTGCCGTCAACGACGCACACCAACACCCCAACACCATTTTTAGAAATATGGAAGGCATCGTGCGGCAAATCTGGGGAAAGTCAAAAAATATTGATATATGCTTTATATACACCATCACTGAGAATAATGCGCAAGAGCTCAAAGACGGCAAGATGTCGCGCTCCGCAAGCGCAATGGAAGCTCTCGCAGACTATTATTCAATCCCGTCGATTCATTTCGGAAAGGCTGTTGCAGACGCGCTCGCCGCAAATAAAATCACAATGAAATCCGATTCGCCCGTAAAATATGTCGATGGAGAATCGCTCGATGAAACGTCGAAAGTTTTACTGACTCCCGACGGAAAAATTCCATTTTCAAAAGACGGCGTCCACCCATATCCCAATACCGGACACTTGCTTTATGCGGGATCTTTTGCGCGCTCTTTTGAAGAATTCTCAAAAATGCCAAAAGATTCGGACGCTCTCGATGCGGCGCGTTCTAAACCCGCCGCCGACAACCTGTCGCCCACCAACATAAAAACTATTCCCTTCGCAGCCGCCGAGCTTTTTGGAGACACGGAAGATCTATCTTGGGACTCCCCAATAATGTCTAAAAGTTTTTCGGAGCGCGCACCATTTAAATTTAAAAAGTTTAAGAAAAACTCCGGATTCAAATTCGATTTCCACGGCAGAAAACTCGTAATGTACGTCCTTTACGGCCCCGGAGGCGGAGAGGCAACGGTCTCGACAGACTCGCAGGCTCCGCGCAAAATAAGATTCTTCGACGGATATTGCTCCTATTATAGAATGATGCCCATTTTAATTTTTGAGGGCAACGACGGTCGCCACATCGTGGAATTCAAAATGTCAGATTCTAAAATAGACAAGGGTTCTATTCTATTGCCGTCCCACAAGCAAGATTTCGATAAAAATCCAAAAAAATACGAGCCCGCAAACGGATACGCATGCTGCCTATACGTGGTTCAATAAATCGGGATAATACAGCCCACGTTGTTCCGGTTTGATGCTTCTGGTCGCGGAGGGCAAATATGCCGCTTGCAAATACATTGTCCCTCAAAAAAAAGAGCTTTCGGTTTAATGCGAAAGCTCTTTTAAAATCTACCGGCGCTGCGCCAAGTTAAAAGAATTTTTTGTAGAAGGGCTGCGAAGATGATCCCTTATTGTTGTCGTCTCCGCAAAGCACTGCAAATTCTTCGAGTTTCTTGCGCTGTTCGTCGGTTAGGCGCGTCGGAACCTCTATGTTTATTCGCACGTACAAGTCGCCGACTCCGCCGCGCAGGCTCGGCATTCCCTGCCCTTTCAGCCTCATTAGCGCTCCAGGCTGGGTTCCGGGTGTTATTTTCAATATCGCCTTTTTGCCGGTCAACGTCTCCACTTCAACCTGCCCTCCAAGGGCGGCAAGCGTAAACTTTACGTTTATGTCCGTGTACAAATCGTTGCCTTCGCGCTCAAACATCGGATTCGACGCAACTACTATTACGACGTATAAATCGCCGCTCGGTCCGCCATTGTATCCTGCGTTGCCTGCGCCGCTTTTTCTAAGCCTCGAGCCCGTATAGACTCCGGCGGGAATGTCTATCTTAACTTCATTGCGCTCTTTTATGCGCCCCTCGCCGCCGCATCTCGGGCATGGATTGTCAATTACAGTGCCGGTACCGTGGCATGTCGGACAGGGCTGGCTGAATCTTATCGGCCCTTTTGCCATATTTACGCGCCCGGTCCCGCCGCACTTTGGGCAAACCTTGCGGCTCTCGGCGCTCTTCGAGCCGGTTCCCTTGCAGTCAGGGCACTCCGCGAGACGGTTGTACCTTATTGTGCGAGATGCACCCTTTGCAGCATCTTCAAGCGAAATCTCCAACTCGACGCTTATGTCGGACCCGCGCTCGGGCGCATTGACGTCTTCCTCATGCATTCCGCCGCCGCCCATGCCGCCAAAGAAATCATAAAACGCTCCGCCGCCCCCGCCGCCGAATACTTGGCGGAATATGTCGTACGGATCTTGGAATCCGCCGTACCCGGCTGCGCCGCCGCCCATGCCGCCCTGCGTGAACGCGGCATGCCCAAATTGGTCGTATTTAGCGCGCTTCTCTTCATCGGACAATACCTCGTAAGCCTCGGAAACCTGCTTGAATTTTTCCTCGGCCGCCTTGTCGCCCGGATTGTGGTCCGGGTGGTATTTTAATGCGAGCTTCCTGTACGCCTTTTTTATCTCTTGGGCTGTCGCATTCTTATCGACTCCCAATACCTTGTAAAAATCTTCCGCCATAAAAAGCCTCTATTTCTTCTTCGGCTTGCCGCTCGAAACAACAACGCTCGCGGGGCGCACAAGTCGCCCGTGTATCTTATATCCCGCGCGCATAACCTTTATAACCTTGTTTTCTTCGACAGTATCGCTCGGAGAATGCGATACGCACTCTTGCGTGTTTGGGTCAAAATCTGCCCCTTCGCCGGAAATTTCTTCCACTCCGTAGTTAGAAAGCACTTTCTTTATTTGCGAATACACCATTTCGACTCCCTGCAAGAGCGTCCTTGCATCATTTGACGTCTTTGCCGCCTCTATCGCCATCTCAAGATGGTCCACCGAAGGTATTAGCTCCTCTATCAGCGGCTGTACCGCAAATTTTGCAAGCTCCTGCTTCTCGCGCTGCACCTTTCGCCTGTATGTATCCAAATCGGCAAGAGTGCGCATATATAAATCTTTATTCTTTTCGGCCTGCGCCACGGCATCGTCCAAACGTCTCATCAAATCTGTTGCGTTCATCGCCTGCTCTTCCGCGCACATATCGTCGGCGGCGCGTTCGGCGTCGGTTTCCGTGGCCTCGCGGCCGGGTATCGGTTCGAGTTCGGGCGCGCGAGCCGATTCGAGCGGCTTCAAGCCTTCTTTTCCCAATTCCGCTGAATCCTCATTTGCGCCCCGGTTATTCTCGTGTTTATGCTTCATGGTTTAACTTAAATTTTATTTATCGTAAAATATGACAATTCTGTTAGCTAAAAAGTCTCATATTTTGGCGTATTTTTCAAGCGCCTATTTCTCCGCCCGACTTTCCAACCACTTCAAAGCGCCGTCCAAGTCGGAAAATCCGCCGTCGAGCTGCGCCTCGTACGCCTCTGAAAGTATATCCTTGAATTTTGCCGACGGAACCATGCCGCGCTCTATGAGATGCCGCCCCATCAATATCGGCGCAGGCGCGGAATCGCGCACGCTAAGCTCGCGCGCCCTCTCGGAAATCCATACACCCTGCGGCGAGTCCCCGGGCTCTATCGGAGGACGCCCGTTGCGGTCCGCGGAATCGACCCTCACAAGCCTGTCTATCCGCTGCACTTTCCGCGCAAGCCTCCGTATTGCGGAGTCCCCCGCCCCGCTGCGCCATAAGTCCAAAACCGCCATATGCCGCTCCACTAGCACGCATACCTGCTCTATCAGCGACTTCTCGCGCGTCATTCTGCCTAAAAATTTCAGAGTTGGCTTCACCCCCAGAATATCGTGCCCATAAGAATGTATCTTGCCGTCGTCCCCCCTCTTGGTGCATAGAGGCTTGCCCAAGTCGTGGCAAAGCACGGCGAGCCCTACTATTAAGTCTTCGCGCTCGTCGCCTATCCTTTCTTTCGCAAAATGGTCGAGGCAAAAGCCAGTATGCACAAACACGTCCCCCTCGGGATGCCATTGGGGATCCTGCGGGCACCCCACGCATGCGGCAAGCTCAGGGAAATATTTCACCCAACCGCAATCACGCAAGAAATTCAATCCGTCGGATATTTTTATACCTTTTAAAATTAGTTTCTTCCACTCTTCAAACACCCTTTCAGGCGCCAACCCGCCAAACGGAATCTCCGCACACAACGCAACTGTCTCGGGCGCGGGAACAAGTCCGAAGCGCGCTATGAACTGCATCGCCCTGAGCACGCGCAGAGAATCCTCCGCAAATTTGCCGGACGTATGGCGCAATATTCTGTTTTTCAAATCCTCCCTTCCGGAATACGGATCGACAATCTCTCCGGTCAGGTAATCGCACAGCATTGCGTTTATAGTAAAGTCTCGGCGCGCACATGCGTCCTCTACGGGCAAAAACGGGTCGCATTCAATTTCAAACGACTTGTGCCCTTCGCCGACTTTGCGCTCCCTCCGCGGAACGCTCACGTCTATATCGTACCCTTTAAGAATCCAAACGCCAAAACTTTTGCCGACTACTTCAAACCGAAAGCGGCGCGACAATATGCTTTCTATGCGCTCGGGTTCAAGACCATAGATTTCCATATCTACGTCCTTCGGCGCTATGCCAAGCAGGGCGTCCCTCACGCAGCCTCCGACCAGATACGCCCGCCCTCCTGCTTCTTTTACGGCAGAGCTTATCCAGCGGCATGACCGCGAAGGCTTTGTATTCTGGAGCAAGCGGCGG
>URAJ01000068.1 GCA_900545715.1 uncultured Opitutales bacterium
CCGGAGCCCGCGGCGGTTGCGGCGGTGTTGGGCGCGCTCGCGCTTGCGTTTGCCGCGCGGCGGAGAAGAAAATAGTACATTCGGGTTTAGTTTTATATAGATTGGTTTTTATTAAAAACGCTCCGGTTTGCGCCGGAGCGTTTTTTTTGCCTTTTCGCGCGGAGCGGTTTCGGAAGAACCGCGGCGAAAAATAAAAATGGCGAAATTTTTGGGCCATGGGTTTTTTGCCGCTTGTAAACGGCGGCGGCCTCGGGCAAAATGCAAACCATGAAACGCGCCGTTTTCTTTTTTTTGTCCGCCGCCCTTTTCGCGCTCTGCGCGCGCGCGGAAGTTTTGCCGTCAAAGGTTTATGTTGTCGCAAATTCGGACGACCCCGATTCTCTCGCGATAGCCGATTTTTACGCATCGGCGCGCGGAATTCCCAAGGGGAATATCGTCGGGCTGCCGATGCCGAAAGCCGGCAAGATCTCAAAGGCGGAATACTTTGAAAAAATCGAGAACCCGCTCATCGCGGAGCTCGCAAAGCGGGGAGCGTTGAAGGCGGTGAAACTCGGGGGCAGGGAGCCGTCCGGCCGCGAAATCTATTCGTATGTATCACACGACATAGGGTTTCTCGTGCTCTGCCGGGGAGTTCCGTGGGGAATAAATCCGACCCCCGGTTCGCCCGCTCCAAATCCCCCAAAGTCGTTTAGCGACGCCGCAAGCGTTGATTCTGAAATATCGGGAAGGTTCGTGTCTTCAAAGTCGTTTGCCGGATTTGTGAAGAATCCGCTTTTTAACAATTACTCATGGGCAATGACGCCATCGATAACTGGAACAATCCCCGTAGCGAGGCTCGACGGAGTTTCGCGCGCGGACGTTGAGGCCTCCGTTAAAAACGCGCTTGAAGCCGAAAAAAAAGGCGTGCGCGGAAGGGTTTACATAGACGAATCTAAGCGCGAAAAGACGGGCGACAAGTGGCTTTCGGCAGCCGGTAAAATTTTGTCCGCGGCGGGGTTTGATGTTTCGGAGAACACGGAGCCGCGGCTTTTCGGATTCGCGGACAGAATGGACGCCCCCGCATTTTACTTCGGTTGGTACGCCTTTAATCCGGCCGGATATTTTGCCGACAAAAACTTCAAGTTTCCGGCAGGTGCAAGCGCCCTGCACATATTCTCGTTTAGCGCCGCAAATATGCGCGACCGCAACTCTTGGACGCCCGCCTTTACGGCGGAGGGCGCCTCCGCAACTTTCGGCAACGTGTACGAGCCATACCTCGGCGGAACGCACTATCCGCACGTTTATGTCCTTGCCCTTGCACGGGGAATGAGCGCGGGCGAGGCGGCGACTGCGGCGATGCCATTCTTGAGCTGGCAGGGCGTGTTTGTCGGCGACCCGATGTTTAAGCCTTTCAAGACAGATTTAAAAAAGCAGATGGAAAATATAGACGCGGGTGAAATCGACGAGTTGTCGCAATATTCCGTAATTAGAATGGTAAATTCCATTTCGAAAAAGGGCGGGGCGCGCGCGGCGTTTGACTACGCCTCAAAATATGTCGGGAAAATGCCGGACGCCGCGCTGTTATGGAAGCTTGCGCAGCTTGCCGCGGCGGACAAAAATACGTCGGCTTCCGAGCAACTCGCAAGAGACGCGCTCTCGCGCGACATATATTCCAAGGTTTCCGATAGGGGGCTTGCGTTTGAAATATGCGCATATCTAATTCCGCTCTCGCAGCAATCGCGGGCGGCCGCGCGCGGTTCGCTCGAACGCCTTGCGGGGCTATCGGAAGACGGTGAATATCTTGTCGCAGTCGCAAGGCTTGCAAAAGAGCTTTCAAAACGCGAAGAGCTCGGTGGGGAACTGGCAGGCGTTGTCAAGCGCGCGGACGCCTACGCGGCGCAAAAGGCAATGGAGAGGGAGAAGAACGCGAAAAAATAAACATAAAGTTTGATTGACTTTTAGATAAAAAATATTTTTTATAGACAAAGAAGGAGAATGATTATGAATTTGAAAATTTTTACAGTGGGGCTGCTTTCGGCGTTTTTTTCAATATCTTGCCTCTATGCGGCCGGATCTTCCGCCGCACAGAGCAAAACGGACATGAAGGCCGAGTTTAAAACGCGCGTTACTAAAAACGATTTTGGAGATATTTTTATTTCTAAGCTCCCGGAGCTGCCCGACAAATCCAAGACTAAGGATTTGAATGTAATCGGAACAACAATGCTCGTTTTCATTTCGTATGTGGACAATGAGCTTGACTTTGACAAGCTGAACGACTCCATGGCGAAGTCGTCGGGAGCAATAGACAAAAAAGGCAACCGCAAAAGCAGCGTACCGATTGACGGATTGATATCCGGCGCGAATAAATATTTGTCGTCAAAAAATATGGGGCTTCAAAAAGTGGGATATACTGCCAACAACTTCCGCCAGAGGCTTGAAGACGGCGTTCCAATCCTATGCTGGCTTGCGGTTTCGGACCTATATGAAGGCGATTTCACAAACCGGCTGGCGGAAAGAAAGGCGGCAAAATCGCCCGATGATTGGTCTAAGGCTCTCAGAAAGCTTGAAAAGAAAAGAATAAACGCGCGCGGAACAAAGTACTCTCAGGCGCTCATTATGGGCTTTAACAAGGATACGGACGAATATCTAATCGCGGGGTTGTCCGAGAAGCCGATATGGATAACCGAGAGGGAGCTTAAAAACCTGCTCCTAAACGGAAATATTTTAAGATATTAGCAAAGCTTGAAAAACTCCGCAAAGCGGAGTTTTTTTGTGCAGTTTTTCAAAAACTTTGCGCGTTAATTTTTGTCGGAAAAAAACGGCATTTAATACTATGGATAAATCTTTTAAAAAACGCATACCTCCGCCAGGGGCGGGTGGGACGCGTTCATATTGTTTTGGACGGCCGTTGTGGCGGCGGAGCTTGCGTATCCGCACATATTTGTGGAGGACTCCGAAGCTGTAAAAATATTCAGGCTTGCCGATTTTGCGGCGTGCGTATTTTTTCTTATAGACGTTGCGTGGAGGTATTTGTCGGCGGCCGATAAAATAGGATTCTGGAAGTGGGGAATTGTGGACTTAATATCGGCAATTCCCTTCATAACGATGCTGAGGTATGGGAGGATAATTTCCGCGGCGAGGATAATGCTTTCGGCGCGCTCATCGGGGAAGGGGTTGGGATTTTTCTTCCCGAGCAGGGCGGGTTCCACGCTGTTGCTTGCAGTCTCAATGCTTTTTGCGGGAACTATTTTTTCTTCGGTGATGGTATCGCATTTCGAGCGCGGGGCAGAGTCTGCGAACATAAATACGTATTTTGACGCTCTGTGGTGGGCGGCGGAAACTGTGAGCACAGTGGGGTACGGCGACGTATATCCGGTGACAATGGGCGGAAAAATCGTCGCAATGGTTTTAATGATGTGCGGGGTAGGCATGTTCAGCCTTTCGGCGGCTCTATTTGCCGCGTGGATTATAAGCGAAGTAAGGAGCGCCGACACTGTCGTTTTTGGCGGCGGTAATGCGCCTGCAAAAAAAACGGGGGCCTCGGCGGAAGCCGCAAAAATAAATTCTATTGTTTTGATTCGCTTTCCCTTACATTTTATAGCAAATCTTAAAACTGCATAATTTTTAGGGAAGGGGAGAAGGCTTTATATTATGAGACATTTAAAAATTGTAAAATGGTTTTTTGTACCGGTGTTTTTTTTGGGAATTATTGCGGCGGCTGTCGTGAACTTCTACAACGCCGATTACGCGAAAAACGCCTTGGATTTTTTTCGCGCGCGCTTTTTAGGCGGGCAAAGCGTGGAGGAGGCTGTTGCAAAATACGAACCGAGACTTCTTTCCAACACTAAGGAAAGCGATTTTATCGCCCGGCGTGGATTCCCCAAAGAAGTCCTGTTTTTCGCCGACAAGAGCAAGAGGATATTGTCTGTTTACGGCCGCGCGGGTGGTAAGGAAAAATTTGAGCATTTGAAAGATTATCCGTTTACCGGTTTTAGCGGTAAATTGGGGCCGAAGTTGAGGAGCGGAGACAGGCAAATCCCCGAGGGAATTTATGGGATAGAATATTTGAATCCGAACAGCACATTCCATCTCTCCCTAAAAGTTTCCTACCCCGGCGATTTCGACGTTAAAAAGGCGCTTGCGGACGGCCGCAAACCAGAGGAACTCGGCGGAGATATAATGATACATGGCAGAAGCGGAACTGTCGGCTGCATACCGATTGGCGACGACGCTGTTGAGGAGGTTTTTATAATCGCGGCAAAGGCAGGCATACATAATATAAAAGTTATAATTTCTCCTTGCAACCTGCTATCCTGCGAAAGAAATTTTGCGAAAGATGTCGGAGTGCAGTGGTATGGGGAACTTATAGAAAATATAAGGACGGAAATGCTTAAATACAAGGCTCTGGGTGTAGTTTTTTAACAGGGCGCGATGCGATTGGACAATACGTTTTATATTGGGCAATTTGCCATACGCGGTTTGTTTGCTCTCAGATGGATAAGATATGCGTTTATTTATAAACTTTTTTTATCAAAAATTCCGGCAGTTATTGACGGGGGATTTTTTGCTTCACCGTGAAAGATGTTTTTTATGCCTCGGAATTGAATTTTTTGGGTGAGAAAAATGCAGATTTTTTTTCGAGAGTACTGTGGCAATTCCGATACGGGAAAGTATAGGGCTTTTTAATGTTCAATCTAATATGGGATAATTGCGCATATTGCGGCGCTTGCTGTCAGTCCGCGCGCGAAGATTTTAAAATGAATAAGTCCTTAGGCATATTGCGGCGTTTGTTTGGCTCATAGGGGGGCGAGGGAACATATTAAGTTTGTTGATTTGAAATAAGCGCCGAAAACTTAAAAAAAGGATGTATTTATTATGGAGCGGCGGACGAGATAAAAAATTTGTCTATATAGTCCAATCGGTGGCTGAATGTGGACGGAGCAAAACTATGAAATCAAAAACTAAAAAATTTACGCTATTCCACAGATTTTGGCGTTTCCCATCTCTGCGCCGGAATTGGTGTTGACCCAACCTCTCCGAGTGACGAGCGTAAGGCCTTACTCCCTCAAGCCTTTCGCGAAAGA
>URAJ01000069.1 GCA_900545715.1 uncultured Opitutales bacterium
AATCCTCCAACGGCCTTGCGCGCCAAATGGTGTACCGCTTGCCGCCGATTTCCGCGAACGCTCCCGGAAACGGCCTGCTCACGCCCCTTACGAGGTTGAAGACTTCCCGCGCGGATTTTGAAAAATCTATTCTTCCGTCCTCGGGAGTCCTCTTGCCAAAATACGACGCTTTCGATTCGTCCTGCGGAGTCTTGTTTGGGTTTCCCGCAAGGAGAGACGGGAGGGCCTTTTCAAGAACCCTAACTGCCGCTGCGGCGACTCTCGGCTGTATGTCCCCCACATATTCGTCGGGGCCGAAATCGACTTTCTCCTGTTCAACTATCTCGCCTGTGTCGAATTTTTTTTCAATAGTGTGCAGCGTCACCCCGCAATGGTCTTCGCCGTTTATTATAGACCAATTTAGCGGGGCGCGGCCCCGGTACGACGGAAGGTACGACCCGTGCATATTGTACGCCCCAAGTTTCGCGAGAGAAAATATTTCTTCGGGGATAAAATTCCGATAGTACAGGGACAAAATTAAGTCCGGCTTCATGTATTTTACTTTTCGGAACCATTTTTCAGTTTTCAAAGTAGTGGGCTTGAAAACGCGGATAAAATTTTCTTTCGCGAGGCTCTCTGGGGTTTTAAACCAATGCGCCTCGTGCGGATCGGTGTCGTGGGTGAATACGCCAATGACATCGCAGCCCTTGTCGAGCAAAAGTTTAAGGCATTTGTACCCGACGTCGCTAAATCCGAAAAACAAAATGCGCGGCTTATTTTCCATCGAATCCGACAGTGTCCTTGATTATATATTTTGGCCTCGCTTGGACAACTTGGTATATTCTGCCAACATATTCTCCGATGAGCCCAATCCCGACAATAGCAACGCTTACGAGGAAAAAGAGAATCGCAAAAAGCGTAAAAACCCCCTCAGCCTCCGAGCCGAGAAAGAAGCGGCGGAACAGCAGCACCATCACGAGCGCAAGCGACCCAAGACTTGCGAGAAATCCGCCTATTGTAAACACCTGCAGCGGCATAAGCGTAAAGCCCGTAATGAGGTCGAAATTCAGGCGGATTAGCCTGTAAAGGTTGTATTTTGACTCCCCTGAAAGCCTCTCCGAGTGCTCAACTTCGACTTCTGTCGGGTTCGACGCTAGCGTATATGCGAGAGCCGGTATAAACAACGAGCGTTCGTTTGTATGGATTATTCCGTCAACCACATTTTTTTTGTATGCGCGCAGCATGCAGCCTTGGTCTTTCATGCGGATATTGGTCATTTTGTCGCGCGCAAAGTTTACGAGCTTGGAGGCGTATTTTCTGAAAAACGAGTCTTCGCGAGTCTTTCTATATGCCCCTACAACATCGTAGCCTTCGTCGATTTTCTTTATTAGCTTGCCGATTTCCTCAGGCGGGTTTTGGAGGTCGGCGTCGAGGGTCACGACTACGTCGCCCTTTGCCCGCTCAAATCCGGCTATAATTGCCGTGTGTTGGCCAAAGTTACCGTTGAAGTCTATGATTCTTACAACGTCCGGGCGCTCCTTCTGATAGTCGCGCAGCAGTGTTCCGGAGGCGTCGCGGCTGCCGTCGTTTATAAAAATGACCTCCCACGGCCTGCCGATTTCGTCCATCGATTTGCACAGCCTCTTGAACAGGGGGGCGAGGTTTCCCTCTTCGTTGTATACAGGAATTATTACGGATATTTCCATATAAACTTGTTTTTATGGGGTTATTTTTAAAATCCGAATCGCGGCATCTTTTTGAGCTGGGTTTTTTCGCCGACCATGGTGTTTTCTTCAAGATAGCCTTTGAACGCCATGCAAGATAGGACTATCGAGCGCTTCATCAGAATGCAGCCTGGCTGCAATACGGCGTTGCAGCCCGCTTCGGCATCGTCCGCAAGCATCGCGCCAAGCTTGCGCATGTTTGAGTTTACTCTGCCTTCGGGGAGGGTCACCATTACGTTGCCTTTGTCGAGCCTTAAGTTTGCGCATATTACGCCGGCGCCGAGGTGGGCCCTGTTGCCGAGGACGGAGTCGCCCACATAGTTGTAGTGGGGGGTCTGAACCTTGTCGAGAAGAAGGCTGTTTTTATATTCGCACGAATTCCCGACGACACAGCCCTCTCCGATTATGACGCTGCCGCGAATGAAGCAGCCTATGCGCATTTCCACGTTTGCGCCTATCCATGCGGGGCCGTTTATTTCGGCGTATGCGGGCAATTTAACCGACGGGTGAATATAGACGTCCCCGCGGATAGTCACTCCGTCGGGAATGTCGCTCTTTGAGTCGAGAGAAGAAAAATCCACGCTCGCAAGCGCCTTTTTTATATTGCCCACCCATTCCCACGGCGACATTTCAGGCGTGAAAAATTCCGCGAATCTTTCAAGCGATGTTGGCAGATCAAACAGTTCTCCCGCTTTCATTATCTAGTTTTTACCGCTATTGTTTTTTGTTTAATAAATATAGCGCGAGTATGCACCCGTTTAGTGTCGGCGACAACAAAATTTTTTGGGGTCGTGCAACATAGTTTGAGCGGCCGCAATTATGCGGGCAGACAAAACGTGCGCGGTTTGTGTGCGCGCAAAATTTTTTTTAGCGTTTAAATTTGCGTTGATTTGCGCGCGCCCAACAGTAATTTTCTTAACTTTATGGGTCTTATTTCTCTAAATAAAGTTTCTCTGAGATACGGTTTGCGGACTCTTCTCGACGAGGCTGATCTGAGCGTCGAAAGGGGCGACAGAATGTCTCTAATAGGCCGCAACGGCTGCGGCAAGACAACTCTCCTGAAAATGATTGCGGGTATAGTCCGCCCCGATTCCGGCACCGTTGAGCGCGTTAAAAATCTAACATCGGCTTACCTTCCGCAAGACGTACCATCCGACCTTACGGGAAGCGTCTTCGACGTGCTTGCATCAGGGCTCGGATTGGCGGGAAAAGCCGCATCGGCTCACAGAAAAATCGAGGCTGGGAAAGCTTCGGAAGCGGAGCGCGGAGAATTTGAAGAAATTTCGCGCGGGGTTGCGGAATCCGAAATATGGGCTGCCGAGGTTAAAATTTTGGAAACCTCAGACAGGCTTGAACTCGACCCGCTCCAAGATACCCGCTCGGCTTCGGCGGGTTTGAAGCGCCGCGCGCTTCTTGGCGCGGGGATAATTTCCGATCCGGACGTCCTGCTTCTTGACGAGCCGACAAACCATCTGGATATCGACTCGGTCGTCTGGCTCGAAAAATTTTTGAAAAGCTGCGGCAAGACGATGGTTTTTGTGTCCCACGACAGAACTTTTCTGCGAAACTTGTCAACGCGCGTGACAGAGGTAGATAGGGGCAAACTGATAGCTTTCGACTGCGGCTTTGACAAATTCCTTTTAAACAGGGACGAACTATTGGCCGCGCGAGAGCGCAACGAGGCCGAGTTCGACAAGAAACTCGCAAAAGAGGAGGCGTGGCTAAGGCGCGGCATAAAGGCCCGCCGCACGAGAAACGAAGGCAGGGTGAGAGAGCTTATGCGCCTGCGCGATTTGCGGCGCGCGCGCGTCGAGCGCCAGGGGCTTGTGGAGCTAAAAACGCAGGATTTTACGGAGAGCGGCCAAAAAGTTCTCGATCTAAAAAACATAAGCCTGTCGTACGGCGGAAAGCAGATAATAAAAAATTTTTCGGCTACAATATTCCGCGGCGATAAAATAGGGATAATCGGCCGCAACGGCTGCGGCAAAACGACCCTGCTTAATATAATGCTTGGCAAAATAAAGCCCGACAGCGGCGAAGTCTCGGAGGGAACGGGGCTAAAAATTGCCTACTTCGACCAGTTGAGGGGGGAGCTCGACCCGAAGTCCACCCCGTTTGAATTTATCGGAGGCGGCGGCGAATACGTGACGGTAAACGGCCAGCGCAAGTATGTAGTGGGCTATTTGCAGAGCTTTTTGTTCGATTCTTCGCGCGTTATGACGCAAATCGGCTCGCTTTCGGGAGGCGAAAAAAACCGCCTTATGCTCGCCAAAGTGTTTTCCACACCCGCAAACCTGATAGTCCTCGACGAGCCCACGAACGATCTCGATATGGAAACTATAGAAATTCTCGAAAACGCCCTCGTGTCGTTTTCCGGAACAATATTGATAGTTTCCCACGACAGGGAGTTTTTGAACAATATAGTAAACGGCGTATTTTGCTTCGGCGACGACGGCAACATTATAGAACTCGTCGGAGGGTACGACGAATGGGAGAAATACCGCGCCGAAAATAGCGCTCCCGCAAAGGCGGCATCTGCAAAAAAAGCGGAATCTTTGCCCCAGCAGCCAAAGCGGCGTTCAAAGCTCACAAACAGGGAGCGCGAGGAGCTTGAAAAAATTCCGGAGATGATAGAGAAGCTTGAAGCGGAGTCGGCCGAGCTTGCCGAAAAGCTTTCAGACTCTCAGTTCGTGGTTGCAAATGTTGACAAGCTTGAGGAAATTAACGCGCGGATAGAATGGATAAAATCCGAAGACGCGCGCTTGATGTCCCGCTGGGAGGAGCTCGAAGAACTCCGCGCGAGCCTCGAAGGCTGATAGTTAAAAAAATTTGACTCTATTTTGCGCGTTTTTATATTTGCGTATTTATGAAATCCGCATTTAGGCCCCTGATAAAACGCCGCGACGCCATAAAGCGCGCGTGCGCCGCGGTCGCTCTCTC
>URAJ01000070.1 GCA_900545715.1 uncultured Opitutales bacterium
AATATTTGGTGAAACCTTGCAACTAAACTGCAACTAATCGATACCATCGAAAAGGTGCTGTTGTTGGTATTTAAGGACTTGCGAATCTTGTCCAATTCCCTCTCTCTCCGTTTAAAATTTCACGCAACAAGCCCATTTTCAGTGATTTGAGCAGTTAGATATGAGGAAGGCTTAAATTGCCTTAAATGGGCTTAAATGCCCTTAAAATCAATAGTTGCGTGCCCATTTTAGTCATGTGCTGGTTTGAGGAAAAAATCGACGCGCGGACCGATAATCTCTTAAAAAATCGAACGTTTGAGGAAACTTGTGCCCAAACCACCGCGCCTTGCAAGATCCCAAAAAAAACGTTGCAATAACTATGCAACGTTCTTGAAACAGCCTTAAAGAAACTTTCTATTTGCAAGGCGTTAGAAAGCCCGCCTTTAGAAGGTCAGCCACTGTGTTGTCGAAGGTATCCGTACGGATCGTCGATCCGTCATAGGTTTTGCAGCGCTCCGCCAAAGCGCGCACAAATGCCTCCGTATCGGCCTCCGGGTTGAAAGACGAGGCTCTTATCGCCTCGACAACTTCCTGGGCATTGTCGCCCGATATTGTCCCTCCGCCGCGCATTTCGTATTTTGCCATATTTTATCTCCTTTCGAACTTTTGTTTGCGTTGTTTGTAGAAATCTGCCAGGCCTCTGTCGAGGAATTTCTCAAGCGCGCATTCGCCTCCGCGATCGAGCCTTTCGCGCTTTGAAAAATCGACGAATCGCGCGCAAAAGAGCAGCCAGTTTTTGATTTTGTCGTACTCAATCGTGCCGCTGTGCTGCCGAAACTCGACCGTTCCATGCCGCCAGTAGCTTTGGCTGTTTAGTTTAAAGTAACGGCTCCGGTTTGTTACGGATCTTTCGATATCAATAAGCGTTTGGGCGGAATCCATCTTTTCGCGCCAGTTGCTAACTTTTAAACTTGAGCAATATCTGTTATGTCTGTGGCTCGGCGGCATGAAGGCGTCTATATCCTCTTCCAGCGTCGCGTAGTTTATATAGAGGTTGCGCCAGACCGATATGCTGTCTTTAAAATCGTCCGTCCCGAAGTGGGCGTGGAATCCGCAGCTCTTGTTTATCAATGCACCGACTTCAGCGAGGGCTTCGCAGACGGCCTTGATCTCGTCGAGTCCGCGCTGACCTTTGAGGACTGGGCTTACGAGCTCGTAGCCGCCGTTTACCGAAGCGTCGGATACTATTTTCCAGTGGCAGCGCGTCGAGTGGTTGTAGCCTTCAATTTCGCAGGAGATGCCGCGAGAACGAACAGCGTCGCACAACTCTCTCTTATTATTATGTATTATTTCAAGCTCTATACCGAAGCTGCGGCTAAAAACAAAATCGCCCTCTGGAGAGAGAGGGCGATTGGAGAAGTATTTGGCGTAGACGTTTTGGACGAAACCGTATCCGACTCCCAGAAGGAGGGCAACTTCCTTTCGGCTTTTGCCCTCGTCAAAGAGGCGGCGCATTTTATCAGATTTTGTGAGGTTTGAGTTTAATATTTATTCTATATTCATGGCTGTTTTTTTATTGTGTGCGTACACACGCTCTACAGCCGATTGAAGTCAAGTCTCTCTGGACGATTTTTTTCATTTTTTTTCGCCGCATGAACGCCGTCATCGGATGGGTTGAATGGATAATCCGGATGGGTGGCGAACTCTATCATGGCGAGATTGGCGATGTCTACGAGATGTTCGCGGTTGTGGTCGCTCTTATATATAGAGAGGCGCTTTTCAATAGAGCCGACGTTATCGTACTTCGCGCGCCCTATCTGGGATTGGAGTGAGCCGTAGCGAAAGTAGCCCATAATCATGCGGTTTTTGCGGTATTGCTCGAAGCGCGGGCAAGACTGCATGCGCGCGATAGCGTCGATATTCGGAGCGGGTTCCGCGGGCTCAAAAATGCCCGCCTGTTGAAGCAAGCGGGCGCGGAGTGCCAACCAGAAACGACTTTAACGGACTCTAAACCCAATGCCCTACGACCGCACAGTCGGCGCGTATATCGAGCGCAAACAGGCAATCGCGACAGACCTTACAACGCGCGAGATGCAGGAGCTTTCGTGTCAGATACGCGAGCGCGCCTTTTGGTCTGCCACCGTAAACAACGCGAAGGTTGTAAATACGATGCAGCGCGCCTGCGCTGACTTTGCAAAGGGCAATCTTTCAATGTCGGACGCGCGGCTTGCCATTCAAAAGGCGCTTGATTCGGTAGGCTACAAGCCCGCCGACGGAACAAAAGGTTCAATAAGAGACTTAAACACCTTCCGCCGCCAAGACTTGATTTTGCGCACCAACCTTGAAATGGCGCAGGGCTACGCGCGCTATGCCGAAGCCCAGGAAGACCTCGACATCTACCCTTGCTACGAGCTTATACGCGTCAAGCAGGCGCGCCAGCCGCGCGATTGGAAGAGCCGTTGGAAAGCGGCGGGCGGCAAGCTCTACGGCGGCAAGATGATTGCCGAGGTAAATGATCCAATATGGTCGAAAATATCGCGCTTTGGAAACCCTTATCCGCCTTTTGACTTCAACTCAGGCATGGGCCTGCGCGACGTTTCGCGCGGTGAGGCCGTAAGGTGCGGCGCAATATCCGAAGACAGCTTTGCCGAGCCCAAGGACATACCCTCTATAAACGAGAGCCTTGAAAGCGAAATCCGCGGGGCGTCTGAAAGCTTAAAAGCGGACATTTCCGAGAAGCTAAAAGGCCTTGCCAAGTGGGAGGGCGACAAGCTTGTATTCACCGATCCAAACGGAACTAAGCCATATTCCTCAAAGGACATTGTTGATGTTTTAAACAAGCCGCTGCCTGAAAACTTTTATGGCGACGGCAAAAGCCCCTACCATCAGCGCGACGCCCTCATTGAGTGGACGAAAGATTCCGACTACATAAAAAACCACACAACAAGCGACAAGGCCTACCACTTCGGGCGGCTATTAAAGCGCATAGAGCCCATGAAATCGGACGAAAAGCTCTACCGCGGCATGAGCTGGAACACAAAATACCCGAACCAGAAAGAACTGTACGACGGCTTTATGGATCAGGTTGAAAGCGGGTATTTTGAGCGCTCTACATTTGAGTCTTACTCGACCAACGCTGCAATGGTTAAAGAAAACTACATGAAGAAACCCACAAAGGTATTCATCACGGTTGTGAAGCACTCAAACGCAAAATACATAGGCGAAGTGGTAAAGAGGTATTTTGAACGCAATACAATCGAACAAGAGGTGCTGTTTTCGCGCGGCGGGAGAATGAAAATCCTAAAAAAGGAAGTGCGCGGCGACACGATTTATTTAACGGTGGAGGAATCCCAATGAAGCGGGCGCTGGGAGTAATAGTTTTTGCCGCTCTTAAGGCGCGCAACGTAGCTTTCCCTAAAAGCGGGAAGAGCATCTTTATTTCTGTATGGTTGGGAAAGTTTTTTAAGTTCAGCAAGCTCAGCCCTGCGGTTGTGTTGCTCTTCCTCAGACATATCGGTTGCGGCAGACACGCGCTCCCATTCGGCATTATTCCACCTAAAAAAGTCGCGCTCTTCAACCGTATCGTATCCACCTTCCAACATTGTACCTTGCATAGTTGCGAAAATTTCTCCCAAGTCAAGCATTTAGAAACGGAGGGCTATTATGCTTAACATAGACGTAAAGTTCTCCGGCAATACAAAGGAGCGTATAGAGGCGCTTATAAATGGCTTTGATAAAAAGCGCGGCGTGTTGATGGGCAAGATTGCCAAGCGCATGGAAGTGGACTTGCGCAACAAGTTTTTGTCAAACGGCGGCAGGAGCTTTTGGC
>URAJ01000071.1 GCA_900545715.1 uncultured Opitutales bacterium
CCGACCTCGAGCGCGCAGCATTGCGCCTTGAAGCGCGAGGGAAGGGCGAAGGCGCGCGCCTCTGCGGGGCGAACGGGACGGACGAGACTGGCGGAGCGGAAGGGGAGAGAGTTGCGATGTGCGTTTTGTCGGCGTTTTCCGAGCATGTGGGGGTGCGGCTCAACAAGGGCACGCTTGCATGCGCGCTCGCGGCGGGCAAAAAGGGGGAGATAAGCAGGCAGTCGCGCGCGTACGCCGACGATCTGTTTGTCGCGCTCGACTTGCAGGAAAGACAGGGAGGGGCGCAAGGCGTTTCGATAATGGCGTCGCTCTTGACCCCCATAACGGTCGAAAATTTGCGCGAGCTGTTCGCATCCGACTTCACGTCTGAAAAGGGTGTTAGGTTCGACGAGCGCCAAAGGAGGGTGGTGTGCGGCGAAACGTTAAAATTCCGCGATCTCGTAATATCCGAAAATTCGGGGGCGGAGCCGCCTGCTGGCGAGGCTGCGGAGCTGCTTGTTGAAAAGATATTCGAGTCGCCGTCGATTCTCAAAAATTTTGACGATTCCGCCAAGGCGTTTATAGAGAGGGTAAACTTGGTTGCTGCCGTTTGCCCTGAAAGTGGAATCGCCCCGATAGACAGCGCGGCGCTGAAGGAGATATTTTTGCAGATGTGCTTGGGCTCTTACTCGCTTTCGCAAGTCAAGAATCTCGACGTCCATTCGGCACTGCACGACTGGCTCTCGGCGGGGCAGGCGGAGTTCCTGAAATACGCCGCGCCGAAGGAAGTGCGCATTTCTCCGCGCCGCAGGCCCGTTGAGATAAAGTACGATGCCGCAATGAAAAGGGCGGTTGTGCCGGCATCTTTTAAGGACTTATTCGGTTTTGATTCAAAGGGGCTTTCCATATGCGGCGGAAAAGTAGTGCCGGTTTTTGAGATACTTGCCCCAAACGGAAGGCCCGTTCAAACGACCACCGATCTCGGAGAGTTTTGGAAAACCTCGTGGGCAAATGTTCGCAAAGAATTGAAGGCGCGTTATCCGAAACATTTTAAGGCTGAAGACCCGTGGTAAGGCGTGATTGCCGAAGGGGCGTTTTTTTAACGTACTGAGCCGCGGCGGGCGCAAAGTTTTTTATCGGCGTATGAATTTTTTATTCTCTCTTTTGTGGGGAGAATCCTTTTCTATGTGAATTTTTTGCGGACAAAAAAAACCGCCGATGGGTTGCCCCTGCGGCGGATAAAGTTTTGCGGTTTTTATCTATTTTCCCTGTTCGGGTTAAACATATCTTCCGGGGTAAGGCCGCACTCGCGCATAATTTTTATGCAGTATTCAAGCTTGCCGAAATTTGAGTCGCCGTTGTTGCTGCCGAATGTAAATTTTACTCCGCGCGCCTTTGCAGCCTTTATAAATTCTGCGTCGGGAATATTGTATTTTGCGCTTATTTCAAGCGCCATTCCCCCGCGCGCGAGGGCGTCCAGCACCTTTTGGCGGCGCTGTTTTGTCCAGAGCTTTTCGTACTCCGGGGCGAGAGCGCCGGGGAGATATGTTGCGTTTGCGTATATGTCGGCGGGCTCGCCGAGTACTCCGCAGATTTTTTCGACAATCATGTCCATGTACGCCTCTTTGTCTTTTATTTTAACTTCGTTCGGCTTCCACAAGTGGACGCGGTTGCCGTCGTAGTCCTCAAAAGTCATTCCGTCGGTAAAGGAATAGGCGAACTTGTCGCGCACAGGTTTTGAGATGAGTTTCATCCATTCCCTGCCTTCCGCCTGCATTGCCAAAATGTATGGCTCATTCTTATTTTTTTCGAGGAATTCGAGGGCGAGGGAGTCTTTGTTTACAGGAAAATCTTTGCCGCAGTTCACGGCGATGGCGTAGTTGATTCCGTATTTTAAGGACTGTTTTTTTGCCTTTTGCGAATCTAGGTCGCCTTTGAGGTGCACGTGGTAGTCGAGTACGGGGAAGTCGGACTGGTGCAGGGCGATTACGCCGTCTGCGCTCTCAGGTTCGGCTTCCGCTCTCTTGCCGTCTGCGGCGAGCCTTTTTATTTTAAAATCTTTTATTTCAATCCCGTCGCCGGATACGCATTTTAGCGCGACGGCGCCTTTGCCGAGGCGCATATTTGCGTTTTGTGGCAGCCTGTACGGGTTCTCGGGTTCGGCGTATTCGACGAGCCTGTGGGAGTTGACATCTACTTCCACGAGGTTTCCGGAGACTTTTACGTCTATTTGCGCCCATTGCCCGTCTTCGGAAATCCGCTTCACGACATTCCTGACGCCGATTAGGCTGCCCGTCTTTCTCCACCACACTTTTGACGTTTTTGAATTGTCTATTGCAACTTTATAGCCATTTGAAAAGTCGGGACCCGTGTGGAAGGCGAGGAACCCTGTTGCTCCGTTTATCGTACGGGCTTTAAATGAGAGGTCGAAGTCTTTAAAATCCCCGCCGTTTAGTTTTGGCGAGAGCGTCGCCGAGGCGCCCTTAGATAGGATAATCGCCCCGTCGGGAGCGGTGACCTCTTTGCCTTCGATTGTCCAGTTGCCGGATTTCTGCGGCGCCGCGAACGAGGCTGTCGCGCATAGCCACATGCATATTGTGAAAATTGCCGAAATAGAAAACTTTTTCATTCCGAAAATTAAATTCCTGCGCGTTAAAAATCGCAAGACAATATTGATTTTGCGCGCGGGAACTTATGCGAGAACTCTTTCGGATATTGATTTTTTTGCCGCCAAATTCCAGATACTTTCGGCAATACCCCACACGGATTGGGTGTTGCAACTTATGCTCCCAACCGCGCCGCGCTGTTATTTTACCACTACATTATTTTACGGCGCAATTTGGGATAGCCCCGCTTTCGGCAGGATAGGTTCTTCGCTAAAATTTTTAAGGTTTTAGCGCTAAGTTTGGGTTGCGGATAAAAATTAAAAAAATTTTATAAGCGCTATCCCTCAAGAACTGTGCGCTTTTAGAGTTTCGATTGGTGTGAGGAAAAATATTTGCATACCGTGTGGAGTCGCGCATATGCCCGTAAAATATTAGCGGAAAGTTAAAATTTTATCGCAAACTTCTCTCCGTTTTCCCCGTACGAAAATTTTAGCATTCTGCCGTTTAGCGACAATGTTGCGGAGTCTCCGAGCGACATCTGGCCTTTGTCGGTAGAAATTTTTACGTCGCCCGTCAGAACTATCGACAGGTCCTTTTTTAGGAGAGCATGGTTTGAGCGCACAGTCACCTTGTTTCTCTTGCCGTATAGTACGAGGGAAAAATTTTCGGCGGCTATGAAAAACAGCGGGGGGGCTTTCAGCTTTTGAATTTCCGCGTCGGTCAGGTTTCTGCAATAGACGTCTATTGTAAGCGTGCGTATCAGGAGAGTCTGGGGGATTGGAATCCCCCATTTCTTCACGCGGCTTTCAAAATTCATCGATTTTAACCGAATACGCGCTATCGAATTTCCCGATTCCGAGCGGTATATGGTATCGACATTCTTATATGTCTGGGGATTCGCAAGGGCGGAATAGTCGATATCGGCGCTCGCGGTGGTTGCCGCCGCAAACGCCGCCGCGCAAAATATTGCCGCCGCTGCGATTTTCCCAAACATTTTATTTTCCTATCCTTGAAAAAGCGTCTCCGAATGAGTTGAAGTTCCCGTCCGACCTCCCGC
>URAJ01000072.1 GCA_900545715.1 uncultured Opitutales bacterium
ATTTTGAATGGGTGGGCAATACGCTTACGGTATCGTTCGCGAGCGTCCCGGAACCGGCTGAAATAGGCGCGCTTATAGGGCTTTTAGCGCTTGCAATAGCGGCGCGTAGGAAAAGATAGCCCTATTTACTGCGGAAAGCATTACTCGCTAACAAAACTTCAAAAAGCTTCGGTTAAGCAGAAGCTTTTTTTTGTTTCCCTAATTAATTCCCCCATAAAATATTTTTTCCATAAGCGCATATTAAACAAAAAATACGGAACTTGGCAAACATTGCACCCTCAGATTTGTTTTATATAAAAAACTCAATTTCAATACAAAGGATTGACAGATTCCGCACACGTATTTTTATGTAAATGTACGGCGCGCAACTATCGATACTTTAAGCGCCGTTTCACCAAAGGGAGGAAATAATAAAAATGAGGGAAATACTGCTCGATACAGATATCGCCGAACTTCACATGCCGCTCATATTCGAATCGCATGATGAGGCTGTTTCCGAATTCGGGCGCGCAAGCCGTACAATGCAAAACCTCGGCGCCCAGATTGTCTGCGCAGAACTATTCGGGCCAAAGTGGGTGGCGGAAGCGGCAGGAAATATTTTGGAGGGAATACCGGCAAACCATATTTTACCGCTCCGCGAAAATGAGCTTCCGGTTCTCGCAGGCGCCCATATTACCGCAATTAGAGGGACGCGCGCGAATTTTAACAAAGTAGGAGACTACTTTACCGCAACGTATGCGGCGGGCGGAATAAAATATTTTAGAAGCTTCGGAATAACGCCGGGAAAATCCGATGCTGAGGGCTACGGGGAAACTTTAAAAAATCTCTCGGAGATGAAGCACCTGCTCGAAAGCGGAGGATATAAATTTACAGACATTGCAAGAACTTGGTTTTACAATTTTGAATTGCTCGACTGGTATTCCGAATTTAACCGCGCCAGAACTGAGTTTTTCCAGAAAGAAGGCATATTTAAAGCGCTGCTACCCGCAAGCACGGGAATCGGCGCTCCCAATCCCGCGGGAGCCAAGATTGAAAGCGGAATACTCGCCATAAAAAGCGACGGCACCAATAGATTTTGGGACGTGCGCGAGCTTCAATCCCCTCTGCAATGTGGTGCGCCCGAATACGGAAGCTCGTTTTCAAGGGCTGTGGAAATCGATACCGAATATTCAAGGCGCATAATAATATCCGGAACAGCAAGCATAGAACCGGGAGGAGCAACTGCTCACTTTGGCGATATTGAAAAACAAGTAGACCTCACAATGTCTGTCATAGAAGGCATACTAAAATCCCGCGATATGGATTTCTCCGACACGGTAAGAGCGATAGCATACTGCCAGCGTCCGGAATTCTACGCCGCCTTTAAAAACTGGTGTCTCAAACGCAATCTGGAGCTTCCACACTGCCCTTCATATAGCACTGTTTGCCGCGACGACCTGCTCTTTGAAGTTGAACTCGACGCCGCCAAAAACGGTAAAAGAAAATAGCGACTCAAAAATTCCCAAAACTTTTCCCCAATCAACTCTTCCCAAAGTAAATTTGCGGCTATCACTGTTGTGTGATATTTGTAGCCCATCATGGCTACACAAAGCAATTCAATCACAAACAGAATAATAATACGCGCCGACTCGCAAAATTCGGACTCTCCGAAAAACGCGCAGACTTCGCGCGAGATTTCGTTAAAGTCGCACGACGACATCGAATTTGCAATAACGCTCGCAAAATCCGGCGAGAGCATATCCGCGTCAGCCGTAGCGAGAGTATCTGTCGAGATATTCGATATTGGCGCAAGAAACGCGCCGTCGCCGCGAAGCGTAAAGCTCCTACTTTCCAAAAGCACTGAGGATATTTCCGACATATCCGACACTTGCTCCTTTAATGCAATAATAGAAGTTGCGGCGGAGGAAAACGCATTTGAAGCAGGCTCAAAATGGATTCGCATATGCGCATTTTCCCCCGAAGGGAAACGGACAACTTTCACGCAGGGCTGGATAAATATTGAAGAATCATTTGGAGATTCTCCGGCGGCGGAAACGGAAATTGTGCAGTCTTTTTTAAAAACGGAAGACGCGAAAGGTATTTTTTTACAAAAAGACAAAAACCTCTCGGATTTACTTGATAAGGCGGTTGCCCTCGAAAATTTAGGCGCGCTTTCCGCGGCCGAAACTCTGCAATCAATAGAATCCGCATGCTCGCAGAAAGCCGACGCCACCCACGAGCATTCGGAATATTTGAAAAAATCCGAAGCGCAAGATCTTTACGCAAGCGCCGAAAGTACGGAACAGTCGCTAAACGAAATAGAATCTGAAATAAACATTATAGAGGGAAATATAAATGCGGCAGAAAATACTATTACTGCAATAGAAAATAAAGTTTTAGATTCACACCTTTCCAAGCTTCCGTATGGCACTTTGTATTTCAACAACGCCAAACTCTTTGGGTCGAATTTTACGATTCCCAATTTTCCGTTCTCGATTTGCGCAACTGTGCGGGTTGATTCTTGGGAAGGCTCAACCCAGGGGATTCAAACAATATTTCAGTTTGGAAACAACGGAACTGGGGCGTTATGGGGTTCAATATGTTTTAACAACGTAAAAAACAATCCTAGTATTCAGTTAAGAATTTCAAAAAATACAGACGGAACTCTATCATATTCAGAAGTATCTTACTTTTTTGACAAGGATACATTTTTAGGCAAAGAGCATGCTATTATAGGAGTTTGCAGAGAATTAGAATCAACGCCTGTTAATTTTGATATATACGTTGACGGAGCAAAAGTAGCTACAAGTCATTACAAAGGATTAACATTAGATTCTTTAAGCGGAACTGTTAATTACGCTGTAAACACTTACAATGCAAATTATTCGGTACAGCCTGCGTCGGCGCATCCGATGATGTTGCGCAATTTGTACGTTTTTAATTTTGACGTAAGCGCGCCAGCCGCGCCGTACAGCATTGCTGACTATGTTGCAGGCAGGCTTATTCCGCCCGCATTAAAGCCTTCGCAAGTTTCGC
>URAJ01000073.1 GCA_900545715.1 uncultured Opitutales bacterium
TTTCTGCGCCCAGCTTGCGGCATTCCTGCTTTGCGCGTTCGGAAAGGCAAATGGAATAAGGCTTGCGCGGATAGAAATACTTTTGGCGGCGATTGCGCTCGCCGCGATGGTTCCCGTTGAAATATTTAATATATCCAAATGAAAAGCGACATACGAAAAGACCTGCTCGACTTCATGAAGAGCAAAAGCTACACCCCGCTTACCCTCCCGCAAATAGCGACCGCCCTTGGCCTTTCCCGAAAGGCTTGCGCGCCCCTTCGGAAGGCGATGGACTCCCTTATCGCCGACGGCACCGCGGCGAAAGTAAAGGGCGACCGCTACGGGCTTTCGGGCGATTTGAATCTTCTTGCGGGGACAATAGCGTTTAGACAGCGCGGCGGGGCATTTTTAGACGTTCCGGGCTCCGACGAAAGAATAGAAATCCGCCCGGAGGACACTGGCGTTGCCCTAAATTCCGACAAAGTTCTCGCGCGGTTGCTCCCCGACTCTTTCAAGCCGCGCAGGGGCAGAAACGGAAGGCGCGATTGGAATGCCGCTAACTACGACGAAAAAGTTAGATATGCAAAAGTAATTAGAATTCTCGAGCGGGCGAACTCCAAGGTCGTTGGGACGCTTAGGAGATCGTATTCGTTCTGGCATGTCGTGCCGGACGATCCAAAGTTTTTCTACGACGTAATTGTCTCCGACCCGGCGAAATCGGGAGTCGTTCCGCCGCCGAAGGAGAACGACAAAGTGGTTGTCCGCCTGAACGAGTGGGTTCAAAAGCATATGAATCCCACTGGCGAGATAGTGGAGAATCTCGGCGAGAGCCACACGCCGATGGCGGAGTACCGCTCGATACTTGTGAAATACGACCTTTCGGAAACTTTCCCGGACGGGGTCGAAAAATGCGCGGATTCTGTCCCGTGCGAAGTCTCGGCCCGCGACATATCCGGGAGGTTCGACGCGCGCTCAATCCCCACAATAACCATTGACCCGGAAGACGCAAAAGACTTCGACGACGCAATATCCCTGCGCCCTGCCGAGGGCGGGAATTACGAAGTCGGGGTCCACATTGCGGACGTCTCAAAATACGTAAAGCCCTCTTCGCCGCTCGACCGCGAGGCCGCAAAACGCGGAAATTCCACATACCTTGTTGGGACGGTTATCCCCATGCTTCCGTTCAAGCTCTCAAACGGCATATGCAGCCTTGTAGAGGACGAAGACAGGCTCGTAAAAAGCGTATTTCTGACAGTTAGCCCGAACGGAAATATTTTGGATACGCATTTTGCAAATTCGGTGATACGCAGCTCCAAGAGGCTGTCATACGAGCAGGCGCACGCGCTGATAACGCTCGACAATCTCGGCGAGGCGGCGGCTGTAAGGCCACCAGAGAATTACGAGACGGCGTTTCCCGGCAAGGATTTGACTGAGCTTTCTTCCGAGAGCCTTGCGGCGCTTCAAAAAATGGTGCGCACCTTGTGGGGTATAGCCTCGGGCATGCGCCAGCGCAGAATGAAGGAGGGAAGCCTCGACCTGAATATGCCGGAGTTTAAAATATTTTGCGATAAAGACGGCTACGCCGACAGAATTGAAAAAATAGAATACAACGAGAGCCACCAGCTTGTGGAGGAGTTTATGCTTGCGGCAAACAGGGAAGTGTCGAAGGCGCTGTTTGGGGCTAAAATTCCGTACATATCGCGCGTCCACGACGAGCCCGATCCGGACAAACTCACCGAACTCCGCGACGAGCTCGAGCCCTTCGGCATCGAGTGCGGCGACCTCACAAGCCGCCGTGAAATCATAAAATTGCTCGAACAGATAAACGCCCATCCGCAGGCGTACATTCTAAAAACAATGTTTTTGCGCAGCCTCAAAAGGGCGGAGTACAGGGCGAGCCCCGACGGGCACTACGGGCTGTACATGCGCTTTTACGCCCATTTTACGTCTCCGATACGCCGCTATGCCGACCTCACAGTGCACAGGTGTTTCGACCGCATGCTATGGGAGCGCAAAATCCCAACGGCTCCGAAATACGCGCCGGCGGCTCTAACAAAGACGGAGCTTGACGCCGTGGCGGAGGCCATAACGCGCACGGAATGCAATAGCACGGAGGCCGAGAGGGAGTCGCACAAAATAAAATTGATGGAGTATTTTGAGCGCAGAATAGGCAAGGGCAACGCGTTTGAGGCGATAGTGACATCGCTTTCAAACCACGGATTTTTTGTGGATTTGACGCAGTCGCAAGCGTACGGGTTTGTACATTTGCGTACATTGCACGACGACATATACCATCTTTCCGACGACGGCACGGAGCTTAGGGGCAGGCGGACGGGCACCACTTTCCGCGCAGGCGACAAAGTGTATGTTGACGTGGAGAGCGTCGATAGGTTTAAGCGCCAAATAGACTTCCGGCTTGCCGATTGCGCGCAGCCTTTGAACGAGCGCGGAGAAAGCGGCTTTGCGGGCGCGAAAATCGCCTACGCCCGAAAGGCTAAGAAGAGTAAAAGCTATAAAGAGTTTAGCGGCCGCGGCGGAAAGGGAGGCCGCAGGGGCGGCGGCAAAGGCGGCAAAAAAAGGCGTTAACTGGCGTTGCTTTTCTCCGATAGGCAAGCTTGTTGCGGTTTGCTCTAAGCGTTTTTTTAATGCTTGACTAATCGTTAAATTGTGAAAATTTTTATAAAAACGCCCTCAACTTGCGCACATCGCATAGTGCCTTGATTGCGAGTCTTTATGTAATTCCAATAAAGGAAACGACATTTATGAAAGAAGAAAAAATAAATAGAAGAAGCTTTATAAAGAGAACGGTCTTCGCGACTGCGGCGGCGGCTCCCTTTTTGGGTCAACACCAAAGTCAGTGGATTTTAATGAAAGACGCCGCATTGGACA
>URAJ01000074.1 GCA_900545715.1 uncultured Opitutales bacterium
ATAATGAAGCCCGGACGTTTAGTTAAGCGTTCGGGCTTCTCCGTTTTTGGGGGTTCGCATATACTTACTCCCGCTCGCGCTAAGTGCGCAATCGGTCCCCCGCCTCAATATCCTGCGGTTTATAGGCGTTGATTTCAGCGAATGCCGTAGTTTATCCTGCCCTCAAACGAGCTATTGTGCGTATCTTGTGCGCGTCATACCGATTGCGCCCCGCGCGAATTTTTTCACCGGCGGCTTCATACTCGCCGACAATCTGCCACAGCCGAGACGTTTTTATTCCAAGTATTTGCGCGGCTTTTCTTGCAGAAATAAAGTCCGCATGAGAATCGTCTTCGCCTTTTTGAATGCGGAGGATTTTTTCGACGCTTTTGCGCAATGCTTTCAGCTCGGAGAGTATTTCCGAGAGTAATAAGATGATGCTCCTGAGTCGCATTTTTTGCGGTTTCCCTTTTAGTGTGTCGCGGGTGAATGCCTGTTTATCGCGCGCCGATTGCGTGTTGAAAATAAAAAGACGCGCATAGCAAGCCTACTGCGCGCCGGTGAAAAAGGCAACTTGTTTTCGCCAAATTTTAAGTCGTCGGCTTTCCCCTTAATTTCTATGTGGGATGGTGTTATATGGATATATTTCGCATGGCGATCGGGAAAGTCACATCGAGCCGTCTCCGTCGTTGTAGTCGTCAAGGTGAGCGTTGCTCTCAATATCTTTCCATGTTTTCCCTTTCAGGAGTATATCGAGAAGTTCGCCGAGTATTGCTATGAATATCAATGCTATTAATTCCATTTTATCTGAATTTGCGCACAGCATCACGCGCGGTTAGAGATTTCTTGCAATGCTTTTTTTCAAATATTTTATATAATTGAGCGGCACATAGGGTTCGTTTTTCCACCAGGAACCCTTTGTGTCTATCAGCAACGTGTTGTCGGAGACTTCGATTTTCAGAAACGCCCGCTGGTAGCCTTTGACATACCTCGCCGATATGGGATTGCCGGCGGAGATGATTTTCCATCCCCTCTCTTGGAGCGAGTTGAGGGTTGCGGCGTGCAATTTGGCTTTGGGGGCGCCGCCGAAATGCTCCGAAAGCTTGGTATAGCCGGCTTTTGCCATTCTGATGGACTTCTCCGTGTTTGTCGAGGCGCATCCGCAAAGAGCCGCCGCCGTTAAACATACAAGTGCGAGTCGTAAGATAGTCTTCATATTTTCTTAAGTTGCTATGATTAAGAAATTGCCGGCGGGCGGGTCAAGAATATTCTCGCCCCGCTTTCGCGATTTTTAGAGTTCAAACCTCACTTTGACCAGCCCCAAATCGGCCGTATTGTCTTTTTTGAAGATCCAGTGTTGGTAGCATAGCGATACCGCCCAGTTGTGCGCGAATTTGTAGGTTCCCTCGACGCTGATGGTGTGGCGGTCGATATAGCCTATGTGGTAATTCCCAACTCCGAAATTGCTGTTTGGCACGTCGGAATAATTGTATTTTAGCGTGAGAGCGAATTTTTTGTAAATCAGGGCTTCTACGCCTCCGCCAAGCCCCCACATGAAGTTTACCCTGTCGGACCAATATCCGTCGTTGTCGGAGGCGGCGTACAAACCGCCGCATCCGGCTTCGATAAACGGCGTAAGCTCAAAATTTTTTTCCACGCGCAGCCTGTAATATCCGCTGATGTAGAGGGGAAATTCAAATTCGTAGCCGTTTACGTTATAATCGCTAGTTTCCAGCCAGTTAAACATTAGCGGGACGGAGGCGTCTATGCCGAAAGTATCCGTCCCGTCCTTGAACAGGTTCCATTTCAGCTCGAAATTTGCCCCTGCGCCGGTATTTGTATCGTAATCGTTCAGCGACGCCTGGTTGACATTTGCGCCGAAAGATATGTAGTTTTTGCCGAAGGCGGTTGCGGAGGCCGCGTAGCCGCCGCGCCTTACTTTCCCGTAGCCCGACCTTTCAGTCTGGGCCCAGTCGGGGCGGATTGCGCTTTCGGCGGCTGCGAACTGCGCGACAAGCAGAGTTGAGAGAATGGGAAGGAGCGTTTTTTTAAGATATGTTTTCATGGTGATTGTGTATATACGAACGCATACATTATAATGCAAGTGAAATCTTCGTGGATACGTAAATCTATTGTAATTTTAAGGGCATGAAACCAAAGCTGTCTTCTAACTTAATTTTGCGGGTGGACGAGGAGCTGAAAAGGAGGCTTGCCGACGTCCAGTCGCAGACCGGATATTCGGTTTCGGAAGTCGTGCGCCAGTGCCTGAACTCTTTTGTGGACTATTTCGACAAAAACGGGTGCATAATTTTGCCGCTCAGCGTCGTTCCGACGCGGGAATTGGAATTGCTGCGGCACTCCAAACGCGCCGGACGCGCAAAGAGGCCGTGAGTTTTTCGCGAAAGGGGCGTTGAGAGGACGTTCCCCGCGCGCCGCGCGGGGAGCGGCTTATTTCGCGCGCTTCGCCTTTCGCGGG